>NZ_JBEYSG010000040.1:0-1329 GCF_040642635.1 Micromonospora sp. NPDC047793 | reverse complement strand
TGAGGTTCCCCCGGTTTGCCGGAGGGTTGGTTACCTGGCGCCGGTGGGCTCAGGCTGAACGATAGTCGTCTCGTCGGGTCGGGCCTGGTGGGTGTGCCAGGCGGTTTCGTACTCGTCTGGGGATCGCCAGCCGAGGTCTTTCTGGATGCGGCGGGTGTTGTACCAGCCGTCGATGTAGGTGAAGATCGCGTTCTCGGCTTCGTCGCGGGTCCGCCAGGAGTTGCGGTAGACCAGTTCGATCTTCAGCGTCGACCAGAAGTTCTCCATCAGGGCGTTGTCGAACGAGTCGCCGACCGAGCCCATTGAGGGCAGGATGCCGTTGTCGGCCAGGCGTTGGGCGAAGCGGAACGACGTGTAGTTCGATCCGTGGTCGGAGTGGTGGATCAGTTGGCCGTCGCGGACGTCGCGGGACCAGATGCCGTATTCGAGTGCGCCGAGGATCAGGTCGGTGTCGCAGCGGTCGGAGCAGCGCCAGCCCACGATGCGGTTGGAGAACACGTCTCGCACCGCGGCGAGCCAGAACACGCCCTGCCCGCAGGGGATGCGGGTGGCGTCGGCGACCCACAGCCGGTTGGGCGCCGCAGCGGTGAACTGCCGGTTGACCAGGTCCGGAGCGGGTGTCGCCTTCGGGTTCGACCGGGTGGACGGGATGCGCCACTTCTTGCGCAGGAACGCGCCTTGCAGGCCGGCGTCACGCATCAACCGCTCGACCCGCTTGCGACCCACCTGGCGGCCTTGGCGGCGCAGCATCGCGTGCACTCTCGGGCTGCCGTAGGTGCCGCCGG
The DNA here is from genome assembly GCF_040642635.1 of Micromonospora sp. NPDC047793. Taxonomy (NCBI): domain Bacteria; kingdom Bacillati; phylum Actinomycetota; class Actinomycetes; order Micromonosporales; family Micromonosporaceae; genus Micromonospora; species Micromonospora sp. NPDC047793. Next base: position 544 of record NZ_JBEYSG010000040.1, on the reverse strand, counting down.
ATACGTGGTGGATCTCGGCGATCTCCACGGCCAGTTCCGCGTCCTCGCGTCGCCGAGCGGACGGGTCGGCGGCCTGGGTGAGCCAGCCGTAGTAGGTGGAGACGGCGACGTTGAGGACCCGGAGGACAGGCTCGACCCCGAAGCGATCGCGTAGCTCGTCAACGAGCGTCACGACCGTCGCCGGGTCGGGTCGAGTTCCGAGGCGAAAAAAGCCGACGCGGCCTTCAGGATCTCGTTGGCCCGCTTCAGCTCGGCGTTCTCCCGCCGCAACCGGCGCAGCTCCTCCACCTCCGAGGTCGTCGGCCGGTCGCCCCGCAGGCCACGGTCGGCCTCGTCCTGGCGGATCCAGTTGCGCAACGCTTCGTGATGCACCCCAAGCTGGCGGGCCAGCTGGCGGATCACGGGCTTCGGGTCCGACTCCCGATACAACCGCACCGCACGTTCACGCAGCTCATCGGGGTACTTCTTCGGTGCTGCCACGGATGACTCCCTTCAGCTCCATCAGAGCATGATCGAAAGCCTCCGAGCTACCGGGGGAACCTCA
>NZ_JBEYSG010000039.1:0-1331 GCF_040642635.1 Micromonospora sp. NPDC047793 | reverse complement strand
TGAGCCACCCCCGCTTTCATGGAGCTTCTTGATCATGGTCTGATGGCCGTGGGGAGGAAGTCGTCCGTGGCAGCACCGAAGAAGTACCCCGATGAGCTACGTCAGCGCGCTGTGCGCCTGTATCGCGAGTCGGACCCGAAGCCGGTGATCCGGCGTCTGGCCGAGCAGCTCGGTGTTCATCACGAGGCGCTCAGGAACTGGATCCGCCAGGCCGAGGCAGACACGGGTGAGCGTCACGACCGGCCGACCAGCGAAATGGCGGAGGAGAACCGCCGGCTGCGTAGGGAAGTTGCCGAGTTGCGGCGGGCGAACGAGATCCTGAAGGCTGCGAGCGCGTATTTCGCGGCGGAGCTCGACCCGACCCGGCGACGGTCATGAGGTTCATCCACGAACACCGTGACCAGTTCGCGGTCGCGCTCCTGCTACGGGTCCTGAACATCGGCGCCTCGACCTACTACGCGTGGGTCAAGCAGGTCGAGCAGCCCTGCGACCGGGACGTGGTTGACCTGGGGCTGATCTCCAACATCCACGAGATCTGGGAGACGTCCGGGCGCACCTACGGCGCGGACCGGGTCCACCGTCAGCTGCGCCGTGACGGCATCGGCGTGGGCCGCAAGCGCGTCGAGCGGTTGATGGCCGAGCAGGGCTGGCAGGGAGCGTTCCTGCGTCGAGGGTGGCGTGGCGGCTCCACGAGGCAGGATCCCCGGCACACGTCGGCGCCGGATCTGGTCAACCGGCAGTTCACCGCCGACGGGCCGAACCGGCTCTGGGTCGCCGACGCCACCCGCATCCCGTGCGGTGAGGGCGTGTTCTGGTTGGCTGCGGTCCGCGACGCGTTTTCCCGCCGGATCGTCGGGTGGAAGACGTCTGACCGCTGCGACACCGACCTGATCCTCGCCGCCCTCGAATACGGCATCTGGTCGCGCGACGTCCGCGACGGCCAGTTGATCCACCACAGCGACCGCGGGTCGAACTACACGTCGTTCCGCTTCGCGGAACGCTTGCAGGACAACGGGATCCTGCCCTCGATGGGCTCCGTCGGCGACTCGTACGACAACGCCCTGATGGAGAACTTCTGGTCCACGCTGAAGATCGAACTTGTCTACCGCACGTCCTGGCGGACGCGCGACGAGGCCGAGAACGCGATCTTCGCCTACATCGACGGCTGGTACAACACACGCCGCATCCAGAAGGAACTGAGCTACCTCAGCCCGAACGAATACGAGGCCGCCTGGCACAGCCGCCATACCGAGCCAGCCGAGCCACCAATCGCCACCCCTGCGCCAGCCGGCAGCAGGTAACCACCGCTCCATCAAAGCGGGGGGAACTCA
>NZ_JBEYSG010000038.1:1773-5164 GCF_040642635.1 Micromonospora sp. NPDC047793 | reverse complement strand
TGTCCGGCGGTGTCCTACTCTCCCACACCCTCCCGGGTGCAGTACCATCGGCGCTGGAGGGCTTAGCTTCCGGGTTCGGAATGTAACCGGGCGTTTCCCCTCCGCCATGACCGCCGTAACCTTATCAACATGTCAAACACAATCCGCACCAACACCAACGTGTCGGGGTGTGTTTGTTTGTTGTGAGTTACACAGTGGACGCGTAGCAACTTTGATAGTCAAGTCCTCGGCCTATTAGTACCGGTCAACTGAACCCGTTACCGGGCTTACATTTCCGGCCTATCAACCCAGTCGTCTAGCTGGGGGCCTTACCCCACCAAAGGTGGGTGGGATACCTCATCTTGAAGCGAGCTTCCCGCTTAGATGCTTTCAGCGGTTATCCCTTCCGAACGTAGCTAACCAGCCGTGCCCCTGGCGGGACAACTGGCACACCAGAGGTTCGTCCGTCCCGGTCCTCTCGTACTAGGGACAGCCCTTCTCAAGTATCCTACGCGCACGGCGGATAGGGACCGAACTGTCTCACGACGTTCTAAACCCAGCTCGCGTACCGCTTTAATGGGCGAACAGCCCAACCCTTGGGACCTGCTACAGCCCCAGGATGCGACGAGCCGACATCGAGGTGCCAAACCATCCCGTCGATATGGACTCTTGGGGAAGATCAGCCTGTTATCCCCGGGGTACCTTTTATCCGTTGAGCGACACCGCTTCCACACGCAAGTGCCGGATCACTAGTCCCGACTTTCGTCCCTGCTCGACCCGTCAGTCTCACAGTCAAGCTCCCTTGTGTACTTGCACTCAACACCTGATTGCCAACCAGGCTGAGGGAACCTTTGGGCGCCTCCGTTACCTTTTAGGAGGCAACCGCCCCAGTTAAACTACCCACCAGACACTGTCCCTGAACCGGATAACGGTCCGAAGTTAGATACCCGAATCAACCAGAGTGGTATTTCAAGATTGCCTCCCCCCATACTGGCGTATGAGGTTCACCGGCTCCCACCTATCCTACACAAGCTAACTCAGATACCAATGTCAAGCTATAGTAAAGGTCCCGGGGTCTTTCCGTCCTGCCGCGCGTAACGAGCATCTTTACTCGTACTGCAATTTCGCCGGGCCTGTGGTTGAGACAGTGGGGAAGTCGTTACGCCATTCGTGCAGGTCGGAACTTACCCGACAAGGAATTTCGCTACCTTAGGATGGTTATAGTTACCACCGCCGTTTACTGGCGCTTAAGTTCTCCGCTTCGCCCCGAAGAGCTAACAGGTCCCCTTAACGTTCCAGCACCGGGCAGGCGTCAGTCCATATACATCGAATTACTTCTTCGCATGGACCTGTGTTTTTAGTAAACAGTCGCTTCCCCCTGCTCTCTGCGGCCATACAACGCTCCACCCGCGCGGGGCTTCACGTCTCCGGCCCCCCTTCTCCCTAAGTTACGGGGGCAATTTGCCGAGTTCCTTAACCACAGTTCGCCCGATCGCCTCGGTATTCTCTACCTGACCACCTGTGTCGGTTTGGGGTACGGGCCGCTAAGAACTCGCTAGAGGCTTTTCTCGGCAGCATAGGATCACTGACTTCACCTGAATCGGCTCGGCATCACGTCTCAGCCTACATGCGCCACGGATTTGCCTATGGCACGGCCTACACGCTTACCCCGGCACAACCACCGGCCGGGCTCAGCTACCTTCCTGCGTCACCCCATCGCTTGACTACTACCCGCCAGGTTCCCACGCTCCCCATCATCAACCCGAAGGTCTCAAACAGTTTGGGTGGTTAGCACAACGAGGTTCATCAGGGACGCTCTTTCGCGGGTACGGGAATATCAACCCGTTGTCCATCGACTACGCCTCTCGGCCTCGCCTTAGGTCCCGACTCACCCAGGGCGGATTAACCTGGCCCTGGAACCCTTGGTCATCCGGCGGAAGGGTTTCTCACCCTTCTTTCGCTACTCATGCCTGCATTCTCACTCGTGCCGCGTCCACAACTCGATCACTCGGCTGCTTCACCCCCGGCACGACGCTCCCCTACCCATCCACACACCTGCACAAGAAACCCGAAAGAATCCTGCGAAGCACACGTGTGAATGCCACAGCTTCGGCGGTGTACTTGAGCCCCGCTACATTGTCGGCGCGGAACCACTTGACCAGTGAGCTATTACGCACTCTTTAAAGGGTGGCTGCTTCTAAGCCAACCTCCTGGTTGTCTGTGCGACCCCACATCCTTTTCCACTTAGCACACGCTTAGGGGCCTTAGCTGGTGATCTGGGCTGTTTCCCTCTCGACTACGAAGCTTATCCCCCGCAGTCTCACTGCCGCGCTCTCACTTACCGGCATTCGGAGTTTGGCTGATTTCGGTAAGCTTGTGGGCCCCCTAGACCATCCAGTGCTCTACCTCCGGCAAGAAACACGCGACGCTGCACCTAAATGCATTTCGGGGAGAACCAGCTATCACGGAGTTTGATTGGCCTTTCACCCCTAACCACAGGTCATCCCCCAACTTTTCAACGTTGGTGGGTTCGGCCCTCCACACGGTCTTACCCGCGCTTCAGCCTGCCCATGGCTAGATCACTCCGCTTCGGGTCTAGAACATGCGACTCAAACGCCCTCTTCAGACTCGCTTTCGCTACGGCTCCCCCACACGGGTTAACCTCGCCACATGCCACTAACTCGCAGGCTCATTCTTCAAAAGGCACGCCGTCACCCCTCAAGGCTCCGACGGATTGTAGGCGAACGGTTTCAGGTACTATTTCACTCCCCTCCCGGGGTACTTTTCACCATTCCCTCACGGTACTCGTCCGCTATCGGTCACCAGGAAGTATTCAGGCTTACCAGGTGGTCCTGGCAGATTCACGGCAGATTTCAGGAGTCCGCCGCTACTCGGGAACATCCATAGAAGACCAGCTGCTTTCACCTACCGGACTTTCACCGTCTACGGTCGGCCATTCCAGACCATTCGACTAACAACTGGTTTTGTAACTTCTTCGATGAGTGTCAGCTCACCACACAGAGTCCCACAACCCCGACCACGCAACCCCTGACAGGTATCACACGCAACCGGTTTAGCCTAAATCCGCTTTCGCTCGCCACTACTCACGGAATCACTATTTGTTTTCTCTTCCTACGGGTACTGAGATGTTTCACTTCCCCGCGTTCCCTCCACACACCCTATGAGTTCAGGTGCAGGTGACATCACATGACTGATGCCGGGTTACCCCATTCGGACACCCTGGGATCACAGCTCGGTTGACAGCTCCCCCAGGCCTATCGCGGCCTCCCACGTCCTTCATCGGCTCCTGGTGCCAAGGCATTCACCGTTCGCCCTTGACAACTTGACCACAAAGATGCTCGCGTCCACTGTGCAATTCTCAACAAACAACCAACCCACAACCCACAGCGCG
>NZ_JBEYSG010000037.1:0-8216 GCF_040642635.1 Micromonospora sp. NPDC047793 | reverse complement strand
AGTGGCCCCCCTGTGACATCAGGTGAGACACCCACTTACATCAAGTGAGAGACCGGGCGCTGGCAGCGAGACGAGAGATCTCGGCCGTCGTCTACCTCGACCTGCCCCACCGGTAGGCGTCCTGGCACCTGCCCGCCCACCCGGCAGCCTGGGACGGCCATACGACCAGGAGGAAGTACGAGCGGGTGGCGGCCTTCGTCGCCGGACAGGACCAGGGTGCACGATGAGCGTCGACCCGGTTTGACCGGCGACCGCAGCCGCCGCTCAGCCGTCCGATCTCCGGTGCTGATCCCAGGCGCGTAACAGTTGCAGTCGGGTGCGGATGCCGAGCTTGTGGTAGATCGACCGGAGGTGGGTGTCCACCGTGTGGAAGGAGACGAACAGGCTTCCGGCCGCCTGCTGTTTCGTGGCGCCGGCGGCGAGCATCTCAGCCACCCGCGCCTCCGCTGGCGTGAGCGAGTCGAGCCCGGTCCGGAGCTGGCCGCGGGCCGGTTGCCGCCGTACCCGCCGGGCGGTGGCCACCTCGGCGGCCCGGTGTTCGGCCGCCCGCTGGTCGCCCAGGGCGCCGATCCGCCCGTACAGGCCGGCTGCTTCCCGCGCCGCCTCGCGGGCCTCAGAACGTCGTGGGTGTGGGCTGTGCGCGAGGTCGAGCAGCGCATCGGCCAAGGCCGGCCGGGCGGCGGTGGTACGTAGCCCGTCGACCGCCGCCCGCAGCGCGTCCGCGTCCCGGTCGACCAGGCCGCGTGCCTGATCGGCGAGCGCGCGCCACAGCGGGATGGGAGTGCGGACCGCCACCTGATCGAGCAGCGCGGCGATCTGGCCGGCGGTGCGCGGATCACCGCTGGCCAGGGCGGCGCGGACCAGCCGGGGTCCGAGCTGGGGCACGGGAAGCAGTGCGCGCACCGAGCGGTGCAGGTCGGCGATCGTGCCGGCGAGCAGGCGTGCCTGCTCGGCCAGGGTGAGGTCGGTGGCGGCGACACCGCTGGCGAGGGTCCAGATCGTACTGTCCGGCCACTGGTGCTCGGTCGTGAGGCATTCGCGCAGGCAGGCGTGGGCAGCCTCCGGTTCTCCCCGGCGGTAGCGGACCTCGGCGAGCACCGCGATCAGCAGTGCGCGTACCTCCTGGCTCAGCGCGTGCGCGCGGACGCTGAGTGTGGTCCCGGCCAGGGCCGCCGCCTCGGGCAGCTCGCCCACCGCAATCATGCGCAGGCAATCCAGGGCGGTGATCAGGACGGCCGGCGGGGTGCCGGCCGGCGCCGCCTCGTGCAACGCCCGCCCGGTAGCGGAACGGGCGTCGTCGTACCGGCCGAGGCCGAGCTGGGTGAAGATCCGTTCAGCGTGGATCAGCGCCGACTCCCGCCGAGCTCCCGGCGCGTCCGGATCCAGCGTGGCCAGCACGGCGCGGGCGCCCCGCAGGTCGCCCACTGACAGGCGGGCCGCGGCACGGCCGAGCGCCAGGTGGACTGCCGAGGCGGGCGTGCCTTCCTCGGCGTGGGCGCTGCCCGCCTCGCGCAGCAGCGCGTCGGCGTCGGGATGCCCCAGCCGGGCCGCGAGCGCGCCGACCATCGCCAACAGGGTGCTCCGGCTTCCCGCGTCCAGTCGCTCCTGCGCCAGCGCGCCGCGCAGGCAGGCGAGGGCAGTCGACGGTTGATGGCCGGCGTAGATGCCGGCGAGACGGCCGAGCATTTGGCTGCGGTACGCCCCACCGCCCCGATCCATGGAGATCTCCGCCGCCAGCACCCGGAGTGCCTGCGGTCCGCGCCCCGACAGGACGAGACTGTCCGCCGCGGCGAGCAGCCAGCGGCGCCGTTGCGGAACACCGTCGGCCGTGTCGCGACCCAGTGCGGCGACCAGCAGGTCGGCTAGGGCGGCGGGTTGGACCGCGCAGGACGCCACGAAGGTGTCGATCAGGTCCGGATCGACCCGGCCGGTGAGGGTGAGCGCGGCGGTCGCGTGGCGTACCGCGGCGGTCGGGGCGGCGGCCGCCAGCACGGCTGCTGCCCGCGTGTGCAGCAGGCCCCGCGTCGACGCGGAGAGGGAGTCGAGGATTCGCGTGGGGCGGGCCGCCGGGCCGAACTTGACGCCGTTCGGCGTCTCGGCGAGCAGCCCCCGGGCGAACGCGTTGTCCAGGGCGGCGCCGAGCGCCAGGTCGTCGGTTCCGGTCATCGCCCGGATGAGCCAGACCGGGCAGGGCCGGTCGGTCACCGCCACGACGCGCAACAGGGTCTGTTCAAGGGCTACGGCGACGGCCGGTCGGCTCGATGTGGCGTCGTAAAAGGGCGAATCGAACAATGGCGTTCCCCCCGCGTGCTCACCCTGTGTAGTGGCATGGCGTCCTGCCCCCGAGCCTAGCCACGGGGGGTTCGGCGGGCGGCCGGATCGCTGCGGTGTCGCCGTTTGCGCCGCAACGTCCCGGCCGTCCGGGATCGGGCACGCGCGTTTGGCGCGATCACGTGATGTGACGGCCCGGGTGCTCGGTCGAGCATCGGAAGCATGGCAACCACGACCCTGCGGCCGAGGTCAACGACCCGACGTCCCGCCATGACGGCCTTGCTCGGTCCGGGATTCGTAGCGGCGATCGCGTACGTCGATCCCGGCAACATCGCCACCAACCTGACCGCCGGTGCCACCACCGGCTACCTGCTCGTCTGGGTGGTGGTGGCGGCGAGCCTGATCGCGATCCTGGTCCAGTTCCAGGCGGCTAAGCTCGGCGTGGCCACCGGCCGGAGCCTGCCGCAGCTGAGCCGGGAACGCCTTCCGCGCTGGCTCAACAAGCTGCTGTGGGTGCAGGCCGAACTGGTCATCCTCGCGACCGACCTGGCCGAGTTCGTCGGGGCGGCGATCGGCATGTGGTTGCTGTTCGGCATGCCGATGCCACTGGCCGCGGTGTGCACGGCGGTGGCCGCGATGCTGATGCTCGAAATGCGGCGGCGAGGCCGCAGCCGCCCCTTCGAGTTGATGAGCGCAGCGGCGCTGCTGCTGATCGGCGCCGGCGTCGCCTACAACCTGGTGACCACCGGACACCAGTCGCCCACCGAGGCGCTTGGCGGCTTCGTGCCCCGCATCGACGGCTCCGCCTCACTCCTGCTCGCGATGGGCATCGTCGGCGCCACCGTCATGCCGCACGCCATCTACCTGCATTCGGCCATCGCCCGGCGGGAGGGCGCCGTGCCGGATTCGGCCTGGCGGTCGCCGGCACTGGTCCGGCGTGCGCTGCGGCTCGACTGCGGCATCGCGCTCGGGGCGGCCACCATGGTCAACGTCTCGATGATCGCGCTGGGGGTCGGCCTCGCCGGTGCCACTGCCGACGGCTGGACGGGTGACCTGCTGGAGGCACACGTCGAACTAGGCGCCCGGATAGGTGGCTTCGCCGCGCTGATGTTCGCCCTCACACTGCTCGCCTCCGGACTTTCCTCCAGCGGCGTGGGCACGCTCGCCGGGGACGTGGTGATGGTGGGCTTCCTCAGCCGGCAGATCCCGGTACGGCTGCGCCGGCTGATCACCATGGCTCCGGCCATCGTGGCGCTGATGATCGGTGTACCGCTGACCATGCTGCTGGTGCTCAGCCAGGTGCTGATCTCCCTCGGCGTGCCGATCGCCCTGTTCCTGCTCGTCTACTTCTGCCGCGACCGGCGGGTGATGGGTCCACTGGTCAACTCCCGGGCCACCACCGTCGTGGCGACGGTCGCGGGCGGCGCCGTCGCCGCGGTCGGCTGCGCCCTGCCACTACTGCTCCTTCTCTGACCTCCCGAGCCCACCGGCAACACCCGACCGATGGAGGCCGTATGACGCCGCTCGCCATGCCGACCAGGGTCCGATGTCGAACTGTCAGGCCACCGGGCCTGATCCGATTGCGGCTCACGCTGCTCGCGCTGGCCCTGCTCGCCGCCGGCGGAGGATTCGTCCAGATTCCCTGGTGGAGTCGGCTGCTGCTGGCCGCGACCGCCGCAGCGATACCCGGCGCGGTCGCGCTGCAGCACGGCCGGGTGGCGGTCCGCGCGCTGCTGGGCCGACCCAACGACGGACGGTACGTCGTCTGGCAACCCGACACCGTTTCGACCAATGTGAGGAGTTGATCCGATGGTTAACAACGATCCCGAGCCGCGTCGCGGCGACCAGGGCAGCGCGCCCATCTCCGGACGCAACGTCGAGCTCGAGCGGCAGAACCCCGACCTGCTAGTCCCGCCCACCACCGACAGCCGGCTGGTGCCCAACCTCAAGTTTTCCTTCTCCCAGGCGCACACGCGGGTCGAGAAGGGCGGATGGACCCGCGAGGTCACCATCCGGGACCTGCCGATCGCCACCCAACTGGCCGGGGTCCAATTCGGACTGGAGCCAGGCGCGTACCGCGAGATCCACTGGCACCAGGAGTCGGAGTGGGCCTACATGCTCAGCGGCAGGGCCCGGATCAGCGCGGTGGACCACGAGGGGCGTAACTTCATCGAGGATGTCCAGGCCGGCGACCTGTGGTTCTTCCCGCAGGGCATCCCGCACCACATCCAGGCCCTCGCCGACGGCGCGCAGTTCCTGCTGGTCTTCAACGACGGCACCTTCTCGGAGAACAACACCTTCCTGCTCAGCGACTTCTTCGCGCACACCCCGAAGTCGGTGCTGGCGAAAAACTTCGGCTGGTCGATGGCGCAGATGGCCGACCTGGCTCAGAAGGAGAAGTACATCTTCCAGAGCGCCGTACCGCCGCCGCTGTCGATGGACCGCATCGTCAGCCCGACCGGCGACGTGCCGCGCAGCTTCAAGCACCGGCTCTTGGCGCAGGCCCCGCAGCACTTCCGCGGCGGCACGGTACGCATCGCCGACTCGACCAACTTCGCCGCCTCGACGACCACGGCAGCCGCTCTGGTCGAGGTGGAGCCGGGCGGGATGCGCGAGCTGCACTGGCACCCGACGACCGACGAGTGGCAGTACTACATCTCCGGACGGGGGAGGATGGGTGTGTTCGCGGGGTCAGCCGCCGCCCGTACGTTCGACTTCCAGGCCGGTGACGTCGGCTACGTGCCGTTCGCGTACGGGCACTACATCGAGAACACCGGCGACGAGCCGCTGGTGTTCCTGGAGATGTTCCGCCATCCCCGGTTCGAGGACATCTCGGTAATGCAGTGGATGGCCAACACCCCGCACGAGGTCATCTCCGACACGATCAACGTGTCCCAGTCCCTGGTCGACGCGCTGCCGCAGAGCAAGCAGGTGGTGCTCTGACGCGTACGCCTGGTGGCCCGCGCGAACGTCGTCGCGGGGTCACCGGGCGTACGCGTCGACGGCACGCCGAAGCCGACATGTGGGGTGTGAATTCCTTGGTACGCCAGCGCCGGTGATCACGGCCAAGGCCGCCAGGCCCTTGGCGATGGAACCGGCGTCTCAACCCGGCATCCAACCGTCCCTAACGGTCTGCGACTGTGTGTAGTGCCTGTTTCAGGTGGTTCGGTCGTGCTCGATGTGGAGGATCACCAGGGCTGCGGCGACGATGTCGCCGATCTTCCAGGGGCAGAGGGTGACGTTCCGGGGTGCATTGAAGACCGTCTTGAGCAGGCTGTTGCCGCGTTCGCCGACGGCGCAGCCGGTTGTGGGTTCGGTTGAACGTCGCTGGAGGTCGGTGAGTTCGCCGTTCTTGGGCTTCTTGAAGGCGACGACGAGTGTGTCGGCTTCGTCTTCGTAGCCCAGGTCGGTCAGGGTACGCAGGTCGTCGCGGATGGCGGTGAGGGTCCAGCAGGTCGGGGTGGGTGCGCAGGCAGGTGGTGTCGTGTTCCCGGCCGGGGCGCACCGGCGAGGTCTACAGCGGCCGGCCGTGCGGGGGCTGTCAGGACCTGGACGTTGCCGCCGTGGTTGTTGTGTTTGGCCGACCACCACAGGTCCACCCGCGTGTCGGGCCAGGGGTGGATACCCGGTCGGTCTCGATCCGGGTGCCGTCCAGCAGGACGTAGTCGTAGCCGCGGCCAGCGCGGTTGCGGTGTCTGGCGCTGTCTTCGGTGGATGACAGCGGTGCAACGTCAGGCGGCGGGTGCCATCGTGGCGTCGATGAGATGAGGTCCCGGTTCTGCGAGCGCTCGGGAGAACTGCTCGGCGAGTTGCTCGGCGGTGCTCGCGCGACTGGCGGGAACACCGAATGCCTCGGCTAGCTTAACGAAGTCGATCGCGGGGTTGGACATGTCCAGCAGTGGGTTGCTGTCTGGCGCCCCGGCGCTGGGAGGTCGACTGCCAAAGTACTGCCACTCCTGGCGCAGGATGGCGTAGGCCTGGTTGTTGAGGATGATCGTGGTGACGTTCAACTGTTCGCGGGCCTGCGTCCAGAGGGCGGTGACGGTGTACATCGCGCAACCGTCGGCCTCCAGAGCTACGACCGGCCGGTCGGGTGCGGCGACGGCGGCGCCGACGGCCAGCGGCATGCCGTGACCCATCGCGCCGCCGGTCTGCATGAGGACGTCATGTCGGGCAGAGCCTGCGGTGGCGGCCGCCAGAGCATTACCTGAGCTGACCGTTTCGTCAATGACGATCGCGTGGTCGGGCAGCAACATCGCCACGACATCGCACCAGTTCTGCAGAGTGAGCGGCCCGCTGGGCATTAATGAGCGATGAGGCTCCGTAACCTGAGGGGCCGTGTCGGGCGCCACGAGATTAGCAAGGCGAACGAGCGCGTCGACGGCATCCTGGCCGACCTCGGCGAGGGCGTGGGTTTGGGCGTCCTGCGGGACGAGGCAACTCGGATGGTCGGGGTAGGCGAAGAAGGAGACGGGGGTTTTCGCGCCGGCGATGATCACATGGCGTACCCCATCCAATTGTTTGAAGACCTGGTCCGGGTAGAAACCGAGCCGGGGAAACGCGGGCAGGCCCGCGCCGCGTTCGACTTTGTTGGAGTAGAGCTCCTGCAGGACACGCACGCCACTCGCAACCGCGATGCGGCTGGCCGCGCATAATCCCGCCTCCCGTAGCGCCGGTCCACCGATAATCAGCGCGGTCGCCTCGCCGCCGCGGATCACGTCCGCGATCCGGGTTATCACGTCCTCGGTCACGGTCGGAGCCGACCGAGGCATGACGGGTTCGCCGAGCATTCCCCCGTCGTTCCAAGAGACATCGGCCGGCATGATCACTGTGGCTACCTGCCCAGGCGCTTGTACGGCCGCCTCCAGCGTCGCGGCGGCGTCGGTCCCGGTACCGGCGGCGTTCTCCGGCCGGCGGACCGGGCCGCGCAGCCAACCCGCCAGCGCTGCGATGTCGGAGTTCAATGGAGGATCGAAGGTGTTGTGGTACGTGGCGTGGTCCCCGACGATGTTTACCACGGGGGAGTTGGCGCGGCGGCTGTTGTGCAGGTTGGTCAAGCCGTATGCGAGGCCCGGCCCGAGATGCAGCAGCGTGGCCGCGGGCTTGTCGGCGATGCGCGCGTAACCATCCGCGGCGCCCGTGGCCACCCCCTCGAAAAGAGCGAGAACCCCACGTAGTTCCGGAACCGCATCGAGCGCGCCGACAAGGTGCAGTTCCGTGGTGCCGGGATTGGTGAAGAGGACTTCCACGCCACCGTCAACCAGCGTTCGAAGCAGTGATTCGGCCCCGTTCACCCGCGCCGCCTTCCGTCAGACCGACGATCTCCAGACACCTCAAAAAACCATACTAACCTCCACAATCAGTGCAACCTGGCTAAATTCGGTGAGGTTCGCAGTCGAGACGATGAGGAGCTGTGCCATGAAGCCGGAGGCCGTCACCGTGCGTAGTTACCAGGCGCGGCGTCTGGACATCACCGTCGACCGTCCATTCGAGGATTTCCGCCACCAGTACGAGCAGGCCGTTCCGCCCTACGACGCCGAGGCGTTCAACGCACTGGTGGCTCGCGGCGCGCCCTGGACAGACGTGCTGACCCAGATGCGGCAGCGAGCACCCCACAACTTCCTCATCTACTGGCGCAGCGGTGACCTACAACCGATGATGAACCTCGCCGGCGACTCCGCACACTGCGTCGAGTACCTGATGGGCAACCACACCATCGCCGAGCGGATGTACCGCCACGATCCCACCGTCATGCTCTACGCACCCCTGCGCACGGTCATCAGCAGCCAACCCGCCGGCAGCGCACGGCTCACCATCGAACAGCCCAGCTGCGCAATGGGATCGTTCGGCGTAGACGCAATCCACGCCGTGGGCGTGGAACTCGACCACGAGGTCGCCGCACTGCTACGTCACCTCGCCGTAGCCATACCTTCGCAACTGTCCGA
>NZ_JBEYSG010000036.1:0-10761 GCF_040642635.1 Micromonospora sp. NPDC047793 | reverse complement strand
CTCATCGGGGTACTTCTTCGGTGCTGCCACGGATGACTCCCTTCAGCTCCATCAGAGCATGATCGAAAGCCTCCGAGCTACCGGGGGAACCTCACACGACCCTCCAGCCGGCGCAGCCCCGAGGCCGACGGCTTTGGCATGGTGTCAACGGGCCTAACTTGAGCGCAAGAGGCCGAAAACCAGCCCAGAGCCCAACCGTCGACGCTCACCGTCCAGATGGCGCGGCTGGTGGAGCTGGCCAGCCTGCGTGCCCCCTCCCTCGACCCGCCTCCCCATGACTTTCTATGCCAAGGTCCGACAGTCCGCTTGCTGCGACTAAGGGCCGCCACCTTTCGCCGATCGCGTCGGTTCCGTCTGCCAGCGGTCCTCACAGCGAGACCTGCCTGGTCAGGAGGCTTCCCCGTAAGCATCACCGCCGCTTGCGCGGAGGCTGGCCGCACCCGAGCTTCTGGGCGGGTCACCTTGGATCGGCCCGGTCAGCGACACCGCGCTTCGGTCTCTGTCTGGTGCATCACTGCCGCGCTGGCGTCGGCTCCGAATCTTGTTGTCCTTTTTAGGCTGTTCTAGCCAGTGCACTTGGAGTCCGGCCGCCCTTCCGCGCATCGCCATGCCGGTGTCGTACGTCAGGATCCGGAGTTGCTTGCCGGCCAGGGTCTTGATCGCCAAGGCTCGACTGATGATCTCGTCGTCGTTGATCGGCAGACGGATGTGGCCTGGCGGGTCGAACACCACCTCGATGGTTACCTCACCCCGCGGCCGATCCTCGTCGGTGAAGTCCTTCTCGCGAACGACACCGCCTCGCTGGGTTACGCGATCGACGTAGGCGACCGAGTACGCGGCCTTCCAGCCGTTCCAACCGGACCGTTTGCCCTTGTCGAGTTCGTCAACCACGACAAGGGGCACCAGGATGTGAATGGGCTCGAAGCTGAGGTGCAGCAGCTCGGCGAGGTCGAGGTCCTCCAGTTGCTGAGGGTGCTCCATGTAGATGTTGGTGTCGAGGACCACCACTTCGGCGTCGCGCTGAAACCGCTGCATCGCCTGCGTCAGGTCGGTCGCGGCGGCCTGAAGGCTTTCCAGGTGTTGATCGACCAGCGCTCCTAGCAGGCCATTGAGCTGCCGTTCCCCAGCCATCGACACGTTGTACGCAAACCCCTGTTCGTCGTGGAGGTCGCCTCGAGCGCCGAGAGCGAAGTCGCGTAGCCCGGCAGCTGCGGTCAAGACCACCTCGTAGCTTCGCGAAGGGACGAGGTGTTCCAGGTCGTCGGGATGGATCTGCCGCCTCAGCATCCGTCGGGCTTCATGTGTCCAGTCGAGGTACTTGTACGCCCGGGTTATCGCCGAGATCGGGCCGGCCGCTTGTACGTGCCTGAGTGTGTCCTGGAGGCTGGTGAGCGTGTTCGCCAGATGTTCGCGGCTGGCACCGGGCAGCGGAGTGATCAGCATCGCCCGATCCTCCCCCGGTCCCTGGCCGGCGCGCCAGTCACGCCCGCTCGCTCAGGTCTCCCTACCACGCCCCCGGACACCGGCGATGTCGCTTTCTGCCGGTTGGCCACATGATGGCAGTCGAGAGACAAGGAATCGCTGCTGCGAGCGCAGTCGAATCCTCGTAGCGTCAGCACTCGTGAGCGATCCCTGGACCGTCCCATGGGCAGACGAGCCCAAGCCCGATGATTCACCGGAAGCAGAGTCGCCCTCTTGGACTCCGTTGCGCCGGCGTACCGCCGGCCTAGGCCCCGACGACACGTTCCACGACGGCATCCCCGTATACCTACGGGGCAGCCTGGAGGATTGGGTCCGCGACCGGTTCCCGGACGACGGTTATGAGCGGCGCATGGTCGAAAATACGCTCAAGTTCCGCCTGCGTCTCGAAAGCATCCCGGTGGTCGCGGATGTCGATGATGACCTGCTACTCGAACTCATCGACGCCCTGCTTGCATGGGAACTGCACCCGCAGCACTGGCCCGTCAGAGAACTTCACGAGCTCCTTACCAGCGGTGGAGCAGGATGGCGACTTACCGCCGGCTCGAAGGGGCTGGAGCGGCGAATCGATGAGACGGTGACAAGGACGGTCGATGTCGCAGTCCGCGACGCCCGACAGGACGCGTCCGAACACCTGAGGACCGCGTGGACAGCCACCTACGGGCGACACCCCGACCCCGACAAGGCCTACGACGAGGCAGTGCTCGCCGTGGAGGCCCTCGCCTGCCCGTTGGTCTGCCCAGCGAACCCGAGACGCACCCTCGGCACGGTGATCCGTGACCTCCGTAACCAATCCGACCAGTGGATCCTCGCGATCGGCGACCAGACCGGCGAACCTGCCTCACCTGCACGTCTGAACGAGATGCTTGCGCTGCTGTGGGAAGGCCAATCGCGCCACGCGGGCAGCGCGAACTCACGCCGACAGACCCAGACCGAAGCCGAAGCCGCACTGCACTTGGCGGCGACCGTCGTGCAGTGGTTAACCAGCGGCGTACTCCGCCGCAGGTAGTCACGGCTGGATGCGTTCGATCAACCTGCCTGAGCACCCCCTAGGCCAAGGTGTGACAACCAACGGACTTGCCAGAGGTCGTCGGTCGACGTAAAGAATGGTCATGATGCGGCACCACATGGATACCGGTGTCCGGCTGCTGGCCGGCACGGTGCAGATGGGAGACACCACCGTCGGTCGCTGGACGCCGGCGAGCGAGGTCGACATTGCCACCGCCGCCCTCGAGGTAGAGGCCTGGTGCTCGGACACCAGGCGCTTCAAGGGTGCACACAAGGCTGGCCTACGAAGCACGATCAGCGACTTCCGGCACACGGCCAGCAGCCTCGGCCCGATGCTCGGCTACAAGCTGCGCGACAAGATTCACCCTCTCCTCGATCGCCTGACCGACGTGTGGGAGGCCATCGCGCCGAAGGAACCGTCGCAGGAGTCGGTCGCCGCCGCCCGCGCGGCCGCCGCCGCGGCCGTCCACCAAGTGCTAGGCGCCTTGCACCAGACCGACACGCTGGTAACGGCGTGGACGGACCTCCACCGGCTCTGCCTCGCCGAGGACTCGGACTGGCATGTGGTAGCCCGAAGCAGGGACAACTTCGTTCAGATTGCCGCGCTGTTAGGCCACGACCCTCGCCAGCTCGGGATGCGGTTACCGCTTCTCATCAGCGGCGATCCCTACACAATCGAGCGCGTGAGGAGCGTCGTCGATCCTGGATCGGAGAGCAACTGCCAGTGGGTTCCACTCGCTGACCGAATTGAGCTGTTCTCCCGGTATCTCGCACAACCCATAGGACCAAGACGGCAGGTGGTGTGGTTCGCGCTCCGTCGGGCAATACTCCGGCAACTCAAAATCTCGTTCGGAGCAATAGATTTCTACTACGCTCCCGTTTTGCACGCGGTGGCAACAGGACCTCAGCGTACCGCTCTGCTACCGCCAGAGCTGCAGGGTACGTCCCTGTTTGGCCTTAAGCAGATGCCGGATGAGGACGACATCGTCTACGCCCGGGTCGATTTGGGCTTCACCACGGTTCGAGAGCCCATACGGGAGGCAAAGGACGTCCTGGTCGGCACGCTCGGCATGGTGAAATTCGGCGGACGCGATAGCGGCAACTGGCAGTTGATGACTGGGTATGTGCACGGGGTCAACGACCACATTGTGGCTCACGAGGTGTTCTGGCCACGAGATGAGCGGCCGCGACTCGCTTACTCGCTCGACGCCACCCCCGATTCTCTGACCACTAGCGCTGACTGTGCCGGCATCACCAGTCCAGACAATCGCACCGCCCGGGAAGTGCGGGCTGCGATCCGCTGGTGCGACGAGGCAGAGGATCAAGGCGCCGCAGCAGCCACACTGCTGTACGTTCGTGTCATTGAGCTGTTCGCGTCGCGCATGAAAGATCGACCCTGGCAACAATTTCTCGACGACTACGTCCGCCCCGGCTGGATACGCACCCGAATGCATATCAGAATTTTCGATGTCACGTATCGCGGACTACATCCGTCCGACATTCTGCACACAGACGAGGACCTGGATACGCTACGTCATGAAACATATACCGACTCTGGCTCCTTCGTGCACGGCACCCCTAGCGCCGTGTGGAACGCGTTGGAACGCTTGAGCAGCATGGGCGGAGCCGCCGCGGTGCCGGCGCTTGAGATCAACAGCCTGCTGAGCCGGATGCGCGACCCGTCCACAGTCCATTCCTGGCACAACGACACACGCACCCAATGGTCATTCCTACGCACCCGGCTGCAGCGAGTAAGAAACTCCCTTGCCCATGGCGGCCCCTACACCGACCAGATCATCGACAACGTCAGCGACTACGCCCGAGACCTCGCACGAACAGTTCTCGACTGGGGAATACTTGCCATAGGGTCCGATACCGAGCTCGCCACCGTCGCCGAAGAACGCCGCGCCAGGGACACCGATTGGGAATCCAAGATAACCACCGCACCCAACTCCTTCGCCGCACTTTTTGGTGACGCTATGTAAGGAGATCCTGACTATCTGCCTCATACGCGTCCGTCGACCACACGTTCGTCCACACCAATCGCCTGCTAACAAATAGCCCTTCTCCTATGGACACCCGCCACACCAGCCGCCGCTCATGCACCACACATCTCTTGCCAGGTAGATCACAAACCAGGCCTTATAGCAATGCGGCAGGACCAGGCAAGTGCGAATCCAGCACTGAGAAATAGCATCGCGATCTTCTTCGCGCGGCCTCTGCATGCCAGGAAGGTGACTTGAGCTATCAGGAGCCGTTCGAGCAACTACGATCGGCGCCGTAGCACGTGCGGCGAGTAGGGCAGATAGCGCCTATCCACATCGAGGCCGCGCATGAGCCGGCCGAGAAGACGTTGCACGACTGCTGCAGGGGCCTCGATGAGTTCGTGGGTGTTGGTCGTCGTGAGGTGCTGGATCGACATGGAGGCTCACTGCGGCACCCGTCCGTGCGGGTGCCGCTCCGTGTCTCGAAAGCCTCTACATCCTGCTGAATCGACCCAAACGCTTGAGCCGGGGCGAAGTTTCAACCATCCACTTCTCCCATTAAATAGAAGCACCCATAGGCCAGCCACTCAATATGGCTGGCGGACGAGTCTCGGGATAACCTGCGGACGGAAGCGGACAATCATGCACACCGCCTGTGGACAACCTGTGGACACTGATGTCAAGGAGCCGCATAGATACCCTGATCAGGCAGAACAGCTTCCACACGCTGTTGATATAGATTTCCAGATGCCTGCGGGAAGAATCTCGTTCAATAACGGCAGTTATTGAATCCGTTGGAGGTTAGCGATAGACCCCGGCATCAGCGAAAGACCAAGGCAGAACCAGCAAACGGTCGAGAACGAACCGAAAGGACGGACTCGACAATCTTGAACAGGCCCGGCACGGTGCGATCCAGCGCTGCTGAACCGGCCGACACCCGGTCCGACTGGTTTCGACGACGGCGCGAGCTGCTGACCACGGCGGGAACACCCTGACGTATCCACGGCACGGTGCTGACCCGCGTCACCCAGGGCCTCCGAAGCGGCACCTGCGGATCCACCTGCCATGAACCGCACCTGCCGGACACGGGCCCTTGTGCACTGACGCAGAAGCTCACGGCCGGCCTTCCGGTCGTGAGCGGAGGCTGACAACACCCGGTGAGCAGCTCGGCGACCAGCGGGCCCGGCGAACGGGCCTCGAACCCGCCCGACCTCCGCGTGACGATATGGTGACGGCATGTCGCCGGGATGGTCGATGCGCACGCTGAGTGGCTACGGGTACCGCCTCGGCGGCCCCCGCGGTTGGCACCTGCATCGATTCGGCGCTGGTGACGAGTTGCGGACGGCGTGGTACGACGAGGCTGACCCGACGCACAACTTCGCCGCAAGCGCCACGGCGGCGACGCGCGAACGCTGCGGCCCACCCTCTAGCGGCCGACCCTTTGTGGATCTGCCGGTGATGTTCGTGGAAGCACTTGAGATTTTCCCGTCGAACTGGACCCGGGAGGCCAGCGCCCCGCCCACACCAAGTCATCGCGTGCCGGCTACCTCGGACCTGCGGTCGCTGGACCGCGTCGCGATCGCCGAGTTCGTCCTCGTCATCGCCGACTCGCTGTTCGACCGCGACGCCGAAGACGACGCACACCACCGCGGCGGCGACTACGCCCCGGAACCCGCCATCATTGGCTCCGACGATCCGAACAGCGACTGGGACCAGATCCTCATCAAGACACTGACCACGATCGGGCTGGAGCCGGTCGGCATGCCGGACTGGCTGTGGTTCCGGATGAATTGGTCCGACGGCTAACGCCTGCACCCATTCCAACCGGCCGAGTAGGTCTCCGCCTGGTGGCCGCCCCTACCTGATCGCCGTCACTCTTCACGAAGGAGACCTCCTGAGGGTGTGGCGTCCGCCGGGTCCCGAGCCCGTCCGCCTGTTGTTGGCCGCCTAGACCATTCAGGCTTACGCCATGCCCGCCCGGTCTGCGCCGGAGAGATGGCGGTAGGCACCTCGAGCCGCGCCGCGCGACGCGAAAATATGGCACCACGGAGTGTGTCAGTATTTTATGTATCGGTGGTACCGTCAGTTGCACTGCACAAGTTGCTACGGAATCCGGGGATGGAGAGTCGCAACCCTCCACCCCCGGACCGTTCAGATCAGCGGCGGCTACGGTTTCGCGGCCAGTCCGCCACTGTCTGCCCTAGCACCACCAGGGCCTTGGCGATGTAGGCAAGGTCTTGGTGGTGCTGGAAGTCCGCCTCTAGGGCGACCAGTTCCACCACCATCCTCACCACAAGCCAAGGTCGAAGCAGGTCTCTACCCGGCACTGCCGGGTTGTCGGCCTGTTCCTCCACCGAAACTCCTTCCGTTTCCGGTCTCCGGACGAAATGTCCGGAGATGGGTCAGGAGGAGAGGAGTAGACCGGCGAAGGTGTTCCGATGCACTGGTGCGGTACATCACCGTACGGGACTGCCCAGCAATGTGGATAGCGGCGCGCCACAGCTTCAGGAATCATCCGTCCACGACGAATGTCTGATGGGTGGAGAAACAACCGGCTGGGTCACGCCACCTGCGTCTCGGTTCGTCAGAAACAATCGCACGACTCTGAACGAGGACGCCCAAGCAGTGGGCAGCCTACAGCGTCTCCTGGCTGTTCCCGGCCAGCAGCAGTGACACGACAGCAGCGCGAGACACAGGCCTTCGGGACTCACCACGGCCAGGGCCCGACGCCGCAGATGGTCTATCAATCGATCACGTCTCAGGTGAGGCGGTGGTCGAGGGCGGTGTGGCGGCGTCCGGCGCCGACGGTGCGGACGGCGGCGGCGAGGGCGCGGCGGGAGCCGACGAGGACGACGAGGTGTTTGGCGCGGGTGACGGCGGTGTAGAGCAGGTTGCGTTGCAGCATCATCCAGGCGCTGGTGGTGAGGGGGATGACGACGGCGGGGTATTCGGAGCCTTGGGAGCGGTGGATGGTCATGGCGTAGGCGTGGGTGAGTTCGTCGAGTTCGTCGAAGTCGTAGTCGATGGTTTCGTCCTCGTCGGTGCGTACGGTGAGGGTCTGTTCCTCGCTGGTGAGGGCGGTGACGATGCCGAGGGTGCCGTTGAAGATGCCGGCTTGGCCCTTGTCGTAGTTGTTGCGGATCTGGGTGACTTTGTCGCCGATTCGGAACACCCGCCCGCCCACGCGCCGTTCCGGCTGTCCCTCGCGGTGTGGGGTGAGCTTCTGTTGCAGCAGGCCGTTGAGGGTGCCGGCGCCGGCGGGGCCGCGGTGCATGGGGGTGAGGACCTGCACGTCGCGGCGCGGGTCGAGCCGGAAGCGGGCGGGGATGCGGGTGCAGGCGACGTCGACGGTCAGGGCGGCGGTGGCGTCGGTGTCGTCGCAGGCGAACAGGAAGAAGTCCGGCAGGCCCTGAAGGAGGGGTGGGCGGCCGGCGTTGATGCGGTGGGCGTTGGTGACCACGCCAGACTGGGCGGCCTGGCGGAAGATCTGGGTCAGCCGCACCCGGGGGATGGTGGGTGCGGCGAGCAGGTCGCGCAGGACCTCGCCGGCGCCGACGGAGGGCAACTGGTCGACGTCGCCGACGAGGAGCAGATGGGCGCCGGGTGGGACGGCTTTGATGAGCTTGTTGGCCAGGATCAGGTCGAGCATGGATGCCTCGTCGACGACGAGCAGGTCGACGTCGAGAGGGTTGTCCCGGTCGTAGGTGGCGTCCCCTCCGGGGCGTAGTTGCAGGAGCCGGTGCACGGTGGCGGCGGGGTGACCGGTCAGCTCGGACAGGCGTTTGGCGGCCCGCCCGGTCGGCGCGACCAGCGTGACCTTTGCCTTCTTGGCGGCGGCGAGTTCGACGATGGAGCGGACGGTGAAGCTTTTGCCGCAGCCCGGCCCGCCGGTGAGCACCGCGACTTTCGAGGTCAGCGCGAGCCTGACGGCCTGCTCCTGCTCGGGGGCGAGGTCCGCGCCGGTGCGGTCCCTCAGCCAGGCCAGGGCCTTGGCCCAGTCGACACCTCCGAAGTGGGCCAGCCGGTCGCCTGGATCATGGAGCAGCCGCAGGAGCGAGGAGGCGAGGGACTGCTCGGCGCGGTGGAACGGCACCAGATAGACCGCCCGCAGCGGCTCACCGCCGGCCGCGGGGAGCGTCTCGCGGACGACGCCCTCGTCGGCGACCAGGTCGCTGAGGCAGCGGGTGACGAGGTCGGCGGGTACGTCGAGGATCTTCGTCGCGTCGGTGACGAGGTTCGGTTCGGGCAGGTAGCAGTGGCCGTTGTCGGTGGCTTCGGACAGGGTGTATTGGAGGCCGGCCATGACCCGCTGCGGGCTGTCGTGTGGGATCCCCACCGACCGGGCGATGGTGTCGGCGGTCTTGAAGCCGATGCCCCACACATCGGCGGCCAGCCGGTACGGCTCCTTCGTCACCACGTCGGTGGACGCGTCGCCGTACTGCTTGTAGATCCGCACTGCCAGGGACGTGGACACGCCGACGCCCTGCAGGAAGACCATGACCTCCTTGATGGCCTTCTGTTCCTCCCACGCCGCGGTGATCTTCGCGGTGCGTTTCGGGCCGAGCCCCGGCACCTCGACCAGCCGCGCCGGCTCCTCTTCGATGACTCGCAGGGTGTCCAGACCGAAGTGCGCGACGATCCGTTCGGCGAAGACCGGTCCGATGCCCTTCACCAGTCCGGAGCCGAGGTAGCGCTGGATGCCCTGGATCGTGGCCGGCAGTACGGTGGTGTAGGAGTCGACCTCGAACTGCCGGCCGTACTTCGGATGCGAGGACCAGCGGCCGTGTAGCCGCAGGCTCTCCCCGGGCTGCGCGCCCAACAACGCGCCGACCACCGTCGACAGGTCACCGCCGCGGGCGGTGGCGACGCGGGCGACGGTGTAGCCGGTCTCCTCGTTGACGTAGGTCAGCCGCTCCAGCACCGCCTCCAACACGGCGAGCGGCGTGCGGGCAGGAGCGGTCACGGCGACC
Source organism: Micromonospora sp. NPDC047793 (assembly GCF_040642635.1). Classification (NCBI taxonomy): domain Bacteria; kingdom Bacillati; phylum Actinomycetota; class Actinomycetes; order Micromonosporales; family Micromonosporaceae; genus Micromonospora; species Micromonospora sp. NPDC047793. The sequence continues at coordinate 1,319 of NZ_JBEYSG010000036.1, read as the reverse complement.
ATCGTGCCTCCCAGCGATCCGGCGCCGACACTCGCCCAGCCGCTCGCCCGGGCCGGGCTGTCGCCGTGGTCAGGTCCGCCGCTGATCAACCGAGATCCGCGGGGATGCGCCCGAGGAATGCGCAACTCGCGGCGCGAGGACGCCTCTGCACGTCATGCCAGATCGGAGATGCGCGGCGCACTTCCCAACCCCATAGCTGCCGCTGTGCGTAGTTATGTCCTCACGTGATGACGTGATTCATGTTTGACTATGGCGCATGCGATCGGGGCAGGTGCGGCTGGCGATCGATTGTGGGAGTGCCAGCACGACGGGTGTGGTGGCGTGGTCAGACGGGTCGTGGTCGCCGCTGGTGTTCGACGGTGAACATGGGTTGCCGAGTGCGGTTCTGGTCGCCGATGACGGGTCGGTGGTGACGGGGCAGCAGGCGTGGCGGGCGGCGGTGGCGCAGCCGCAGAGGTTCGTTCCTGTTCCCCGTCGACCTGCTGATGAGCAGGTGAGCGTGGCGGGCGTGGAGGTGGCGCCGGCGGAGTTGGTGGCGGCGACGTTGCGGCGTGCCGCTGACGAGGCCCGGCGGATCGTCGGCGGAGACGTTGAGGATGTGCGGTTGGTGGTGCCGGCGGGGTGGGGGCCGCGGCGTCGGACCTGGCTTCGTCGCGTGGCGCATCGGGCAGGGTTGCCGCAGCCGCGTTTGGTGGAGGCGCCGGTGGCGGTGGCGTCGCATCTGCGCGCCGGGGGTGTGCCTCTGCCGGTGGGTTCGGTCATCGTGGTGTGTGACCTGGGTGGCGGTGCGGAGGTGAGCGTGGTCCGCCGTACTGCGGTCGGCTTCGAGATCCTCTCCACTCTCGCGGACCCGGATGCCGGTGGTGACGCCGTCGACGCGGCGATGGCTGCTGCCCTCTCTCCCGTCCCGGTCGCTGCGGGGACCGGTGAGGGGGTGGCGTTGACGGCGAGTGTGCGGACGGCGAAGCATGCCCTGTTCGGGCATCCGGCGGTGACGGTTGCGGTGCCGTCGGGTCCGGCGGTGGTGGTCAACGATCTGGTGTTGACGCAGGCGGCACGTCCGGTCCTGGAACGTGCGGCCGGTTTGGTCCGTGATGCGGTGGACGCGGCGGAGGTCGACCCGGCGACGGTGGCGGGGTTGTGGTGTGCGGGTGGGACGGCACAGATGCGACTGGTGGCGGAGGTGCTGGCCACCGACACAGGTCTCACGCCGCTGTTGGTGCGGGATCCGCCGCTCGCGGCCGCGCATGGGGCGGCGGACGCCGGCGCGCGTAGTCCGGGCGAGGGCCCGGAGGTGGTGGTGGAGCCGTTGCCGTCGG
>NZ_JBEYSG010000035.1:0-10958 GCF_040642635.1 Micromonospora sp. NPDC047793 | reverse complement strand
CACGGACACCTGAAAGTCCCCGTCGACCACGTGCGCCACGGCGTGCGACTGGACCGCTGGGCCGCGCGCCAGCGAGCCGACTACCAGGCACAACGACTTCCACAGGACCGGGTCCAGTCCTTGACCGAGATTGGCTTCGACTGGACACCCACGATCCGCGCCTGGGAACGGGGCATCACTGCCGCCACCGCGTTCCGTGCCGAGCACGGCCACCTGGACGTGCCCACCGGATACGTGGTCGACGGACTCGACCTCGCCCTCTGGGTAGGGCAACAACGCGGCTATCACCGCAAGGGCACCCTCGCTCCCGAGCGGGTCGCCGCCCTCACCGACCTCGGGATCAACTGGACCGCCAAACGCCGCCCCTCCTACCAGGACGGCGTCGCCGCCCTGCACCACTTCCACGCCACCCACGGCCACATCCGAGTCCCGTACGGCCAGCTCATCAACGGCATCAACCTCTACGACTGGCTCGGCGCCCGCCGCACCGACTACCGACTCGGACGCCTCACCACCGACCGCATCCGCGCCCTGGAAGCACTCGGCATGCAGTGGTCCATCCGGGACGCCACCTGGGAACGCAACCTGATCACCGCCACCGCCTTCCATCAGCGCGAAGGACACCTGCACCCAAGCCGAGGCCACCGCGAAGGCGACATCGACCTCTCCCGCTGGATTCACGCCCAACGCGCCGCGCGACGTGACGGCACCCTCCCGCAAGACAGGATCGCCGCCCTCGACGCGATCGACATGCACTGGGAGATACCCAGCGGCTGGAGCGGATTTCACCAGGTCGCCGCGAGTCGAAACGGTCGACCACACGGCGACAGCGACACGGCCCACCACAACAACCCCGCCGAACCGCGCACCGCACCGCCCCACCCGACGGACCTCTGAGAGGGAAGCAGCTATGGCCCGCATGGAGATCGCCCTGTTCAACTTCGAGGCCGGCGGCCTACGCCGACAAGGTCAGGGACGAGATCTGCGGCTGCTCGTCGACGCGTTCCATACCGTCGAACACGCCCCCGCGTTGCTGCTGCTCAACGAAGCGAAGCACTGGCGCGAGGACGGCAGCCGCCCCCTGCACCAGGCAGCTGAGCTGCTCGCCGACCGGTTCCACACCCGCTACGTCGGTCTGCTCGGACACGACCCCGACAGCCCCATGCCGTCGGCGATCATCTACGACCCCACCGTGCTGACCCTCCGGAGCTGGCCTGAGGCCGGTGACCCGCACCTGTTCCCCGACAAGCGCAACATCGCGGTCTTCGCCACCACCGCCGACGTCGACAGCGACCGCGTCGAATTCGCCGCGGCCGTCACCCACTGGACACCGCACTGCGGCATCCGCCGCCGCCAACAAGCCGCCCTCCTCGACCGCTACGGCACCACCCGCCGACCCGTCATCATCGGCGGGGACCTCAACGCCACCGCCAGCGGCGACCACCTCCCCCAACGAGACTGGACCGCCGCCGACCACCGCACCCGCGCCCAGAAAGGCCGACACCTACCCGACGGCACCTGGACCGCCGACACCGACGCCGTCGACCACCTCATCGGCCGCTGGAACCCCCACACCCGACAACGCGACGACGGATGCGGCTTCCACGCCCTCGCCGACCTCGCCTGGCAAACCAACCCGGACACTGAGCTGCTGCCCACCGTCAACAACAAGGATCACGTCGGCGGCGGCCTGCTCATCGACTGGCTCCTCGCCAACACCGCCATGCTCCCGCACGTCATCCCCGACAGCTACCACGTCCACCTACCCCACACCGACCCGATCCCGTCCGACCACCGCCTCATCACCGCCACCCTGACATTCCCGACAGCACCGTCCGGCAAGGGCGTTTGACCATGATGGGGACTTCGAAAGCAGCCAGATCGGAGAACAGCGGATGGGCGCCGGCGAGCCGCGCCGTGTCTGCACGAAGGCACCGAACCTCGACTACGCGCTGTGGCACGTACTACTTCTGTAAGCCTGCGTACAGATCATCCCGCCAGGCGGCCCGCCGCTATCCGGCACCCCGACCGGGACGAGAATCGAACTCGCATCGTGAATCGCGGATAGGCGCGAGGAGAGGGCCGAGCCGGCCGCCCACTGAATACAGGTCGCCCTTGTTCCGAACTCGCCGACCAGGCCAACCAGGGCCACCCCTTCACCTACCCGAAGCCAGGGTGCGGCAGGCCGAGGGGCGGTTATCGGAAGGCCCAGGAAGCCACCGCGAACCGTGCCGAGTCCATCTGGTTGATGCGGCAAACGCCGCGCAGGATACCGTGTCCCTACGTTCGTAGGACCACCCTGCCAGAAGGGAATGTGCCGTACCGTGGCGAAGCAAATTATCCAGAAGCTGATCGATGACTTGGATGGCGGAGACGCCCAGGAGACCGTCAAGTTCGCCCTCGACGGCGTGCAGTACGAGATTGACCTGTCGAGCGGCAACGCCGACAAGCTGCGCGAAATGTTCGCCCCCTATGTCACCCACGGCACGAAGGTCGGCCGAGGCGGAGTAGTCGTCGGTGGCCGCGCCGCTCGCGGCCAGGGCGGCGCCAGCACCGACCGCGAGCAGAACAAAGCAATCCGTACATGGGCCAGGAAGGCCGGCAAGGACATCTCCGACCGAGGACGAATCCCGCAGGAAATCGTGGACGAGTACCACGCGAAGGCCGGCAGGTAACCCACCCACACCCCGACCCTGCACACACCGCGAGCACACCGCCGTCGCGGTCGTGTGACGGCGGCGCCGATCTGGACCGCACCTGGGCGACATGCTCGTGATGCACACACGATCCACTGACACCTTCGATCGCCGACCCCCATCGGTGGGCCTATGCCCCAGGGTGTTGCTCTCACGTCTGCGGCTCCGCTCGGGGCTCGAATGCCTAGGTGGGTGGCATGAGGCTGCTGCCGCGTGGTGGACCTGGCTACGGACCAACCGTCGTCCGGCGACGGGGAAACCGTCGTCTGGCGGGCCTGCCTCTACGAGATCAGCACCGAGGTCACCCACCGGCAGGGACGCGACCTACGGGTCTACCGGCACCGCTCGACTGCTGTGGAGCCGACGGCAGAGGCGCCGAGGACCGCTGCGAACGATCACTCGGCGGCCACTCCGGGCCCGCCGAGGTCGAGGCCGTAGGCCAGCATGAATCGGAGCAGAAGATGCTCCTCGGAATTGAGCAGGCGTCAGCGAATGACGCGACCCACGCACCGACTGCTCCGATACGGTAGCCGGGCCCGGCCGTAGAGCCCTCCGGGCTCCGGCGAGATGAAGACTTGCTCCGTAGGCCCGACTCTGATATTCAGGTATCTGGTTACGCGGCCAGGGTCGAACCCCGGCAGGCAGCCTCAAATCCTCTCGGCGTAGGCGTTGTGGACGTACCGCAGCGTGCAGCCCTCCTGCCTCTCCCCTGCGGTGCGCCCGCAAATCGAGTGCGCTCGCCGATCAGAAGGAATCCCGGATGAAGACGATCTATCACGGCTTCCTGCCGCAGCACACCACCAGTACCCATCGGGTGTTCGCCATCGTCGACCATGGCGGTGGGGAGACCGTGGAGGCGCTGGCGACGTTCCCCACTGCGGAGCGCGCCGACACCATCGCGGATCTGTTGAACCTGCTCACCGTCGGACACCCGCCTGTGGGGACCGGTGACCGGTTGTCGGCCGCGCTCGACGCCGAGCCGGGGCCCGTCCGGGCCTCGGTCACCTCGATTCTCGACGGCCTCGGCGCCAACGCCCACACGCTGGCCGAGCACCTGGAGCGTCGAACGATGGCCGGCTTCGCCAGCTTCCCGGTGACCGGCTGCCCGGCGGGTGGATGCGCCACCTGCAGCACGTGCGGTCAGGGATGCCTCGACTGCCCGTCCTGCGACAGTGGGGGGTGCGACACCTGCCTGCCGCCGGTGATCACTCCACGGACCGCACGGCTGCTTCACGCCGCGGCAGAGATCCTCAGCGACGAGATCACGGCGGCGATCGACGACCCGGACTCCTGGGATGAGTTCCCGCCGTTCTTTCGGCATCTCTCCCCCGTCGCGGCGGGACGGTTTCGGAACGCGTTCCTCGACCTGGCGGCCGACCTCGCCCACGGCATGGAGCCCCGCCCGCGTACCAACGCTGAGGAGATGGCCCTACATCTCATGACCGAGCGCGGCCCTGTCGAACTCGAAATCGGCGCCTTCGACGACGATCTGGAGCAGCTCCCCGAGTCGACCGCCGACTACGACTGGGACAGCATCTTGGACGTGCTCTTCCAGGACAGCGACTACAGCATGTTGATGACCAACCCCGGCAAGCTGGACGCTGAGACCGTCGTCAGCCTGTTCGAGCCGTTCAGTGACGAGACAGAACGGCCGTACTAAACGCTCTGCTGATCTGATGGGGCTTATGCGATCTTTCCGATTCTGGCCGGTCCTCGGATGCCGGGGACGCAGGGCCCGGATGGCTTCGGTAGGGCAGTGGCGGCTGGCAGGGCAGCGGTGCCGGACGGCCGCCGGCGGAGTACGCATGCGGATTCTGTCGTAGGCGGCTGTCATCCTGCCGGCCTCAGCTCACGGATCGATCGGGGTGGCCGGATGGCGGTTCCATACGCGCTGGCGTTACCGGTGACGGCGGCCCGGTCGCCGTTGCCCAGGGCATCGATGCCGATGCGGCGGCAGTCTGGTCTCACCGTGCTGCCCCATCACGCGCAACTCGTGGCGGTCTTCGACACCAACGCCTTGGCCACGGCCTGTTGCATGGAGGCGGACAGCGGACATGATTCGTTGGTCACCCGACTGGTCGCTACCGAACGGGTTCCGTGTTTCATCGCTGATCATGTGCCCGGCGAGATGGAGGAGCACCTGGAGCGCATCAGCCGGTCGCAGCACGTCGACACGGCCGATGCCCTTCGGGTGTGGCGCGACGACGTCGCCCCGCTGCTACGAGTCGTAGAGCTGCCGATCGGCGAGTACCTCCGTCCAGAGATCGCTGCCATCCGCCGTCCGCCGCCCGAGGGGGATCCCGACGATTGGCCCACCCTGGCGCTGGCGGCATTCCTCGGCCCGACGGTCGTCGTGAGCTCCGACAGTGTGTTCGCCAGGCTGGGTTACAACAACGCCGGATACTGGACCGGCGACGCGAAGGCGCTGCACACCGCTAGCGAGTTGGAGGGCCGGCAGATCGACCGGCTCCACACCGCACTGATCACGACCAGGTTGCTGTGGGGTGGTGCGGCGGGCATTTTCCATCAGGTGCCGCGCCGGGCCTGGCTTCTGCCGGCCCTGGGGATCGCGGCGGGCTGGGCAGCAAGCATGCTGTGGAGCAGTCGTGATCGCGTACGTGCCACGAGCGCCGCCGTGTGGGAGAGCCTGGAGCCGATCTTCGCGCGGATCGGCGCCGAGCTCACCCAGTACGATCACCTGCGGTCGTCACTGGTTGCCGTCCACGATCCTTCCTGGCGCCAGGAAACGCTCACCGAACGCTGCGCCCGGCATCTCGCGCGCAGTGGAACACCCATGACACCGTCCGAACTCCGGGACGCGCTCGACCGCACTCTGGGGCAAAGGGTCAGCGCCGCCGCGATCCGACGAGCGTTGTCGAACCACCCGGCGTTCATCCGGTCGGCAGGCGAGCGTTACAGCATCGGACGCCCCGTCACGGCCTGACCTCACCACGCACCGACGGGCGGTCGTCCGTGGACACATGTCACGGCGATTCACACCGATGGCATGACGCCTCGGACGTGTAGTCGCCACGTCCTGGTGAAGCAGATTCGTCGGAGGGGCCCGCTACGCTACCCCGCCGTGAGACTCAGCATGGACGGCACCGTCCGGTCCCCTAGGTTCCCCGGCCGAGCGCTCAACCGCCAGTTCGGCAAGAGCGTCGCACGGCTCTCGGACGACGACGCCCAAGCAGTTCTCCTTCGCTACGCCGAGGTCCAGACCGCCACCAAGATTCGCCGACGTTGGCTACAGCAAGGCCGACACATCAGCGAGTCATCCGCACCAAACCTGAAGTACCACAAGCTTCTGGCTGCGAAGCGGGGTTGGCCGACGGTAGCTGAGGAGGTGCAGGAGTATCTTCATGCCGACCAAGCGAACCTGGCACGCGAAGCCCTGCTGGCCGCCGCCCACGTGGCCTTATGCGACAAAGTAATCGCCGAACTGGTCGACGGGCTCGTCGGCGACGCGATCACGGACGCATATCGTGCGGACACCGCACAGGACCGGTCACCCCTGCGCCACTTGGCGTCGTCTATTGCCTCGGCACAGGCCGCCGAGGGCCGATCCAGCGCTGCCGACGACGGATGGATCGCCACTCTCAAGGCGTTCGAGGCCGAGGAGCAAAGGAGAGCCTCCTACGCCCAGTCCGACGCCTCATCCGGCATCGACAAGTTCGACACCGCCACCGGAACGCTGTTTGAGAGGTGGATTGCGTGGCTGCTGCAACGCGACGGTTGCATCATCGAGCGAGAGCACGGCGGTAAGGACGATCAAGGCGCCGACGTCATCGCCCTGACGCCCGGCCGTCGGCGCATCGTCCTGCAGTGCAAGCAGTCGACGAACCCGCAATTCCGGGTCAGGCCGCCATGTGTCAGGGAACTGAACGGCACCGCCCGACAGGAACACGGCGCCGACATCGTCGGGATCGCCACCAACCGCACACTCTCGGAAGCCGCCCGCCAGTTCGCGGCCAGGCACCAGATCCACGTAATCGACCGGCCCGTCCTGATCCGGTGGGCCACCTACGGCGTCTCCTGGCTTCCTACCAGCGGCCCACGCACGGCGGCAGCGTGAAAAGCCAGCCAGCAGAGACTCTCACGGTCGCAGGCCCGGCCCCGTCGTCGCGGCCAACTCCCCGGCGGAATCACCCTGCCCGCGGTTTCGGCTCCGTCCTGAACGGAGACCAGTACGCCGACCTGCTCACCATCGTCAACCTCGAAGGCGCCCTCGGCGTCGACCTCTACTCCGCCGGCTTCACCAACGCCTTCAGAACCCATGAGGACTCAACCGACCCCGGCCAACCCAATGGACTCCAGCCGGCGGCCCGGCCACCGTAGCAACGTGAGCACCAGCCCATAGGACTCCCCCAGCCGGGGTGCTGCAGCCTTTTATAGCCTGGCACGCGTGATGGTCCCGTGATGCACGAGTTGGGTCGGCTGGGCGAACGCCCCTTCGAGGACCTGTGCCGAGCGCTGGCCGTCCATGTCCTCGGTGTGGGTGTCCAAGCGTTCGGCGACGGCCCCGATGGCGGGCGTGAGGCCAGCTTCGAAGGTCCAACCGCCTATGCCGGCACGGACGGACCGTGGCGCGGCTACGGAGTGCTGCAGGCGAAGTATCGCCGGGTCGAGGTCGGCAGCAGAGACGCCGATTGGCTCTGCCGACAGATCACACATGAGTTCAGGGCATGGTTCGACCCGAGTCGCCGACGGGTGACCGCGGGCCGGCGCCCGGAGTATCTGATCCTTGCCACGAACGTACGTCTGTCCAGCACACCGTCCACGGGTGGGATCGACCGTGTTCGGACGCTACTGGCCGGCTACGCCGAGCGGCTCGGTCTGAAGGACTTCGCTCTGTGGGATGGCAACACCCTGTCGATGTACCTCAACGCCCACCCCGAGGTACGGCAAAGTTTCCTTCATCTGATCTCGCCAGCGGACGTGCTCGCCAGGACCTTCACCACGTTGGGCCGCATCAACAATGCCTTCCACCCGCTCACCATTCAGGTTGGTCAGGGACCGCCGGGCAACGAGCGGGCGTTCCGAGCGGCCTACCAAGCCGCCGGTGGCCTCCATGTTCTCGGAGAACCCACCAGTGAGGTCTACGACGATGGTCCGGGTTGGGTTCAGCACTTCCCTGGCGGCCCAGGCCGGCCCGAGGCGGTGATCTGCGCTCAAGCCGGACACGACCCGGTCGCCATGGACGCCGCCATCTGGGATGCCCTACGGGCGGCCGGTCTGGGACACCTCGCCGATGTCGGCTACCCGGCACATTCCGTCTCACCCGCGTTCATCGACGGTGGTTCTCGCAACGTCCAACTCGACGGGGGCCGGTGGGGGCCGGGCGAGCTCGTGCGCCGAGACGACGATTCGTGGCGCTGGCGACCACATACACGCTTCAGCTTCGAGACGCGCGAGCACGACCGGTGGATCGATACCAGCAACCGGATGGACCTGCGACTGCGCTGCGCTGCGCGATTGCTCTGGCAGCACACAGAACGGGGCATCGACACCGCAGGCCGCAAGCGCCTACGGGCCGCCCTGAACACCGGGCCACTGCCTGCGCTCGTGAAGGACTTGGCTCGGCGCTTGGGGCTGACCACCGACATCGGGAGTTGGGAACGCACCCCGACCGACGAGGGCTACAACGACCGCCGCTTCGCCAGCTATCGGCTTCGTTTCACCGACGGTTCCGGACGCACCGTCTTGGGGCTGTGGGTGCGGTTCCAGTTACCCGACGGTCTGCAGCCCACCATCGTGGCCCTCGTCGACCTACGAATCGACGTCACCGCTGCGCCGACGCCAGACGGGACACCCGAACGCGTCGTCCCCCGCCTGGATCTCGGCGACTTGCGTCGCTTCTTCGAGGCAGCCTGGAACACAGCACATCATGATCTTCCACTCGCCGTGACCGAGGATCCGCAGGACCAGGCTCCCGCCGGACCAACCGTCACGGAACTGCACCTGCAGGCCGAGCACGCCAACACACCGACCGACGGACACCCTCACGACCTGCAGCAGCTGATCGATCTGACCGCTCTCGGCGAACCCACCCGATCCTCGCTCCCCCGAATGTCGATCGCCGTCACCGCCGCCCCGACACCGACGCAGGTCAGCGACCTCGTCGACAACGCGCTGCAACATCTGGCCGCAGGCTTCGGCTTCCTGGAACCCGAAGATGACGTCTGAACTGCCCTGCGCGCAACGCCGGAAGATCGGCAGCAGCCAGCGCGCTGGTGACAGCCCGGATGCCATGCCACCGGGCCAACTCGTATTCGGCAGGCCGTACGTCGAACCGGGCATGCACCGCCCGCGCCTCGCCCCGACGCGATCCTGAATTCCTCAGCCACCCCCACCAGCGTGACCCAGTCGTCTGACCCGGAAGGCGCCGCACTGACGGATGGCGCCTTGCCCTCTGCCGAGCACACCTCGTCAGCACGATCCCTCTTGACAGCCTCCGCCTACCGACGAACTGACCCGCTACCGTGCGGACGGGTTGCCACCACAGGAGGACGCATACGCAGGATGGCCAAGTTTCAGGAAACGGTCGAGCGGCTATGCGAGGAAGGCCGCCGTCAGGGCCTCGACATCTCGAAGGTCACCGCACAGGACGTCCTCGCCGACCTCGTCGCCAGCACCGCCGCCGCCCTCGGCATCCGCGAAAACACCTACGTCCGGTCTCACCTTCCCAACGTCAACCTTGCCGACCTCGTAGACCACCTCAAAGAGGCCGACGACGCGCAGAAGCGCGAGGTAGCCGAGGCATCCCCCGCCGTCGTCAGCTTGGAGAACACCGGCCGACTCATCGCGTCACTCGCCCAAGCGGTGCGGTGCGTCAGCATCAACCACGACCACCTGACTCAGGGACGCCACGACAAGTGGGAGGCTATCGGCGTCCTCGACGACGCCAGCAACTGTCTGACTCTCCTCGGCGAAGCCCTGACCAACAGCCACACCAGCGACCAGGGCACCACCGTACTCTGGAATGACGAAAGCGTCGTGTACGCACGACGCGCTCTCACTCAGACCCTCGCCAACATCCGCGACGGCGGCTGGACCTTCGCCCACGGCCCGCAACTCGACGCCGACGTCGCCACCCGCATGAACGCCGACCTCAGCCTCCTTCCACCGGCATGAACATGCCAACGCCACACATCCCGACGGCTCCACACGGCCCGACGACCGACACCGTCCCCGACCGTTCCCCCGTTACCCGCCTACTGCTGCTGTCGCAATGACCTCAGTCGCCGCACCAACTGCGGCCCAGGAGGCGCTCGCTGGACGCAGGTCGCCTGCCTCGCGCTGCACACGGCTAGAGCCAGAGAAGCGATAGAGCTGATGAATCACGCCAATGCCGGCCTGCCAGGCCGCCTTGAGGGTTGTCCTGCATCGATGCCAGGGCTACCGTGACGGCATAGTCGGGCAGGGCGGCTCCCCCCGTGGCCGCCCTGCCCAACTTCAGTAGCACCGGATAGGCCAAGCGTCGATCGCTCGAAGACGAACGCAGACTCCACCCGGCGTAGCTCCTTTGCCCCACTGGGTCTACCGACATCGCGCTGGCCGCTGCGGACCCACGGGCCGGGACGTCGAGGGCCATGCGAGCGAGCTTCTATCTCCCCAACCACCGAACCCAACTTGATCGAACATGTGTACGATTCGGGCCATGGGTCAGGTGGTCAGGAGGTGGTGGAACGGCTCCTGGGGGCGACTGGCGCGCCGCAACGTGTGGCTCATCCGCCGAACCCGTTGGAGGGTCATCGCCCGCGCCGGCGATAGCGAAACCGGCAAAACCCTTCGCTGGGAGTTCGACAGCCAAGCCGAAGCCCAGATCATGGTGGACCACCTCCTACGCGCCCCCTCGCCCGGCTCGTGGCGCGAACACGTGACACCCGACCGAACCCGTCACCAGCCGAGCTCGCCGTCGCAGGCCGCATCGTCTCCCGGCGGTCAGACACGGACCTAACCCAACCACCGGTGCGGCAGGGACAATCGTTCAACCAGCGACGACGCCAATCGGCAGCGGAGACGAACGATGCCGCTTTTGTCGACGCCCTTCGGCAACGTGGAGCCGACCTGCCCGCAGCCATGGAACGCGACCCATCAGCCGACTGGGACGCCCCGGCACGGCTACGTGCTGCCCACCGCCACCGGAACCGTCCTTTTCCTCATGTGAGCCACCCCCGCTTTCATGGAGCTTCTTGATCATGGTCTGATGGCCGTGGGGAGGAAGTCGTCCGTGGCAGCACCGAAGAAGTACCCCGATGA
>NZ_JBEYSG010000034.1:0-13168 GCF_040642635.1 Micromonospora sp. NPDC047793 | reverse complement strand
ACACCCACCAGGCCCGACCCGACGAGACGACTATCGTTCAGCCTGAGCCCACCGGCGCCAGGTAACCAACCCTCCGGCAAACCGGGGGAACCTCAGAGCGAGGTAGGGGCCGAACGCGGCACGCAACTTGTTGGCGTTCCTGCTCGACAGGTCAATCTCGTGTGCAGCGTGGGCAGCCGTAATGAGAGCGACAGCCCGGGCGCCTCGATCGAAGCCTGCCGGGCCACGGTTGCAGGTCAATGAAACAGGTAGCCGATGTCAGGGCGGTTGATCGTGGCTCTGGCGAGCGGACGCAAGTGCCGGATCGCGCGGAACATGTTTCGCCGGGGTCGAGTGGCGCGTGATCGCGTTCGGCGTGTGGGTGTTCAGGCGCGGCCGCGGACGAGCGGCATAAAGACCTCATCGACGATTTCGACCAGTACCTCGTCGGGGACCGCGGGGATGCCGCGCATCGCGTACTCGGCTCGTAGCAGCGTCATCGGCGTGGTTGCGACGCGCGGATGGGCGGCCGCCGGTGGGGCCTCGCCGCGTGCTATGGCGCGTTCGAGGATAGTCAGGAAGGCGCGGTCCATGGTGTCCGTGCCCGATCGTTCGCGTATGAGGGCGAGCAGCGCCGGGTCATCCGCCGCAGCCGCCAGCAGGCCGCGTAGGACCGCTCCGTGGGGCGAGGACCACGTCTGGTTCGCCTGCCGCAGCATCTCGAGCGCATCGCCCCGCAGGGTACCCGTGTCGGGGTTCGGCCTCACGGCGTCGGACAGGTGGCGGTATGCCGCGATGCCCAGCGCAGCCCGCTGCGGCCACCGACGGTAGATGGCGTTCTTGTTGGTTCCGGCGCGGGCGGCGACCCGATCCATGGTCATCGCCGCGTAGCCGGACTCGCGTAGTTCCTCCGCCGCCGCGTGCAGGATCGCCCGTTCCAGTTCTTCGCCTCGGCGCCTCGTGCCCACGTCTTGCAGGGTACTGGACGTACCCTATAGGGTACACGACGTACCTTACAGGTGGGGGCACCTCTGTGCGCGTCTTCGGAATGAACTACGACACCGGCTTCGTGAGCGCCGGCTCCACTACCCACGAGCCGTTTGACCCAGAAACTGTACGGCGCGACCTGCGCGTCATCCGTGACGAGCTGCACTGCGACGCGGTGCGCACTACGGGCGGAGTCCAGGACCGGTTGGAGCTGGCCGCAGGGCTGGCCGCCGAGGCAGGCCTCGAGGTGTGGTATTGCCCGTTCACCAACGGCCTGGACCGCGACGGGCTCATGGCGTTCGTGCTCGACGGCGCGGAGCGGGCCGAGCGGCTGCGGCGCAGCGGCGCCTCGGTCGTGTACCTCACGGGCTCCGAGATCTCTATGTTCACCGACGGCTTCCTGCCCGGCCGTGACCTGGCAGAGCGCCTGGCGCTGTTCACCGATCCGATACGGATGCGGGAGGCGGTTCCGGCCGCGCGCGCCGCGGTGCGCGACTTCCTCGCCGATGCGGTGCCCGCGGTGCGAGAGCGGTTCGGTGGCCCCGTCGGCTACGCATCGATCCCGCTGGAGGATGTCGACTGGACGCTGTTCGACATCATCGCCAGCGACGCCGGCTACCGCGACGCGACTAACGCTTCAGCGTTCCCGCAAACCCTGGCGGCTGCGGTGGGGCAGGGCAAGCCGTACGCCGCGACCGAGTTCGGCTGCTGCACGTTCCGCGGCGCGGCCGACGTCGCGGGAGGGGCGGAACCGGTGACGTACGACGAGCACGGCCGCGCCGCGAAGCTCACCGCGGCGCTGGAACGTGACGAGGAGGGCCAGGCCCGCTACCTCGTGGACCTGCTGCGCGACTACGAGACCGCAGGGGTGGAGGCAGCGTTCGTGTACACGTTCGCGAACCGGCACCTACCGACCGCCGCCGACCCGGACCACGACTACGACCTGGCCGCGCGCGGGATCGTGCGGGTGCTGCCGGATGGCTCGTGGACGCCGAAGGCCGCGTTCCACGCCCTGGCCGAGTACGGCCGCACGCGTACTCAGAGCCTCGCGAAGTAGTCGCGCGATCCGCTTGATCACGTTCCCGCTTATGGCCGCGTAGCGTTGCGTGGTGGCCTACGTAGTTGAGGTTCCCCCGGTTTCCCGGACGGCTTGATGATCCCCGAGCTTTTCGGAGCCATATTGGCTGGCGCCGGGCTATGGACAGGGTGATCGGACGGAGCCTTTCATGCTCGACCGGGGTGAGCCTGTTCAGTGAGCTGTCGAACAGCCGACGCGGTGCAGGCCTGGACTTCCTGAAGACGTGCCTGTGCTCGGTCGGGGTTCAGCGGTAGTACACCGGCACCGCGCCAGAAGGGCGCTCGGCGATCGGTAGGCGCCACGCACCGCGCGCAAATCGATGTTCTACGATCAAACCCGATCCTGCGTAGAGGTGGGACTCAAGACCGAGGCCGTACGGAGCGCGAGGCGATCACGGCAGCCCTACGAGGGCAATGGTCGGGACGCGAGGAAGGGGTCGGTGCAGGTGCGGGATGCGGTGTACGGCCAGTTGTTGACGCAGCAGTGGCGGCGCGGTCGGTGTGCCTGCGTCGGATTGGATCCCGAGATGGGGTCTGTGCGGTTGGCTCTTGGTGAGCAGGATGTCGAACGGGCGTTGACCCGGTTCAACTGCGAGATCGTCGACGCCACCGCTGACCTGGTGTGCGCGTACAAGCCCAACATCGCGTTCTACGAACGGTGGGGGGCGCCTGGCATCAGTGCACTGCGGCGGACCATCACCCATATCAACGCGGTGGCACCGGAGGTGGCGGTGATTGTGGACGCCAAGCGCGGGGACATCGCCTCCACGAACCTGGCCTACCGTGACGCGCTCTTCGGCTACCTTGGCGCGGATGCGGTGACAGTCCAGCCCTACCTCGGCGTTGATGCGTTGCGGCCGTTCCTGGACACCCGCACCAAGGGCGTCATCGTGTTGTGCCGCACCTCGAACCCCGGCTCGGGAGAGTTGCAGGACCTGCAGACCGGTGGGGAGCCGCTGTACATGCGGGTGGCGCGCCTCGCCGCGTACGACTGGAACGAACACGGCAACTGCAGTGTGCTGGTCGGTGGTACCCACCCCGAACAGGTCGGCGAGGTACGACGGATCGCTCCGCACCTGCCGATACTCGTCGCCGGTGTGGGGCATCAGGGCGGCCCTGTCGGGCACATCATCCGGGCCGGTCTACACCAGGGCGGTGGTTTGATCATCAGCTCGTCCCGATCCATCATCGAGGCCGACCCCGGTCCCCGGTTCGCGCAGGGGGCTCGGACAGCGACCATGGCACTGGTCGACGAAATCCGAGCTGCGGTGACCACGATGACCCAACCAGGGGACGCCGTTCGCCCCGCCGAGAATGATCCGCGAAGCTAGACACGCCTATTTGGCGGCAACGCTCCCGAGACACGCGGCAACCAAGGTCGTCATCGACCTGGAGGTCGCAGCAAGCGGTAAGGCCCAACCTGGGGCAGTCCCGATTGTTGGCCGATGGTCTACGCGGCCGCAGGCTGCGGATCGAACTCGCTTGCGCCGTCCGGCGCATCGTCTGTGACACCGAACATCTCGCGCCGAGTCACGCCGCCGCCCGGTGTGCCGCCGACCGGCTCAACGCCGGTCGCGTCGACGACGTCACGGTGCTGGGCCGTCACTCCTCGGTCGAGCCGAGGCGGAGCCCAGCCGGCGGTCCAGCTAGCTCAGTCCGAGCGCCAGCGCGGTGAACAGGGCGGCGATCCAGCCCCATCCCGGGATTATGACGGCGCGTTGGATGAGGCCGAGGCGCGGTGACGCCTCCTCCCACGCCCTGCCGAACCGGCTGAATCCGAAGAACAGTGCGACGGCGAAACAGGCCGAGGTGATCCTCCAGGATGTCCCGGGCAGCGTGAACGCACCGACAGCCGCGGAGAGGGGCAGGGACAGGAAGACCACGGCGCCGGCGAGATCGTGGAGTCGGTGCTGGGCGCTGTGCCCCTCGGGTATCCCTGCTGGAGCGCCCGGCGGATATCCGAGCATCGGATCCATCCGGAACACCCCGGATGCGACGAGGCCGAGCCCGAAGACGGTCAGGACCACACCGACCGGGAGGCTCGGTCCCTCGACGACCACTCCGAGTGCCCCTACCGTGATCGCGGAGCCAGAGACGAGGAAGTTCGCCGTTTGGATCCAGCCTCGCCTGCCGAGCGCTAAGGCGCTGACCGGGTGGCGTACTGGTGCGTAGTGCGGCCGGCTCCAGCCGTCGATGAGGAACACCAACACGAACAGCACCGCACCGGCGCCGCCCACCCAAAAGACCACGTGACTCTTCCTTCCACCAGCGCGCGGACTGTCCGGCGGTCTCAGTGCATCGTGCAGCTGCCGGCCGGCACAGTGCCGATGGTCATGGAGCCCGCAGCAGGCAAGACGAGTGTTTTGCGCGTTACCGAACGCGCGCCCTGGTGTTCGGGGTTGCTCGCTGCGCTGATCTGCGTGCTGACCGCGATCCTTGCGTTAGTGGCCCTCGTGTTCGGCGTCGTCGGGCTGCGGATGCCCAGCCGATTGCGCGTGACCGGCTAGGCCGTCACCGTCGGCTGACTGGTACTCACCACTTTCGCTGTCGTGATCGCGATCGTCTTCGCTGCCGGGTCTCAAGACGTTTGAACGACGAGGACGCCGTCAACCTCCTCGAAGCGCCCGAATCGAGGACCTGCGCGACAAGCTGCCCCGCTGCCCATGTGAGTCGGCCTGCACCCGCAGCCGCCCATGTAGCCGGGGCAGCCAGCCTGGTGTCCCGTTGAGGCCGTGCGGACGGAGGTCACCGCTGCACGGCTCATGCTGAGCCACCGCCGCCGCACCACCGCAGGAAGGAAACGAGCGGTGATCGCCCGGCAGCGGGGGCAGCAGGTCCGAAGCCTGCCCGACAAGGGTATCGGCCTGCTGGAATGCGTCCGCAGGCTTCACCTCGGCCTCAGTGACAGCGGGGTGGCGGGATGGGATCGGAGGCGTGCAGCGAGGTACAGATCAGGAGAGGACGGGTCCAGGTTGGGAGACCGGCTGGTGGGGACGGCAGGTCGTACTGTGCTGACATGCGACCCGGTGAGCCCGTGGATCCTGAGCCGTCAGATGGTGCGCGTTCAGCAGAAGGCGACCCCGCTGCGTCGGACGAGCCAGTGGCGGACAACCGCAGAGCGGACAACCTCACAACGGACGGATCCACCGTGCCCCCGCCGGCCTCGACCGGGCAACCGGAGGCGACCTACCCCACGCCGGGAACCGCCCAACCGGAGGCGATGCCCGGCGCCAGCTACCCGTACCCGGCGGTCGGTTGGCCACCGCCGTACCCGCCGGGACCTGGCGACGCTGCCCCCCAGGGCGGGCGCGGGGCGGTCATCGCCGCGATACTGATCGGCCTCTGGGCCGTCACCGTCACCGTCGCCGGCCAGTCGATCGCCTGGCTGGTCGACCAGGTCCTCCTGGTCACCGGATTCGACATCCCTGGCTGGATACAGCCGGTCGGCGGGCTGGTCAACCCTCTGCTGGTGGCGCTTCCCGCCGCCCTGCTGACCGTGATCCCCCGGTCCACCCCGATCCGCGCCGCCGGCCGGGCCTGGTTGCTCGGCGCGACGGCACTCGGGGCCCTGGGGCTGCTGCGGGCGATCCCCATGCCGCAGCACGAGATCTACCTGGCGGCGACGGCCGCGACGGCGGCCCTGGCGGCGGTCGGGCTGCACCGCCTGCGCCGACGCCGGGGCGCCACCACCGGGACGCAGGGGCACACACCCGCGCCAGCCGACCGGCCGGACGCCACCGCCATCGGGTTCGCCGTCGCCGCCGGGCTCGCCCTGCTCCTGCCCTGGCTCTGGCTCGGCGCCCTCGGCGGCCTGCTGGAGACCATCCTCGCGATCGTCGCCGCCGCCGCCGTCGGCTGTCTCGCCGCCACCATCTGCGACCGGCGGTTCTGGGCTGCGTACCGCGACGACGCCACCGGCAATCCGGTCGGCCCAGCCCGATTCGTTCTCCTCGGCGGCCTGGTCGCCGGCGTGACGCTGGTCCTGCTCGGCGCCGGCATCGGCCAGACCGGCGCACAGCTCGCCGCCCTCGTCATCCTTTCCTGCGTCGGCTTCGCACTCGCCGCGCTCGCCGCCACCACGCCGGTCGGAAGGTACGCCGACCAGGCGCCCCGGGGCCGCGGCGGTGCTCTGACCACCGGGATCGTCGTCGGCATCGCCTTGATCGGGCCCCTGGCCCTGGTCGACCCGGAGGAGATCTCGCTGCTGCTGATCGGCCGGGACCTGCCGTTCTGGGCCGCTGTCGCCACCGGCGGCTCACTCGCCGTCGGGCTGCTGCTCGGCATCGCGTACGGCATCACCCTCGCCCCCAGCAGTCGGATGCCGCGCCGATGGGTGGCCTCGACCACCGTCGGCGTGCTACTCGTCACCGCTGGAGCGGTCCACCTCGGCCTCGGGCAACCCGGTCTGCACGGCGAGCGGCTCTTCGTCGTCCTCCGCCAGCAGGCCGACCTGACCGGGATCGCCACCGGACGGCCGGGGCCGGACCGGGACGCACAGGTCGGCGAGGTGTACCGGCGGCTGGTCGGGACCGCCGAGGAAAGCCAGGCCGACCTGCGCCGGCAACTCGACCGGTACGGCCTGACCTACACCCCCTACTACCTCGTCAACGCGATCGAGGTGGACGGCGGTCCGGCCGTACGCGCCTGGCTGTCCCGCCGCGACGACGTGGACCGGGTCCTGCTCAGCCAGCGGCTGCGCCCTCTGCCCTTCGCCCCCAGGGCCGGTGGTGGGAACGCCCACGGTCCGGCACCGACCACACCGGTCTGGAACCTGACGTTGATCGGCGCCGACCGGGTCTGGTCCGACCTCGACACCGACGGCACCGGCATCGTGGTGGGCAGCTCCGACTCGGGAGTGGACGGCAGCCACCCCACCCTGGCCGATGGCTTCCGGGGCGGTGACGACTCCTGGTACGACCCGTGGAACCACACCCGCACCCCGACGGACACCAACGGTCACGGCACCCACACCACCGCCACTGCGGTGGGCGGCGGCAACGTCGGCGTAGCACCCGGCGCCGAGTGGGTGGGCTGCGTCAACCTCACCCGGAACCTGGGCAACCCCGCCCACTACCTCGAATGTCTCCAGTTCATGGTGGCGCCCTTTCCGGCCGGCGGTGACCCGTTCACCGACGGCCGTCCGGAACGTGCCCCGCACGTGCTGACCAACTCGTGGGGCTGCCCGGAAATCGAAGGCTGCGACCTCACCGCGCTCGCACCGGCGACCGCCGCGATCGCCGCCGCCGGCATCTTCTTCGTGGCCGCCGCCGGCAACACCGGCCCCTTCTGTGGCACGGTCGACGCCCCGCCCGCCTCCTACGCCGAGGTGCTGACCGTGGGTGCGGTGGACCGGCAGCGGCGGGTGACTGACTTCTCCAGCAGGGGACCGACCCCGGACGGCACCGTCAAGCCCGACCTGGTCGCCCCCGGCAAGGGAGTCCTCTCCGCCACGCCCGGCGGCGGCTACACCAGCAACGACGGCACCTCGATGGCCGCCCCTCACGTCGCGGGGACGGTCGCTCTGATGTGGTCGGCCAACCCGACGCTCGTCGGCGACCTGAAACGCACCCGGGAGATCCTGCGGGAGACCGCCAGCCCGGCCCGCACCGGCGTGGCCCCCGGCACCGACCCGGGATCCGGGACCACGCCGGGCGGCGGCGGACCGGCATGTGGTGGTACCCAGAACTACGAAGGCGCCGGGCTCATCGACGCGTACGCCGCGGTGCGGGCAGCCCGCGAGGCAGGATGACCTGATGGCCAGGGCCGCTGCGGTGGGGGTCGTGTCCGGAGAGGTCGTGGAGCTGTCGTGCCCGCTATGCGGCCTGCCGCCGTATCCGCTCTTGTTTTGCACGCTTAGCTCCGGGGCGTCCGGGCGACGTCGCCTGCGGGGAGGCCACAGAGGTTCGTCTGCCTCGGCCCGGGTCGCAGCGGCTTCGGTGCGGGCGTCGTGGCCGTTGCGGAACGGGTTGATCGTAGTCATTTCCGAGAACCGGACTCGACATGCCTGTTGAGCGGCGGGACCGACGAGCAGTGGGCGTTGGTCGGACCGTTTCTGCAGACGTGAAAGGTTCGTGCGTGTGTCGGTCGCGGGCCGTCACGGCGAGGATGATCCGCGGGAGGGTCGTGAACGCGATCCTCTACCAGCACCGCCGGATGCCGACGCCGGCCTGATCCCTGACCACCTCAATGCTCCTGCTGTGAGCAGATATCAGGCTCTAGGCAGGCACATCCGACTCGGACCGCGACAGACTGTCGTCATGACCAGGATTTCACTGCAAGCCAGTCCGTCCGATGCCGGTAGCTGGCTGCAACTCGCCCGGAAGTGCGAGACCGCCGGATTCCACGCCCTACTCGTCGCGGATCACCCTGGCTCGGCGGCCTCGCCCTTCGTTGCTCTCGCTGCTGCGGCGGCCGTCACATCGACGATCGGGCTCGGCTCGTACGTGTCCAATGCCGGGGTCCGCGAACCGATCCTGCTCGCGGCCGATGTCGCCACGCTCGACCTGGTCTCCGGCGGACGCGCCCGCCTCGGCCTCGGCGCCGGCCACACCCCGACCGAGTGGGAGGCGATCGGGCGGCATCGTCCCGATGTCGCCGGGCGGGTACGGCGCTGCATAGCCGTGGCCGAAGCCGTGCGTGCCCTGCTCGACGGTGGGGCGGTGAGCGTCGACACCCCTGAGGTCGCCGCACGCGAGGCCCGACTGACCCAGCCAAGGCCCGTGCGGCAGCGAGTGCCGCTCACTCTCGGCACGGCCAACTCCCATCTGTTGCGCTGGGCGGGAGGTAACGCCGACGTGGTCGGACTCACCGGATTCGGTCGTACCCTTCCCGACGGACACACGCACCAGACCCACCGGCGCACGGACGAGATCGAGGCGCAGCTACGGCACGTCGCGGTTGGCGCCTACGGGCGTGACGACCCGCCGCAGTTGGAGGCGCTCGTGCAGAAGGTGATCGTGACGGACGACGCGGAAGCCGCCGCCGCAGGCACCAGTGCACAACTCGGCATGACCGTGGCCGAACTACTGGCCACGCCCTTTGTGTGGATCGGCACCGAGGCAGAGATCCTCTCCGCCATCGCCGAACACGAGAAGCGCTGGGGCGTCACCCGTTATGTCGTACGCGCAGACGCTGTGGATCCGTTGACCCCCCTCATCGGACGACTGGAACGCTCAAAGCGTTAGGAGTTGTCAGCGAGATGCTCCGCGTGTCTCGCCAGGCGCCGCGTATCGGCGCCATCGTGCGCCGGGTTCGGCCGCTGACGATCATGCTGCGGCCCCGGGTGGCTGGTCCGATGGTACGGATGCGGCCCGAAATCTCTGTGATCAGGTGGCGTGGTGTCCGGGCGGATGGGTACCTCCAGCACCGTGATGTGGTCGCCGGAAGCGTCGGTGAGGTGGTCCTCCACGGTGGGCCCGGTGATGGTCAGATGGTGCCGGTGAAGCCAGTCGAAGAAGTGGTGCCCGGCGTCGATGATTCCGGCTGTCGGTGGGAGGACGGCGCGTACCACCGTGCGGGCCGGTAGCGTGAGTCGCTCGCCCGTTCGACCGGTGTCGACCGCAGCGGTGAAGCCGCTTTGGGGACGTGCTCGTAGCCAGGTCAGAAGGGTGGCGCGGGAATCAGTGGCGCAGACGGCAGCGATCTCGCTGGGATGCGTGACAGTCAGGTGGCGCACGCGTAGATGGCGTGCGCCGACAGTGGCCTGGTGGGGCAGGATCGGCATGGGTGCGGAGAGATAGTCCTCGGCGCGATCGGCCACCTCCTTCATGGCCGTGACCTGTCGGCGGATCTCGGCCATTGTTTCGCGTACTGCTTGCCTCACCTGCTCGTCGGGTGCATCGATCAGGTCGGCTATGTCGCGGAGCGACAGGCCCAGGCGTTGAAGTCCGCGGATCCGCTCCAGTCGGGACAGCGCCGAGGCGCCGTACCAGCGGTAGCCGGACGTGCGATCGACGGTCGTCGGCACCAGTAGTCCGATTCTGTGGTAGTGGCGCAGGGCTCTTTCGGTTGCGCCGGTCATCCGGGCAAGTTCTCCGATCCGCCACACGTTTGACCTTCTCCCTGGGGCAGGGTTCTACCGTCGCCCACCATGACACCCGCTGACAAGGACCCCGGCGCCCGACTTGCGGGCATGCTTCTTCTGATCTCGATGGTGACGATCCTGGCCGCGGCGGCAGTGGCGGTGCCATCGGGGCTGACCCTGAATCCGTCCGACCCGGCTGCCACGTTGACCGCCGTGCACGACCACGTCGGGCTGCACATGACCGAACTCGCACTCGACGTACTCGGCTGGCTGGCGTTGGCCGCAGCCGGACTGGTGCTGGCCGGCAACCCCGACGCACTGTTCCGGCCTCACCTGGCCGTCCTCGCGGGTGGACTGCTGGCCTCCGCAGGGCTGGCGGGCCTACTCCACGACGCCGGCAACCTCGCAGTGACCCAACTCGCCGCTGAGCCAGGAGACACCGTCACCGACGTGGCCAGCGCGGTGATGCTCACCGCCAAATGGGCAGTGAACCTCACCGGGCTGCTCTGGGTAGCCGCCACAGCCGTCACCACAGTCGGCGCCGACCTACCAGACCGACTTCGCCGTACCGGGAGGCTCGCTGCCCTGGCAGGCCTCGCCGCTGTCGCCGTCCCCTGGACCACCGGAACCGACGGCATGTCACCCATGCTGGAACAACTCGGTTACGCCCTGCAGCTACCCGTCATGATCTGGCATGGCTGCCTGGGCTGGCGGCTCCTACGGCGTCGATGATCAATCACGGCACACCATACGACGAGTGGCGCCTCGCGCGCGCCCGGTTCTCGTGTCGATGGTCGGCCGGGTCGGGGTCGGGGTCGGGGTCGGAGGACAGTCACAGGATCGTGCGGAGGCCGGGCACGCGGCGGATGGTCGCGGCGGCGGCGACGCTGATGGCCATGCCGAGAGTGGCGACGGTGGCGAAGGTGGCCAGGGTGGGTAGGGCGGCGCGGGCGAATGCGAACTGTAGGGCGACGACGATCGGCAGGTGGACGATGTAGATGGTGTAGGAGTTGGCGGCCATGGCGCGGGTGAGCCGGTTGTGGCCGGCGAAGACGTCCCTGAACAGGGTGAGCAGGCCGATGCTGAGGCCGACACACAGGAAGGTCTCGGTCAGGGTCCAGCAGGCCGAGGCCCAGGAGGCGCCGCCGGGGGCGAAGAACGGGGTGTCGGTGCCGGTCCAGAACAGTACGGCGGTGAGTGCCGCGCCGATGGCCAGCCAGGTGTAGCCGGTGGAGCGGGGCAGCCGGGTGAGCCAGTCGCGTCGGTGGGCGATGACGCCGGCGATGAAGAACGCCGTGTACTGGGCGAGGCGGGCTGGTTCGGCCTGGATGAACTCGAACAGCGGCACCCACTGGTCGAGCGGGTACCAGATTCGGATGAGGAACACGACTGCGGCCAGGGCGAGGGTGAAGATGAGCAGGCCGGGGTTATCGGGTGTCCGGGTCGACGGGGTGATCGGGCGGACGCGGCGCAGTAGTACGCCGAGCCAGCGGAACAGCACGTAGAGGGCGCTGAAGGCGAGGAGGTTCTGGATGAACCACAGGTGCCCGAACTGCAGGTCGGGCCAGATCGGCCCGGTCCAGTCGGCGGGCTGCGGGCCGAAGCCGAGGAACACGTCCAGGTAGTAGCGCGGAAACGAGATCGGCGGGTAGCCGCGGTATTCGCGGTAGTGGACGTACATCAGCGCCGGGATGATCGTGGCCGAGCCGACCAGGAACGGGATGCCGAGGCGCTTGAGCCGGCCGCGCAGGAATCCCCAGTTGCCTGTGCGGTCGATGGTGCGGGGCACGAGGAACGCGGCGACGAAGAACAGCAGGCTCATCCGGAAGGCCCCGCCCACTGCGGAGAGGTCGGCCAGGAAGGGGGCGTCCTGGCTGCCTTCGACGTACCACCAGTCGGCCGGGCCGTATGCCTGGGCGGCGTGGTGGATCACCACCATGAGGATCATCGCGACCCGGAGGTTGTCCAGGTAGTGCAGGTGCTGAGTGCGGGGTGCGGGGGGCTTGTCAACACTGATCATGTGTTCAACGTACTGAACATATGTTCAGCGCCGGATCGGGTGGAATCCCGGAAGTCACCCTTGGGGATGTCCCCGAGGGCGGTGCCGGTGCGGTGGCATACGGTGCTGGTATGCAAGCGTCGCCCTCGGACCTGACCGGACGGGCGCGGCTGCGCGAGGCGGCCCTACGCCTGTTCGCGCAGCGCGGTTTCGCCGCCACCTCGGCCCGCGCGGTGGCTGCCGAGGCTGGCCTGTCGCCGGCCCTGGTGATGCACCACTTCGGCTCCAAGGAAGGGCTGCGCGCCGCCGTCGACGAGGAGGTTCTGGCCCGGCTCGGCGCTGCCCTGCGGGAGCGGGATCCGAGCGGTGGGGATCTGATGGGGTCACTGGGTGAGGTGTCCGCCCGGATGTTTGGCGCTGACCCGGTGCTCCGCGGCTATCTGCGCCGGGTGCTGCAGGAGAACAGCCCGGCCAGCGCCGCGCTGTTCGGCCGCCTTCTGGAGGGTGCACGTACCGAGTTGGAGCGGCTGATCGCGGCCGAGGGCGGCCGCACGGACGCGGACCTTGAGTGGGCGCCGTTCCAGATGCTGTGCCTGATCGTCGGCCCGCTGATGCTGGAGCCGGTCATGCAACCCAACCTGGACCGGCCGATGTTCGACGGGCAGGTGCTGGCCCACCGCAGCGCCGCCAACCAACGCCTGCTGCGACTGGGCCTGTTCGGCGCCGACCCGTCGACCGGTACACCGGACACCGTAGGTGGTCATCGGTGACCGTCCCGGCGGAGCAGGTGCCGGTCAGGTCGGCGCCGTTGGCGGCGGGGCGGGCGTTGAGGACCCGCATAGATTCCTGGCAGGCTGGTGGTGAGCGCGTCGACCCAATCAAGACTCTGACCCTGCTGTTCCGGGGTCTCGCGGAGTGTTCCGAGAGCACTGGGGTGGGGCTGCGGCGTTCGGCGCGGTACTCCGCGATGTCGCGGTCGGCGCCGGCAGCCAGGGGGTGGCACCGGACATGTGAGTTCCCCCCGCTTTGATGGAGCGGTGGTTACCTGCTGCCGGCTGGCGCAGGGGTGGCGATTGGTGGCTCGGCTGGCTCGGTATGGCGGC
>NZ_JBEYSG010000033.1:0-13320 GCF_040642635.1 Micromonospora sp. NPDC047793 | reverse complement strand
GCGGTCGTGCTGGCGTGGCTGCTGTGGGCGTTCGTCGCCTACATCATCACCGTCCGCGTCGCGGTGCGGATGTGGGCGGGCGTGCGGTGGCTGCGTCGCCTGCCGTTACCCACTCCGTGGCAGGCCACCGCGACCGGGATCGCCGGCGCCGCCGCGCTCACCATCCCCACCCCCGCCACACCCGCCGTCGGCGTCGACGCGATGCCACCGACAGGAAACACCGGTCTGCCCACACCGGTCGAGGGTGAGCGGGCCGGGCTTGATGGCGGTGTCGCTGTGGCCGGTGGATGGCTGCCCCGCGAGGTCGCCGACCAGGTGACGGTCGCGGTCGGGCTGATGTGGCTACGCCGCCGCCGCGACTACCGCCCCACCAGCTCACGCCCGGCCGGCGGCGGGGATGCCCTGACACCGCTGCCGGTCAACGTGGCGGCCATCACCGCAGCCACCGCAGGCCGTCCCCCACCCGCCTCGGCAGGGGCGCCACCGGCGGGGTTGCCGTCCGCAGGAGTGGGGTTGGTCGGACCAGGTGCGTCGCACGCCGTGCGGGGCCTCCTGGTCAGCGTCCTCCTCACCGCGATGCGACAGACGGACGCGCAGGTAGTGATCACCCGCAGCGCGGGCCGGATACTGCTCGGGCCCGCGGCCGAGCGGCTACGGCCCGGGGCAGGGCTCATGATCGTCGACACCATCACGCACGCCGCCCTGGCGGTCACATCGCCGCCGGCGGTGTCAGCGAAGGGAACGGATGGGCGACGGGCGCCTGCGGTGCTGATCCTCGACGCTCCCCCTACGGATACGGTCGTCACAGGCGCGGCCGTCCCGGTCGTGTTGGGGCCGTGGCCGGAAGCGGCGGTCTGGCACGTCGACGCCGACGGCCGCACGGCCGACGACACGGCGGGACATCGGATGTGTGTGCTCGACGAGGTGGCCACCGCGGATCTGCTCACCGTCACCGGCCACCTCGACCCACCGGCCCCAGACACCTCCGCCGCACCTGCGCCGACGACGCGGATACCTCGCCAGGCCGGCCCACGACGCGGCAATTCTTCTGACCTGCGGTTGCGGGTGCTGGGTGAGCCGGACCTGCTGGTCGAGGGCTCGCCGGTGGCTTTGCGACGGTCTGCGGCGTGGCAGGCGCTGGTCTTCCTCGCCGTTCACGCCGACGGAGCCGACAGTCATCTCATGGCCGAGGCTCTCTGGCCGGGACTACCCGCGCACCGACTGACCGGACGCCTCTACACGACGCTCAGCGAACTCCGCACCGCCGCCCGCACCACCACCGGCGCAACGATCATCGACCGCAGCGGAGACCGTTACCGACTCCACCCGACGAACGTCGACGTCGACCTGTGGCACCTCCACACCACCGCCGACCACGCGGCAGCCACCCTCACCGACACCGCAGCCGCCTGGCAGGCAGTCATCACCGCCTACACCGGCGACCTCGCCACCGGACACACATGGCCCTGGCTCGAACCACACCGGATAGCCGCCCGACGCAGAGCGCTCGACGCCTACGCCGCCCTCGCCGACACCGCACCCGACCCCCACACAGCACTCGCCCATCTACAAGGCGGGATCCGTGTCGACCCGTACAACGCCGACCTCCACCAGCAGGCCGCGCGCCTTCTCACCGACCTTGGTGAGCAGGCTGCCGCAGTCGTGCTGACCGACCGGTACAGACGGCGTCTCACCGCCGCCGGTCTCAGCCTCGACGGCCCGCTCGTGCCCGACGGCACCTAATCCGCTGAATCCGTCCCGTCCCCGCACCTTGCCGTTCCGCGCGGCTCCGGGGCCGGCCGTACTCGATCGGCCGGCCCGCGCCGAGAAGAGCAAGGTGGGCGGCCGGCGGCGTGGCACGGGGGGGTGTCCCTATGGGTTTGGTCAAGCCGCGATCGGCGTGGCTGGGCGGGGTTGGTAGGGGATCTTGTCGCGGAGCATGGCGAACAAGACGTCGCAGCGGCGGCGGGCCAGGCAGATGAGGGCAGCGTTGTGGCGTTTGCCCTCGGCTCTCTTGCGGTCGTAGTAAGCCCTGCTGGTGGGGTCGGCGAGGGCGGCGAACGCGGCGAGGAAGAGTGCGCGTTTGAGGTGTTTGTTGCCGCCTCGGGGTGGGTGTTCGCCGCAGATGCTGCTGCCGGAGCGTCGGGTCACCGGGGCGAGTCCGGCGTAGGCGGCGAGGTGGCCGGGGGTGGCGAAGGCGGTGCCGTCGCCGACTTCGAGCAGGATGCGGGCGGCGGTCCTGACGCCGATGCCGGGCATCGAGGTCAGGGCCTCGGCGAGAGGGTGCGCATCAAGCATCCTTTCCACCTCGCCGGCGACCTGGTCACGTTGGCGCAGGACGTCTCGCAGGCTGTCAGCGAGGCGGGGCAGGATCGTCTCCGCCGCTGTCGTGCCGGGGACGGTGACGGTCTGCTCGTCCAGCGCGGTCATGATCTGGGCGACGAGGCGTTCGCCCATGCGGGGTGCGTGGACGGCGGCGATCGACAAGAGTTTGCGGCGGCCGGCCTTGCGCAGCCCGACCGGACCGCCGCACCGGGACAGCAGCTCCAGCACAGCCTTGTGGTGGACTTTCGGGCCGAGGACGCGTTCCAGAGCGGGGTGGATCTGGGTGAGCAGTCCCCGGATGCGGTTGGACACGCGGGTGGCTTCGCCGGCGAGGTCGTCGTCGAAGCCGACCAGGACCTCCAGCTCAGCCAAGGCCTCGTCGCCGACGTCGACCCGCCGCAACGTGTGCGGCAGAGTGCGGGCCGCGTCAGCGATGACGTAGGCGTCGCGGGCGTCGGTCTTCGCCGCACCGGGGTGCAGGTCAGCGATCCGCCGCATCGCCAGGCCGGGCAGGTAGGCCACCTGATGCCCGCACGCCCGAGCCACCGCGACCGGCAAGGCACCGATCGAGGCCGGCTGGTCGACCACCACCAGAACCGCACCGTGACGGGCGAGCTTGTCGAACAGCTGCCGCAGCCGCGCCTCGGTGTTCGGCAATGCCGCGTCGTGCAGCCGCCTGCCGTCAGGAGCCAACCCCACCGCGTGGTGATCACCCTTGCCGACGTCCAAGCCGAGGTAGACGCCGTATCCGTCGTGCACCACACCCGCCTCCACGCATCGCTCCGTGGCCCCGGCCGCTGGTCTGGGCGTCGGACTGCCGGCAGCCACGTTACGAAGAGACCAACCCACAAAGCGGGCGGCCGTGTCCCTATCAGCGGTCCACCGACGCCACCCGACCCGGCGACAACACCCCCCGGATCATGCAAACGACAGGGGCAGGAAGTCATACCGGGCCGAGCGACCGAGGGTCCCCGACCGGGGACGATCAAAAAGGTAACGGGGGGGGAACTGCGGCCTGTTGCCAGCAACCGCGACGCCTCTCGACGGTGGAGCCTTCGTGACAACGACCCTTTCGGCAGTGCGGGGCTGACCTGCGGTTGTGAGGTTGTGAAAGGCGGTGTGAGGTCTTGTCAGCCTCGCATCGGTCTCCACCGCCCATCTTTCTCCTACGTTCGGTGCCACGACCGCATCGGTCGCCACGAATGCAGGACGCGGGGGAAGAGGGCAGCGTGAAAGCATCGTTCCCGACAGCGGGCATCGCAGCGTTCGTGCTCGCGGCGGCGCCACTCGTGCTGATCTACCTGGCCGACTGGCCGACGCCCACGATGCCGTCCAACAGTCAGTTACGCGCGTGGCTGCACCAGCCCCTGACCACCGGGTTCCTCACCACGCTGCTGCAGGCCAGCGGGTGGCTGCTCTGGGCCATGTTCGCCACCACCGTCGCCGGCCGCGTCCACCGGCGTGTCTCGGCTCGACTGCGATGGCGGATCGCGCTGCGCATGCCGGCACCGATGCAGGGTCTCGCGGCAGCGTTGCTGGGCGCCACCGCGGTAACCTCCACCGCGCTGCCCGCCGCCGCGCACGCCACCTCCACGGCCGACACATCGTCTGACAACACACCGCGCGAGGACGCCCCCGCGCATCGGCCCGCCGCCGACCGGCCCGCGCCGGACCGCACCGACGCGGACCGGTCGGCCCCGGTAGACCTCGGTTCCGCCGCAAGCGACAGCGACCGCGTCCCGCGGCCCGTCGCTGGCCACAGTACGGCCGTCTCCGCCGACGCATCCCGCACGGCGAGCAGACCGTCAACGACACGGCGGGCGGACCACCCCGTCGACAGGGCCACGTCCGTCTACACCTGCGTGGTGCGCGACGGCGACACCCTGTCGGCGATCGCGAAGCGGTGGCTCGGCGACCCCGATCGCTGGCCCGAGATCTGGGCGCTCAACCGCGGCACCCACTTCGCCACCGTGGGAGGCACGTTCACCAATCCTGACCTGATCTACCCGGGCTGGACCCTGGCCCTACCCGCCGACACGGCCCCGCCAGGCACGGCCAGCCCTGCCCCCACAGGCCCGTCTGAGCCCGACACACCCCGCACAGAGCAACCGCCCTCGCCGGTCGAACCGACCGGCGAGCCGACCACCGGCGAGGGCAGCGACACACCGCCCAGCCCCACCACCACCGCCGCACCGTCGACCGTGGCCGGCGCCCCGAGCAGCCACGCCACCCGTACGCCACCGCCGGCCAACAGTTCGCCGGCTGAACCGTCCCGCCCCGATGGCATCACGTTGGGGAGCGGGAGTTGGCTGGACCTCGGTCTCGCCGCCGCGGTCGCGGCAGCCGCCAGCCTGGTCTGGGCGTGGCGTCGGCGCTGCTACCAGCCGCGACCGCCCGGCCCGCACAGCCGATCCGGCGATCCCGACCTCACGCCGATGCCCGCGACCGTCACACGCGTGCGACACGCCCTACGCCGGCCGGCCACCGACAACGCCCACGGCCTGGACATCCTTGACGACGTCGAATCCGGGCAGGCAGCCTACGACAATGATCGGGCCGCGACCGACGACGACACGGCCGAGCACGCGCACGTCGACTGCCCCGAAGCGGCCGACCAGCCGCAGCCGCACGCCGCGCCCGTGGTTCCCGCGCAGAATCACCCATTGCGCGACGTGTGGCCTCCCGCCGGGCTCGGGCTGACCGGACCCGGCGCGGACGCGGCCGGGCGTGGATTCCTCACCGCCGCCCTCACCCGCGGGGTGAAGACCCCCCACACCGGCGGCCGGGTCGTCATCCCCGCGCCAACCGCAGCTGCCCTGTTGGGCACCGCCACGGCCCTTCCCGAGACTGGCCTTCTCACCGTCACCGCCGGCCTCGACGACGCCCTGAATGTCCTCGAGACGCAGACCCTGCACCGTAGCCGTCTGGTGTACCAGCAAGAGGTCGACACCATCGCCGATCTGCGTCACAGCGCCCGCCACGAGGAACCGCCACCCCCCATCCTCTTCATCACCCACGCGTCAGCCCGCCACGAACGCGCCCGGATCGCCGCACTCCTGGCCCAAGGTCAACGCCTCGACATTCACGGCGTCCTTCTCGGCGCCTGGCCTGACGGTGACACCGTCGTCGTCGCCACCGACGGCACCACCTGCCGGCCCGACGGACAGACCCGCCACGGCGTTCATCCCGCCGATGTCGGCCGGCTGGCCGTGCTCACCAGGGAGGAGACGATCGACCTGATCACCACACTCGCCGAGGCGCACACCGGCGAGCGCCCCACGCCGACACCAGACGGACCCGCCACCGCGACGACCACACCGTGCCCGCAGCCGCCACCGGATGCCATCCTCGACGCCGACAACCGCGCACCGCACGGTCTCACCGACGCCCCGATGCCCACCGCCGGCGAGGTGCCGCCGACGCCGACGGATGATCCCGCCCCCGCCTCCGACATCACCGTCCCGCCGGCCACGACGGACAGCCGTGACCGTTGCGAAGACGGGTCCGGAAGCGACGAGCCACAGCCGCAGGAGCGCGTCGCGGTGCGGGTCCTGGGCGACGCGCGCATCGTCGACATGGACACCACCGTGCCGCTGCGCGCCAAGTCCCTCGAACTGCTCGTCTATCTCGTCGTGCACGACGGCGACGCGGCCCAGGACAACATCCTCGATGACCTGCTCCCCGACGCTCCCGCGGCGAAGGCCCCACACCGCCTGCACACCTATGTGTCCGCGCTACGCAAGACCCTCGCCCGCACCGGCGGACCCGCCAGCTACGTCACCCACCCGTCCCGCCGCTACACCCTCCACCGGGAGGCGTTCGACACGGACCTGTGGCGTATGCGCGACGCGCTGCGCGACGCCGAGCGGGCCACCACCGACGCCGACCGGACCGCCGCACTGCGCCGCGCCGTCGACGCCTACGGTGGCGCGCTCGCCGACGGCTTCGACTACGAGTGGATCGAGGTCCACCGCGAAGGCATCCGCCGCCAAGCCCTCGACGCCCACCTCGCCCTCGCCGCCACGACCGCCGACCCCGCCGAAGCCCTCACGGTGCTGGACACCGCGATGCGCCACGATCCATACGCCGAGCCCCTCTACCGGCAGGCGATGCGCGCCCACGCCGCACTGGGACACCTCGACGAGATCCGCGCCCTGCGTCGGACCCTCACCCGGCGGCTCGACGAGATCGACGCCGAGCCCAGCGAGGACACCATCGACCTCGCCGACCGGCTCATCGCCAGCCTGCAACAGCGCCGGCCAGCCGGGCAACCGCAACCCCGTGACGGCGGACGACGCGCATGACACTCCACCCACCGGGATACGAGACGACCCGCGGCAGTCGTCCCGATCAGCCCGCGCCCGGCCGTGACAACGTGCAAGCGGCGAACGCCGGCCACAACGGCGCCGCGTGGACGTCCAGAGCCACCATCCCTGGCAGCAATATCCCACCGGACAGCGACCGCGAGGTGGGCGCGACGAGTCGTCGCGCCACGTCTCCCATGACCCGCGACGCGCTCGACGCCGACCTGGTCAGAGCCGTCCGGCACGCGGCATGGATGCGCCAGGCGTTCTACGTCCTGGTGCTGCTGGTCGCCCTCGTCGGCCAGGTCACCGGCGCCGTCCAGACGCTGGGCGTCCCGGTGCTCGTCGCGGTCCCGGCCGTCGCGGCCCTCGAACTCGGCGGCGTGGTCGTGATGGCCAACGCCGACGTGCGACGCCGGCTCGGCGAGCAGGCGATCGCCTCCCGCCTGCTCTCGGCTGCCATCGCCGCCGGCGCCGTGGCCTTCAACTGGGCCGCCCACCCCGACCACCTGGTCGGCGGCTTCTTCTCGGGCATGTCCGCCCTCGGGTACCTCGTCTGGTTGATGCACACCGGCAACCAGCGCCGCGACCGGCTGCGCCTCACCGGAGGGCTGCCACCCACACCGCCCGCATACGAGGTGTTCGGGCACTGGATCCGCCACCCCGTCATCACCTCCCGGGCACGGTCCATCGCCAAGGCCGACAGCCTCGACCTGTACGAGTCACTGAAGGCGGCCCACGCCGCGACCGCCCGCCAACGCCGCGACGCCGCGATCGCCAAAGTGCTACACCGCAAAATCAAAACCGCAGTCGACCCGACCACCGCCGACATCGCCGTGCGGGTGTACGACCTGGACGAGATCGCGGCGCGCCTCGCGGCCGCCGCCGACTACAACGGGCTGACCATGCTCCTCGCCGCAGACCTCGCCCCGGAGCGGATCATCACGGCACACAGCTCCGGCCGCCGCCGTCGCCGGTTCAGGCGAGATGGCCCCGCCGACGCGCTGCCCGCGCCCGAGCGCACCCCGTTTGCGGCAGCCGCGCCCAGCGCCGGCCAGCAGAAGCCACAGCCCGCCCAGAACGATGACGATCAGCAGCAGCCGGCCGAGAGCCACGACGCAGTCGCACACGTGCCACCGCTGGAAGGACCAGTCGTGGCGGACTCGGCAGGCGAGAGCGAGGACGGCACAGACGCTGCCGACGATGGCGACAACGACGAGATGGACGACGATCAGCACGCCGTCGGCGGCGAGGTCGACGACGACAGGGACTCGGAGGCGCCCAAGGGAACCGCGGAGGCAGTGGCCTACTGGTTGCGCAAAGAACCCAACCTGGACCCTGAACTGCTAGCAGAGAGGATCGGCAAGTCGCTGCGTTCGATCTACCGGTACCTGCCGCAGGACTACCCCCGGCGACCGGGGATCGCGAGGGCACGGACACGACGGCAGCCCGCAGGCCGGAGCAAGTGACGTCAACGGGCGCGACGACCAAGTGTCGGCGTACGGGTTCCAGTGCAGACTCGGGTACGCCAGACGTACACAAGGCTGGGTCGTCTGCCGCTTCGGCTGCAACCATAGTGCCCGAAGTCCGCTACTCACGCTGAGTTATCAGTCGAGTCGGTTCGGTGCCCGGATCGCGGCATCAGCAGGCACCTCGCCCCTTGGACGGATAATCGATGGCATCCGCGTCCCTCCGCGTCCCCATACGAGGGTTATGAGGTGTGTGCCGCCGACACATGGTTCACCGCTCACGATGGTGGGCGATCACCAGTCGCACCACTCGCCGGCCGCTTCATCGACGCCACGGCGCTCCAGCAACGCCTCGACGTCGATGCCTGCCTCGGCGAGTACTTCCTCGATGTACTCGCTCAACTCCTCTCGGGTGATGGTCTCGATGTGCTGGCCGAGATCCAGGTCGACGCCGTTGAGGGTGCGCACGACCCGTTCCACCGCAACCCACACGGCCTTGTCTGTCGGGGAGTCCAGACTTGCGATCTCCTGCTCGTACGCCTTCAGGGCCGCATCTACCGCGTCGACGAAAGCCGGCGGGAATGCCTTCAGCGCGTACGCCTCGTCCGGCGACAGCGTTCCTGCGGCGATCGCCGCCCCCTGCTCCGCCATCTCTCGCTGCCACCGATAGGTCAGCCGTTCGATCACGGCTACAGCGTAGGCGGTTCCGGAAGGGGTACGGACGCCTGAAGCCGTGCCGTGGTGATACTCAGGGCGGTTGGGCCGCTCCTCGACTTGCAGCAGACGCGGACGGAGCCCGGCAGAAGAGGGTGGCCACAGGGCCCAGCTACGGCTGGCGTACAAGTAGACGGTCACCGCGTCGGTGGGCATCAAGGTTGAACAGGACAGCTCGGCGCACCCTGGGGGCATCACTCTCCATGCAGCGCGGTACGCAGCAGTAAGCGGATGTCCCGATCGGCGCTGCCGGAATGAGCAACGTACAGATCCAACATTGATGTCCCCGAGTCCCGTCATCTGATGCTCGACTGGGCCGACAGCTACGGGTCGCCTCTAGCGAACACCCGCTGCCAGGAACTTCACTGGCTACTCCAGGGCCGGTGTGCGGTCAGCCTGTGTGATTCGCTGCACGGCGGCTGGGTGGATCACGTCAGCCGCTGGAACTGGCAGGGGCGGCCAGCGTTGATCGGGACTCCATCCGGCTGACGCGTCCCATCAAGCGGATTTGACCAAGCCTACGTGCGGGGCGGGGCGGGCGTGGCGTGTGGCGTGGGTCTGACCGGCAGCCTAGCGACGACAATGCAGCGGGCGTCTTCGTCCGGACTGCGCCGCACGTGCTCTACCCACACGTTGGCGAAGAGGTCAGGCGTGCCGGTGCTGTGGTTGGTGAGGTCGAGGACCAGCAGGATGCCGAGGGCGGCGTCAGTTTGGGTGTAGGCGCTGGCCTGGCCGACGTACCTGCGTAGGCCGTCTTTGCTGGCGTCGTCCTGTTCGCGTTTGCACTCCACGCTGAAGCTGGCGTGGGGGAAGTAGACGACGATGTCGGCTCGCCCTCCGCCTCGGTCAAAGACCTCGGCTCTGATCTGGTTGTAGAGAGGGCCTTGGTCGAGCCAGTCTTTGTAGTCTTGGTGCATTGGGCGTTCTTTCGCCGGGCGGCTGCCGGGGGTGGCGCGAAGGAAAGCTGTGCGGTCGCCGCCCATTTCACCTCCGATGTCGAAGCGACTGTCGAGGTAAAGCAGCGTCTGACGGAGGAGGATCTTGAACGGGCCCGCGATCTGTGGGATCGCCCAGTCCGGGGCGGTCGAGAGCTCGCTGAGGAGTTCCTGGAGCTTGCGTTCCACCTTGATGTTGCCGCTCGATGCTTGTGCTACTTCCTCGTTCCATAGCAGTATTTCCAGTTGATCTTGTATCTGTGGAGGTAGGTGGCGTAGTTGTTCATGCGCGTCGGTGACTCCCATCCGGTGCAAGACCGCCGTGAGGCGGGTAGGTGCTTTTCCCTGATCACCACCACCCGGGTCTCGGCTGGTGATGCCTGCGGCTGACCGGTCCAATACACGATGAACGGCCTGGTGAAGGCTGCGGGCTGCTTCGTTGTCTGTGAATGCCGGGTCGTGTTTGAGGGCATGGTCGAGCAGCGTGAGTCGGTGTGTGTCGCGGACGAACGCGGCTTCGATGGTGGGTTTGACGAGGGTTTCGACGGCGTGGAGTTGGCCGGGCGACTGGGTGTGCGCGATGAAGCTGCGGCCGGCCTGGTAGGCGTCGAGCAGCGCGGCGATGGCTTGGCTGGGGTGGCAGTACCAGGCCTCGTGTGCGGGTTGCGCGGCGGTGGTGAGCGTCTGCGCGAGTTGCAGCCAGGCGATCTCTGCCTGACCTCGTGCCCAGTTCCAGGGCGGAGAGTAGGTGCGGCCGAGCCAGGCGTGGCGCTGCGTGACGGCTGCTTGCAGGCGGTCGGCGGCCTCGCGAAGCGGGGTGGTATCGGATTGACGAAAGGCCATGATCGCATCGATGGCGGCGGCGTATGCCCGGGCGTCGTGGCGGTCTTCGTCGGCGGCCTCTACGGCGGCGAAGCCTTTGCGCGCGTCCATTAGGCTCGGCGCGATGGTCGCCTCGTCGGGAGCGTCGAGGGCGCGTCGGAGGTCGACCATGGCGAGTTCGAACCCGGCGTCGGGTTCAGCGTCAGCTACGGACAGGAGTCGTTGTAGGAGGGTGACGAGTGTGTCGTCGCCGAAGTGCTCGTGGGCGAGGCCGGCCACCCGGGGTAGTCGGATGCACAGCTCGACGGGGGCGGCGGCGATGCAGTCGGTCAGGTCGGTCAGCACTGTCAGGAGTTGGTACGGCTTACAGACGCCGGTCGTGCTGAGGTGCAGGACGGTTTCTAGGGCGGTTGCGCCGATCGATGCCTGCGCGGGGTCGACGCCGGGCTCGGCGGCGGCTTCGGCTTGGGCGAGGAGC
The DNA here is from genome assembly GCF_040642635.1 of Micromonospora sp. NPDC047793. Lineage (NCBI taxonomy): Bacteria > Bacillati > Actinomycetota > Actinomycetes > Micromonosporales > Micromonosporaceae > Micromonospora > Micromonospora sp. NPDC047793. The sequence goes on along the minus strand of NZ_JBEYSG010000033.1, from coordinate 2,273 downwards.
GCCTTCTCGAGTGGCCGGCCGAGTCGCTGGGCGAGCTGTGGGTAGGTCAGCAAGCGAGCGGCGGCGCTGATGTAGGAAGAGTGCCGGTCGTGACCGGCGAAGCCCTCGACCACGGCCCTATCGATTCGGCGCCCGATATCGTCTCGGCCAGGTTCGGCATCATCGTTGCCGGCAAGATCGACCAGGTAGACGAACCAGGGGCTGGCCGCGAGTTCGTTCGCCGCGTCGGCGACGGCCGCCCGTCCACCTACATCGGCGGGGGTCGGCCCGGCAATCAGGGACGCCTCGTCAGCGTTCTCGGCCCAGGCCAGGAGGGCTGCGACGGCTGGCTGCGCCACCATCTGCCCACCTCCTCCGCCTAGCCAACCCTGTCCGCTAGAACAGGTGCTGCTGATCGGGCCCGACGATCAGACGTTCCCCCGGGAACACGTCCCACACCGCCTCATGCATCGTCGCGATGACGACTTGCAGACCCTCGTCCTGCCCCAGGGACCGGAGCTGTTCCAGGAGGATCTTCATATCTCCTTTGACGATCTCGACGTCCGCGGGGGAGTCAATGACCAACAGACCGGGATGGGAGTGGATGCCATGCTTGCGGCCAACGCGGATCAGGCTGACGATCACCGCGATACGCAGGCGCAACCGCTCTCCGGGGCTAAGTTTGGAGAACGAGGTTGGCTTGGTGTTGTCGGATTTCATCACGTTGACCCTGCCCGCGAGATCGAGCTTCACCGACCGCAGGTTCGTGACCCCCAGCTCACGAGCAAGCGTGACGATCTGGTGGTTCAGTTCAACGAAGAGATCCCGCGTTGTGGATGACGCGAGGTCCTTCAGGATCGCCGCAGCCGCAGCGAGGACTCGTTCGGCAGCATCATCGAGCGTCGGCGTCTGCCCGAGCTGCGACACGACGTCGAGCGCGCCCTTCAGTCGCTCGACGTGCGCTTCTGCGTCTCGCAACTCCGCAAGGTAGGCGGCCTGTCCTTGTTCTTGCTCAGCGGCTACGACCGCGTTCCCGGCTGCTGCCTGTGCCTCAGCGAGCTGACGTTCAAGGGCCGATACCGCGCTCTTCGCTGCCCGCTCCGCGTCTTGTGACGCGGCAAGCCGCTTCCGTAGCCCACTCAGCACCGCCTCGCGTTCGTCCTCGTTGACGCCCTCGACCTGCAACGGATTCGCACAGACCGCGCATCGGTGGTGACTGTCTTCCCGACTTCGCCGCTCGTCGCTGATGCTGGTCTCGCAGCGCGGGCAGGCGTGGGGATCCAGCGCGGCGAACAAGCTACGGGCAGCGGCCGACTCCGACGCGCGGCGCATGGAGCGCTCATCCTGGATGCGCGCTTGCCGGGCTTCTTCGGCAGTGGCCTTGGCGCGGCCCAGCCGGGTCTTGATCACCAGCAACGCCCGCGACGTGTCCTCCACTGCGGCGATCCGCGCCGGCAGGTCCGGCCGGGCCGCCCTTACCCGTTCCAGATTGCGCTGCGCCCTTGTCAGTTCCTCCTGTAACGGCTGCCAGCGCTGCTCGCGGGCGGCGGCGTCGGCCTTGGACCGGCGGATCACATGCCGGGTGCTCTGCCGGGAGTCCTTCGCGGAGATGTCTGCCGTCATCCAATCTGTCGTGAACGGCACGTCGAGGAAGACCTGCATCAACCGGGTCGGGAGCTGACCGATCGCGGTTCGACCGAACAAGATCGAGTCACTAGCGGACGCGAGCGCGATAACCGAGAAGTAGGCTGGCCAGCCATGCACCTGAACCGAGCCATCCCGCTCTCCGGCTTCATCCGGCGCCCCAGCATCACTACTAAACATCTGCAACGGACGTAACCCCAGCCGCTGCATCATGAAGCGACCCACCATCGCCGTGTAGGCATCCTGGCTCTCGACCGTCTCGACAACGCGCACGCCCGGACCACTCTGCGACTCGCCTTCAAGACCAGTGAGCTGGCCGATGACGTCGGCGGTCAGCAGGACCCCCTCGCACAGTCCGTGCTCGTTCTGCCGGATCCGGAAAGAGACCGGCACGCTCGAGACCTCCGCATCCACCCGGATGTAACGGAACCACCGCCGAGTATCCGTGCGTAGATAGAGCTCATCTTGATCGCCTCGCAACGCCCACGTCAACGCCCACATGATGCTGGACTTGCCGGCGGAGTTATTGCGGCTTGCGACCGCCCAGGCACCCGGCCCTAGGTCGTGTCTCCTGGATCATGGCTTGGGGCGGTCCGGTTTCGCGCGTAGCCAGATGAGGATGTCGGCGATCTGCACGGTGGCGCGGTAGC
>NZ_JBEYSG010000032.1:0-13604 GCF_040642635.1 Micromonospora sp. NPDC047793 | reverse complement strand
CCGATCTCCCCCCGACCCCCACACCACCCACCCCCGCGCCCCACCCGACCCGCACGTCGATCATGGAGTTATGGCACCCGGAAGGATGTGTTTTGCCCTCGTTCGTCCTCGCCACAAATCCATGATCGGCGTGACGGGCGCCCGCGGCGGACGGCGAGGCGGACGGCGAGGCGGACGGCGAGGCGGACGGCGCGGACAGCCGCCGGAGCAGGGCGGCCGGGCAGGTCAGAGGTCGGTGGGGGTGGTGGCGGCGCGGGCGGCGGCGACGAGGTGATCGGTCTCGGCGAGCACGGCCGGGTCGTCCGTGGGGGTGCCGGGGTCGTAGCGGACCATCCAGGACAGGCCGTCGACGCCGGACACCCGCCGGCCGACGATCCGACCAGCGCCGCCGGGCACGGCGTGGTGCTGGGTGTACGCCACCGACTTGGTGACCCGGGCCCGGATCTGGTGCGGCAGCTCACCGGGGTCGAGCAGCAGGTAGCGCTCGGCCGGACAGTCGGCGACCACCACGTACCCGTCCCGTTCGGCGACCTGCTCGCCGGGAGTGACGGTCAACTCCCGGCCCGACCAGACCGCCTTGACGATGTCGTGCCAACCGACCCGGTGGCCGCGTCCGGGCAGCCAGAGCCCGAGGTTGGTGGCCACCACCACGCCGTCTCCCTCGCCGTTGCCGGCGGCGGACCAGGCCAGCACCCGCTCGTCGCGCTCCAGCGGTGGCCGGTCGGTCTGCGGCAGCTTGCGTCGGCGGCGGAACAGTCCCATCTCTACAGCCCTCCTGCCGCCTGCTCGCGCAGCGCGCGGGCGTGCTGCTCCAGCGACAGCAACTCGCCGAAGGTGGCGAAGTACTCGTCCTTGTTGTTGACCGGGTTGATCCGCTGGATCCGCGACTTGAGGTCCCGGATGCGGGCGGTGACCGAGCCCCACTGGAGGCGGGCCATCGTGATCGAGACGTATCTCGGGTCGGGCTCGCCGTCGATCCGCAACGGCTCCACGGCCAGCTCACCGACGAGGGCCTGGGCCGCCAGGTCGGTGCAGGCGTCCCGGACCGACTCGATCCACACCGCGCCACCGGCCGCCGACGCGGCTCCGCCGGCCGCCGACACCGCCTCCCGGACCACCACGTGCACCGGGTGCCGGTAGTCGCTCGCCTCGACCGCGTCGAACATCGGCCCGGCCAGCGCCGGCTCCTGGAGGGCGAGCTTGAGCGCCTCCCGCTCGACCATCGACTGCGGGCTGTCCACCGTCGGCTCGGCACGGGCGGTACGCGTCGGCGCCTCCGCCGGACGCCCCGAGGCGGCGGCCAGCACCGCCCGCTGCACCGGCTCGATCTCCATGCCGAGGTCCCCGGCGAGCTTGCGCACGTACTCGGGACGTTTCTCCTGGTCCTTGAGCTTCGCCACCAGCGGGGCGGCGCGGCGCATCGCCTCCACCCGACCGTCCACAGTGTCCAGGTCGAAACGGTTGAGCATGTGCCGCAGCGCGAAGTCGACGAGCGGCTCGCGGCGGGCCACCAGGTCGCGTACGGCCAGGTCGCCCTTTGCCAGGCGCAGCTCGCACGGGTCCATGTTGTCCGGACTGACCGCGATGAAGGTACGCCCGACGAACCGCTGGTCGTCCTCGAAGGCCCGCAGCGCCGCCTTCTGGCCGGCGGCGTCCCCGTCGAAGGTGAAGATGATCTCGCCCGCCACCGCGTCGGTGTCCAGCAGCAGCCGACGCAGGACGCCGATGTGGTCGGCGCCGAACGCGGTGCCGCAGGTCGCCACGGCGGTCGGCACGTCGGCCAGGTGGCAGGCCATCACATCGGTGTACCCCTCGACCACCACCACCCGGCCCTGCTTGGCGATCTCCCGTTTGGCCTGGTCGATGCCGTAGAGCACGTGCGACTTCTTGTAGATCGGCGTCTCGGGGGTGTTCAGGTATTTCGGGCCGTCGTCGTCCTCGAACAGCTTGCGGGCACCGAAGCCGATCACGTCGCCGGTGAGGTCGCGGATCGGCCAGAGCAGCCGACGCCGGAACCGGTCGATCAGGCTGCCCGAGCGGGCCGGTCGGGACAGCCCGGCGGTGACCAGCTCGTCGTGGGTGAACCCGCGCTGGCGCAGGTGCTTGGTGAGCGGGTCCCAGCCCTCCGGGGCGAAGCCGCAGCCGTACCGCTCGGCGGCGGCGCGGTCGAACCCCCGCTCGGCCAGGAACTCCCGTGCGGTCCGCGCCCCGGCGGTGGTGAGCTGCGCGGTGTAGAACTCCACGGCGGCGGCGTGCGCGGCGACGAGCCGCTGCCGCTGGCCCTGCTGCGGGCGGGTGCGCGGAGCGGAGCGGTCGTCCTCGATATACCGCAGTTGCACGCCGGCCCGTTCGGCGAGCCGCTCCACCGACTCGACGAAACTGAGGTGCTCGGCGTCCATCAGGAACTTGATCGCGTCGCCGCCCGCGCCGCAGCCGAAGCAGTACCAGACGTTACGGGCGGGTGAGACGTTGAACGAGGGGGACTTCTCGTCGTGGAACGGGCAGAGCCCCTTGAGGTTGCCGCCGCCGGCCGATCGGAGCGTCACCGTGTCGGAGATGACCTCGGCGATGGAGGTCCGCTCGCGGACCAACGCGATGTCCTCGTCCCGGATCCGCCCCGCCATGTCGCCACCCCCTCGGGCTACATCCTGCCCTGCCCCACCGACGGTGTAAGGAAGGGCCCCCTGCTAACGCCTGCGGTATAGCAGGGGTCCCCTCCTCACACCCCCAAGGATCAGCGGGGACGACGGCGGAGGTAGCGCCGGACGGGCGGCGGGTCCTCCTCCTCGTACGAACGGGCGGTGCGCACGGCGGCCGCCAGGCCGGATCGCGGGGTGCGGAACGGCGGCGCGAGCAGCGGATCGTCGGACATGTCCTTGATCAGCGCGGCGGCTAGTCCGAGCATCACCACCACGAACGGCAACGCGATCATGATGGTGGCCTGTTGCAGGGCGTCCAGCCCTCCGACGAGCAGCAGCACCGCGGCGACCGCGCCGATCAGCACCCCCCAGGAGACCACCAGCACCCGGTGCGGCCGCAGCGAGCCCCGCGAGGTCAGCGAGCCGAGCACCAACGAGGCCGAGTCGGCACTGGTGACGAAGTACAGCGCGATGAGCACCATGGCCAGGACGCTGGTCAACGCTGCCAGGGGAAGCGCGTCGAGCAGGCCGAACAGCGCCTGTTCGCTGCTCGCGGCGACGTCGGCCACCAGGTCACGGGTGCCGGTGCTCTGGATCCGCAGCGCGCTGCCGCCCATGATCGCGAACCACACGGCGCTGGCGCCGCTGGGCACCAGCAGGACGCCGATCAGGAACTGCCGGACCGTACGGCCCCGGGAGATCCGGGCGATGAAGGTACCGACGAACGGCGCCCAGGAGATCCACCACGCCCAGTAGAAGATGGTCCAGTCACCGAGCCACGCCGGGTCCGAGAAGGCGCCGGTACGGGTGGACATCACCACCAGGTCGTCGAGGTAGTTCCCGATCGAGGCGGGCAGCACCTCCAGCGTGTAGACCGTCGGACCGACCACGAACACGAAGAACATCAGCCCCAGGGCGAGCAGCACGTTGGTGGTGGAGAGCCACTTGATGCCCTTGTGCAGGCCGGTGAAGGCGGAGATCACGAACGCCAGGGTGAGTGCGCCGATCACCACCAGTTCGACGGCGGTGCTGTCCGGGACGCCCACCACCAGGTCGAGGCCGGCGGCGACCTGGAGAGCGCCGAGGCCGAGGCTGGTGGCCGAGCCGAAGACGGTGGCGAAGACGGCCAACAGGTCGATCGTCCGGCCGAGACCGCCGTCGGCCCGATCGCCGATCAGTGGCCGGAACGCGGCCGAGATGGTGCCCTTCCGGCCCTTACGGAAGGTCGAGTACGCCAGCGCCAGCGCCACCACCGCGTAGATCGCCCAGGGGTGCAGCGTCCAGTGGAACAGCGTGTACTGCATTGCCGCCCCGGCAGCCGCCTCGGTCTGCGGTTCGACGCCGCTCGCCGGTGCCGGGGTGGTGAAGTGCTGGATGGGCTCGGCGACGGCGAAGAAGACCAGGCCGATACCCATACCGGCGCTGAACATCATGGCGATCCAGGCCAGGGCGCTGAACTCCGGCTCCTCGTCGTCCTTCCCGAGCCGGAGTCGACCGAACCGGGAGAACGCCATCACCACCGCGAGCACCAGGAACGCGTTGGCCGCGACGACGAAGAACCAACCGAACGTGTCGATCACCCAGCCCAGGCCGGATTCACCGAAGCTCGCCAGCGAATCGCGGGCAAGTACTCCCCAGACCACTACGGCCAGCACCCCACCGACGCCGAGCCCGAGTACGACCCGGTCGATCTCGCCCGCCCGCTGGCGGGTTTGCTGCGGTATTTCGTCGCTCATGGTCACCCCGAACCAATCCTCCGGTTCCCGCGCCGCCGCGTGCCGCAATCAGCACGAATCACCCTGGTGTGACCAGGAGCTCGGCGACACAATGCTGATGATCGCCGACAAACGGGGCACTAACGGAGAGTTCGGGCACCTCGAACCCTATTGGATCATGACGCTAACAGGATCCGAGGAAAAAGGCTCGTCAAGACCTTGATCAACCGGCCGGGACCGGAACCGGGGCCTGCTCGTCGAGATCGACCTGCCGGTTCCAGTCGGACTTGCTGGCCCGCCAGCCCTCGTCGTCCAGGCCCCGCCGCCAGTAGCCGGAGATGGAGAGCGCGTCGCGCGGCACACCCCGTTCCACCCGCAACAGCTTGCGCAACTGGCGGACGAAACCCGCCTCGCCGTGCACGAACGCCTGCACCGCACCGGGCGGGAAGTCCAGCCCACGTACGGCGTCGACAAGCGCCTCGCCCACCGGCCGGGCACCCCGGTGCAGCCAGGTCACCGCCACCGCGCCGGGGCTGGGCAGCGGCTGCTCGTCGAGTGGGCCGTCGACCTCCAGGAAGACGTACGCCGGCACGCCGGCAGGCAGCCGGGCCAGCGACGCGGCGATCGCCGGCATCGCGCTCTCGTCGCCGACCATCAGGTGCCAGTCCGCCTCCGGGCTCGGCGCGTACGCCCCGCCGGGGCCGACGAACAGCACCTCGTCGCCGGGGCGCAGAGCCGCGGCCCACGGCCCGCCGAGCCCCTCGTCGCCGTGGTGCACCACGTCCACGGTCATCTCCCCCGCCACCGCGTCCCAGTTCCGGACCGTGTACGCCCGCAGCCGGGGGTAGTACTCCCGGGGCTGCTCGCGGCGGATCGCGGCGAGGTCCATCGGGCGCGGGTAGTCGACCCCGTCGACCGGAAACACGATCTTGATGTAGGTGTCGGTGTACTCGCCGAGCGGCAGCCCGACGAGTTCCTCCCCACCCAGCACCAGCCGGATCACGTGCGCGGTGGGCCGCCCGGTGCGCAGCACGCGGGCGGTGGTGACCTTGATCGGGCGCTCCGTCATCTGGTTAGGCTAACCTAACTAACCCGGTGGTCGTCCACCCCGGTACCCGATCCCCACCCCCGACCGCCCCCGACGGCGCGCGACGGGGTGTGGTGTTAGGAGGGGTCCCTTCCTATACACCAGGCGTTAGCAGGGGACCCTTCCTTGCACCGCACCCCCTTGCACCGCATCCCCTTACACCGCGCACCGTTACACCGCGCACCCCTTACGTCGCGCTCCGGTCGAGCAGGCGGGCGTGCCAGGCGAGCGCCGCCGGATCCGTCAGCGACGCCACCTGGTCGATGACCACCCGCAACCGGGCGGCGTCGTCCGGCGCGGAACGCCACCACGGCGCGAACACCGGGTCGAGCAGATCCGGCGCCCGCCGCGCCAGCGCCGCCACCAGGTCGGTGAGGATCTCCCGCTGCCGCTGGTAGTGCTGCGACGCGCCGGGACGGCGCATCACGTACCGCAACGCGATGCCCTTGAGCAGCGCGCACCGGGCCCGCAGCGGCCGGGGTACGACGAGGTCGGCCTCGTACCGGCGGTGCGGCCCGGGGCCGTACCGGTCGGTGGTGGCCGACACGGCGGTCGCCACGAGACGGCCGGTCAGCACGCTGGTGGTGGCCTTGAGCGCGGCCTGCGCCCGATGGCTGCCGTCGTACCCGGCCAGCGGCGCGAACACCGGGTCGGCCAGCAGGTCCAGCAACACCTGACCGAGGTGGTCGGGGGACTCGGTGGAGTAGACGGCGGCCACGTCGGCGCAGAGCGCGGCCCGCTCGTCGGCGTCGACCCGCAACGGCTCCAGGGTCAGGTACCCGCCGTGGATGGCGTCCTCGACGTCGTGCACCGAGTACGCCACGTCGTCGGCCCAGTCCATCACCTGCGCCTCCAGGCAGCGCCGCTCGCCGGCCGGGCTCCCCTCCCGCAGCCAGTGGAAGACCGGCAGGTCGTCGGCGTACACGCCGAACTTGCGCTGGCCCGGTCGGCGCGTCCACGGGTACTTGCCGACGGCGTCCAGCGCGGCGCGGGTCAGGTTCAGTCCGGCGGAGGTGCCGTCGGCGGCGTACACCTTGGCCTCCAGGCGGGTGAGTACGCGCAGCGTCTGCGCGTTGCCCTCGAAGCCGCCGCAGTCGGCGGCGACCACGTCCAGCGCCGCCTCGCCGTTGTGTCCGAACGGCGGGTGCCCCAGGTCGTGGGCGAGCCCGGCGGTGTCCACCACGTCCGGGTCGCAGCCGAGCCGCGCGCCCATCTCGCGGGCGATCTGCGCCACCTCCAGCGAGTGGGTCAGCCGGGTACGCAGGAAGTCGTCGGTGCCGGCCGCGTGCACCTGGGTCTTGGTGGCGAGCCGGCGGAACGCCGCCGAGTGCAGCACCCGGGCCCGGTCCCGCTCGTACGGCGACCGGCCGTGACCGGCGTCCTTGGCCGGCTCCGCCACCCAGCGCGCCTCGGCGCCGTCAGCGTTCAATCCCCCGCCTGCCGCAGGACGCAGAACTCGTTGCCCTCGGGGTCCGCGAGCACGGTCCAGTCGTCGCCGTCCTGGCCGACGTCCACGTGCCGGGCTCCCATGTCGACCAACCGCTCCACCTCGGCCTCCCGGTCGGCCGGGCGCAGGTCGAGGTGCAACCGGTTCTTGCCCTCCTTGACCCCGGTCCCGCGCACGAAGAGGATGCCGGGCAGCCGGTCGGCGGACTGCCGGATCTCCGCCTCGTGCGCCAGCTCGCGCACCACCTGGTAGTCGAGCGCCTCGGCCCACCAGCGGGCCAGCCGGCCCGGGTCGCGCGCGTCCACGGTCAGATGCGTCCAGACGCTGGTCATGCCGGCACCACCGGCCGGCCGTCGGCACGACTTCCCAGCAGTGCGGTACGCGGTTCCATCCGGCCACCCTTCGCGACGACGGTCCACGGGCGAGCCCAGGTTACGCCCGCCCAGCCGCCGGGGCCCGGCCGCGACGTGCCCCTGTCGTGGTCACATCCTCCGATCAGTCGAGAGTTGCCGACCGATTGCCGACGGTCACGGGATCGCCTAATTTGACGCCGACAGGTAGCGTCGCCACTGCGGAACGTCACCTGTTGAGGCGGAGACACGACCGGTGGGAGAGACACGCTCGTGAACGCGGAAACGATGATGGGCACCGAATTGCGCGGGCTGCGTCGCCGCCGCCCCGAGATCGCCGGCGTCGTCCTCGCCGGCATGGACGGCCTGCTGATCTCCAGCGACCTGCCCACGACCGACGCCACCCACCTCGCCGCCCTGGCCGCTGCCAGCTTCGGACTCGGTCACCGGATGGCCACCACGGTCCGACGGGGAGAGTTCCACGAATCCGTGGTGCACACCGCCGCCGGTTGCGTGGTCACCTACCCCGCCGGCCGGGACGCCCTGTTGACCCTGGTCGCCGAGCCGGGCGCGGACCTGGTCGCGCTGCGCGAGGAGGCCCGGGGCCTGGTCTCCCGGGCCGGTGCCGCGCTCGCCGCCCGGCACCGCCCGACGTTGCCGACGCAGCGTCCCGACCCGCACGCCCCGCTGGCGGTACGCACCCCGATGGCCACCCTGCCCAGCCGGCGTCCGCATCGCGACCCCTACATCACCTGGCGTCGACCGCCGATGTGAGTCCGGCACCAAGCCCGACGGCACCGGCACCGGGCCGGTGGATGCGCGTCCACCGGCCCGTACCCGTCAGCGACTGTCCGAGCCCGCCGTGACCACTGCGGCCCGCCCCGCCTCCAGCCGGGCCACCGGCACCCGGAACGGCGAGCAGGAGACGTAGTCCAGCCCGACCGAGTGGAAGAAGTGCACCGAGTCCGGGTCACCACCGTGTTCGCCGCAGACGCCGATCTTGAGCCCGGGGCGGGCGGCCCGCCCTTCCTCGGCGGCGATCCGCACCAGCCGGCCGATCCCGTCGGCGTCGATGGACTCGAACGGTGAGATGCCGAAGATGCCCAGTTCCAGGTAGCGCCAGAAGAAGGCGCCCTCCACGTCGTCGCGGGAGAAACCCCAGCCCATCTGGGTCAGGTCGTTGGTGCCGAAGGAGAAGAACTCGGCCGCCTCGGCGATCTGCCCGGCGGTCAGCGCCGCCCGGGGCACCTCGATCATCGTGCCGATCAGCACCTCGACGTCGCTGCCGCCGACCACCTCACCGATGATCCGTTCCGCCTCCGCGCGGACCGTCTCCAACTCCTGCACCGCGCCGACCAGCGGCACCATGATCTCGGGGCAGGACCGTACGCCCTGCCGGGTGCACTCCACCGCCGCCTCGGTGATCGCCCGCACCTGCATCGCGAACAGGCCGGGGATCACCAGGCCGAGGCGTACGCCGCGCAGCCCCAGCATCGGGTTCTCCTCGTGCATCCGGCGTACGGCGGCCAGCAGCGCCTCCTCCTTGGCGACGTCCTCGCCGCGTTCCTGGGCGACCGCCACGTCGACCGCGAGCTGTTCCAGCGGGGGCAGGAACTCGTGCAGCGGCGGGTCGATCAGCCGGACGGTGACCGGCTGCCCGTCCATCTCCCGGAAGATCTCCACGAAGTCCGCCCGCTGCAACGGCAGCAGCGCGGCCAGGGCCTGCTCCCGTTCGTCCGCCTCGCGCGCCAGGATGAGCCGTTCGACCAGCTCACGGCGGTCGCCGAGGAACATGTGCTCGGTGCGGCAGAGCCCGATGCCCTCGGCACCGAAGCGCCGGGCCCGCGCCGCGTCGACGGCGGTGTCGGCGTTGGTGCGTACCGCCAGCCGCCGCGCGGCGTCGGCGTGCGACATGATCCGGTGTACGGCCCGGACCAGCGCGTCGTCCGTGGTCTCCGGGTCGAGTTCGCCCTCGAAGTACTGCACCACCTCGGAGGGCGTGGCCGGCACCTCGCCCAGGTACACCTTGCCGGTGGTGCCGTCGATGGAGACCACGTCGCCCTCGGTGACCGTTCGCCCGGCCACGGTGAACCGCCGGCCGGGTACGTCGATGTCCAGCTCGTCGGCGCCGGAGACGCAGGTCTTGCCCATCCCCCGGGCCACCACGGCGGCGTGGCTGGTCTTGCCGCCACGCGAGGTGAGGATGCCCCGTGCGGCGATCATGCCGTTGAGGTCGTCCGGGTTGGTCTCCCGGCGGACCAGGATCACGTCCTGGCCCTCGGCGGCCAGCTCCACGGCACGGGTCGAGGTGAAGACGACCGCACCGACGGCGGCACCCGGCGAGGCGCCGATGCCGGTGGCGACCGCCTGGAACTCGTGGTCGAGCTGGAAGCGGGGGAACATCAGCTGGGCCAGTTGGGCGCCGTTGACCCGGTGCAGCGCCTCGTCCAGGTCGATCAGCCCCTCGTCCACGAGCTGACCGGCGATGACGAACGCGGCGGCGGCGGTCCGCTTCCCGACCCGGGTCTGCAACATCCAGAGCTTGCCGTGCTCGATGGTGAACTCGATGTCGCACAGGTCCCGGTAGTGCCGCTCCAGCCGGGCCATGTAGTCGAGCAGTTCGTCGTAGGACGTCCGGTCGATCCGTTCCAGCTCCTGCAACGGCACGGTGTTGCGGATGCCGGCCACCACGTCCTCGCCCTGGGCGTTGGCCAGGTAGTCGCCGTAGATGCCCTGCGCGCCGCTGGCCGGGTCGCGGGTGAAGGCGACCCCGGTGCCGGAGTCCGGCCCGAGGTTGCCGAAGACCATCGCCACTACGTTGACGGCGGTGCCGAGGTCGGCGGGGATGCGTTCCTGCCGCCGGTAGACCACCGCCCGCTCCGCGTTCCACGAGTCGAAGACCGCGCGGATGGCAAGGTCGAGCTGCTCGCGCGGCTCCTGCGGGAAGTCCCGCCCGGTGTGCTTCCGGAAGATCTTCTTGTACGTGTCGACGAGTCCCCGCAGGTCGTCCGCGTCCAGGTCGAGGTCGTCGGTGGTGTTCCGGGCGCGCTTGGCGTCGTCGAGCGCCTGCTCGAACTCCTCCCCCGGCACGTCGCAGACGGTCTTGCCGAACATCTGGATCAGTCGGCGGTAGGAGTCCCAGGCGAACCTGTCACTGCCGCCGGAGGCGGCCGGGTCGGCGGAGTCGGCGTTGGCGCCGGCCTGCCGGGCCAGGCCCACCACGGAGCGGTCGTTGAGCCCGACGTTCAGGACGGTCTCCATCATCCCGGGCATGGAGAACTTCGCCCCGGAGCGCACCGAGACCAGCAGCGGGTCCTCCGGGTCGCCGAGCCGCCGGCCCATGCCCCGCTCCAGGGAGTCCAGGTGACGCGCGATCTGGTCGGCCAACCCGTCGGGCTCCGCGCCGGTGGCGAGGTACGCCTGGCACGCCTCGGTGGTGATGGTGAAGCCGGGCGGAACCGGCAGGCCGAGATTGGTCATCTCGGCCAGATTGGCACCCTTGCCGCCGAGCAGATCCTTGAGGTCCTTGTTGCCCTCGGCGAAGTCGTAGACGTACTTGTGTTCGACCGTTTCCTGCGTCACCAAAGCCTCCCACGCGCCCGGACTGACACTTAACGAAGGTTCAGTTTTCGATTTCCCCGGGATCGACCACTGCTAATCCAAGGGACTTTTCCGATCGGTGGGCGAAGGCTAAGCGAACGTCGTGAGCCCCGGGAACATTCGGTGACAAGGGGCACAGCAATCACCATCGGTCGCGCTCGCCACGGTCCCTGGGAACGTTTCCACGTGCACGAATACGCAACAGCCGGTCTCCCCGTACTCTTGACGGCACGCAGCGTCACGCTCGCACCTTTGCCAGAACCGCCGCGACTACACCCCTCGGAGCCGTCGTCGTGTCCACGCCCCCCACCACCGCCCCGCAGCCACCCGAGAGCACCGGCCCGGCCGGCGTACCCGCCGCGCGGACCGGCACCACCGCGGACCGCACGCCACCCGCCGCCCCGGAGGCCACCGCCGTCAACGCGGTCGCCGCTCCAGCGGTCGCCGCCGCCGATCCGGCCGGCCACGCGGTCCGCACCGCCGGAGAGCTGGCGGAGACGGCGGCGCGGGAGGCGGCGACCCAGCTCGCCCGGCCGGCGCCGGTCCCCCTCGACGACGTGGTGCCGGCCCCCGAACACGTCACCCCGGACGCCAGCGCCGACCACCTGCTCACCGCCGACACGGTCATCCGGGTCAGCGCCGACCCCGCCGCCCTCGCCGTCGCCGAGCAGCTCGCCGCGCTGCTGCGCCCCGCCACCGGGTACCCGCTGCCGGTCACCGACACCACCGCGCCCGCCCCGGCCGGCGGCATCGCCCTCGCCCTGACCGGCGATGCCGACCTCGGTGCGGAGGGCTACCGGCTCGACGTCACCCGCGCCGGGGTACGCCTCACCGCCGGCACCGCCGCCGGCCTGCACCACGGGGTCCAGACGCTGCGCCAACTGCTGCCCGCCGACATCGAGAGCGCCACCCCGGTCGACCGGCACTGGGTGCTGCCCGGCGGATCGATCCTCGACCGGCCCCGCTACCCGCACCGGGGCGCCATGCTCGACGTGGCCCGGCACTTCTTCGGCGTACCCGACGTGCTGCGGATGATCGACCACCTGGCCCGGTACAAGCTCAACCGGCTGCACCTGCACCTCACCGACGACCAGGGCTGGCGGATCGCCGTCGACTCCTGGCCCGACCTGAGCACCGTCGGCGGGGCGACCGAGGTCGGTGGCGGGCCGGGCGGGTACTACACCCAGGCCGACTACCGCCGGATCGTGACGTACGCGGCGGCCCGGCACATCACCGTCATCCCCGAGATCGACCTGCCCGGGCACACCAACGCCGCATTGGCCGCGTACCCGGAACTCTCCCCGGACCGGACCGCTCCGCCGCCGTACACCGGCACCGAGGTCGGGTTCAGCTACGTCGACCCGGCACACGATCGGACGTACGACTTCGTCGCCGACGTCCTCGGCGAACTCGCCGCACTCACCCCCGGCCAGTGGTTGCACATCGGCGGCGACGAGGCGTTCAAGGTGCCCGCCGACGTCTACGCCGGGTTCGTCGAGCGGGTGCAGCGGATCGTCGCCGGGCTCGGCAAGACGGTCGTCGGATGGCACCAGATCGCCCCGGCCGGGCACGTCGACGGGCGCGTCCTGCAGTGGTGGGGCACGAACGGCGACGACCCGCAGACCGCCGACGCGGTCCGTCGGGGCGCCCGCATGATCCTCTCCCCCGGCAACCACGCATACCTGGACATGAAGTATGCCCCGGACACGCCGCTCGGACACGACTGGGCCGGTCTCATCGACGTACGTCGGGCGTACGAGTGGGATCCCGGCACGCACCTGACCGGCGTGCCGGCCGAGGCCGTACTCGGGGTGGAGGCGCCGCTCTGGACCGAGTCGGTGACGAGCCTCGACGAGATCGAGTTCATGCTGCTGCCCCGCCTGCCCGCGATCGCCGAGCTGGGCTGGTCACCCCGCCGTACCCACGACTGGGACGCCTTCCGTCGACGGCTGGCCGGGCACGGCCCGCGCTGGACGCGGGCGGGCGTCACCTTCCACTCCGCACCCGACATCCCCTGGCCGCCCCACGCAACCATCCCCCCTGCAAGGAAGGGCCCCTTGTTAACGCCTGGTGTATAGCAGGGGACCCCTCCTAACATCGCCCCCGCGCGGTGGGCGGGTTCGCGACGGGACGGGTGATGTTCAGGGTTGACGCCGGACGCTCCGGGCGCGAGGGCGCGTCGATCAACGTCGGATGATCCGGTTCGCCGCTGGCGATTCGTACCTCGGTGTCTGATTCGTGCCCACTCGTGGGTGGGCTGTGGCCGCGGCGATCGCGGAATCATCGGGCCGGGCCGGGGGTTGTACATGGCATGACCGCGACGCCTCCCCCGGCGCCGCACCCCCCGGGACCCGGGCCGGAATGACCCCGCACCCCCCGGCGTTACACCTGGCCCGGACGTCGTGAGCAGTCCCCACCGCGCGGACGCCGACGAACCCGGGACATCCCCCCGCGGCACACCCGTCCCCCACGGGAGATCGCCGCACACCCCCGACGAAAGGTTCAGATCATCATGCGTACCACCATGCTGCGCAAGACCGCTCTGACCATCGCCGCTGCCGCCGCCACCGCCGGAGGCATCGCCGCACCCGCGATCGCCGCCCAGGCCACCCCGGGCGTCCAGGCCGCCGCCGTCGTGCAGGCCGACCGCAAGGGCCACGGCGAACGCCAGCTCGACGTCCGCTACGAAGCCCAGCCCAACTTCTACTACTGCGGCCCCGCCGCCGCCCGCAACGCCCTCAGCGTCCAAGGCAAGAACATCGACGT
>NZ_JBEYSG010000031.1:0-24679 GCF_040642635.1 Micromonospora sp. NPDC047793 | reverse complement strand
TGGCGGCGCAGGTTGGCGGCGATGACGTGGTCGAGCATCCGATCGGAGAGCAGCCGGGTCAGGCTGATGACCAGGGCGGCATCACGGCTGCGCCGGTCGGGCTGCCCGGAACCCCTGACTCGGTTGGCGTTCGCGTTGTTCCGCCGGGTGGGGGTTTGGCTCAGGTGGTTGGCGTTCGCGTTGCTCGGCCGGGTGGGGGTTTGGCTCAGGTGGCTGGCGTTCGCGTGGCTTCGCCCGGTGGGGTGGTCGCTGGGGTGGTTGGGGTTCGAGGCTCTCGGCCGGGTGGTCGGGGTTCGTCGGTGGGGGTGTGGTGTGGGGAGTGACGGGGGGCGGGTGGTTGCGGGGAAGGCGGTGCCTCGGGGGGCCTTTCCGCACGTGAAGGTGGCCGGGGGGTTCGTGTTCGTGTCCGGGACGTCGTCCCGGCTGCCGGACAACAGCTTCGCCGGCGTGTCGGTGGACGAGTTCGGCACCACCGACCTGGACATCCGGGTGCAGACGCGCGCGGTCATCGAGAACATCGGTGACCTGCTGAGATCCGTCGGCGCCGAGTTGACCGACCTGGTGCAGGTGACGTCGTACCTGGTCAACATGAATGATTTCGGTGGGTACAACCAGGTGTGGGCGGAGTTCTTCGACGCCACCGGGCCGACCCGGACGACCGTGGCCGTGCACCAGTTGCCGCATCCCCACCTGCTGATCGAGATGCAAGCCGTGGCCCTGCTTCCCGGAGGAGGTAGTCGTGAGTGAGATCGCCGAGCCGTTCAGCTTTCCCGGCTGGATCGCCGACAACCAGCACCTGCTCAAGCCGCCGGTCGGCAACAAGGAGATGTTCCCCGGCTCCGACGACTTCATCGTCATGGTGGTGGGTGGACCCAACCAGCGCACCGACTTCCACGTCGACCCGTACGAGGAGTTCTTCTACCAGGTCAAGGGCAACATGCACATCAACCTGATGACCCCGGAGGGGCCGCGTACGGTGCACGTGCGCGAGGGCCAGATGTGGATGCTGCCGCGCAACACTCCGCACTCGCCGCAGCGTCCCGAGCCCGGCTCGATCGGCGTGGTGGTCGAGCGGGTACGCGCCGAGGGGACGCTGGAGAAGTTCCAGTGGTACTGCCCCGAGTGCGGGCACAAGGTGCACGAGGTCGAGTTGCAGGTCCGTGACATCGCCGCCGACCTGCCGCCCGTCTTCGGCGCCTTCTACACCGACGAGGCGGCACGGACCTGCGAGCGGTGCGGCACGCTGCACCCGGGTAAGGGCTGACGATGGCGACACCCACCGTGGTGGACGTGCACACCCACGTCGTACCCAGGGGATGGCCGGACCTCGCCGCGGCCTGCGGCGGGTCCGGGTGGCCCTGGCTGCGGGTCGACTCGGAACGCGCGGCCATGATCATGGTGGGGGAGACCGAGTTCCGGCCGGTCGGCGCCGAGTGCTGGGACGCGCCGACCCGCCTCGCCGACATGGCCGCCGACGGGGTGGACGTGCAGGTGGTCTCGCCCACGCCGGTGTTCTTCGGCTACGACCGCCCGGCCGACCAGGCGGTCCGGGTGGCCCGGATCTTCAACGACCTCACCCTGGAGGTCACCTCGGCCGGCGGCGACCGGCTGCTGCCGTTCTGCCAGGTGCCGTTGCAGGACCCGGACGCGGCCTGCGCCGAGCTGGACCGCTGCCTGGCGGCCGGGCACGTCGGCGTGGAGATCGGCAACCACGTCGGCGACCGGGACCTGGACGACGCCGGCATCGTGACGTTCCTGACCCACTGCGCCGAGGTGGGCGCGCCGGTCTTCGTGCACCCGTGGGACATGCCCGGCGGGCCCCGGCTCGACCGGTGGATGGCGCGCTGGCTCACCGGCATGCCCGCCGAGACGCACCTGTCGGTGCTGTCGATGATCCTCGGCGGGGTCTTCGACAAGGTGCCGCCGACGCTGCGGATCTGCTTCGCCCACGGCGGCGGCAGCTTCCCGTTCTGGCTGGGGCGCGCCGACAACGCCTGGCACCGCCGGGGCGACCTGGTACGCGGTGCCTCCGCCGCCCCGCCCAGCAGCTACCTGGACCGGTTCTACGTCGACTCGGTGGTCTTCTCCACCCCGGCGCTGCGGCTTCTGGTCGACACCATGGGCGTCGACCGGGTGCTGCTCGGCAGCGACTACCCGTACCCGCTGGGCGAGCGTCCGGCCGGACGGGTGGTCCACCAGGCCGACTTCCTCACCGACGCCCAGCGCGCCCGCCTGCTGGCCGGTAACGCCCTGCACTTCCTGCAAGGAAGGGCACCTTATTAACGCCTCGTGCATAGCAGGGGTCCCCTCCTAACACCACGTCCCGGCGCTCGGCGCTCGGCACGCAGCGCGCTCGGCACGCAGCCGCCTGGGCGCGTTCCGGCGCGTGACGGGTGCGAGCGGCGGGCCGGCGCGGCAGGATAACGACATGGCCGAGCCGCACGACCTGACCGCGTTGGAGCAGGCCGCCGCGATCGCCCGTGGCGAGCTGACCAGCCTGGAGACGGTCGAGCACTACCTGCACCGGGTCGACGCCCTCGGCGACACGGTGGGCGCCTTCGTCACGGTCACCGCCGAGGCGGCGCGCGAGGCGGCGCGGGCCGCCGACGCCACCCCGGCCGACCGGCGGGGACCGCTGCACGGCGTGGCCACCGCGATCAAGGACCTGACGTTGACGGCCGGCGTACCCACCAGCTTCGGCTCGGCCGCCTTCGCCGACCTGGTCCCGCCGGTCGACGCCGACGTGGTGCGCTTCGTCCGGTCGGCCGGTCTGGTCAGCCTCGGCAAGACCACCACCTCCGAGCTGGGCTGCTCGCTCTACTCCGAGGGGCTGGTGGCCCCGCCGGCACGCAACCCGTGGGACCTGGCGTACACCGCCGGCGGCTCCAGCGGCGGCGCGGCGGCTGCGGTGGCGGCCGGGCTCGTGCCGGTGGCCCAGGGCTCCGACGGCGGGGGATCGGTCCGCATCCCGGCGTCCCTGTGCGGCCTGATCGGCTACAAGCCGAGCCGGGGCGTGGTCTCCGGCGGCCCGCTCGGCTCCGGCGCGTTCGGGCTGCCCACCAGCGGCCCGATCGGCCGTACCGTCGCCGACGTGGCCGCGCTGCTCGACGTGTTCGCCGAGCCGGTGCCCGGCGAGCCGTACCTGCCGCCACCGCCGCCGGCCGACGGCTACCTGGGCGCCGCCCGCGCCGCCGACCCCGGACGGTTGCGGGTGGGCCGGTTCACCGCGCCGATGCTTGCCGACGAGCCGGTCCACCCGGACTGCGTCGCCGCGGTGGACCGGGCCGTGACGCTGCTCACCGCCGCCGGTCACCAGGTGGTCGAGGTGCCACCGCCACTCGGGCCACAGGTCTGGCCGCTGTTCGAGGTCGTCTGGTACGTCCTCTCGCTCGCGCCGGTGCCGCCCGAGCGGGAGGCCGACCTGCTGCCGTTGACCCGCTTCCTGCGGGCCCGGGGCGGCGGGATATCCGCCGGTACGCTCAGCGCCACCCTCGGCGAACTCCAGGCGCAGGTACGCCTCGGCGCGCGCCGTACCGCCGACTGTGACCTGCTGCTCTGTCCCACGTTGGCGTCCCCGCAGGCACCCGTCGGCTGGTTCACCGAGGGGCGTACGCCGGAGGAGGACTTCGACCTGCAACGGCGGTTCTCCCCGTACTGTGCGGTCTTCAACGTCACCGGTCAGCCGTCGGTCTCGTTGCCGGTGGGGGTGACCGCCGAGGGGTTGCCGGTCGGTGTGTTGCTGACCGGTCGGTACGGCGACGACGCGAGACTGATCGCGACGGCTGCGCAACTGGAGGGTCTGTGTGGCGGGTGGGATCGCCACCCGCCGCTCTGGCGGGGCGTGGGCTCCGCTAACGTGAATGGCAGCGGAGTCGGGAGGTCACCACGGTGACCCGCCACCCGGCCCGGTCGAAGTTCTCTCTTTCCGCCTGGGGGCGTTGGGATTGTCTGTAACCGACACCTTGCTGGTCTTCGTCGGCATCCCGGCAGTCGTCGTGCTGGTGATCGCCGGCCTCGTCTACGCGGGCAGCCGCAGTGGTGGCGGCGGTGCCAAGCGGTACCGTCCGGGCCGACCCTTCAGCTTCACGCCGGTGTGGTTCCTCGGCAAGCCGGAGGAGCTGGCCGACTCGGCCGGCACCGCGCTGGCGGCGGGGGCACAGGCGCCCGCGCTGAGCAGCCGCAAGCAGGAACAGGCCGGCGTCGAGGCGCCGGCCGGTGGGACCGGAGGCGCAAGTGACCGTTGGTGAGAAGCAGCCCGAGACCACTCCGGGCACCCCGCCCGACGTGCTCGACGGTCCGTTCTCGACCCGCCAGCTGCTGCGCATCGACGAGGCGCTGCGCCTGGCCGACAGGACCACCGGCCTGACCTTCTCGGTCTTCGTGGGCGGCCTCGACGAGCCGGTCCGCGAGCACGCCGAGCGGTTGCACCGGCAGCTCGCCGACCCGGACCGCTCGGTGCTGATCGCGGTCTCGCCCAACCAGCGGCAGCTGGAGATCGTCACCGGCCGGCACGCCCGCAAGCGGGTGCCGGACACGTACGCCAAGATCGCCGCGCTGTCGATGGTGGCCTCGTTCGGCGGCGGTGACCTGGCCGGCGGCATCATCCAGGGGCTCGACCAGCTCTCCCGGTACGCCGGCACCGCCTGACCGTTCCCGTACGACGAAGCCCGGCCCCACCTGACGTGGGACCGGGCTTTCTCGTCTCCGTGTGGCCTTCCGTGTCCGTGCGGCGGGCCGACCGGCCCGCCGCACGGCGCGCGGGTCAGGCGCTGCGGGCGTCCCGGGCGCGGGCCGCGAGCGCCCGCACCACACCGTCGCGGCCCTCGGCCACCAGCCGGCGCAGCGGACCCGGGTGGCCCTCCTGCGCCAGCCAGGCGTCGGTGGCCTCGACCGTGTCGTCGTCGACCAGGTACGCCGGGTACACCAGCATGGCGAACTCCTGCGCCGGCTCGCTGTCCCGGCGCGCCCAGACCTGCCCGACCGTGTCGAAGTACCGGTCCCGGTAGGGCGTGATCAGTTCGACCTGGGTCGGGTGGGTGAAACCCTGCAACAGCGCCCGGTTCCGCCAGTTCGGCAGCGCCTCGGCACCGGTGAGCTGTGCCCAGACCGCCGCCTTGTTCTCCGCGGTGGGCAGCAGGGCGTGTGCGTACGCGGCCTCCCGCTCGCCGCTGGAGGTCTTGTCGCCGGCCAGCTCGGCCTCGATCTGCGGCCCACCCGCCACACCGTTGGCCACCAGGGACTGCAGCACGCTCCAGCGCAGCTCGGTGTCGATGGTCAGCCCGG
The DNA here is from genome assembly GCF_040642635.1 of Micromonospora sp. NPDC047793. Taxonomy (NCBI): domain Bacteria; kingdom Bacillati; phylum Actinomycetota; class Actinomycetes; order Micromonosporales; family Micromonosporaceae; genus Micromonospora; species Micromonospora sp. NPDC047793. The sequence continues at coordinate 19,396 of NZ_JBEYSG010000031.1, read as the reverse complement.
CGGTCACCTCGGAGCCGTCCAGCCAGCCGCGCAGGATAGCCAGGTCCTCGGCGGAGCGGGCCGCGGAGACGTACGCCCGGGCCCAGGCCAGCTGGAAGCCGCTGCCGGGCTCGGCGGCGGCGAGCGCGGTCCGCGCGGTCCGGGCCAGGTCGGCCCAGCCGGTCGGCGCCCAGCTCGGGTCGGCGTAGAAGGTGATGGCGGTGCTGACCTGGCGCAGCGTGGCGGTGACCAGGTTGATGTCCCGCTCGGCCGGCAGCCCGGCCAGCACCAGCGCCACGTAGTCGCGGGTGGCCAGCTCGGCGTCGCGGGTCATGTCCCATGCGGCCGTCCAGCACAGCGCGCGCGCCAGCGACGACTCGAAGCCGGCGATGTGCTGCACCACCGTCGCCATCGACCGCCCGTCCAGGCGCAGCTTCGTGTACGTCAGGTCGTCGTCGTTGAGCAGCAGCACGTCGGCCGCCCGCACTCCGGCGAGCTCGGTCAGCTCGGTCGACTCGCCGTCGACGTCCACCTCGTACCGTTCGCGGCGCACCAGGCGACCGTCGGTGAGGTCGTAGAGGCCGACCCCGATCCGGTGGGTCCGCAGCGTCGGGTGACCCTGCGGCGCCTCCTGGCGGACCAGGACCCGCTGGTACGTGCCGTCCTCGCCGATGGTCAGCTCCGGCCGCAGCGTGTTGACCTGCGCCGTCTCCAGCCACTGGGTGGCGAAGGTGCGCAGCTTGCGCCCGGAGGCGGTCTCCAGCTCGGTGAGCAGGTCGTCGAAGGTGGCGTTGCCCCAGGCGTGCTTGGCGAAGTACGCCCGCAGACCCGCCAGGAACGGCTCCTCACCCACGTACGCCACGAGCTGCTTGAGCACGCTGGCGCCCTTGGCGTACGTGATGCCGTCGAAGTTGACCTCGACCGCCTCCAGGTCCGGCATCTCGCAGTACACCGGGTGGGTGGAGGAGAGCTGGTCCTGCCGGTAGCCCCAGTTCTTCCGGATGGACAGGAACGTCGTCCACGCCTCGGTGAAGCGGGTGGCGTGCGTGTTGCACCAGTGGCTGGCCCACTCGGCGAACGACTCGTTCAGCCACAGGTCGTTCCACCAGCGCATGGTGACCAGGTCACCGAACCACATGTGCGCCAGCTCGTGCAGGATCGTGTTGGCCCGCTGCTCGTACTCGTAGTCGGTCACCTGCGACCGGAACAGGTAGTACGACTCGGCGTGCGTGACGCAGCCGAAGTTCTCCATCGCGCCGGCGTTGAAGTCCGGCACCCAGACCTGGTCGTACTTGGGCAGCGGGTAGCGCACCCCGAACTGCTCGTGGAAGAAGTCGAAGCCCTGCGTCGTGATCAGGTTCAGGTCCTCGGCGTCGAGGTACTGCGCCATGCTGGCCCGGCAGAAGTAGCCCAGGTCGATGCCGTCGTGGGCGTACCGCACCTCGTGGTACGGCCCGGCGCAGATCGCGGTGATGTAGGTGCTCATCCGCGGTGAGGTGGTGAAGTGCAGGGTCTTCAGACCCTCACCCGCCGCCTCCTCGCGCTCCACCGGCATGTTGGAGACGGCCTTCCAGTGCTCCGGGACGGTGGCGTGCCAGGTGTAGACGCTCTTCAGGTCGGGCTGGTCGAAGCAGGCGTACGTGCGCTGCGCGTCGGCGGTCTCGAACTGCGAGTAGAGGTAGGTCTCGCCGTCGACCGGGTCGACGCTGCGGTGCAGGCCCTGCCCCGAGCTGGAGTACGCGAAGTCGGCGTCGACGACCAGCGTGTTCTCCTCGGCCAGACCGGTCAGCGTCAGCCCCTTCTCGGCCGACCAGTCGGACAGGTCGACCGGGTCGCCGTTGAGCGTCGCCGAGCGGATCGAGTCCGCGGCGACCTCGATGAACGTGCTGGCGCCCGGCTCGCTGCACCGGAAGCGCACCTCGGTGGTCGATCGGAAGGTGCGGCCACCGGCCGCGTGTACGGCACTGGACAGGTCCAGGTTGATGTCGTACCCGGTCACGTCGAGCAGTCGGGCCCGCTCGGTCGCCTCGACCTGTGTCAGGTTGCGCACTCCCGGCACGTTCGTCTCCATCCCACTATCGCCGCACGTCACGGTCACCTCAGTCGTCGACCGCTCGTGACGGCCGGTCCGGGCCTGAGTCTTCCATGCGTCAACACCCGTCGGTGGGCGAGGTCACGCGGCCCGTTACCGGCCGGTCGCCCCGATGCGGAGTAAAGATGCGTGATAGGCCGGTCGAATCGGCATCTCCGTTGCGAAGGGACCTAAACGTGAACGAGCGTGTCAGTGTCGACATGTGGTTCGACCCGATCTGCCCATGGGCGTGGATCACCTCCCGATGGCTGCTGGAGGTGGAGCGGGTCCGCGACATCGACGTCCGCTACCACGTGATGAGCCTGTCGGTGCTCAACGAGGGGCGGGAGCTGCCCGAGGCGTACCAGGAGATCATGAAGACCGGGTGGGGCCCGGTCCGCGTCTGCATCGCCGTCGGGCAGCGGTACGGCCCGGACGCCGTGCGGAACCTCTACACCGCCATGGGCACCCGGATCCACCTCGGCAAGGAGGCGCGTGGACCGGAGTTGTACGCCGCCGCGCTGACCGACGCCGGGCTGGACCCGGCGCTGGCCTCGGCGGCCGACGACGCGAGCCTCGACGCGGCCCTGCGGGAGAGCCACGAGGCGGGGATGCGTCCGGTCGGCACCGAGGTCGGTACCCCGGTCGTGCACGCTCCGGGTCCGGACGGCAAGCAGGTCGCCTTCTTCGGCCCGGTGGTCACCCCGGCACCCAAGGGCGAGGCCGCCGGCCGACTCTGGGACGGCGTGATGCTGGTCGCCGGCACGCCCGGCTTCTTCGAACTCAAGCGCAGCCGCGACATCGACCCCATCTTCACCTGACCCACCTTGGGTGTAAGGAAGGGCCCCCTGCTAACGCCTCGTGTATAGCAGGGGTCCCCTCCTAACACCGCTGCCGCCGCCGGACGCTGCCGCCGCCGCGTGCTGCCGCTACCGCCGTTGCGCGTCACCGCCCGCTCTGTGGGCTCGTTTGACCAGGTGTCCGCAGCGGCGATCCGGCGGCCCGTAGCCACGGCTGCCGACCGCACACCGCAGCTCGTGGAGGTGTAGCCATGGCCAAGCACCGTGCCCCCGTCGACGATCTCCAGTGGTGGGAGGAGCGCGGGAGCGGCGCGGACCGACCGGCGGTCGACCTGCGCTGGCCCGTCACCGGAAAAGGCCCTTCCGGCGGCCTGACCCGGGTATCCGGGTCGGGTGTGGTGGGCGTGGCCCGGGTCCCCGTGACCTCGCGTCTGACCCCACCGGACCGGGACCTACGCGACCAGGGCCCACCGCCGGGACGGGTACGCCCCACCGCGCTGGTGACGCCTCAAGGCCCGCAGCACACACCCCCGGGCCAGCACCACACACCCCCAAACCCGCAGCACACGCCTGTCGGCTGGCAGCACAGACCACCCCCAAGCCGGCAGCACGGGCCTGTCGGCCGGCAGCACTCGCCCGTCGGCCGACGTCAGGCGCGCATCGAGCCGGAGTGTTAACAAGGGCCCCCTGCTCTACCTGAGGCGTTAATAAGGTGCCCTTCCTTGCGCGCCAACTGGTGGACGTCGTGCGGGTCGGCGGGAGGCGCGGTCATCGCCGCCGGTAGCGTCAGTGGACATGACGGTCGTGCACCCGATCAACCGGGCCTGGATCACCACGGGCGGCACCGGCGCCCAGAACTACGACGAGTTCGCCGACGACGCGGAGATCACCGCGATCATCGAGGCGAACCCGCAGAGCGCCCTCGGCATCGAGATGCCGCACCGGGCTCCGGAGAGCCTCGGCAAGTCCTTCGCCGACGCCCTGCCGGAGGCGGCGACCCGGCTGGCCGAGGCGAAGGCCGACGGCAGTTACACGCCGGCCGAGCAGGTGGTGGTGCTGTACCGCATCAGCGCACCCGGTGAGGACTCCGCGTACGGGCTCTGGGTGATGGTCGACACCGACCAGATCTCCACCCGCGCCGACGAGCCGGGTCTGGTCATCCGCAACGAGGACGTCTTCATCGCCAAGGTGCGCGAGCGCGTCGCGCTGGCCGAGACGCTGGGGCACCTGCTCTCGCCGGTGCTGCTGTTGCAGACCGGGCGGGGTGACGAACTGCACGCCGCGCTGGCCGCCGCCACCGACTCGGCCGGTGCGCCCGCCGCCACCGACACCGACCAGGCCGGGCGTACGCACGCCATCTGGCTGCTCGGCCCCGGGCCGCGCCAGGACGAGCTGACCGCGCTGGCCGGCGGCGGCGAGCTGGTCGTCGCCGACGGCAACCACCGCAGCCTGGCCGCCCAGACCGGTGGCCTGCCGCGCTTCCTGGCGGTCGTCACCACGCCCGCCTCGGTGGCCATCCAGCCGTACAACCGGCTGGTCAGCGAGCTGACCACCACGCCCGACGAGCTGCTCGACCGGCTGCGCGCGGCGGGTGCCGAGGTCACCGACGTCACCGGTCCGGCCGAGGTCCCGGCCACCGGCGGCACCGTCGTGCTCCAGCTTCCCGGCCGGGCGTACGCGGTGACGCTGCCGCACACCGGCACCGACCGGCTGGAGAACCTGGACCACGCCCTGGTCGAGCGGCTGCTGCTGCGCGACGCCCTGGGGTTGGACCCGGGCGACAAGCGGATCACCTACGTCGGCGGTGACTACCCGGCGAGCTGGCTGACCGGTGAGGTCGAGGCCGGTCGGGCCGAGTTGGCCGTGCTCGTCGCCCCGGTGACCGTGGACGACTTCGTCGCGGTCAACCTGGCGCGGGAGAAGATGCCGCGCAAGAGCACCTGGTTCACCCCGAAGGCGCGGGGTGGCCTGGTCGTCGCCGAGCTGGTCGACCGCTCCTGACGTAGCCGCCGGCCCGCCCGTCGCCGCGGGCGCGACCGACTTCGGCTCGCCGCCCGCCGTCACGCGAATCCGGCCCCGCCCCGCCATCACGGCCGGGCGGGGCCGGCGCGCGTTGCGGGACGGCGGGCCGCCGGCACCGGTGAAGGAGGGCAGGCCCCCGCAGCGGGCGGGGAACCGGTCCCGCGGTGAGCCGCGACACGGGCTCCCGCTCAGCGGGTCACCACACCGCCCCCGATCGGTGCGCCCCGGCGGGCCTGACAGACTGCCCGGTATGCGCGTCTACCTGGGATCCGATCACGCCGGTTTCGAGCTGAAGGTGCACCTGGCCAACCACCTCGCCAAGGAGGGCTACGAGGTGGTCGACGTGGGTCCGCACGCCTACGACCCGGACGACGACTACCCGGCCTTCTGCCTGCACGCCGGCACGCGGGTGGTGGCCGACGAGGGCAGCCTGGGCGTGGTGATCGGCGGTTCCGGCAACGGCGAGCAGATCGCGGCGAACAAGGTGGCCGGGGTGCGGGCGGCGCTGGCCTGGAGTGTGGAGACCGCGCAGCTCGGGCGGCAGCACAACGACGCCAACGTGGTCGCCGTCGGCGCGCGCCAGCACACTCTCGACGAGGCCACCGCGATCGTCGAGGCGTTCCTCACCACCGCCTTCTCCGGCAGCGACCGGCACGCCCGCCGGATCCACCAGGTGGCCGACTACGAGCGCACCCGCGAGCTGCCCGACCTGCCCTGAGCTGGTGCGGTGTCCAGAAACGTTCACCGGGCCGCGCCGGGTCCAGACGACGACCGGCGGCGTTGGAGTCGGGCCTGGATACAACACCGGTATCCAGGCCCGACTCCGCCTTGCCGGACCGCCGCCTGGACCTCGCCGCGACACCGCCAACGTTCCTGGACACCGCACTAGCGACCGGTCGGGTCGGCCGGTCGTACTCGCACATGCCCGCGGAACCCGGCCAGGCCCGGACGTGTCGCCGGGTGCGGTCAGCGGCGGGGCAGCTCGTCGCGGGGGGTCCAGTTCCGGCGGACGATGACCATCCGGGCGGCCGCCTCGGCCAGGTCCTCGTCGGTGGGCCGGGCGGCGTCCCGGGCCCGCATCGCCGCGGTCACGTTCACCTGCGACGAGCCGGAGCCGACCAGCCCGCGCAGCCCCCGCTCACCCTCGTCGGCCGAGCCGCCGCCGCGCCGTCCGCGCGGCGGCGGCTCACCGCTGTCGTGCACGTTCGCGGTGGTCGCGGTGGGACCGCCGTCGACAGGAGTGTCCGGCCCGCCGTGGTGCCGGTGCCGTCGCCGTCGTCGCTCCACGTCCGCCATCCCTTGACCGTACCCGTCGTCAGAACACCTCCAGGGCGGACGCGGCGCGGTGCCAGCCGAAGGCGGGTCCGGCGGCGGCCAGTGCCCCCGGGCGCAGCTCGCGTACCCGACCGGCGTCGGCCAGCGCGGCCAGGCCGACGCCGCCGAGGAACAGTTCGCCGAGGCACCGGACGTCGCAGGCGAGGTCCGCCGGATCGTCGGTACGCGTGCAGTCCGCCTTCTCCGGCCCGCCGTGCAGCCGCCAGCGGCCGGTGTTCTCGGGCAGCAGGTCGTCGTCCACCTCGATGACCACGTCGACGTCGGTGGCGTAGCGCCGGGCGGAGAGCGCGGCCGGCACGTCCACCACCCGTACCCAGAGCGCGTCGCTCACCTGGGCGACGAGCATGCGCGGTTCGTTCACCATCCGCAGCAGCGGCTCGTCCACCGCCGCCCGCCGGGACACGACCTGCCGGGTCAGGTCGATCGAGAGCAGCATGCGCCAGATCGCCCGGTACGCCTCCGGGGTGGCCGCCACCACCTCGTCGACGGTGGTCACGCCCTTCGGGCCGGCGTTGTTCCACTCGCCCTTGGTGCGGAACAGTCCGTAGCCGTCGACGCCGTCCAGGCCCTCGTGCAGCACCACCCGCAGCTCGGTGGCGCCGTCGCGCTGCGACTTCGGGTCCATCAGCACGTACCGCCACCAGCGTTCGTCCCGCGACGACCAGCCGGGCCGGTCGCCGCGCACCCGGTCGTAGACCGTCGCCAGGTCGGCCTGCCGGTCGGCGGGCCGCTCCAGGCGGAGCCGGCCCTCGTCCGGCGTCGGTGCCGGCAGGCGCAGCTCGGTCGTCTCGCCGTTGATCATCAACCGTTGGGCGGCCAGCCCGTACCCGAACCGGGGGTAGATCCGGCCCTCGCTGGCCCAGAGCACCGCGACCGGCTCCCGCCCGGCGTCGTGGATCTCCCGGAGCTGCCGGCGCATCATCGCGCTGAGCAGGCCCTGCCGCCGGTGGGTCGGCGCGACCCCGACCAGCGTGACGTGCGCGGCCGGCATCGCGCCGCCGGGCACACCCAGTTCCCGGGTGTACGCGGCGGCGCTGGCCACCAACTCCGACCCGTCGCGTACCACCAGGGCGCGTTCCGGCTCGAAGATCGCCCGTTCGGTCTCGTGGGCCTCGGAGTCGACCTCGTGGTGGAAGAGCACGCCGAGGAAACGGCCGATGTCGTCGTAGTCCTCGGGGCGGCCGGCGCTGATGGTGGGAGCGAAGGTGTTCACCGCTCGTGTCTAGCTGATCGACGCGGGTCGGGCGACCGATTTGCGCGCTCGTTACTCTCGAAGTCTCCAGCGGTGGCCGGTGGCCGCCGCCGGTCCAGGGGGAGGGAACGACGACATGGCCGACCAGACGCAGCCGTGGGCGGAGCGCACCGTCGAGGTGCCGCCGCAGTCCGATGCGGGCATTCCGGCCCAGCGTGACCCGTACCGGCGGGGTGTGGCCTCGGTCGGTGCCCGAGCGCCGCGCACCGAGCCGTTCCCGGTGGTGGACCACGAGCCGACCGGCACCGGCTGGCCGGGCGAGCCCGCGCCGCGCCGGCCGCTGAGCTGGCACGTGGCCCAGCTCAAGCGGGGCGGGGAGTGGAGTGCGGCCGGCGCGCTGGTCGCATTCGTGTGCTGGGGGATCTGGGCGATCTCGGGCGGTGGTGACCTGGTCGGCCCGTTCCTGATCTTCATCCTGAGCCTGCTGGTCGGGGCCGGTCTGTTCGCGCTCACCCGGCTGATCGGTCGGCTGGTGCTGGAACGGCAGCTCGGTCGGGTACGCCGCAGCGCCCGGGGCGCGCACCTGGTCACGGCGATCTTCCTGACCGGTCTGGGCATCGCCTACCTGCAACAGACCCAGTGGATCGTGGACGCCTGGAACTGGCTGTTCAGCTGAGCCCGACGCCGCGACGGGACACCGCGCGGACACCGGGCGGGCCGACCGTACGGCCGACCCGCCCGGAAGCGGTCGCGCAGCCCGCGACCGAGGTCGTCACTCCACCAGGACGGCGGCCTGCTTACCCGGCGTGACGCGGTTCATCCCCCGGTGCCCGGCACCCGTCCGTGCTGTCCGCCCGCTGGGCCTGCGCGACCGGTCACCGGCCCGTCACGGGCCGCAGTAGAGCAGCCGGTTGGGGGTGCCGCTGCTCACTCCGCCGACCACGCCGACCGTGGCGCGCCCGGTCAGGTAGGCGGCGACCTGGGCCGGGCTCCAGCCGGGGTTGGCCTGCAGGGCGAGGGCGGCGCATCCGGCGACGTGCGCGGTCGCCGGTGACCCGCCGCTGAGGGTGGCGGTGGCAGTGTCCGAGGTGTGCCAGGTCGAGGTGATGTTCGCGCCCGGCGCGTACAGGTCGAGGCAGGAGCCGTAGTTGCCCGACGGCATCCGGGCGTCGGTGATCGTGGTGCCGGCGGCGGTCAGTGCGGCCGGTACCCGGCCGGGCGAGTAGGCGCAGGCGTTGCCGTTGGCGCTGCCGGCGGTCACCGCGTAGGTGATGCCCGAGGCGATCGAGGCGGTCACCGCCGCGTCCAGCGCGCTGCTCGCGGCACCGCCCAGCGCCAGCACCGCCACCGCCGGTCGGACGGCGTTCGCGGTCACCCAGTCCACGCCGCCGATGACCTGGGCGATGCTGCCACTGCCCGCACAGTTGAGCACCCGCACCGGGTGCAGTCGCACCCGCTTGGCCACCCCGTGCAGGGTGCCGCCGACCGTGCCGGCCAGGTGGGTGCCGTGCCCGTTGCAGTCGTCCGCCGGCAGGCCGTCCACCAGGTCTACGCCGGTGCCGACCCGTCCGCCGAAGTCCCGGTGGGTGCCGCGCACCCCGGTGTCGATCACGTACGCGCGCACGTCCGGCGCGGTGTTCGGGTACGCGTACCGGCCGTCCAGGGGAAGGTTCCGCTGGTCGATCCGGTCCAGTCCCCAGGACGGCGGATTGAGCTGCACCCCCGGGTCGGCCAGCGCCACGATCCGGTTCTGCTCGACGAAGGCGACCGCCGGGTCGGCGGCGAGTCGACGGGCGGCCGGCTCGCTCAGGCGTACCTCGAATCCGCGCAGCGCGGCGGTGAAGATCCGGTCGACGCGTCCGGCGTACCGGTCGGCCAGCCGGTCGGCGACGGCTGCCGGTGTGACGCCGGTACGCGCCGTGGACTCGTCGTGGAGCACGACGAGATAGCTGCCGGGGACGGCGGTGGCCGAATCGGCGTACCTGATCTCGCCGGTGGCCGGAGCCGCGGCGGCTGGCGTGCCGGTCAGCGGGACCAGGACGGCGGCGGTGAGCAGGACGGCGAGGGACGCGCGGGTGACGGCCGGACGTCGCCGGAACGGACGGGGGAGTGGCATGGTTCCTCCTCCTGGCTGCGCCCCCGGCCGGGTTCTCCGGTGGAGGCGTCGACGGTAGCCAGGATGGTACCGAGATATCCACGAGAGTGGATTGATCCGGGAGGTTCGGCGCACACTCGATCCGTCACTCCGCCAGGTAGCCGGTCGCCGGATCGATCTCGGCGAGGAACTCCCGGATCGCCTGCACCAACTCGTCCCGGGTCAACGCGAGTCCGCCCGAGTTGGTCAGTCCGAAGCCGTAGTCGTTGCGCCCGTTGAGCCAGTCGAAGTCGTACGACCCCGGCCGACCGGCCTGCGTGCTCACCCGGAACTGCTCACCGTCGACGGTCAACAGCACCGACTCCCGGTCGTCGTCCTCCGGCCGCAGGTGCTCCGGCACCAGGCCCGGTTCCGGCTCGTCCGACATGCCCGCTCCTCCCCGCCGGAGCTGCTGCTCCGGCATAAACTGTGTCCAATGGACCAGGCGAGACCGCACACCGTCCAGTCGATTAGCGCCGACCTGCGTGCGCTCGGCGTCGACGCGGGTGACGTCCTGATTCTGCACTCGTCCAACCGCAGCCTCGGGTTCGTGGCCGGAGGCATCGAGGCGCTGGTGCGCGCCCTGCTGGCCACGCTCGGTCCGGACGGCACGCTCGTCGTCCCCACGCACACACCCCACAACACCGACCCGGCCGGCTGGCAGCATCCGCCCGTACCGGAATCGTGGTGGCCGGTGATCCGCGAGCAGACCCCCGGCTTCGACCCCGCCCGTACCCCGAGCCGGTGGATGGGCGCCGTCCCCGAGGTGGTGCGTACCTGGCCGGGCGCCCTGCGCAGCGACCACCCGCAACTCTCCTTCGCAGCCCTCGGCGCGGACGCCGCCGACATCGTCGCCGGCCACCGCCTCGACGACGCGCTCGGCGAGACCTCACCGCTCGGCGCGGTGTACCGGCGCGACGGCAAAGTCCTTCTGCTCGGCTGCGGCCACGACTCCAACACCTCGCTGCACCTGGCCGAGTGGCGGCACCCGTCGTCCCCACGCGCCGCCACCGGCTCCTCGGTCCGCCAACCCGACGGCATGAGCCGCTGGACGACCTGGGTGGACGTCGTCACCGACGAGAGCGACTTCATCCGACTGGGCGCCGACTTCGAGGCCACCGGCGCGGCGACGATCGGCCGCGTCGGCAACGCCACGGCCCGGCTGATGTCCCAACGTTCGCTTGTCGACTTCGCCACCACCTGGATGGCCGCCCACCGTGGTTGACCGGCTGGGGGAGACCGTCACGGAAGATCGCCGTAGAAGTCCTCGTCATCGTCGTCCGGCGGCAGCGGCGTCTGCCACCACAGGTCGACGAGGAACGTCTGGGCGTCGCCGTAACCGCTCCGATGGACCCGGACGCCGTACACCCCGGCATCCTGCGGAAGAGCGACCTCCGCCGCCGCTCCGGCAGTGATCTGCTCGACGAGCAGCTCACCGGTCGGGCAGTGCAGATCAAGCTGTCGACACTCGTCCCACGAGCCACGATCGGGCTCGGGCTCGCCGCCCCAGACCCGTAGCTCAAGGCCCACACTCCGTGGATCCGCCGGCGCCCGCACGACGATCTGGTACGTCGACGCACCGGCTACGTGACCCTCCGAATCCCGGTACGACTCCCTGTCGTCACCGGCATCGCACCACGCGTCCCGGAGAAGAAAATGCCCGTAGAGGATGCTGACCACGATGTGACGCACGGCGAGAGGCTGCATACGGTCAAAGGCTGGCACCACCGTCCGACACTCCTGTGTGAACGCTCTTCCCCAAGAGTCACTGCACAGTGGCCGGCGGAGCTCGTCGAGACCAAACCTCGCCCGCTTGGAGGTAGGCCGTCCTGGGTCGCTACGCCGAGCCCATCGACTTCACTACGATGGCCCTGCCCTTGGCCGGCACGTCCCCCACGCTGTTGAATCGGCCCGTGCGCTCAATGCTTCAGCTGCCCATCTGGGTCTACTACAGCGGCGTCCTCCTGTTCACCGGCCTACCAGTGGTCGCGTTTCTGTTACTGGGCAGTCATAGCCTCGTGATGCTCACCCTCGCTGGAAATCTCTACGCTGCCGGCTTGGGCCGTAAACTACTGTGGGAGCGCCTTGGGCGTCCGGAAATCCCGCCCAGGGCGGGCCACAACGCCAACCGGTAGCATCCGCAGCGATCAGCCGGGGAGCCACTGAAGATCGTCTACCGCTGTTTCGGTCATCGCTTGCCGGCCGGAGGCCGCCAGCAGGCCGAGCGCGACGGGCGCGCCTCCGCCCGAACCCATCATTCCCCGGTCCTGGTCATGCCTGGCAGCCGCCGCGAGATCGAAGACACCTACGCCGTGTCCTGACTGGGCCGCTGTTCGTACAGCATGGACCTTGCTTCATTCGTGACCTGCGCAAGCTGGCCGGCGGTGAGGCGCCTGGCGTCCCAGATCAGTGAGGCCACGTCTTCTACGGCTGGGTTGACCATTGTCGTTCCGCCGGCTTCGAGGCCGGTCAGAGCGGCCAGGTCGTCGGCGGGTACGGCCAGCAGGGCGGCGAAAGCGGCGACCAGGTCGGCGGTCAACTCCTTCTCGCCTCGGCCGATCCGCCCGATTGTGGAGGCGGCGAAGTAGTGGGGCGTGACCTGGGCAAGACACTTGGCCGCTCCCATCCAGCCGAGGTTCCGGTTGTGGAGCATCCGCAGGATCATGGCGCCGGGACCTGGTGGATACCGCTCATAAGGCGGCGGGGGTGGGGACGGCTGAAGGCGGTCCATCTGGGGCAATGAACGGAGGCTCTCACGTAGCCCGGTTCGCTGTTGCGCCGGAAGCCGTACCGCCGCTGAGACCAGAGACACGACCCCACTACGGGCCTCTGCATCCAGGGGCGTCAAATCATCCGGCACTGGCAGGCCCGCGATCACGAACAGGTCTGCGGTGTGCAGGTCGAGCGCGGGCGCCAGGCGCCGGAGCAGTACGGGGCTCGGTGCGTCGCCGTCGATGACGGCACGAAGCTCCACGTCCGATATGCCAGCCTGTTGGGGCGGGGCGCAAGGAGTCAGGTTCCGGTGATTCAACAGGCGGGTCAGCGGTGACGTCTGGCTTGACCTGCTGCTCATCCGGACATGCTAGGACGCCTCCCAGGTCCGGAGTCGGCTGCTGTCGGACTAGGACTCTCCGTATCGCGCGAGAGGCTCACATTCGACCTTGCTCATCACGAGCGGGACCGGATCGCCATAAAGAACGGCCCAGGCTGGGCGAGAACGCCGCTGACCTGGGCCGGTGTTGCTGGAGCGGGCGACGAGAATCGAACTCGCACCGTCAGTTTGGAAGACTGAAGCTCTGCCATTGAGCTACGCCCGCGTACGCCCCGACGGATCAGGGCGCGCCGACAGCGTACCCAATGCGCGTCTGCCCCGCGCGGCCGTATCCGGTGCGGCGTCCGCGCGGTCGTCGGTGCGGCGGTACGGATGGCCGGGGATGGTGGGTAACGGCCGCGATGTCCTGTTCATCCCGTTCGGCGCGTTGGGTGACGCCCCGGCATCCCTTTGTCGGACCGACGGCATAGACTGCACGTCGCCACGGGGTGTGGCGCAGCTTGGTAGCGCACTCGCTTTGGGAGCGAGGGGCCGTGGGTTCAAATCCCGCCACCCCGACTGCCGCTCGCGGCCGGGTCGACCCGGGCGCCGGTCACCGTTCCGGGTCCTGCCGTTCGTGCGGTTCCCGGGCGCTGCCGGCCCGCCGTGCCGGCTCGCCTACACTCTATGGGCTGTAAGAGCGCCCCAGAGACAACCGAGATCCGTCAAGGAGTACGCCTGTGAAGAGCACCGTCGAGACTCTGAGCCCGACGCGCGTGCGGCTCGCCATCGAGGTGCCGTTCGTCGAGCTCGAGCCGAGCCTCAAGAAGGCGTACCGGGAGATCGGTCAGCAGATCCAGATTCCCGGCTTCCGCCGGGGCAAGGTCCCGTCCGCGATCATCGACCAGCGGGTCGGCCGGGGCACCGTGCTCAACGAGGCGGTGCAGGAGGCGATCCCGCAGAACATCCTGAGCGCGGTGCGCGAGCACGACCTCAAGACCCTGGGTCGCCCCGAGGTCGAGATCACCGAGTTCAACGACGGTGACTCGCTGAACTTCACCGCCGAGGTCGACGTCCGGCCGGAGATCACCCTGCCCGACCTGGCCAGCATCGAGGTCACGGTCGACGAGCTCAAGATCGACGACAGCGAGATCGACGAGCAGGTGAAGAGCCTGCGCGAGCGCTTCGCCACCCTCAAGACCGTGGAGCGGCCGGCCGCCGAGGGCGACTACGTGCAGATCGACCTGCGGGCGACCGTCGACGGCGAGGAGGTGCCGGGCGGCTCGGCCAGCAACATCTCCCACGAGGTGGGCAGCAAGCAGCTCCTGCCGGGCCTGGACGAGGCCGTGGTCGGCCTCTCCGCCGGCGAGGACACCACCTTCACCACCCAGCTCGTCGGCGGCGACTTCGCCGGTCGGGACGCTGACGTGGCGGTGACCGTGCGGACGGTCAAGGAGAAGGAGCTGCCCGAGCTGGACGACGACTTCGCCCAGCTGGCCAGCGAGTTCGACACCATCGGGGAGCTGCGCGACGACCTGCGTGAGCGGGTCACCCGGGGCAAGCGGGTCGAGCAGATCTACGCCGCCCGGGACAAGGCCCTCGAGCAGCTCGTCGAGGTCGCCGACGTGCCGGCGCCGGAGGGCGTCATCCGCGACGAGGTGGAGAGCCGCAAGCAGGCGATGGTCGACCAGCTCGAGCGCATCGGCGCCTCGATGGAGGACTACCTCTCCGCCGAGGAGAAGACCGAGGAGCAGATCGACACCGAGCTGACCGAGGCCGCCACCCAGGGCGTCAAGGTCCAGCTGCTGCTCGACACCCTGGCCGACGCCGAGGACACGCAGGTCTCCGACGACGAGTTCGGCCACGAGATCGTGCACCGCGCCCAGCGCGCCGGCATGGCCCCCCAGCAGTACTACGACCAGCTGGTCCGCTCCGGCACGGCCGGCGCGGTCTACGGCGACGTGCGGCGGGGCAAGGCGCTCGCCTCGGTCATGGAGCGCGTCAAGATCAAGGACTCGGCCGGCAACGAGGTGAGCCTCGACGCTCTCCGTGAGGCGAGCGAGCAGGAGCACGCGCACGAGCACTGATCGCGGGGGTGGGCCACCGTCCGCCGGTAGCGGTGGGTGGTGGCCCGATTCCTTTGCCGGGTACGCCTCTCAGGGGTCCTGCGCTGAGAGCGAACAGTGCCCGGACCGGGGCTCTGCCGCCCGGCGCAGCGGTTAGTGTCGGACACGACGGTACGGAGAGCGAAGGGCTGCCATGACCGACATGCACATCCCAGCGAAGCCGCTCCGGGCGATTGACGCCCGTGGCGGTGACACCATTGGCAACCTCGACGACTCGGTCTACAACCGGTTGCTCAAGGAGCGGATCGTCTTCCTGGGCAGCGAGGTGACCGACCAGGTCGCCAACCGCATCTGCGCGCAGCTGCTGCTGCTCGCTGCGGAGGACCCGGACCGCGACATCAACCTCTGGATCAACTCGCCCGGTGGCTCCGTCTACTCGGGTATGGCCATCTACGACACCATGCAGTTCATCGACAACGACGTGTCGACCGTGGCGATGGGCATGGCGGCCTCGATGGGCCAGCTGCTGCTCTGCGCGGGCACCAAGGGCAAGCGCTACGCCCTCCCGCACGCCCGGATCATGATGCACCAGCCCTCCGGTGGCATGGGCGGTACCGCGGCCGACATCGCGATCCAGGCCGAGCAGATGCTCTACACCAAGCGGATGTTCCAGGAGCGGGTCGCCTCCCACACCGGCCAGTCCCCGGCGCAGATCGAGGCGGACTCGGACCGTGACCGTTGGTTCACCGCCCAGGAGGCCGTGGACTACGGCTTCATCGACAAGGTGATCACCGGGGCCGCCCAGGTTCCCGAGGGCGCCGGGACCCTGAGCTGATCGAGGAGCAGACGATGACCGACCTGAGCCTGCCGCCACAGTTCGCGGCCGTGCACAACCGCTACGTCCTGCCGTCGTTCGTGGAGCGCACGTCGTACGGGGTCAAGGAGTCCAACCCGTACAACAAGCTCTTCGAGGACCGGATCATCTTCCTCGGCGTCCAGGTGGACGACGCGTCGGCCAACGACGTGATGGCCCAGCTGCTCACCCTGGAGGGGACCGACCCCGACCGGGACATCATCATGTACATCAACTCGCCCGGTGGCTCGTTCACCGCCATGACGGCGATCTACGACACCATGCAGTACGTCCGGCCGGACATCCAGACCGTGTGCCTGGGTCAGGCCGCGTCCGCCGCCGCCGTGCTGCTGGCCGCGGGCACGCCGGGCAAGCGGATGGCGCTGCCGAACTCGCGGATCATCATCCACCAGCCGGCCACCGAGGGCGGCTACGGGCAGGGCTCGGACATCGAGATCCAGGCCCGGGAGATCCTGCGGATGCGGACCCAGCTGGAGGACATGCTCTCCCGGCACTGCAACCGCGCGGTCGACCTGGTCCGCAAGGACATCGACCGCGACAAGATCATGACGGCCGAGGAGTCCCGCGAGTACGGGCTGGTCGACACGATCCTCACCAGCCGCAAGAAGGGACTGCTGGCCGCCAACTCGGCCAGCTGACCGTTACCAGGCCAGAGGCCGGCGGGGTCTGTTGCCCGCCGGCCTCTGACACACCCGTTTTGGGGGTCGGAGAAAACTCCGACAGCGGGTAACGTCGGGTCCGTACCACTTAGCCGGGCGACCGGCGGGGTAAGAAGACGGGCGGAGCGTAAGCGTCCGCAGGTCGTGGCCGGGGCTCCGGCCGATGAGTGCAGGGAGAACGTAGGTGGCACGGATCGGTGACGGTGGCGACCTACTCAAGTGCTCCTTCTGCGGTAAATCGCAGAAGCAGGTCAAGAAGCTCATCGCGGGCCCTGGGGTCTACATCTGCGACGAGTGCATCGATCTCTGTAACGAGATCATCGAAGAGGAGCTGGCCGAGTCCGGCGAGGTGAAGTGGGAAGAGCTTCCCAAGCCGATGGAGATCTGCCAGTTCCTCGACAACTACGTCGTGGGGCAGGAGCAGGCCAAGAAGGCGCTCGCCGTCGCGGTCTACAACCACTACAAGCGCATCCAGGCCGAGGCGGCCGGTGCGCCGGGCTCCGGTAACGACGGCGTCGAGCTGGCCAAGTCGAACATCCTGCTGCTCGGTCCGACCGGGTGCGGCAAGACGCACCTGGCCCAGACGCTGGCGCGGATGCTCAACGTCCCGTTCGCCATCGCCGACGCCACCGCCCTCACCGAGGCCGGCTACGTCGGCGAGGACGTGGAGAACATCCTCCTCAAGCTGATCCAGGCCGCCGACTACGACATCAAGCGTGCCGAGACCGGGATCATCTACATCGACGAGGTCGACAAGATCGCCCGGAAGTCGGAGAACCCGTCGATCACCCGGGACGTCTCCGGCGAGGGCGTGCAGCAGGCGCTGCTGAAGATGCTCGAAGGCACGGTCGCCAACGTTCCCCCGCAGGGCGGCCGGAAGCACCCGCACCAGGAGTTCATCCAGATCGACACCACCAACGTGCTGTTCATCTGCGGTGGTGCCTTCGCCGGGCTGGACCAGATCATCGAGGCGCGTACGGGTCACGGCGGCACCGGCTTCGGTGCCCGTCTCCGGGCCGTCTCCGAGCGGTCCACCGACGACATCTTCAGCCAGGTCATGCCCGAGGACATGCTCAAGTTCGGGCTGATCCCCGAGTTCATCGGCCGGCTTCCGGTGATCACCAGCGTGCGCAGCCTGGACCGCAGCGCGCTGGTCCGCATCCTCACCGAGCCCCGCAACGCGCTGGTCCGTCAGTACCAACGCCTCTTCGAGCTGGACGGCGTCGAGCTGGAGTTCGAGCACCCGGCGCTGGAGGCGATCGCCGACCAGGCGATGTTGCGTGGCACCGGTGCCCGTGGTCTGCGGGCGATCATGGAAGAGGTCCTGCTCTCCGTGATGTACGAGGTGCCCAGCAACCCCGACGCCGCCCGGGTGCTCATCGGACGCGACGCGGTGCTGGAGAACGTGAACCCGACCATCGTCCCGCGCGAGTTCACCGGCCGTCGGGCGCGGCGCGAGCGCGAGGAGAAGTCGGCCTGATCGGGCCGGTGCCAGGTGCTCGCGCTGCCGTCCACGGCAGTTCGGTCGTACGCTGGCAGGCATGCGCGTCGCTGTCTGCCAGCTGAACTCCCGGGACGACCGTAAGGCGAACCTGGTCGCCGCCGAGGCCCTGATCGATCGGGCGGCCGACGCCGGCGCCGACCTGGTGCTCCTCCCCGAGTACGTCGACTACCTCGGCCCGTCGAAGGGGATGCCTGCGGCGGAGCCGGTCGACGGCGAGGTCGGCCGGTTCTTCGCCGACGTCGCCCGTCGACGGGGTGTCTGGCTGATCGCCGGCTCGTTCCACGAGTCCGGCCCGGACCCCGAACACACCTGGAACACCACGCTGGTCTTCGACCGGTCCGGCACCCTTGCCGCCAGCTATCGCAAGATCCACCTGTACGACGTGGAGATCCCCGGCCGAGTCTCGTACCGGGAGTCCGCCACGGTGGCACCCGGTGACCGTCCCGTGGTGGTCGACGTCGAGGGCGTACGCGTCGGCCTGTCGATCTGTTACGACCTCAGGTTCCCGGAGCTCTACCGGCAGCTCGCCTCCGGCGGAGGCGCCCACCTGCTGGTGGTGCCGGCGGCGTTCATGATGCACACCGGCCGCGACCACTGGGAGGTCTTGTTGCGTGCTCGCGCGATCGAGAACCAGTGCTTCGTCGCGGCGGCCGGCCAGACCGGCGACCACGAACCCGCCCGCACCTGTTACGGCCGGAGCATGGTGGTCGACCCCTGGGGTTCGGTGCTCTCCCAGGTGCCCGACGGTCCCGGATTCGCGGTGGCCGACATCGACCTGACCCGGCTGGAACGTATCCGGGAAGAGCTGCCGAGCCTGGCCAACCGGCGGATGTGAACGGCGCTACCCCTGTAGCAGGACGCCCACCAGTGCGAAGCCGGCGATGGCGGCGGCGGTCACCAGTAATGCCGTACTCATCCGCGACGGGCCGCGCTTGATCAGACGTCCGATCGAGGCCACCACCGCGAAGAGCACGAACGCACCGATGATCAGTTGCCAGAACGGCAGGAGAAGCCCGAGTAGCGCGTCCTCGGCGAGGACCGGACTGGCGGGCCGGGACACGTCATCCATGCCAGACACTCTGGCACGTCCTGGTCTGTCCCGGTCGTCGCCGACAGGACAGGTTCCACCGCAGGGTGGTCGAGTGCCGACGGGGGGAGACCCGGGGAGACTGGCATTCGCCTTCGCAGCCCCCGGCCCGGCCCGACTGGCCCCACGGACAAGACCATCGACGGATCCTGATTTGCCTTCTCCGGGACGTCCGCGTAACTTTCTCTCTGCACGAGGGAGGCCGGGGCAAACCGGCCGAGAACGGGCGCCAGGATCGAGTCGACACCGTCGACCTGAGACTGAGACCGGGTGGTGCGAGAGACTCCCTAAGACGGAGTTGCGATCGCGAAGCCAACCGGGTAGAGTGCTGAAGCCGGCAGGGAGCCGGGTGGGTCGCCAGAGATGGTGATCGCCGGTCTGCCGCTTCCCGCGACAGAAACGACCGCCCGATGGGCGTGCGTCAGCGCGGGTCCCGAGCAAGCTACAGAGTAAAAGTCTGATTCTTCAGGTTGCACTCCGAGAGCGGCTCAGATAGTTTGGAGCGGTTGCCCCAGACGCGGTCAGGCAGAAATGCAGGATCGTGGTGTGGTGTGTGGTTGTTCTTTGAGAACTCAACAGGGTGCTTGATAAGCCAGTGCCAAATTGTTTTATGATGCCCCGTGCCAACTTTCGGGTTGGTGG
>NZ_JBEYSG010000030.1:0-58207 GCF_040642635.1 Micromonospora sp. NPDC047793 | reverse complement strand
AACGCCCGGTTACATTCCGAACCCGGAAGCTAAGCCCTCCAGCGCCGATGGTACTGCACCCGGGAGGGTGTGGGAGAGTAGGACACCGCCGGACACACGTTACAGTCGAGGGCCGCCCGAAATCGGGACGGCCCTCGACTGCGTTGCGTCGTGGAACGACGTATTCAGGAAGGATGTACCAGTGAGTTCTGGACCTCAGGGCGACGACCGTCCCCGGGGCTACGAGGGACGGCCCGGCGACCGCGATGGCGACAACCGCCGTGGCGACCGTCCGTCGTACCGCGACGATCGCGGTCGGGAGCGTGACTCCCGCGACGGTGGACGTGGCGCCGG
The DNA here is from genome assembly GCF_040642635.1 of Micromonospora sp. NPDC047793. NCBI lineage: Bacteria > Bacillati > Actinomycetota > Actinomycetes > Micromonosporales > Micromonosporaceae > Micromonospora > Micromonospora sp. NPDC047793. The sequence goes on along the minus strand of NZ_JBEYSG010000030.1, from coordinate 57,874 downwards.
CGGTTACGGTGCTGACCGTTCCCGGTCCGGTGGCTTCCGTCGGGACGGCGACCGTCGTGAGGGCGGCTACCGAGGTAGCGACCGGGGCACCGGCGGCGGCTTCGGTGGCGACCGACGTGGCTCCGGTGGCGACCGGGAAGGCTCCCGCGGCGATCGCGGCACCGGCGGCTTCCGTGGTGAGCGGCGTGAGGGCGGTTTCGGCGAGCGTCGCCAGGGCGATGACCGACCGGGTTTCCGCCGCGACAACGACCAGCGCGGCACCGGCGCCCGAGGCGACCGGCCTACCGGTGGCTTTCGGGGCGGTGACCGTCGCGAGGGTGGTTTCCGTGGTGGCGACCGTCGCGAGGGTGGCTTCCGGCCGGAGCGTCGCGATGGTGGTGACCGTCGTGAGGGTGGTTTCCGCAGCGACCGCCGGGACGGCGACAGTCGGGACAGCGGCTTCCGCCCCGACCGTCGTGACGGTGGTGGCGACCGTCGTGAGGGCGGTTTCCGGGGCGGCGAGCGTCGTGAGGGCGGTTTCCGGGGCGGTGACCGTCGTGAGGGCGGTTTCCGGGGCGGTGACCGTCGTGAAGGCGGCTTCCGGGGCGGTGACCGTCGTGAAGGCGGCTTCCGGCCGGAGCGTCGTGACGGTGGTGACCGTCGTGAGGGCGGTTTCCGTGGCAGCGACAGTCGCGAGAGTGGCTTCCGTGGTGGCGACCGTCGTGAGGGCGGTTTCCGGCCGGAGCGTCGCGATGGTGGTGACCGTCGTGAGGGCGGTTTCCGTGGCAGCGACAGTCGCGAGGGCGGTTTCCGTGGTGGCGACCGCCGCGACGGCGGTTTCCGTGGCAGCGACCGCCGCGACGGTGAGCGTCGTGAGGGCGGTTTCAGCAGGGGCTCCCAGGACCGGGGTGGTTTCCGCAGCGACCGTCGCGATGGTGACCGTCGCGAGGGCGGTTCCCGTGGTGAGCGTCGCGAGGGTGGTTTCCGGGACGGCGGTTCGCGGGACCGGGACGGTGCCTCGCGCGGTCCCGCACGTGACTTCGGCTCGGGTGACCGTCGTGAGGGCGGGTACCGGCCGGATCGACGGGACGAAGGCTCTCGCCGGGGTAGCGACGACCGCCGTCAGGGCGACGGCGGTGGCTACCGGCGTACCGAGGGCGGCTTCGGCGGTGCCCGCCGGGAAGGCAGCGCACGCGACGGTGACCGTCGTGAGGGCGGTTTCCGGGGCAACGATCGCCGCGAGGGTGGCTTCCGGCCGGACCGTCGGGACGGCGACCGTCGGGACGGCGGCTTCCGTGGCGGTGAGCGTCGTGAAGGCGGCTTCCGGGGCGGTGAGCGCTCGGAAGGTGGTTTCCGGGGCGGTGACCGTCGTGAGGGTGGCTTCCGCGACCGCGCGTCGAGCGGCTCGGGCTTCCGGGACGGTGAGCGTCGGGACGGTGGCTTCCGCGACGACCGGGACCGACGTGACGGGTCGGACCAGGCCGAGGGTGGGCGTACGCCGGCCCCGGTGCTGCCGGACGAGATCGTCGCGACCGATCTCGACAAGGACGTACGCGCCGAGCTGCTGTCGCTGTCGAAGGGGGTCGCGGACAGCGTGGCCCGGCACCTCGTGGCGACCGGGCAGCTGATCGACGAGGACCCCGCCGAGGCGCTGGCCCACGCGATGGCCGCCCGTCGGCTGGCGTCCCGGATCGCCGCCGTGCGTGAGGCGGTCGGTCTGGCCGCGTACCACGCGGGCGAGTGGCAGACGGCGATCGCGGAACTGCGGACGTACCACCGGATGAGCGGTGTGCAGAGTCACGTCGCGGTCCTCGCGGACTGTGAGCGGGCGCTGGGTCGGCCCGAGCGGGCCATCGACCTGTTCCGTGGAGCCGAGCAGGAGAAGCTGGAGGCCGCCGTCGCCATCGAGCTGCTGATCGTGGCCGCCGGTGCGCGAGGCGACCTGGGTCAGCGGGACGCGGCCGTGGCCATGCTCCAGGTGCCAGAGCTGACCACCGACACGGCCCAGCCGTGGACGGCCCGGCTGCGGTACGCGTACGCGGACGCGCTGCTCGCGGTGGACCGCCGGGCCGAGGCCCGGGAGTGGTTCTCCCGTGCGGCCGAGGTCGACGCCGAGTCGGAGACCGACGCGGCGGAGCGGCTGCTCGAACTCGACGGCGTGGTCATCGAGGGCGACGACGAGGACGAGGCCACCGAGGAACTGGTCGCGGGCCCCGGCGCTCCGGGTGCGGTACCGGCCCGGCCGGACAGCGAGCTGACCGAGGACGAGCACCCTGACGACGCCGACACGGCCGAGGACGCGGTCGGCGACGACGTTGCCGCGGTCGAGGACGAGCACACCGACGACGTCGACGCGGTCAGCGACGATCGTGTCGAGAACGACGCGGTCGAGGACGAGGACGAGGTCGGGGACGACCGGGTCGTGGCCGTCGAGGCGGAGTCTCGCGGTGACGAGGTCGTCCAGGCGGATGCCGTGACGGCGTCCGACGCTGCGGCGACGAGTGGTGCCGCGACGGCGTCCGAGGTTTCGGCGGCGAGCGGTGTCGGCGAGTCGTCCCCGGCGGACGGCGAGCGGTCCGGGGATTCGGAGACCGAGCGGCGATGAGCGGTGACGGGGAGCGGCTGGTCGACGGGTACGCCCTGGTCGTCTTCGACCTGGACGGGGTGATCTATCTGATCGACCGGCCGATCCCCGGCGCGGTCGAGGCGGTCGCCCGGCTGCACGGCGAGGGTCGGGCGGTGGCGTACGCGACGAACAACGCCTCGCGCCGGCCGGCCGACGTGGCCGACCTGCTCACCGGGATGGGCGTACCGGCGCGGCCGGACGAGGTGCTGACCAGCGCGGCCGCCGCCGCTCAGCTGTTGGGGGAGCGGCTGCCGGCCGGCGCCCCGGTGCTGGTGGTGGGTGCCGAGGCGCTGCGGGCGGAGATCCGCGAGGCGGGTCTGACGCCGGTCTCCGGTGCCGACGAGTCGCCGGTCGCGGTGATCCAGGGGTACGGCCCGCAGGTCGGCTGGGCCGACCTGGCCGAGGCAGCGGTGGCGGTACGCGGCGGGGCCGCGTGGATCGCCACCAACACGGACCGGACGCTGCCCAGCGGGCGGGGCCCGCTGCCGGGCAACGGTTCGTTGGTCGCCGCGCTGGCGACCGCGCTGAACCGGCAGCCCGACGAGGTGGTGGGCAAACCGTCGCCGGAACTGTTCGCCACCGCCGCGCGACGGGCGGGCGAGGGCCGGTCCCTGGTGGTCGGTGACCGACTGGACACCGACATCGAGGGTGCCAACCGGGCGGGACTGGACAGCCTGTTGGTGCTCACCGGCGTCAGTGACGTACCCGAGTTGCTCGCCGCGCCGCCGGACCGCCGGCCCACGGCGGTGGCCTGGGACCTGGCGGGGCTCTTCGAGCCGACCGCGATGGTGCGGGTACCGGCGGCCGATGCGGAGCACGGTGGTTGGCGCGTCACGACCGGGCCGGACGGCTGGGAGCTGACCGGCGCGGGTCGACCGCTGGACGCGCTCGCGGCGCTCTGCGCCGTGGCGTGGGAGCGTCGGTCGGAGGGTGTGCCGCGCCCGGGTTCGCCGGAGGCGGCGACGGCGCTGGAGGCACTCGGCCTGACCGGCTGAGCCACGCGTGCCGAGAAGTGCCACCGCTCCTGTCCGGTGCGGTGAGCGTGCCGGCACTCAGAGCAACTTGCGCAGTTTCATCAGGTCGAACGGGTTGGCCTTGATCGAGACGCGTCGGCTGGCCACCGCGCGGGTCACGTCGAGGTCACCACGGACCAGGGCGATCAGGTCGTCGCTGGTGGTGGTCATGGCGATCTTCGCCTTGGGATCGTCGCCGTCGGTCAGCCCGAGCAACCGTCCACCGGTGAGTCGACCGTGGAAGGCGGTCTCCAGGTCGCTGATCCGGCAGGCCAGGGTGCGGTCCAGGTCGACGTGCTCGCGGACGGTCTCCGCGTTGCGGTCCAGCCGCGCGGCCAGATCCTGCAACGCCTGCCGACACTCGTCCACGGTGGCCACCGTCGCCTCCTCGCCTCACACCACGTCGTACTCCGGGCACCGTACCGCACGGGACCCCGACCGCGGCCCGGTAGCGTGACACCTGCCGGAACCGCGGGTGAAAGGACTCAGGCATGCAGGACGCGTGGCGCGCCTACCTCGAACTGGCCATGGGCCTGACGGAGGCGCCCCGGAAGAAGGCGCAGGACGCGGTACGCCGGTTGGCCGGTTCGACCGGCGCGACCGCCGCACAGCTCCAGACGTTGGCCGAGGAACTGCGCTCGACCGGCGCGGAGAACCGGGAGGCGCTGACCAAGCTGGTGCGGTTCGAGGTCGAACGCGCGCTCGGCGCCGTGGGGCTGGCCACCGCCGACGAGGTCGAGGAGTTGGAGCGGCGGGTACGCGAGCTGGAACGCCGGCTGCGCGCGGCGGCCGACACCACCGCCGTACCGTCGCCGGTCTCCGGAGGTCCGGAGGTCGGCACGCCCGCCGACCTGGCGGCCGAGGCCGCCGAGACCGCAGTGGCGGCCCCGCCGACCGGGCACGCGGCGGCGAAGAACCCGGTCGCCAAGAAGGCAGTGGCGAAGAAGGCGGTCGCGAAGAAGGCGGGTGCCGTGCCGCCGCCGGAGGATCAGCCGGCGGCGAAGAAGGCCGTGGCGAAGGTCGCGAAGAAGGCGGTGGCGAAGAAGACGCCGGGTTCGGTGGCACGTCCCGCCGACGGTGACGCCCCGGCCCGACCCGCCAGCCGCCCGGACACCACGCCGTGACCGGCCGTCGCTCGCGGCGCCCCGGGCCGACGCGGTCGGCCGTGGGGCGGCGAGAGGTCGGATCGGGTGCTGCGACGCGGGCCGGAGCGCGGCGGTGAGCGTGTCGCCACGGCCCGGGCCACCACCGGGGCCGCGCCCGGGTCCACCGCCGCAGTCGTGGAGCGAGGACGGCGCCGACGACGGGGGACACCCGGCGGTGGACGCCGCCGTGCAGGCGATGGCGAACGCCGCGAACCTCGCGCCGGCCGACCAGATCGCGCAGTACGAGGCCGCGTACCAGACGTTGCGGGAAACGCTCGCCACCATCGACCAGGCCTGAGGAGACCCTCCGCCCATGGCACGTCGTAACCGGTTGGACGCCGAACTCGTCCGTCGTGGCCTGGCCCGCTCCCGGGAGCAGGCCGCCGACCTGGTGGAGGCCGGTCGGGTACGGCTTCGGGGGGTGGTGGCCCGCAAGGCCGCCGCGATGGTCGACCCCGCCGACCCGCTGGTGGTCACCGGCGCCGACCCCGCCTCCGAGTACGTCTCCCGGGGCGGACACAAACTGGCCGGTGCGCTGGCCGCCTTCGCCCCCGGTGGAATGACCGTGACCGGCCGGCGGTGCCTGGACGCCGGGGCGTCCACCGGCGGCTTCACCGACGTGCTGCTGCGGGCGGGCGCGGCCGAGGTGGTGGCGGTCGACGTCGGCTACGGACAGCTCGCCTGGTCGCTGCGGACCGACGAGCGGGTCCGGGTCCTGGAACGGACGAACGTCCGGACGCTGACCGCCGAGGCGATCGAAGGACAGGTCGACCTGACGGTGGCCGACCTGTCGTTCATCTCGCTGCGGCTGGTGCTGCCGGCCTTGGCCGCCTGCACGGCCGTCGACGGCGACCTGGCGTTGATGGTCAAGCCCCAGTTCGAGGTGGGCCGGGAACGGGTCGGTGCGGGTGGCGTGGTGCGGGACCCGGCGCTGCGGGCCGAGGCGGTGCTCGACGTCGCCGCGTCCGCCGCGACGCTCGGACTGGGGCTGGCGGAGCTGGCGGCCAGCCCGCTGCCCGGCCCGAGCGGCAACGTCGAGTTCTTCGTATGGTTACGCCGGGACGCGCCAGCGGCCGACCCGGAACGGGTACGGGCCGTGGTGGCGGCCGGGCCCGGTGCGCCGGCGGCCGCCGGTGACGCGCGTGACGAGGTGACGAAGGAGGTGGCCGGGTGAGTGAGGGCAACTCCGCCACGGCGGGGGTAGGTCCGGGTGGTTCGACGCGACGGCCGACCCACGGCGGGCGGGCCTTCCGGTGACCCGTACCGCCCTGCTGGTGACCCACACGGGTCGCCGACGCAGCACGGAACACGCGCGAACGGTCGCGGCCGACCTGATCGCCGCCGGCTTCGAGGTCCGGGTGGTGGCCGAGGAGGCCGAGGATCTCGATCTGCCGGGTGCGGTGCCGGTGACCGGGCCGGAGGCGGCCGAGGGTGCCGAGATCGTCTTCGCGCTCGGTGGTGACGGCACCTTCCTGCGTGCCGCCGAGCTGGCCCGCCCGGCGAAGGTGCCGCTGCTCGGCATCAACCTGGGCAAGGTCGGCTTCCTGGCCGAGGCGGAGATCGACGATCTGGATCTCGCCGTTCGCGACGTGGTGGGCCGCAACTACAGCGTCAACGAGCGGCTCACCCTGGACGTCACCGCCGAGTTCGACGGCGGGCCGACGATCGAGTCGTGGGCGCTCAACGAGATCAGCGTCGAGAAGGGCGAACGGGCCCAGATGCTGGAGCTGCTGGTCGATGTGGACGGTCGCCCCCTGTCGCGGTACGGGTGCGACGGGGTGGTCTGCGCCACGCCGACCGGCTCGACGGCGTACGCCTTCTCCGGCGGCGGGCCCGTGGTCTGGCCCGAGGTGGAGGCGCTGCTGCTGGTGCCGATCAGCGCGCACGCCCTGTTCAGCCGGCCGCTGGTGACCGCGCCCACCTCGACCTTCTCGATCACCGTGGACCCGTTCACCACGCTGGCGGTGCTCTCCTGCGACGGGCGGCGGGTCTACGACCTGCCGCCGGGCGCCCGGGTCACGGTGCGTCGCGGTGTCCTGCCGGTGCGGATCGTGCGGCTGCGCGACCGGTCGTTCACCGACCGCCTGGTGGCCAAGTTCGACCTGCCGGTGCACGGCTGGCGGGGCAACCGCCGCTGACCCGGGTCGCCGCGCCGGCTGGTCAAGTGTCGGGCCACGCGTCTACTGTCGGGTGCTGTGCTGGAGGAGCTACGGATCACCGGACTGGGCGTCATCGAGGACACCACGCTGCCGCTCGCCGGTGGCATGAATGTCATCACCGGCGAGACCGGTGCCGGTAAGACGATGGTGGTCACCGGCCTTGGCCTGCTCTTCGGGGGTCGTGCCGACGCGGGGCGGGTGCGTGCCCAGCCCGGTCGGGCCGTCGTCGAGGGGCGCCTGCGTCTCAGCGGTCGGGTCGCCGAATCGGTGCACGCCCGGATCACGGACGCCGGGGGCGAGCCCGACGACGACGGCGCGATGCTGCTGAGCCGGACGGTCACCGTGGAGGGTCGCTCGCGGGCGCATCTTGGCGGGCGGAGCATGCCGGTGTCGACGCTCGGCGAGGTGGGCGAACAGGTGGTGGCCGTACACGGCCAGTCCGACCAGTTGCGCCTGCTGCGTCCCGCCGAGCAGCGGGCCGCCCTGGACCGCTTCGCCGGGCCGGAGCACGAGAAGCTGCTGGAGGCGACGCGCGAGGCGTACACGCAGTGGCGTCGGGTGGTGGACGACCTGGCGGACCGGCGGCGCAACGCGCGGGAGCGCCACCAGGAGGCGGATCTGCTGCGGCTCGGGCTCGACGAGATCACCCGGGTCGATCCGCAGGCCGGTGAGGACGACGAGCTCAAGACCGAGGCGCAGCGGCTGGAACACGCCGAGGGACTGCGTACCGCGGCGCAGGTCGCCCACCAGTGCGTGGCCGGCGGGTTGGAGGCCACCGACGACACCACGGACGCCTCGGCGCTGCTCGGCACCGCCCGGCGGACGTTGGAGGCGCAGGCCGGCACCGATCCGGCCCTGGGTGAGCTGGCGGCGCGGTTGGAGGAGGCGGCGACCCTGGTCGCCGACGTGTCGGTGGAACTGTCGACGTACCTCGCCGGGCTGGACGCCGACCCGGCCCGGCTGCAGAGCATCTACGAGCGCCGGGCCGCGCTGCGGGCGTTGACCCGCAAGTACGCCGACGACGTCGACGGGGTGATCGCCTGGGCGGAGCGGGCCCGGACCCGACTGTCCGACCTGGACATCTCCGACGAGGTCCTTGAGGAACTGGACCGGGAGGCGTCCCGGCTGGCCGCTGAGGTGGCCGAGTTGGCCGGCCGGTTGTCGGCGTCCCGCCAGGAGGCGGCGGTGCGCTTCGCCGAGCAGGTGACCGTCGAGTTGGCCGGGCTGGCCATGCCGCACGCCCGCGTCGAGGTGGCGGTGCTGCCCCGGCCGGCCGGGCGGACCGAGCCCACGTTGCCGGTCAACGGGGTGGAGGTCGGTGTCGGGCCGGACGGCGGCGACGAGGTCGAGTTGCGGCTGCTGGCCCATCCCGGTGCGCCGTCGTTGCCGTTGCAGCGCGGCGCGTCCGGCGGTGAGCTGTCCCGGGTGATGCTCGCCATCGAGGTCGTCTTCGCCGGTTCGGGCGGTCCGCCCACGCTGGTCTTCGACGAGGTCGACGCGGGGGTCGGCGGTCAGGCGGCGGTGGAGATCGGCCGTCGGCTGGCCCGGTTGGCCCGCAGCCACCAGGTGCTGGTGGTGACCCACCTGCCGCAGGTGGCCGCGTTCGCCGACCGCCACCTGGTGGTGGCGAAGGACACCGGTGGCGCGGTGACCACCAGCGGGGTGCGGGTGGTGGAGGACACCGAGCGGGCCCGGGAACTGGCCCGGATGCTCGCGGGTTTGCCGGACTCGGATCTGGGTATCGCCCACGCGGAGGAGTTGCTGGCCGTCGCGGCCCGAGAACGGCGGTCGTGAGAACCGTCATTGTGAGCGGAGGCACACCGGCCTTCGCCCATCTGTGCTTCCCTGGGTAGGCGGCCCTGCTCAGGCATGTCGCGACAGATTCGCCTGCCTCACATGCCAGGATGGTCACGATGCGTCTACCCACGTTGCGCCGGACCCGGAACGCGGAACCGGGACGAATCCTCGGCACCGCCCGCCTCGACCGCCGGACGAAACGCCTGGTCGGTCGGCTCCGCCCCGGTGACATCGCCGTGATCGACCATGTCGACCTGGACCGGGTCGCCGCCGACTCGCTGGTCGCCGTGGGCGTCGGCGCGGTCCTCAACGCCAAGCCGTCGGTCTCCGGCCGCTATCCCAACCTCGGTCCGGAGGTGCTCGTCGCGGCGGGCATCCCACTCCTGGACGACCTCGGTGAGGGCGTCTTCGAGCGGATCCGCGAGGGCGACACCGTGCGGATCGAGGGCAACACCGTCTATCTCGGCGACGAGCCGCTGGCGCACGGCAGCCTGCAGGACGCCGAGAGCGTGGCCAAGGCGATGAGCGACGCCCGCGAGGGCCTGTCGGTGCAGTTGGAGGCGTTCGCCGCCAACACCATGGACTACCTCAAGCAGGAACGTGACCTGCTGCTCGACGGTGTCGGCGTACCGGACATCGCGACCGAGATCCAGGGCCGGCACTGCCTGATCGTGGTGCGGGGGTACGACTACAAGGCCGACCTGGACGTGCTGCGCCCGTACATCCGGGAGTTCAAGCCGGTGCTGATCGGCGTCGACGGCGGGGCCGACGCGCTGGTCGAGGCGGGCTACACGCCGGACATGATCATCGGTGACATGGACTCGGTCACCGACGACGTGCTGCGCTGCGGCGCCGAGGTGATCGTGCACGCGTACCCGGACGGCCGGGCTCCCGGTCTGCCCCGGGTCAACGGCCTGGGGGTGCCGGCGGTGACCTTCCCCGCCGCCGCCACCAGCGAGGACCTCGCGATGCTGCTGGCCGACGAGAAGGGCGCCTCGCTGATCGTCGCGGTGGGCACCCACGCCACCCTGGTCGAGTTCCTGGACAAGGGGCGCGGCGGCATGGCGTCGACGTTCCTCACCCGGCTCAAGGTCGGTGGCAAGCTGGTCGACGCCAAGGGTGTGAGCCGGCTCTACCGGCAGAGCATCTCGGGTTCCTCGTTGTTGCTGCTGGTGCTCTCGGCGGTGGCGGCGATGGCCTCGGCGGTGGCGGTGTCCACCGTCGGCAAGGCGTATTTGGGCGTGGTCTCCGAGTGGTGGGACAATTTTGTGTTCCAGCTCGGCCAGCTCTTCTAGCTCCCGACCGATCAAGAGGCTGCAAGCGTGATCAACTTCCGGTACCACGTGGTGTCCCTGACCGCGGTCTTCCTCGCGTTGGCGATCGGCCTGGTCGTCGGTACAGCCGCCCTCAACGGCCCGGTCGCGGACTCGCTCAAGGAGACCGTCAACTCGCTGCGCAAGGACAACCAGCAGATGCGCCAGACGGTCCAGAACATGCAGCGCGAGCTGGAGCTGGAGGAGGAGTTCGCGGCCGAGATGGCCCAGGTGATCCTGCCGGGCAAGCTGACCGGCAAGCGGGTGCTGGTGCTCAGCCTGCCCACCGGCCGGGACCACACCGAGGGCGTGGTCAAGATGCTGGAGCTGGCGGGTGCCGTGATCACCGGGCGGGTCGACCTGCAGGACAAGTTCATCAACCCGGAGAACAACAACAACCTGCTGGAACTGGCGGTCACCGCGGCCCGGCCCACCAGCGCGCCGACCAGCGGACTGCCCGGCAACGGGCACGGCGTGGAGACCTCCAGCGCGCTGCTGGCCACCGTGCTGCTGGATCAGCCCGCCGGGGCCGAGCCGGTCACCGAGGCCGACCGGCGGGCGGTGGTGACCGCGTACGGCAACGCGAACTACCTGACCACCGCGGACCGGATCACCGACGCCGCCGAGGCGGTCGTGGTGATCAGCGGCCAGCCGTACGTGGACAAGGACTCCGCCAAGAAGGACGAGTCGGTGGTGAAGATCGCCGAGCAGTTCGACCGCACCGGCGGCATCGTGGTCGCCGGCAACGGCTCCACCGGCGGCAACCTGGTCTCCTTCGTCCGGGGCGACGCGGTGCTGGCGCAGACCATCTCCACCGTCGACAACGCCAACACCGTCCAGGGGCAGCTCGTCACCTCGCTGGCCGTCGTGCAACAGCTCAACGAGCGCAAGGCCGGCCAGTACGGCGTGGGTGACAACGTCGAGCTGGTGCCTAGACTGCCCCAGTGAGTCGACGGGACACCCCGGGTGTCCGGTTCGACGATGTCGCCCGCCGACCGGCGGCGCAGACGGCGTGAGCGAGCGAGGTGAGCTGGGGCGTGGGCGTACTCGGTCGACTGCTGGCGGCGGGGGTCGGTGCGGCTGCCGCCCGGTACGCGCTCCGTGAGATCCGTACCTCCCCGGCCGGTCCGACACTGGCGCGAACGAACTTCCGTGGCCGTACGGTGACGCTGGCGGCCGGGCCGGCGCTGGCGGTGAGCGCCTCCGGGGCGGCGGCCGGTGGTGCGCCCAGCGTGCCGGGAGGAGCGGCGGTCCTGGTGGCGGGGCTCGGCGCCGGTGCCGTCGGGCTCTACGACGACGTGGTCGGCGCCCGGCCGGAGCAGAAGGCGGACAAGGGCTTCGCGGGACACCTCGCCGCGCTGCGGCAGGGGCGGGTCAGCACGGGCCTGGTCAAGATCGTCGGAGTGGGCGCGGCCGGTCTGGGTGCCGCCGCGCTGCTCGCCGCCGACCCCCGGGTGGCCGGGCACCGTGGTCGGCGACGCCAGGGCGGGCTGGGCCGGACCGTGGACGTGCTGCTCGGCGCCGGTGTGGTGGCCGGCACCGCCAACCTGCTCAACCTGCTCGACCTGCGACCCGGGCGGGCGCTGAAGTCGGGCCTGCTGCTCGGCGCGCCGCTGCTCGGTGGCGCGACCGGTGGGATCGCCGCCGGTGCGGTGGGCGCCGCCGCCGGGCTGCTTCCCGCCGACCTCGACGAGGACGTGATGCTCGGCGACAGCGGCGCGAACGCGCTCGGCGCCGTGCTCGGCGTGGCGCTGGCCGCACGCACCGGCCCGATCGGTCGGGCCGGGATCCTGGCGGTGCTCGCCGGCCTGACGGCGGCCAGCGAGAAGGTCAGCTTCACCGCCGTCATCGCGCGCACCCCGGGCCTGCGTGAACTCGACGCGCTGGGCCGTCGCGACGACTGACGTGACCAGACCGACACCCCTCGCCGGCGCCGGCCGGGTGGCCGGGGCCGCCGCGCTGATCGCCGTGCTCACCGTGGTCAGCCGGCTGGCCGGGTTCGGCCGTACCGCCGTCTTCACCTGGGTGGTGCAGGACAGCGACCTGGGCGCGATGTACGTGATCGCGAACACCGTCCCCAACATCATCTTCGAGATCGTGGCCGGCGGGGCGCTGGCCAGCCTGGTCGTACCGCTGCTCGCCGGTGCGGTCGCGGCCGGCGACCGGCGGGCCGTGGCGGCGACCACGAGCGCGCTGCTGACCTGGACGGTGACGCTGCTGGTGCCGTTGGCGGTGCTGGTGGCCCTGGGCGCCGAGCAGATCGTGTCGGTCTTCCACAGCCGCAGCCCGGAGGAGCTGGCGGCCGGGGCCCGGATGCTGCGGGTCTTCGCGCCGCAGGTGCCGCTCTACGGCATCGGGATCGTGCTGACCGGTGTGCTCCAGGCCCACCGCCGCTTCGCCTGGCCGGTGATCGCGCCGCTGCTGTCCAGCCTGACGGTGATCGTGGCGTACCTCGTCTTCGTGGCCGTGGCCGGTCCGGGGGCGAGCGTGGCGCAGGCGGGCCGGGGCGCGGAACTGATCCTGTCCGGCGGCACCACGCTCGGTGTGGTGGTGCTCTCGCTGTCGCTGCTGATCCCGTTGCGGCGGCTCCGCCTGCGACTGCGCCCCGGATATGGCTTCCCGGCCGACGCGCGGGCGCGGGTGGGTGGTCTGGTCACCGCCGGTGTGGTCACCGTCACCGCCCAGCAGGTGGCCACGCTGGTGATCCTCTATCAGATCTCCGGTGGTCGGACCGAGGCCCCGCAGGTGTTCAACCTGGCCCAGACGTTCTATCTGCTGCCCTGGGCGGTGCTGGCGGTGCCGCTGGCCACGGCCGCGTACCCGGCGTTGGCCGAGACGGCGGCCGGCGGCGACGAGGCCGGCTACCGGGACACCCTGTCCGGCACGGTGCGCGCGGTGCTGCTGTCCAGTTGCCTCGGCGCGGCGGCGCTGGTCGGGGTGGCCGGTCCGATCGGCCGGTTCTTCCCGCTGGACGCCTCCGCCACCGCCACGGCCGTCGCCGGCTTCGCCCCGGGGCTGCTCGGGTACGGGCTGTTCGCGGTCCTCTCCCGCGCCCTGTACGCCCGGGGCGCGACCCGGGAGGCCACGCTCGCCATCAGTGCCGGATGGCTGGCGGTCACGCTCGGTACGCTGCCGATGGCGGCGCTGCTCCCCACGGCCGACCGGGTGCTCGCCGTCGCGCTGGCCAACTCGGCGGGCATGCTGCTGCTCGGCGGGCTGCTGCTGCTGGCGGTCCGGCGCGCGGCCGGTCCGGCGGCGCTGGCCGGTGCCGTGCGGGCCGGTGCCGCCGGGGTGCTGGCGGGTGCGAGCGCGGCCCTCGCGGCGCTGCTGCTGCTCGGTTGGTGGGGCGGGACCCCGACGCGGTCGGCGGCGCTCGTGCAGGGCATGCTGTCCGGAGTCCTGGTCGTCGTCGTCTTCCTCGGCGTGGTCTGGTTGGTCGACCGGCGGGACGTGCGGCCACTGCTGACCGGGTTGCGTCGACGCCTACGCCGGACCCGGAGCGGAGGCGGTCGAGGGGACGGGAAGGCAAGCGCCGAAACGGAGGGTCGATCCGGGTGAGCGCGAGGAGTGAGCTTGCGAGCCCCGCAGTCGCGAACGGAAGGTCGGCTCGGTGAGCGCGAGGAGTGAGCTTGCGAGCCCCGCAGTCGCGAACGGAGGGCGTGACCGGTGAGCGCGAGGAGTGAGCTTGCGAGCCGCGCAGTCGCGAACGGAGGGCGTGACCGGTGAGCGCGAGGGGTGCGGATGCCCGGTGGGGCACGGTGGTGTTGTTGCTGGCCTCCAGCACCGGTGGTGTCGGGCAGCATGTCCGGGCGGTGGCCCGTGGGTTGACGGCGGCCGGTGAGTCGGTGCTGGTCTGCGGGCCGGCGGCGACCCAGGACCAGTTCGACTTCGTGGCGACCGGGGCACGGTTCGCGCCGGTGGAGATCCCGGCCAGCCCGACGCCGGGTGACGTCCGTGCGATCACCACGCTGCGCCGGGTGCTGGCCGGTGAACAGGTGGGTGTGGTGCACGCGCACGGGCTGCGCGCCGGCTTGGTCGCGGTGCTCGCCCGACCGGCCGCCCCGCTGGTGGTCACCTGGCACAACGCGGTGCTCGCCGGTGGGCTGCGGGGCAGCCTGTCCCGGTGGGCCGAGAAGATGGTGGCCCGGGGCGCCCGGGTGACGCTGGGGGCCTCCGCCGACCTGGTGGCCCGGGCCGTCGGGCTCGGGGCCGGGGATGCCCGGCTCGCCCCGGTGGCCGCTCCCGAGCTGCCCGCGCCGCGCCGGGGCCGGGCCGCCGTACGGGCCGAGTTCGGGGTGGCCGCCGACCAGCCGTTGATCCTCTCGGTCGGTCGGCTGCACCCGCAGAAGCGGTACGACGTGCTGGTGGACGCCGCCGCCCGGTGGCGGGAACGGGTGCCGCCGCCGGCCGTGGTGATCGCCGGGAGCGGTCCGGCGTACCTGCCGTTGGCTGCCCGGATCAGTGCCGCGCGGGCGCCGGTGACCCTGCTCGGGCACCGCACCGACGTGGCCGATCTGCTGGCCGGGGCGGACCTGGCGGTGGTGACCAGCGACTGGGAGGCCCGACAACTGTTCGCGCAGGAGGCGCTGCGGGTCGGCGTACCGCTGGTGGCGACCGAGGTGGGTGGCCTGCCGGACCTGGTGGGGGACGCCGCGGTGCTGGTGCCGCCGGGCGACGTCGACGCGGTCGACGCGGCGGTCGGTGACCTGCTCGACGACGCGCCGCGCCGCGCCGAGCTGGGCCGTCAGGGTGTCGCGCGGGCCGCGACCTGGCCCACCGAGGCGCAGACCGTGGCCCAGCTGGTCGCGCTCTACGCCGAGTTGACCTCGGGCCGGGCCGGGCCGACGCCCGGTGCCGACACGCCGTCGACGGGACGCCGGTGATGTTGCGCCGAATCGTACCGATCCTGTTGACCCTGGTCGTGGTGGCGCTCGGCGTCACCGTGCTGGCGGCCCGTCCGGAGAGCCCGCCGCCCCGGCAGAGCGCCGACTACGTGGTGCTGGTCGGGGTGGCCGGGCTGCGGTGGGAGGACGTGGACGCGCAGCGTACGCCGACGTTGTGGCGGATGGCGCAGGAGGGCTCGATCGGTTCGTTGTCGGTGCGGTCGGTGTACCGACCCACCTGCCCGGTGGACGGCTGGCTCACGCTCGGCGCGGGGGGCTTCGCCGCCTGGGCCGGCAGCCCGACCGACGGGCAGTGTCCGCCCGCCGACGTGACGGTGGAGCAGCCCGACGGCATCGGCGCGAACCTGCCGCAGCAGGAGAGCGTCGTGCTGCGCAACCAGGAGCGGCTGCCGTGGGGCACGGTGCCCGGCGCGCTGTCGGAGTCGGTGCGCTGCTCGGTGGCGGTCGGCCCGGGTGCGGCGGTGGCCGCCGCACGGCCGTTCGGTCGGGTCGACCGGTACGCGCCGACGCTGCCGGAGGATCCGGCCGAGCTGCTCGGATCCTGCGTGCTGAGCATCGTCGACGCCGGCACCGTCGAGGGTGAGGACGAGGCGTCGCGGTCGGCGTCGGCGCAAGCGGCCGACGCCCAGCTGGCCCGGGTGCTGGCGGGTCGGCCGCCGCGGTCCCTGGTGATCGTCGCCGGGGTCTCCGACACCGAGCGGCCGTCCCGGCTGCACGTGGCCGTCGCCGACGGCCCCGGCTGGGAGGAGGGCTGGCTGACCTCGCCCAGCACCGGTCGGCAGGGCTACCTGCAACTGATCGACCTCGCGCCGACCGCGCTGGCGGCGCTGGGTCGTCCGATGCCGGACCGGCCGTTCCTCGGCCGGCCCGCCGAGTCGGTCGGTGGGCGTCCGGCCGACCTGGCCGCCGCGATCGCCGAGCCCGCCGACGCGGACCGGGAGGCCGCCGCGCAGCGGCAGGTGGCGGGCGGATTCTTCACGGTGCTGGCCGCCGTGCAGGTGGCGCTGGCCCTGGCGGTGTTGCCGCTGCTGCGCCGCGCCCGCCGGCACGCCGGCCCGTACGGGCCGAAGCCGGTGTCCCGGCGGGTGGTGGCGGTGGTGGAGCTGCTGCTGGTGGCGGCGGCGCTGGCCATCCCGGCGGCCCTGCTCGCCGAGGCCGTGCCGTGGTGGCGCAACGTCCACCCGGCCGCTTCCTTCGCCGGGCTGACCATGGTGCTGCTGGCCGCCGCGACGTTGCTGGTGCGGTTGACGCCGGGATACGGCACCACGTTGGGACCGCTCGGCGCGGTGGCCGGTCTCACCACGTTGGCCGTCGGCCTGGACGTGGTCACCGGGGCCCGTCTCCAGCTCAACGGTGTGATCGGGTACTCCGCGTTGGAGGGCGGCCGGTATGCCGGGCTCGGCACCGTGGGGCTCGGCGTCTTCGTGGCCGGCGCGCTGCTGACCGGCGGCTGGCTCGCCCAGCAGGTGCACCGGACGTGGCGACCGATGGTGATGGTGCTGGTGGGCGGTGCCGCCGTGGTGGTGGTCGGCAGTGCGTACCTGGGTGCCGACTCGATCGGCGCGATCGCGGTGACCGCCGGGGTGAGCGTCGCGGCGGCGATCAGCGCGGGCGGGTGGCTGACGTTGACCCGGTTGGCGTGGGCGACCATGGCCGGACTGGCGGTGATGGTCGGGTTCGCGGTCGTGGACCTCGGCCGCCCACCGGCCGATCGCGGCAGCCTGGGCCGGTTCCTCGCGGCACTGGGCGACGGCACCGGTGGGTTGACCGTGCAACGGTCCAGCGCCTCGAACATCGACACCCTGATGAACAGCCCGTTGACCGTGCTGGCGTTGGCCGGTGCGTTGCTGGTGTGGTTCGCCCTGCTCCAGCCGTGGGGCGGGCTGATGCGGCTGTTCGGCATCTATCCGGCAATCCGGGCGGCGATGGCGGGCACCGGTGTGGCCGTCGGCATCGGTGGGGTGCTGAGCGCGGCGGCGCTGGACGTGGCGGGAGCGGCGGCGGCCGTGGTGGTGCCGATGGCGGCGCTGTCGGCGTTGCGGGTGCTCGACCACTCGGCGGACCGCACCCGGCCCGGCACCGACCGGCCGTCGGACACCATCCGGTCCGACACCCGGGCGGGCGACGCGGCCACCCCGGGTGCCGAGGACACGGCGTGCGCCGGTGCGCCGGTCGAGGACGCCGCCGGGGCCGGTACCGAGGGTGAACGCGGGCGTGGCCGGGCGGTACGGTCGTCGGCCGAGGTCGCGACCGGGTGACCCCGGGAGTGGTACCTCGGGTGCGGCCCGGGAGTGCCTCAGGCGAGGTGTTACCGTGGAATCCCGTGGATCGCGTGATCACTTCGCTGATTGGCTCGGCGGTCTGCACGACCGCGACGGACGACACGGGAGCAGGCCTTGGCCCCTTCAGCACGGACGACCAGGCACATTTTCGTCACCGGGGGAGTCGCCTCCTCGCTGGGTAAGGGGCTCACCGCCTCCAGCCTCGGCAATCTGCTCACCGCGCGGGGACTTCGTGTGGTGATGCAGAAGCTCGACCCGTACCTCAACGTGGACCCCGGCACCATGAACCCGTTCCAGCACGGCGAGGTGTTCGTGACCGAGGACGGCGCCGAGACCGACCTGGACGTCGGTCACTACGAGCGTTTCCTGGACCGGGCGCTGTCCGGCAAGGCGAACGTCACCACCGGCCAGATCTACTCGGAGGTGATCGCCAAGGAACGGCGCGGGGAGTACCTGGGCGACACCGTCCAGGTGATCCCGCACATCACCAACGAGATCAAGTCGCGGATCCTGGCGATGGCCGATCCGGACGACGACGGCCGTACGCCGGACGTGGTGATCACCGAGGTGGGCGGCACGGTCGGCGACATCGAGTCGCTGCCGTTCCTGGAGGCGATCCGGCAGGTCCGTCACGACCTGGGCCGGGACAACTGCTTCTATCTGCACGTCTCGCTGGTGCCGTACCTGGCGCCCTCGGGGGAGCTGAAGACCAAGCCGACCCAGCACTCGGTGGCGCAGCTGCGCAACATCGGTATCCAGCCCGACGCCATCGTCTGCCGCTCGGACCGGGAGATCCCGGACAAGCTCAAGCACAAGCTGTCGCTCTACTGCGACGTCGACGCCGAGGCGGTCATCGCCGCCCCGGACGCGCCCAGCATCTACGACATCCCGAAGGTCCTGCACCGGGAGGGGCTCGACGCGTACGTGGTGCGCCGCCTCGGGCTCTCCTTCCGGGACGTGGACTGGGAGGGCTGGGACGACCTGCTGGAGCGGGTGCACCAGCCCCGGCGCACGGTCACCGTGGCGCTGGTCGGCAAGTACGTCGACCTGCCGGACGCGTACCTGTCGGTCAGCGAGGCGATCCGGGCGGCCGGCTTCGGCAACCGGGCCCGGGTGCAGGTGCGTTGGGTGCCCAGCGACGACTGCGTCACCCCGGCGGGCGCGGCGGCGGCCCTGGCCGGTGTCGACGGCATCGTCATCCCCGGCGGGTTCGGCGTGCGGGGCATCGAGGGCAAGATCGGCACCGCCCGGTACGCGCGGGAGAACGGCATCCCGCTGCTCGGGCTCTGCCTCGGCCTGCAGTGCATGACCATCGAGGTGGCCCGGCACCTGGCCGGGCTGGACGGCGCCAACTCCGTGGAGTTCGACGCCGAGGCTGTGCACCCGGTCATCGCCACCATGGCCGACCAGGAGGACATCGTGGCCGGCAAGGGCGACCTGGGCGGCACCATGCGGCTCGGCGCGTACCCGGCGGCGCTCGCCGAGGGGTCGATCGTCGCCGAGGCGTACGGCAGCACCGAGGCCAGCGAACGGCACCGGCACCGGTACGAGGTGAACAACGCCTACCGCGACCAGCTCGCCAAGGCCGGGCTGCGGATCTCGGGTACCTCGCCGGACGGGCGGCTGGTCGAGTTCGTCGAGCTGGACCGCGAGCTGCACCCGTTCTTCGTGGCCACCCAGGCCCACCCGGAGCTGAAGAGCCGCCCCACCCGACCGCACCCGCTGTTCGCCGCGTTCGTCCAGGCGGCGGTGGCGTACTCGCAGGCCGACCAGCTTCCGGTCGACCTGGACGGTGCCGAGCGGGCCGCGCGCAACGGCACCGCCACGACCGTCCCCTCGGCGTCGTGAGCGACGCCGGCAGGGCGGTCGAGCACCGCTACGAGGTGCTCTCCCGCGAGGTGCAGTACCGCGGTCGGATCTTCGACGTGGTCACCGAGCAGGTGAGCATGCCCGGCGGCGGGACGGCCCCGCGTGACCTGGTCCGGCACGTCGGTGCGGTGGCCGTGGTGGCGCTGGACGACGCCGGCCAGGTGGTGCTGATCCGGCAGTACCGCCAGCCGGTCGGCCGGCGCCTCTGGGAGCTGCCGGCCGGGCTGACCGACGTCACCGGCGAGGACCCGGCGGTGACCGCGGCGCGGGAGCTGGCCGAGGAGGTCGACCTGACCGCCGGTCGGCTCGACGTGCTGGTCGACGTGCACAGCTCACCCGGGTTCACCGACGAGCTGGTCCGGGTCTTCCTGGCCCGGGACCTCGGCGAGGTGCCGGCGGAGCAGCGGCACGACCGGCACGACGAGGAGGCCGACCTGCAGATCGTCCGGATCGACCTGGACGAGGCGGTCGGCATGGTGCTGGCCGGTGAGGTCACCAACGGCCCGTGCGTGGCCGGGCTGCTGGCCGCCGCCCGCGCCCGCGACGCCGGTTGGTCGGTGCTGCGCCGGGCGGACACCCCGCTGCCGGGCTGAGCGGGAGGACGACGACAGGGGCCGCGCGGATCACCGCGCGGCCCCTGTTCGCATGCCGGATCAGTCGCGCAGCGGGCGACCCTGTCCGTCGACGCCACCGTTGACCAGGATCAGGATGCCGTCGATCAGACCCCAGAGGCTGCCGATACCGCAGGTCACCAGCGTGACGACGAGCTGGATGACGCCGGTCTTGGTGTCACCCATGTAGAACCGGCCGACGCCGAAGCCGCCCAGCAGGATCTGCAGGACACCGGCGATGACCTTGCTCTTGTCGGAAACGCCCTGGGGGTACCCGGGCTGATAGGGGGGAATAGTCATGAGGCGACACGATAGTGATCCACACCGACGCTGTCCGCACCGGTAGGCACCACGTGGGACGATGTCGACCAATACTGTCCTGTCGGCTGAGGTGGACCCGGCCGGTGGGCTGCCCGTACACCTGACACATCGTCAGGGTTCGCGGCCACCGGATGGCATGGTGCAC
This sequence comes from Micromonospora sp. NPDC047793, assembly GCF_040642635.1. NCBI lineage: Bacteria > Bacillati > Actinomycetota > Actinomycetes > Micromonosporales > Micromonosporaceae > Micromonospora > Micromonospora sp. NPDC047793. The sequence continues at coordinate 37,710 of NZ_JBEYSG010000030.1, read as the reverse complement.
GCTCCCGCGACGCGCCGGTACGCCTAAACTGCCGCCCACGGGACCGGTCGACCGTCGCGGCAAAGGGGCCGCCGCGGCACCGCCCAGTCGGGGGAGCCGTCCCCGGAGAGAGGTGTCTGCATCGTGAAGGTCGGCATCCCCCGCGAGGTCAAGAACCACGAGTACCGGGTGGCGATCACGCCCGCGGGCGTCAACGAGTTCACCCGCGGCGGTCACCAGGTCTTCGTCGAGGCCGGTGCCGGGGTCGGCTCCAGCATCACCGACGAGGAGTTCACCGCGGCCGGCGCCAAGATCCTGGACACCGCCGACGAGGTGTGGGACGCCGCCGACATGGTGCTCAAGGTCAAGGAGCCGGTCGCCGAGGAGTACCACCGGATGCGCGAGGGGCAGGTCCTCTTCACCTACCTGCACCTGGCCGCCTCGCGCGACTGCACCCAGGCGCTGCTCGACCGCAGGGTCACTGGCATCGCGTACGAGACGGTCGAGCTGCCGGACCGCTCCCTGCCGCTGCTCGCCCCGATGTCCGAGGTGGCCGGCCGACTCGCCCCGCAGGTCGGCGCCTTCCATCTGATGCGTACCGGAGGCGGCCGGGGCGTGCTGCCCGGTGGCGTCTCGGGCGTGTACGCGGCGAAGACCGTGGTCATCGGTGCCGGGGTCTCCGGCATGAACGCCGCCGCGATCGCGCTGGGCCTGCAGTCCGAGGTGCTGCTGCTGGACAAGAACGTCGGCCGGTTGCGGCAGGCCGACGCCATCTACCGGGGACACCTGCAGACCGTCGCCTCCAACGCGTACGAGATCGAACGGGCCGTGCTCGACGCGGACCTGGTCATCGGCGCGGTGCTGGTGCCCGGCGCCAAGGCACCGAAGCTGATCTCCAACGAGCTGGTGTCCCGGATGAAGCCCGGCAGCGTGCTCGTCGACATCGCCATCGACCAGGGTGGCTGCTTCGAGGACTCGCGGCCGACCACGCACGACGAACCGGTCTACCGGGTGCACGAGTCGATCTTCTACTGCGTGGCGAACATGCCCGGCGCGGTGCCGAACACCAGCACCTACGCGCTCACCAACGTCACCCTGCCGTACGCCCTCGAACTGGCCAACCACGGCTGGCGGGAGGCGTCGCGGCGCGACCCGGCACTGGCCCTGGGCCTGAACACCCACGCCGGCCAGGTCGTCTACGGCCCGGTGGCCGAGGCGCACGGCCTGCCCACCCTCGCGCTCACCGAGGCGCTGGGCTGAGGGGGAAGCGCTGAGCACGGCGACCGACGAACGGGCCGGCCCCGAACCGGCGCCGGCCCTGCGTCGTGCGCTGCGCGGCTACCTCGACCACCTCACCGTCGAACGTGGACTGGCGGTGAACACCCTCACCTCGTACCGCCGCGACCTGGACCGCTACCTCGACTCGCTGGCCGCCGCCGGGGTGGACGACCTCGCCGGGGTCTCGGCCGGCGAGATCGAACGGCACCTGGCCCGACTGCGCACCGGTGACGACGGCCGCCCGCCGCTGGCCGTCTCCTCGGCCGCCCGCGCCGCCAGCGCCGTGCGTGGTCTGCACCGCTTCGCGCTGCGTGAGGGCCTGGTCGGCGCCGACCCGAGCCGTGACGTACGCCCACCCACCCCACCGCGCCGACTGCCCCGCGCGCTGCCCGTCGACGCGGTGGTCCGGCTGCTGGAGACCGCCGGCCCAGTGGACGCGGCGGGGGAGCAGGCGCCGCTGGCGCTGCGCGACCGGGCGCTGCTGGAGTTCCTGTACGGCACCGGCGCCCGCATCTCCGAGGCCATCGGCGCGGCCGTGGACGACGTGGACCTCGACGACGGGGTGGTGCTGCTGCACGGCAAGGGCGGTCGCAGCCGACTGGTGCCGGTCGGCGGGCACGCGCTGCGGGCGCTCGGCGCCTACCTGGTCCGCGCCCGGCCCGGACTGGTCACCGCCGGCCGGGGCACCCCGAGGGTGTTCCTGAACGCCCGGGGCGGCCCGCTGACCCGGCAGGGCGCCTGGACCGTGCTGCGTCGCGCCGCCGCCCGGGCCGGCCTGCCGGTGGAGGGGTCTGAGGCGGTCTCCCCGCACACCCTGCGACACTCGTACGCGACCCACCTGCTCGACGGCGGCGCCGACGTCCGGGTGGTGCAGGAGTTGCTCGGCCACGCCTCGGTCACCACCACGCAGGTCTACACGCTGGTGACCGTGGACCGGCTGCGTGAGGTCTACGCCACCGCGCACCCGCGTGCCCTGCACTGACCCGAGGCGCGGGAAACGCCGCCGGCCTGGCCGGTGGAGGTGGGGCGGGACGGCACCGGTCGGTACCACCGCCCGACACGCCGAGCGGGTAGTGAACGCCCTGCTCGTCGGTGGCGTACAGTCGGGATCGGCGCGGCCTGGCGGCGGGATGACCGGGGTGCGCAGCGGCGCCGCGAAGGACGTCGGGCGGCTCCGACGCCAGATGGTCGTCGGGAGGGGGCAACGAGGACATGGCTGGCAACGGTGACCGTGCCGAGACCTGGACGTCGGAGCTCCGCGAACAGCAGAACGCGCTCGGCTCGGACCTGGGTCCGGCCGACCCGGCCGCCTACACGATGCGCAAGCCCATCCCCGAGCCGATGCCCACGGACCGGCACGGCCCGGCGCGGATCATCGCGATGGCCAACCAGAAGGGTGGCGTCGGCAAGACCACGACCACCATCAACCTCGGCGCCGCGCTCGCCGAGTACGGCCGCAAGGTGCTCCTGGTCGACTTCGACCCGCAGGGCGCCCTCTCGGTCGGGCTGGGCGTCAACCCGCACAACCTCGACCTGTCGGTCTACAACCTGCTGATGCAGGACGACGTCACCGCCGAGGACGTCCTGATCAAGACCGACGTGGCCGGGCTGCACCTGCTGCCGGCCAACATCGACCTCTCCGCCGCCGAGATACAGCTGGTCAACGAGGTCGCCCGCGAGATGGCTCTGGCCCGCGTGCTCAGAAGTGTCCGCAAGGAGTACGACTACATCCTGATCGACTGCCAGCCCTCGCTCGGCCTGCTGGCGATCAACGCGTTGACCGTGGCGCACGGCGTCCTCATCCCGCTGGAGTGCGAGTTCTTCAGCCTGCGTGGTGTCGCCCTGCTGCTGGACACCATCGACAAGGTGCGCGAGCGGCTCAACTTCGACCTGGAGTTGGAAGGCATCCTCGCCACCATGTACGACAGCCGCACCACGCACTGCCGGCAGGTGCTCCAGCGGGTGGTGGAGGCGTTCGGCGACAAGGTCTACCAGACGGTGATCACCAAGACGGTGAAGTTCCCCGAGTCGACCGTCGCGGGTGCCCCGATCACCACGCTCGACCCGGCCTCCTCGGGGGCCCGCAACTACCGTCAGTTGGCCCGCGAGGTGATCGCCGCGCAGGCGGAGCGGTAGGCCGGTAACCATCGGTGTCCAGGCCGTGGACTACGGTCGTCGGCGTGAGCGCGCCGCCAGCCGACCCGACCACCGCGCCGGAGCATCCGCTCGCGGTGACGGAATCCGGCGCGCCGGAGGAGACCCCGGTCGTCGTTGCGGACGACGCTGCGGACACCGGCAAGTTCACGGTCCGGCTGGACAACTTCACCGGCCCGTTCGACCTGCTGCTGCAACTGATCGGCAAGCACAAACTCGACGTCACCGAGGTCGCCCTGCACCAGGTGACCGACGAGTTCATCGCGTACATCCGGGCCATGGGCGACGACTGGGACCTGGACGAGGCAAGCGAGTTCCTGCTGATCGCCGCCACCCTGCTCGACCTCAAGGCCGCCCGGCTGCTGCCCTCGGCCGAGGTGGAGAACGAGGAGGACCTGGCGCTGTTGGAGGCGCGGGACCTGCTCTTCGCCCGACTGTTGCAGTACAAGGCGTACAAGGAGGCGGCGGCGCACATCGCGGTGCTGGAGGAGGTCGGCGGACGCCGTTATCCGCGCGCGGTCACCCTGGAGGCCCGCTACGCCGATGCCCTGCCCGACCTGGTGCTCGGCATCGGCCCGCAGCGACTGCTCAAGCTCGCCGTCCGGGCGATGACCCCGAAGCCGGTGCCCGAGGTCTCCATCGCCCACGTGCACATGGTGCGGGTCAGCGTCCGGGAACACGCCGCGATCATCAGTGAACGGCTTCGCCGCGCCGGCACCGCCACCTTCTCGCTGCTCTGCGCCGACTGCGAGGCCACCCTGGAGGTGGTCGCCCGGTTCCTGGCGCTGCTGGAGCTGTACCGGCAGGGTGTGGTGGCCTTCGTGCAGGAGCAGGCGCTGGAGGAGCTGACCGTACGCTGGACCGGTCCCGCCGACGGCAGTCCGGCCCTCACCATCGACGAGTACGCCGGCAACCCGGACGAGGCGGCCCCCGGGTCCGGTGCGCCGACGACCGCGTCCGGAGCGGCGTCGACGGGGTCCGGTGTGTCGACGGACGAGGCGGTAACGACGGAGGAGCGCGCCGGATGAGTAACGAGGAACGCCGGGACTCGCTGGCCGACCAGGCCGCCGCCTGGGTCCCGCCCTGGCAGCGCTCCGCCCCCGAGTCCGTCGCCCCGGACCCGGCCGACCCTGATCCCGTCGAGGCTGAGCCCGTCGAGCCCGATCGCGCGGAGCCCGAACCTGCTGCCCCGGAATCCGCCCAGCTCACCGCACCCGCCGCCGTCGAATCGGCCGAACCTGCGGATCCCGCCCCCGAACTCGGGGCTGCCGGGGATCTCGGTGCGGAGGTGCCCCTGGAGGGGTCGCCGGGTGCCAAGATCGCGGAGGAGGGGGCGGGGCGGAGGCAGCGGGGTGGGCGGACGCGGGTGGTGCCGGAGCCGCCGCCGGTCCTCGACGACGCCGAACTCCGCGGGGCGCTGGAGGCGATCCTGCTGGTGGTGGACGAACCCGTCAGCGAGCTGACGCTGGCCCAGATCCTCGAACAGCCCGCCGAGCGGGTCGGCCCGATCCTGGACGAGATCGCCGCAGGCTACACCGCCGCCGGACACGGGTTCGAGCTGCGCCGGGCGGCCGGCGGGTGGCGGCTCTACACCCGGCCGGAATACGCCACCTACGTGGAACGGTTCGTCCTCGACGGGCAGTCGGTCCGGCTGACCCAGGCCGCGCTGGAGACCCTCGCGGTGGTGGCGTACCGGCAGCCGGTGACCCGGTCGCGGATATCGGCCATCCGGGGCGTCAACTGCGACGGGGTGATCCGTACCCTGGTGACCCGTGGGCTGATCGAGGAGTGCGGCACCGAGTCGGACAGTGGGGCCTATCTGTACCGGACGAGCACGATGTTCCTGGAGAAGCTCGGCCTGAACAGCCTCGACGACCTGCCGCCCCTGGCCCCGTTCCTCCCCGACGACGTAGAAGAGCTTGCCGATGCCGCGCGATGACCGCACCCCCCGCCCCGACGCCCCCGTCTACACCGGCCCGGAACGCCTCCAGAAGGTGCTCGCCGCGGCGGGGGTCGGGTCCCGGCGTGCCTGCGAAGACCTGATCTTCCGTCGGCGGGTGACGGTCGACGGGCGGGTGGCCCAGCTCGGCGACAAGGTCGACCCGACCACATCCGTCATCCACGTCGACGGCGAGCGGCTGGTGGCCGACACCCGACTGGTGTACCTGGCGTTGAACAAGCCCCGTGGCGTGGTCTCCACGATGGCCGACGAGAAGGGGCGCACCGCGCTCGCCGACTTCGTCGGCAACCGGGTCGAGCAGCGTGTCTACCACGTCGGGCGGCTCGACGCGGACAGCGAGGGCCTGCTGCTGCTCACCAACGACGGGACCCTGGCCCACCGGCTGATGCACCCCTCCTACGGGGTGGCCAAGACGTACCTGTGTGAGGTGGCCGGGCCGATCCCGCGCAACCTCGGCAAGCGCCTCGCCGCCGGCATCGAGCTGGAGGACGGCCCGGTCACCGTGGACTCGTTCCGGGTGGTGGGCAGTCTGGGACGTACCGCCCAGGTCGAACTGACCCTGCACGAAGGCCGCAAACACATCGTCCGGCGTCTGCTCGACGAGGTCGGACACCCGGTGAGCCGGCTGGTGCGTACCTCCATCGGGCCGATCCGGCTCGGCGACCTGCGTCCCGGGCGCACGCGGCGGCTGACCAACGCGGAGGTCGCGGCCCTGTTCAAGGCCGTGAGTGACTGACCCCGCGCTGGCGGGTACCGCTGACGGTAGGCTCCTGGCGGCCCGGGGCAGGGCCGGCGGGCCGTGCGCCACGGCGCCGGGCATGATGGAAGCTGTGTGGGCAACCGCTCGCGTCCGCCGATGAGGCGGATCGCGGGGTACGGGCTGAGGAGGACAACGGTGGAGGAAAACGTACCGGCTGGGCGCTGTGTGGTGGCTGTGGACGGGCCGTCCGGTTCGGGTAAGTCCACCGTCTCCCGGCGGCTGGCGGCGAGCCTCACCGCCCGCTACCTCGACACCGGCGCGATGTACCGGGCGATCACCTGGGCGGTGCTGCGCTCCGGCGTCGACCTGACCGACGCCGAGGCGGTCGGCAAGGTCGCCGCCGAGGTCGACCTGCGGATCGGCACCGACCCCACCGGGTACGGCGTGACCGCCGACGGCGTGGGCGTCGAGGCCGAGATCCGGGGTCCCGAGGTGACCGCCGCCGTGTCCGCAGTGGCCTCCGTGCCGGCGGTCCGGGCGCTGCTGGTGGCCCGGCAGCGCGACATGATCGCCAAGGCGGGCCGGATCGTGGTCGAGGGCCGCGACATCGGGTCCGTGGTCGCCCCCGACGCCGACCTCAAGGTCTACCTCACCGCCTCGGCGGCGGCCCGCGCCGCGCGCCGCAGCGCCGAGGACGCCTCCGACGTGGCGGCGACCGCCGCCGACCTGGCCCGGCGAGACAAGATCGACTCGACCCGCAAGGCCGACCCGCTCGCCCAGGCCCCCGACGCCGTGGTGCTGGACACCACCGAGTTGGGCATCGACGAGGTCGTGGCGAAGCTGCGGGCGCTGCTCGCCGAGCGGAACGTGGCGTGACCGGGCGCGACAACCTGCCGGGTCTACCGGCGATCGGACCATCCGGCGCGGTGGCGCGGGCGTTGCCCGCCACCGGCCAACGAAACGAGGCGTGGGCGTGACTGACAACGACGGTTGGGTGGAGCTGCGGGAACCGGACCTCGACATCGAGGAGCCGGCCGGTCCGCAGCCGGTGGTGGCCGTGGTCGGCCGCCCCAACGTCGGCAAGTCCACTCTGGTCAACCGGATCATCGGGCGTCGCCAGGCGGTCGTCGAGGACGTGCCCGGCGTGACCCGGGACCGGGTCCCGTACGACGCGCAGTGGTCCGGTCGGACCTTCACCGTGGTGGACACCGGCGGCTGGGAACCGGACGCGAAGGACCGGGCGGCGGCCATCGCCGCGCAGGCCGAGACCGCCGTGTTCACCGCCGACGTGGTGATCTTCGTGGTCGACGCGACGGTGGGCTCCACCGACGTCGACGAGGCGGCGGTCAAGATGCTGCGCCGCAGCGCCAAGCCGGTCATCCTGGTGGCCAACAAGGCCGACAACACCAACATCGAGCTGGAGGCCACCTCGCTGTGGTCGCTCGGCCTCGGCGAGCCGCACCCGATCTCGGCCCTGCACGGTCGAGGCTCCGGTGACCTGCTCGACAAGATCCTGGAGGCGCTGCCCGAGGCGCCGAAGATCGTGGAGAACCGCCCGCGCGGCCCGCGCCGGGTCGCGCTGGTCGGCCGGCCCAACGTCGGCAAGTCCAGCCTGCTGAACCGCTTCTCCGGCGAGGAACGCGCCGTGGTCGACGCGGTCGCCGGCACCACCGTCGACCCGGTCGACAGCCTGGTCACCATCGGCGGCGACACCTGGCACCTGGTGGACACCGCCGGCCTGCGCAAGCGGGTCGGCAAGGCCAGCGGCACCGAGTACTACGCCAGCCTGCGGACCGCCTCGGCGATCGAGGCGGCCGAGGTGGCGGTGGTGCTGCTCGACTCCAGCGAGCCGATCAGCGAGCAGGACCAGCGCATCCTGACCATGGTCACCGAGGCCGGGCGGGCACTCGTCATCGCCTTCAACAAGTGGGACCTGGTCGACGCCGACCGTCGGTACTACCTGGACAAGGAGATCGACCGGGAACTGCGCCGCATCCCGTGGGCGATCCGGCTGAACCTGTCGGCACAGACCGGACGGGCCGTCGACAAGCTCGCCGCCTCCCTGCACCGGGCCCTGGCGAGCTGGGAGACCCGGATCCCGACCGCGCAGCTCAACGCGTGGCTCACCGCCCTGGTGCAGGCCACCCCGCACCCGGTACGCGGGGGACGGGCCCCCCGCATCCTGTTCGCCACCCAGGCCGGGGTCGCCCCGCCGCGCTTCGTGCTCTTCACCACCGGCCCGCTGGACGCCGGCTACCAGCGCTTCGTGGAACGCAAGCTCCGCGAGGAGTTCGGCTTCGAGGGCAGCCCCATCGAGATCTCGGTACGCCCCCGCAAGAAGCTCGGCCCCGGCGGCCGAGGCAAGGCCCACGGCTGACCCACACCCCACCCTCCTAGGACGCTCTAGGGGTGGTGGGGGTGGTCACGACCGTGGGGAGGGGGCTGTGCGGCGCAGAGGAGAAGCTGCGCTAAGCTGAACCGGCTGTCGCGGGCAGGATGAAGCGAGAGCATCGGGACGTGGCGCAGTTTGGTAGCGCACTTGACTGGGGGTCAAGGGGTCGTCGGTTCGAATCCGGCCGTCCCGACGCAGGTCAGAGGGCTGATCCGGAAATCGGGTCGGCCCTTCCGGCGTTCTGGGGACCACGCCCGTCGAGCGGGCCGCCCGGCAGCGCTCCTTGACCGCTCGTCAAAGCGCTGAGCGTTGGCACGTCACCACTCTTGCCTCCGACCCGTCTGTCGCACCCGTCAGTGCCACGCGCGCAGGTCGTTGATCTGGCCGCCGTCTAACGTGGGCGGTGCGAGCTTCCTCTGCCCTGCGGCGGCGATCAGCGCAGCGCGAGGAGCCGCATTCCGGTACGGATCAGGACGACCGTGCCGCCGGCAGCCATGACCATGCCGATGCCGGGCATCAGCTGGCCCCAGGCGCCGGTGCTGGCGCTGAGACTGATGAGGCGGGCAGCCTGCCAGCCGACGATGAGGGCCACGGTCACCCCGGGGATCAGGCTGTGCGCTATGGCCACCTTGCGGTACGGCAACAGGGCGCCGGCGATGGCGAGGAATCCCACGCTCAGCGTCCACAGACCTGGACCTGCCGCGCCGTTGATCGAACCGAACGGCGTGATGACCCAGGGCAGCACCGAGCCGACGAGCACGAGCAGGCCACCGACGAGCATGCCGAGGCTGCCGGCGTGGAGGATGCGGCGGCGGACCGGAGCGGCGGGGGATGCGGTGTCTGCCATCACCGGATGGTAGGTGCTCAGTGTTCGTTCACCGAGCGGCTGATCGGTGAACGGCCGGAGCGCGTCGGTGGACGGTCCGCCGGGCAGCACGAACAGGAGCAAACCGGACGGCGATCGATGCTCACGCGTACCGTTCGACCGCTCGTCGCCTGTCAGGGACCGCTCACCGCCCCGAGGGCCCACCCCGCAGATCACCTATTGCCCGACGCGCGCGGGTCGCGTTCGCTTTCCCAAACCTGAGGGTGTGATCGACCGCACATCCCGTGGCTGGGATTGCTACCGGGGTGTGGATCGGGCCGCGGCACCACCACCGCGACCTCGCGGTCGGCGTGCCGCAGCCACTCGCTGGAGCCGGTTCCGTACCGACTAGGAGGGCACCACACATGACCGAGGTAACCCCAGACCAGACGGGTGGTGGCGGTGAGCCACCACCGTCGCCACCTCCGGCATCGCCGGACAACGGCTGGCGCAGAGAATATTGGAGCCGGAACCTCCGGCTCATGGTCATCCTGTTGGCCATCTGGTTCATCGTCTCGTTCGGGTTCGGCGTTCTGCTGGTCGAACCGTTGAACGAGATCGTCATCGCCGGCTTCCCGCTCGGCTTCTGGTTCGCCCAACAAGGATCGATCTATGTCTTCGTGGTCCTGATCTTCGTGTACGCGAAGATGATGGACCGTCTCGACCGCCAGTTCGGTGTCGACGAGCAGGAGACCGAGGGGGCGGCGTCGTGAGCCAGATCCAACTCTGGACCCTCATCTTCATCGGCGCCTCGTTCGCCGTGTACCTCTACATCGCCTGGCGCAGCCGGGTGAAGGAGACCGCCGGCTTCTATGTGGCCGGTCAGGGGATCCCCACCATCGCCAACGGTGCCGCTGTCGCGGCCGACTGGATGTCCGCGGCCTCGTTCATCTCGATGGCCGGCCTGATCGCCTTCCTCGGCTCGGACGGTTCCATCTATCTGATGGGCTGGACCGGCGGTTATGTGCTGCTGGCCCTGCTGATTGCGCCCTACCTGCGCAAGTGGGGCAAGTTCACCGTGCCCGAGTTCGTCGGTGACCGCTACTCGGAGCTGGTCCGCACCGTCGCCGCCGTGGCCGCCATCATCATCTCGTTCACCTATGTGGTCGGGCAGATGCGCGGTGGCGGCATCGTGTTCAGCCGATTCCTCGGCCTCGACGTCACCGGTGGTGTCATCGTCGCCGCTGTGATCATCGGCCTGTACGCGGTGCTCGGCGGCATGAAGGGCATCACCTGGACCCAGGTGGCCCAGTACTCGGTGCTGATCGTCGCCTATCTGATCCCTGCGGTGGCGGTGGCCCAGCAGATGACCGGCATCCCGATCCCGCAGGTGTCCTTCGGGCAGATCCTCGACGAGCTCAACGCGATCAGCCTGGAGCTGGGGATGGCCCAGTTCACCGACGCGTTCGCGGCGCGGCCGCAGATCGACGTGTTCCTGGTGACCATGTCGCTGATGATCGGCACCGCCGGCCTGCCGCACGTGATCGTTCGCTTCTACACCACGAAGAGCGTGCGCGGAGCCCGCTACTCGGCGTTCTGGGCACTGCTGTTCATCGCCCTGCTCTACACCACGGCTCCGGCCGTCGGCGCGTTCACCAAGTTGAACCTGTTGCAGGGCGTCAACGGCGTGTCGGCCGACGCGTTGCCCGCCTGGGTGGACAACTGGGCGGCGACCGGCCTGGTCACCGTCGGGGATGGCGTGACGACGATCGGATCGGTCAGCAACAATCCCGCCTCCGGCGCGGACCTGATCGTCAACAACGACATCCTGGTGTTGGCCAGCCCGGAGATCGCCGGCCTGCCGGCCCCGATCGTGGGTCTGGTCGCCGCTGGTGGCCTGGCCGCCGCGATGTCCACCGCTGCCGGACTGCTGCTGGTCATCTCCTCGTCGTTCTCGCACGACCTCTACTTCCGCCGGGTCAAGCGGGACTCGACCGACAAGCAGCGGCTGCTGGCCGGTCGGATCGCGATGGGTCTGGCGGTGCTGATCTCGATCTACGCCGGAATCAACCCGCCTGCCTTCGTGGCCCAGGTGGTGGCGTTCGCGTTCGGCCTGGCGGCGGCGAGCTTCTTCCCGGTCATCGTGCTCGGCATCTTCTGGAAGAGATGCAACTCGGCGGGTGCGGCAGCCGGCATGATCACCGGCATGGTGTTCACCGCCACCTACATGATCTATACGTTGCCGGTGTTCGGCACCGCGGCCAACCCGCACATCCTCGACATCAGCCCGGAGGGCATCGGCACCATCGGTGCCATCGTCAACTTCATCGTGACGATCGTGGTGTCGAAGATGACGGCGCCGCCACGGGACGAGATCGCGGAGATGGTGGAGAACATCCGCTACCCGTCCGAGCGTCGCCCCGTGGCTGCCGGCAACGTCACCGGAACGCCCTGACCCGAATCATCCACATCGGCACCCCACCGGTCGCCGGCCCCACACAGGTGGGGGCCGGCGACCGGTGAGCATCCACGAACGATCGGCGCACTCGACCTCAGCCGCCCGGTCCACGGCCCGGGTCAGCGATCGAGTTGGAGCCGGGCCCAGGCGGTGATGGTCAGTGCGGCGAAGATTGCCGGTACGACCGTGACCAGGGCGAGTTGTGCGGGGCTCACGGCGTCGGGTCGTAGCGCCCACAGGGCGGGTGCGGCGATGGGGAACCATGCTCCGGTACCGGCGATGGCGGTGACCTGTGCGGTGACGATCAGCCCGATGGTGGTGGCGATGCCGGGCAGCAGTCCTCGTCCGAGTGTCGCCGCCCACGCGGCCGGGGTGGCGACGAGGGCCGACGAGACGGTGAGCACGAGTTGTCGCCCGAGAGCCGCGCTGACGTCGGTGTTCCAGGCGCCCAGGCCGAGAAGCGTCCCGGTCAGCGCGATCGCGGCGGTCAACGCGATGGCCACCAGTGCCGTCCAGAACAGGTGCGACAGCAGCTTGGCCGCGACGAGGACCGGTCGGGAGACGGGCTGGGCGAACAGGCCGGTGACGGTGGCGTCGCTGAATTCGCGGCCGACGAGCCAGCTCAGGGCGACGCCGAAGGCGAGCAGACCGCCGGCGGCGGTGATCTGCGCGGCGACGCCGGTCAGCAGGGCCCATCCGGTGGCGTCGGCCAGTGGACCGAGCTGCGCGATGACCTGGTCGTTTCCGCTGCGGGCCGCGTGGATGAGCGCGCTGGTCAGGATGGTGATGCCGGCGACGAGCAGGACGGTGGTGGTGCGGATGACCCTTGAGGCCGCCAGTTTGTGGAGTTCGACGTCGAGTGCGGCGGTGAGGGCGGGAGTCATCGCGGGTGGTCCTGTTCGTGCTGGTAGACGAGGGCGAAGAAGGTGCGTTCCAGGTCGGCGGTGTCGGGTTCGAGGGTGCCGATGAGCCGCCCGCGGTTGACGACGGAGATGCGGTTCGCGATGCGGGCCACCTCGTCGAGGTGGTGGCTGGAGACCAGGATCCCGGCACCGGCTTCGGCCCGTCGGGACAGGACGGTGCGCAGCCGGATCACGCCGGCCGGGTCGAGGGCGTTGGTGGGTTCGTCGAGGACGATCAGGTGAGGGTGGTGCTGTGTCGCGGCGGCGAGACCGAGGCGCTGCCGGTTGCCCTGCGACAGCCGTCGGGTGGTGATGGTGGCGTACCGGGTCAGGTCGAGTTCGGTCATGGCGTGTTCGGCCAGGCCGGCGGCTTCTGCGGCGGGTCGGCGGCGGAGGCGTGCGGCGAGCCGCAGGTTGGTCCGGACGTCGAGTTCGGGGTAGGCGAAGGGGTGTTCGACGAGATGGCCGACCCGGGCCCAGTCGTCGGCGGTGAGCTGGGTCAGGTGACGGCCGTTGATCTGGCAGGTGCCGGTGGTGGGGTGCAGCATGCCGAGGATCAGACGCATGAGGGTCGTCTTGCCGGCGCCGTTGAGACCGACGAGGGCGTGGATCTCGCCGGGGTGCACGGTGAGGTCGATGCCGAACACGCCCGCGCCGTCGCCGAAGTCGTGGGCCAGGGCGGTGGTCGTGAGTCGTTCAGTCATGGCGGGTGCCCTCGACGGTGTCCAGGGCGACGCTGATGGCGTCGGTGAGGCTGGTGGGCGGCGTAGCCGTCGCCCATTCAAGGAGTGCGCAGGTCAGTGCCGCGAGAGCGACGGCGGCGGCGACCCGGGCGGGTAACGTCGGGACGCCGTCGGTGATGAGTCGGTCGGCGATGGCCGTCTCGGTGGCCGCAGTGGTGCGGGTCATGCCGGCGCGCAGGGTCGGGGAGTGGGCCACGATCCGGACGCGGCGTCGTGTGGTCTCGTCCTCCAGGTCGTCCAGGCGCGTCAGCGCTGCGCGCAGACCGCGCGTGACCCGGTGCAGCGGTGGCAGTGTGTCCGGTTGCCCGGCCACTGCCTCGGCGATCAGGGGGTCGTACGGGTCGTCGAGGACGACCATCTCCTTGCTGGTGAAGTAGCGGAAGAACGTCATCTCCGAGACCCGGGCGCGGGCGGCGATCTGGGCGACGGTGGTGCCCTCGAATCCCTGTAGTTCGAACAGGTCCAGGGCGTGGCTGACCAGGCGGTGACGGGTGTCGGCCCGTTTGCCGTGCAGGGGTGGTTGCCTCACCCGTCGAATGTTAGTCACTAACATTCCGCGAGTCCAGGCATCCGAACCGCAACGGCGGGTGGAGTGATCATGGCGGCGCGGGGAAGCCGGGGTAGGCGTGTCTGTCGGCGATCGGCCCCGACGGGCATCACGCGTGACGGAGGCCCGGTTCATGGCGGAAGTGCATCGAGACTCTCCTTCGCCCCGGTATGGCAGGTTCCGGCGATGGGTGTCGTTGGAGACCACGAGTGGGGCGCTGCTCCTCGTGGCGGCCGTCGCGGCGCTGGTGGTGGCGAACTCGCCGTGGCGCGGGGCCTACGCCAGCCTCTCCGCAGCGAGGATCGGACCGTCCGACCTGCATCTGGATCTGTCCGTGTCGGCGTGGGCGGCCGACGGGCTGCTCGCGATCTTCTTCTTCGTGGTGGGTGTGGAGCTCAAGCAGGAGATCGTCGCCGGGAGTCTGCGCCGGCTCGGCGAGGCGGCGGTGCCGGTGCTCGCTGCGGTCGGCGGGATGCTGGCTCCGGCCGTGGTCTTCGTGGTGGTGGTCGTGGCGCGGGGCGACCCGGCGGCGTTACGCGGCTGGGCGATTCCGACCGCCACGGACATCGCGTTCGCGTTGGCCGTCCTGGCGATCTTCGGTCGGGGTCTACCCGTCGCGCTCCGCACGTTCCTGCTGACCCTGGCGGTGGTCGACGACCTGTTGGCGATCATCGTGATCGCCGTGTTCTACAGCGGCGATCTCGACGGGCTCGCTCTCGCGCTCTCGTTCGCCGCGGTGGCACTGTTCGCGGTGGTTGCCCGGTCGAGACGACCGAGCTGGTGGCTGTTGCTGCCGGCGGCGGCGCTGGCGTGGGGTTTCATGCACGCGTCGGGGGTGCACGCGACCATTGCCGGGGTGCTGCTCGGGCTCTGCGTGACGGTCCGGCCGGTCTTCGGCGAGCCCGAGGGTCGGGCCCACCGGTTCGAGCAGGCCGTGCGTCCCGTCTCGTCCGGCTTCGCGTTGCCGGTGTTCGCGTTCTTCGCCGCAGGCGTCACGCTCGTCGACGGCGAGGGCATCGGGGTCCTGTTCGCCCAGCCGGTGCTCCTGGCGATCGTGCTCGCCCTGGTGGTCGGCAAACTCCTCGGCGTGCTCGGGGTCACGGCGTTGGTCACGCGGTTCACCGGTCTGCGGTTGCCGGATGCGATCGGGGTACGTGACCTGTTGCCGATCGGGTTCCTCACCGGCATCGGGTTCACCGTCTCGTTGCTCATCTCGGAGCTGTCGTTCCCCGATGCCGTGCACACCGACGGTGCGACGGTCGGCGTGCTGGCCGGTACGCTGCTCGCCGCCTTCCTCGCTGCGCTCACCCTGCGGTGGGACGCCCGTAGGGCGCGGGAGCGGGACATGAACAGGGACGGTGTCGTCGACAGCGACACCCGTCCGATCCGCGATCCCGCCGAGGAGGAACCCGGCCCGGGGTTCGGGAGCCGATGAGCACAGCGCCGGCCCGCACGCACGGACCCGCCGCGGGTCGTGCTACTGGCCGACCAGAAGTCGCATCAGCAACGCCATGAGGGCCACGAACAGCACGGCACCGGCGAGGACGAGGATTCCGCCGTTGGCGTCACACCATTGGCTCCATCGGGAGGGCATCACTGTCACCCGTTCCTTTCCGGCTGATCGGTGATCTCGCCAGGGTCGGTGTTGCTGCTGAATCGGTGACCGGACAGCACGGCGGACCGGGCGAT
Source organism: Micromonospora sp. NPDC047793 (assembly GCF_040642635.1). Taxonomy (NCBI): domain Bacteria; kingdom Bacillati; phylum Actinomycetota; class Actinomycetes; order Micromonosporales; family Micromonosporaceae; genus Micromonospora; species Micromonospora sp. NPDC047793. The sequence goes on along the minus strand of NZ_JBEYSG010000030.1, from coordinate 22,103 downwards.
CACCATGCCGCCGACGGCCGAGGTGGCCAGTTGCAGCACGATGGCGATGATCGCCTTGACCGTGTTCGACAGGTCGGGGTCGAGGAAAGCCGCTCCGGCGACGATGAACGTGATGCCGAGCCCGGCGGCGGTGGCCACTGCCGAGGTGCGGGTGTAGGGGTCGGGCAGGCGGTGCAGTCCGATGGCCGCGGCGACGAAGATGGCCGCGCCGAGGAGTGCGAGGACCTGTCCCACGATCTCCAGGATCATCGGCGTCCGTTCGCGATCGCGCGGGCCAACGAGACGGCGGCGAGGAACGCCACCAGGGTGGCGACCAGGACCAGGTCGAAGGTGCCGTGGCGGTGGGCGCGTACGCCGATCAGTGCGATGAGACCGATGACGGCGAAGGTGAGCAGGTCGGCGGCGATGGCCCGATCGGCGGGGGTGGGTCCACGGGCGATGCGGTAGGCCGACACGAGGAAGGCGAATCCGCAGCCGGCGATGGCGATGTCCAGAAGGATCATGGTCGGTCTCCGAGGCTCAAGGCGAGCAGCATGCGTCGTTCCATGTCGCGAAGGTCGGCCAGGGCGCTCTCGGTGTCCTGGTGGTACATGGAGTGCACGAGCAGCGCCTGACCGTCCTGGTCGTGGGCGACCACGCCGAGGGTGAGGGTTCCGGGCGTGAGAGTGATGAGCACCCCGATGAGCGCCACGTGCAGGTCGGTGCGGGAGTCCAGCGGCATGCGCACCACACGGGGGGTGGTGGTCAGGCCCGGCGTCAGGATGTCGACCAGGACCGTCCAGGAGGACTGGACGATCTGGCCGGCGAACCAGAGCGTGAACAGCACGAGCCGGATCGGAAGGGTGAGTACGCGTGTCATCGCCGCACCGCCTCGAGGTAGGAGGAGGTGTCGAGCAGGCCGTCGGCGGCGGTGGAGGCCAGGCCGAGCAGGAACTCCCCGCCGAGGCCGAGGCAGACGGTGACGGCCGCCAGGATCGCGGCCGGTACGACCAGGCTGGTCTTCACCGTGGTGCGCTCGGCGGTGAGCAGTTGTCCGGTGCCGGCGGCCGGGTCGTCGGGACTGTCCGGTGGGGGAGACGCGGCGAACACCGCGTTCCAGATCTTCAACATGGACAGCAGCGTGATCAGGCTGACCGCGAGCGTGATCGCGACCACCGCCAGGTGGCCCGCGTCGGCGGCGGCCATGATGAGGGTCAGTTTGGCCACGAACCCCGACAGCGGTGGCAGGCCGGCCAACGACAGCGCGGCGAGACCGAAGCTGACCGCCAGCACGGGTTCGCGGCGGACGATTCCCCGGAGCCGGTCGAGTCGGCCGGTGCCGTAGTGGGTCTCTATCGCGCCGGTGGACAGGAACAGCGAGGCTTTGACGATCATGTGGTGCAGCAGGTAGAAGATCCCGGCGGTCAGTCCGGCGGGCGTGAACAGGGCCACTCCGAGCAGGATGTAACCGATCTGGCTGACCATGTGGAAGGCGAGGATCGAGCGCATGGTGTCCGCGCCGACCGCGGCCAGCACGCCGACGAGCATCGTCGCGCTGAACACGACCAGGCCGATCCACAGGTAGCGCTGGTCCCCGTCGAACACCACGGCGTAGATGCGGTAGATCGCGTAGATCGCCACCTTGGTGTGCAGGCCGGAGAAGAGGGCGGTCACCGCCGGGGAGGTCGAGGGGTAGGCGCGGCCCAACCAGCCGTAGGTCGGCACCACCGCCGCCTTCATCGCCAGCGCGAACAGGCAGATCGCGGTCGCGGCCGCCACCAGCGGTGAGTCGGCGGCGGCGCCGGCGAGTTCGGCGAGGTTGACGGTGCCGGCCGTGCCGTAGAGCAGCGCGATCCCGGCGAGGAGGACGGTGGAGACGAAGAGGTTGAACGTGACGTACAACCGGGAGCCGCCCACCGCCGCCGGGTGGCCCTGGTGCCGCCGGGCGAGGATGAACAGCCCGTACGACGGCAGCAGCATGACCTCGATGAAGACGAAGAGGTTGAACACGTCGGCGGTGAGCAGCGCGCCGTTGACGCCGGCGGTCAGGGCCAGCACGAGTGGTGCGAACAGGCGCAGCCGTCCGGTGCCGCTGGCGAGCGCGAACAGGACACACACCAGGGTGAGGAGCCCGGTGACGGTCACCATGAGCGCCGCGAGGGTGTCGGCGACGAACGGGATCGCGATGCCGGACGTCCAGCCGCCCACGCCGTGGGCCAGAACGGTGCCGTCACGGGTCGTGGTGACCAGGGCGACACCGGCCGCCAGGTTGGCGGCGAGCACGGTGACCAGCAGCCGGATCGGCCATCGGGTGTCGGCACGCGCGAAGGCGGTGATTCCGGTCCCGGCGAGCGGGACCGCGACGAGAAGCGTCAGCAGCGTACCGGTCACGACGTCACCTCCTGCCGGTCGCGGGGCTCGCCGGTGCGGTCGTGCCCGGTGCTCGTGGTCGCCGCTCCGGTCGGCCTCTCGGGATCGTCGGGTTGCGGCGCCTCGGTCGACTGGTCACCCGACGGTCGGGGCCGACCGGTGACGGCCAGGACGAGCAGGTAGATCGTGATCGCGAAGGCGATCACGATGGCGGTCAGCACGAACGCCTGCGGCAGCGGATCTGCCGTGGTCGCCGGATCCGGGTCCGGCCCGAGCGGCTCACCGCGCCGGTTGATGCCCCCGGCGCTGAACAGCAGCAGGTTGACGGCGTGGCTGAGCAGGACGAAGCCCAGCACGACGCGGAGGAAGTCGCGTTGCAGCAGGAGGTAGACCGCTGCGGTGACGAGCGCTCCGACGGTCAGCGCGAGAATCACGGCGTGGCCCCCTCGGTCTGGCGGGCGTCGGCCCGCGTGTCGGTGTGGGGCTGGTGCGGTGGCGTCGGCGGTCGTCGGCCGGGTGTGTCGGTCGAGGCGGCGCCGAGCAGGCGTAGCGCCGCCAGGATCACCCCGAACACCGCCAGGTACACGCCGACGTCGAAGACGAGGGCGGTGGTCAGCTTCACGCCGAGAACCTCGGCGTGCAACGGCCGCAGGAACGAGCCGTCGACCAGGCCCAGCGCGCCGGTGCCGACCGCCACCAGGATGCCGGCGCCGGCGATGGCCAGGAAGGGCCGCTGGAGCATGCGGGTACGGGCGGAGGACGCCGACAGGTACGCCAGCGCCAGCGCACAGGTCCCCAGCAGGGCGGCGATGAACCCGCCGCCTGGTGCGGTGTGGCCCCGCAGGAGCGCGTAGAGCGAGCCGAGCAGCATCAGCGGGACCAGGAAACGGTCGAGCACGGTTAGGAACACGGCGTTGCGCTGCGGATCGGACAACGGGTTGTCGACCTGCGGCTCCGACGTGCCCCCGACGGCCGGGTGGGCGGTGAGCAGGGCGCTCACCGCCATCGCCGCGACGGCGACGACGACGAGTTCACCGAAGGTGTCCAGGGCGCGGAAGTCCACCAGGATGGTGTTGACGATGTTGGTGCCGCCGGTGAGGGTCTGCGCCTCGCGGATGAAGTGTTCCCCGGCCGGGGAGAGCGAGCGGTGTCCGGTGAACGCCAGCGTCGCCAGGGTGGCGGTGGTCCCGGCGGCGAGGGCGGCTGCGGCGGCCAGCACCGAGCGCCTGGTGCCGACGGCAGCGAAGCGGGGACGCATACGACGGAGCACCAACACCATGATCACGACGGTGAGGATCTCGACCAGCAGTTGCGTCAACGCCACGTCGGAGGCGCCGAGCACGAAGAACCACATGGCGACGGAGAACCCCACGACGCCGGTGGCGATGACCGCGGTCAGGCGTACCCGGGCGCGGACCACCGTGACGATCCCGACCATCATGACCACCAGTAGTCCCACGTCGATCGCGTGCGGGCGCAGGGTGGGCGGTGCTCCCGGCCACCCGGCGACCACCCCGAGGCCGGCCAGTCCGAGCAGTACGACCGGCGCCGCCATGTGGGCGGCGGGGGCGTCGTTGCGGGTCAACGCACCGACCCGGCGACCGAACGCGATGGTGTTGTCGTGCAGGGCCTGGACCGCCCGTACCCCTGAGCCGGGGAACAGCGCCCGGTCCAGGAGCCGGTCGGTGTGGCCGCGCCACACCGTCAGGAGCACCCCGGCCGCGATCGCGAGCACCGACAGCATCAGCGGCCCGCCGAAGCCGTGCCACAGGTAGACGCCGCCGATCTCGGAGAGTGTGGTGCCGGCGGTCGCCGCCGCCGCGCCGCGCACGAGATCGGCGAGCAGCCAGCCGGCGACTCCGAAGACGGTGCCGGCGAGTGCGGTGAGGCTGATCGCGGCGGACATCGACGCGGTCGGACGCCAGGGCCGGACCTCCGGGGCGGGGCCGGGGAGGAGGGTGAGGATCACCCGGGCGCTGTAGGCGACGGTCAGCACCGCACCGGCGGCGGCGACCAGCGCCACCAGCCAGCCGATCGCCGGTGCGGCGGGTGCGTCGAGCATGGCCTCGAAGATCATCTCCTTGCTGATGAACCCGAGGGTCGGCACGATTCCGGCCATGCTGGCCACGGCGAGTGTGATCATCGCGGCGGCCCACGGCATGGACCGGGCCAGGCCACGGAGGCGGCGCAGGTCGCGGGTGCCGGTCCGCCGTTCCATCAGCCCGACGTGCATGAACGCCGCCGACTTGAACAACGCGTGCGCGGCGATGTGCACGCTGGCGGCCAGCATCGCCTCGGTGGTGCCGATGCCGATCACCGCGACCAGCAACCCGAGTTGGCTGACCGTCGAGTACGCCAGCAGTTCCTTCATGTCGTGCCGTTGCAGCGCGAACAGCGCGCCCATCACGGCGGTGAGCAGGCCGACGGTGACCAGCAGGACCGGCCAGACCGGCGCGTGCGATGCCGCACCGGCGAAGAGCATCAGCAGGTAGATGCCCGCCTTGACCATCGCGGCGGCGTGCAGGTAGGCGCTGACCGGTGCGGGTGCGACCATCGCGTCGGCCAGCCACGCGTGGAACGGGAACTGGGCGGCCTTGGTCATCGCCGCCACCGCGACCAGCACCGCCACCGTGGTGCCGAAAGCCGCGTCGGCGGCCCACGCCGGATGCGCGAGGGCGGCGGTCAGGTCGGTGGTGCCCGTGCGGGCCGCGACGAGCGCCACGGCACCCAGCAGCGACAGCCCGCCGGCCACCGTCACCAGCAACGTGCGGGTCGCCGGTGGTCCGGCGGTGGGGCCGGACCGGGCGATCAGCAGGTACGAGCAGACGGTGGTCAGCTCCCAGGCCACCCAGAGCACGACCAGGTCGTCGGCCAGCACCAGCAGCAGCATCGCCGCGGCGAATCCGGTCATCAGGGTGTAGAAGCCGGTCGGCCGCCGATCGGTGAGGTACGACGTCGAATAGACCATGATCACGGCGCCGATCCCGAGGACCAGCACCGCGAAGAGCATCGAGAGCCCGTCGAGCCGCAGTCGCAGCGCCACGTCGACCGTCGGCATCCACGACACGGTCTCGGACACGGTCCGTGCACCCGCGCCGGCCTGGATCAGTACGCCGACGGCCAGCAGCAACCCGCCGCCCAGGGCCCAGCCGGCCTGTCGGCCGAGCAGGCGGGTGAGGACGGGGACCAGCGGCACGGATACCGCGACGACGAGCAGAGCCAGGGTCAGTGGCATGGCACGGCCCTGGTCCGGGCGATGGATACGCGTGATCTCAGCGTGGGGGTGACAAGGTGCACGGGGTCTCTTTCGGGGTCGGCTCGACTATCGCCGACCAGGCTTCCCGGCACACCTGCCACCCAGCCTAGTACACGTCTTCCCTGCTGAGCGAACCCAGCAGGGCGAGATCAATGCCTCATCGACCTGTCCGAACCCCGCCGTCGACGGTGCCGGGAGCGGTCGGCGGGCGAGAGCCGTATCGTCAGCGCAACCTGCCGAACGCTTCGGCCCTGGCCGTTTCGCCCGCCACGATGATGGTGTCGTCGCTGCCGAGAACCGTGTCCGCCGTCGCGTAGCCCCAGGTGCCGGTGCGGGGCTTGACCGCGACCACGGTGATGCCGTGGGTGGCCCGGACGTCGGTGGTCCCCAGCGGTCGACCGACGACATGGGCGGGCGGACGCGTCTTGACCATGGCGAACCCGTCCTCGATCTCGATGAAGTCGAGGATGTCGCTGCGGACCAGATGTGCCTCGCGGCGTCCCATGTCGTGCTCCGGGTACACCACGTGGTGGGTGCCGAGCTGCTTGAGGATCTCTCCGTGGGCGTCGCTGGTGGCTTTGGCCCACACCGTCGCCGCGCCGAAGCGCAACAACAGCGAGGTCGTGAGGATGCTCGACTGCAGGTCGCTGCCGATCCCGACCACCGCGCGGTCGAACTGGTGCACCGACAACTGCCGTAACGTCGTCTCCTTCGTCGAGTCGGCGCGCACCACGTGAGTGAGACGGCCGTTGAGCGACTGGACGGTCTCTTCGTCGGCGTCGATGCCCAGGACATCGGTGCCGGTGGCCATCAGCTCCAGCGCCAACGCGCTACCGAAGCGTCCCAGGCCGATCACGACGACCGCGTCGGCGCCGAGAGAACGGCCGGGCCGTCGGAAGGAGAAGGGGTTCGACTTAGCCAATGATCGGCCGCTCCTTGGGTAGTTCGTACAGGCGGGTGCGGTGGCGGAACACCAACGCCGTGGCCAGGGTGATCGGCCCCAGGCGGCCGACGAACATCAGCACCACCAGCAAGACCTGTGCTGCTGCCGGCAGATCGGCGGTGATGCCGGTGGACAGGCCGACCGTGGCGAAGGCCGAGACGACCTCGAACAGGGTCCGGTCCAGACCGAAGTCGGTGGCGGCCATCAACGCGATGGTCGAGGACACCACGACGGCCACCGCCAGCAGCGCGATGCTGATCGCCTGGCGGTGGGTGGAACGCGGTAGCCGCTTGCCGAGGATGTTGACGGCTCGCTCACCCCGGATCTCGGTGATGATCACGAACAGCAGCACGGCGAAGGTCGTGACCTTGATTCCTCCGGCGGTCCCGGCCGGCCCGCCGCCGATGAACATCAGGACGCTGGTGCCCAGCCAGGTGACCGGTTCCATCGCTGAGGTGTCCACGCTGTTGAACCCCGCCGAGCGCGCCATCGTCGAGTGGGTGAACCCGGCGAGGAGCTTGGCGGGCACGCCCAGCGGCCCGAACGTGCCCCGGTTCGACCACTCGCTCACGGTCACGAAGATGCTACCCAGCAGGAGCAGTGTGCCGGACATCAGCAGGACGATCCGGGTGTTCATCGTCCAGTGCAGGGGGCTACCCCACTCTCTGCGCAGTTGCAGCAGCACCGGATAACCCATCCCGCCGAGGATGACCGCCGCGCACAGCGGCAGACACACCCACGGGTCCGCGACGTAGCGCACCAGGCTGTCGCTGTGCAGCGCGAACCCGCCGTTGTTGAACGCGGAGACCGTGTGGAACACCGCCAGCCACGCGGCACGGCCCGGTGCGGACTCGTAGCCGGCGAGCAACCGTACGAACACCACCAGCGCGACCACCGCCTCGATGGCCAGCGTGGTCTTCACGATGCCGGTGACCAGCGCGCCGACGCTGCCGATGTCGACGGTCTTGACCTCCTGCGCCATCGACAGCCGCGACCGCAGACCGATCCGACGCATCACGCTCAAGCCCAGCAACGAGGCGAACGTCATGACACCGATCCCGCCGATCTGGATCAGTACGAGGATGACCACGTGTCCCAGCGGCGTCCAGTAGGTCGGCGTGTCGACCACCACCAGGCCGGTGATGCAGACCGCCGACACGGCGGTGAACAGCGCCTCGACGAAAGTGGCCCGCCCCGGCCCGGGGTGCGCGGCGGGCAGCATCAACGCCCCGGTACCCAGCACCACCGACACCGCGTACGCGAAGACGATGACCTGTGGCGGGCGGATCCAACGCCTCATCCGGCCACGCCAGGCGACGTGTGGTGTCGATGATGAGGATCGGAACGACCTCGCCGGGCAGCACTGCGGCGACCCGAGACCGGACAGTCGCCCCCAGACGGTACGCGGCGTGTCAGCAGCGTACGGCGAGGTCGTCTCCTCGCACTGCTCTCGGCCCGAACCGACACCGGCGGTCGCCTCTCACTAGCCTCGCGACGCCCGTGTCCGAACGTCGGCCGACCAGACTTCCCGGCACACCGGCGGCCATGTTACGCACGACCCGCCGGCCGGGGCCGGCGGGTCGTGCGTATGAGGCGGCTCCCACCTGCGTCACCGACCAGCCACGACGAGCCGGGGCTCAGGCGCCGCCGGTCAGGTCCCGTCGACCGAAGGCGGCCACGGCCGCCCGGAGCAGGGCACCGGAGAGCAGGATCAGCACCGCGACCGCGACCACGCTGACGTTCTCGCGCGGGTACTCGCCGACGTGCGCGAACGGCGACAGCCGGAGCAGCCCGTCGGGGATGTCCAGGACCGGGGCGAAGTAGGCGGCGATCAGCCCGTATCCGAGCGGCACCCAGATCACCGGCAGTGCCCGGGGTGCGGTCGCGTACAGCACGGCGGCGATGGACAGTACGAGCCAGACCGCCGGGGTGTGCGCGACATGACCGAGCAGCAGGGTGGCGATCAACCCGGTGTCGCCGGTGCTCACCGCAGCACCGACGCCCATGCCGAGCCCGGCGACCAGCAGCAACCAGAGCACGCCGACGGCGGTGACTGCCACGTGGCCGCCGAGCCAGCCGGCCCGGCTCACCCCGGTGGCCAGCACCGGCTCGGTCCGTCCGTCGGTCTCCTCGGCGCGCAGCGTGTGCATCGCCAGCACCGCGTAGACCCCGACGGCCAGCGCCATGGTCACGCCCATCATGCCGAGGTAGCCGTCGAGCATGTTCGCCGAGCCGCCCATGATCTCCACCAGGTCCGGTGGGGCGTCGGCGAAGCCGTCGACCAGCGGTTGGGTGAACGACCCGTAGGCGACACCGGCTACGAGCAGGGCGACGCTCCAACCGATCAGGCCGGCCCGCTGTAGGCGGAACGCGAGCGCCGACGGTCCGTCCAGCCACGCGGCGGCCCGGGGCGATCCCGGCCGGGGCGGTACCAGGCCGGCGCCGAAGTCCCGGCGCGTCGACAGGACGTAACCCAGCGCGGCGGTCGCCGACGCGGCCAGTAGTGATATCACCAGAGGCCACCAGCGGTCGTAGACGTACGGCGCGGTCTGCTGGGACCAGCCGATCGGCGACAGCCAGGACAACCAGGTCGCTCCGCTGCCCTGCACCGTTGCCATGTCGCCCAGCCCACGCAGGACGAACGCGGCGCCGAGCGTGGCACCGGCAGCGCCGGAGGCCGCCCTCGGGTACTCCGACAGTTGGACCGTGAGCGCGGCGATGCCGCCGAAGACCAGCGCCGCCGCCCCGATGGACGCGCCGAACAGCAGCGAGCCGGTCGGGTGGTAGCCGCGGGCGGCCATCATCGCGCCGGTCAGCACGGCTACCAGCACCGCCATCGCGGCGGTGAGGATCAGTGCGGCGGTGAGCGGAGCGTGCCGGCCGACGACGTTGGCCCGGATCAGTTCGGCGCGGCCCGAGCGTTCCTCGGCGCGGGTGTGCCGCACGACGGTCAGCATCCCCATGAGGCCGGCACCGATGATCACATAGAGCCCGTACTGCCCGGCGAGAAACCGCTCGACGGTCAGGTCGTCGAAGCCGAAGCCGGGTCCGCCGAACAGCGCTCCGGCGGGGCTGGAGGTGAAGGCGGTCAGACCCGCCAGGTCCTGCGGGGTCTGGGCGACGGCCTCCAGCGCGGTGGTGAAGTACGCCATCAGCAGTGGCAGGCCCAACGTCCACGCCGGGAACCGCAACCGGTCCCGGCGCAGCATGAACCTGAGCAGGGTGCCGGTCCCGGTCGCGGAGGAACCGGTGCGTACCGGGCCGCGCGGCGTCGTCGTGGTCATCACGCCACCTCCGTGGCCGAGGCGTGCGCGGGCTGGTCGCCGTAGTGACGCAGCAGCAACTGCTCCAAGGTCGGCGGGCGGACGGTCAGTCCTCGCACCTCCAGGTCGCCGAGCCGGCGCACCACGGCGGCGAGGTGTTCGCCGTCGACCTCGAAGCGGAGGTGGCCGTCCTCGGCCCGCAGTCCGTGTACACCGGCCATCCCGGCCACCGCGTCGGCGGGCTGGTCGGTGACCACGTCGACCGACGTACGGGTCAGGTGGCGTAGCTCGGTCAGCGAGCCGGTCTCGACGATGCGTCCCTGCCGGATGATCGAGATCTGGTCGGCGAGCACCTCGACCTGCGCGAGGATGTGACTGGACAACAGCACCGACCGGCCGGCCTCCTTGGCCTCGCGGATGCACTCCTGGAACACCGCCTCCATGAGTGGGTCAAGCCCCGCGGTGGGCTCGTCGAGCAGCAGCAGTTCCACGTCGCTGGCGAGCGCGGAGATGAGCGCCACCTTCTGCCGGTTGCCCTTGGAGTAGGTGCGGCCCTTCTTGCTCGGGTCCAGGTCGAAGCGTTGGCACAGTTCGTCGCGGCGGACCGGGTCGGCACCGCCGCGCAGCCGGGCGAACAGGTCGATCGCCTCGCCGCCGGTGAGGTTCGGCCACAGTTCCACGTCGCCGGGGACGTACGCGAGCCGACGGTGCAGGGACACCGCGTCCGCCCACGGGTCACCGCCGAGCAGCCGGGCCTGGCCTTCGTCGGCGCGCAGCAGGCCCAGCAGGATCCGGATGGTGGTGGACTTGCCGGCGCCGTTGGGGCCGAGGAAGCCGTGCACGGTGCCGGCGGCGACGTGCAGGTCCAGCCCGTCCAACGCGCGGACGCGGCCGAAGGACTTGGTGACGTGTCGGATGTCGATGGCAGCAGTCATCGCGGGAGACCTCGTTCGAGGAAGGCCCGGCACACCGGGCCGGAACGGATGCCGCCGACCGGTGGGACCGGCGGTGGAAGGAGGGGCCACGCCCAGAGGGCAATGTGGTGACTACGGTGCAGCGGTGTCCGCGCCGGGGGCGGCAGGCGGATCCGGGACGTACATCAGGTACTCGTCGAGCATCGACCGGTCGACGAGCAGCCCTTCGGTGAACAACTCCAGGGCCGGCAACGTGAGATCGTCGATGTAGCGGCGGAACAGGGCCGCGAACTGGTCCGGGGCGGCACCGGCTCCGTGCAGGGTGAACCAGAGCACCATGCTGCCGGTGGCCTGGTAGGCCAGATACCGCGCACGGGCGGCGGGGTCCCGGCTGGGCTTGATCACACCGGCGGACTCGGACGTGGAGAGGTATTCCTCCGCGTCGGCGATCATGTGCTCGATGAGTGTGGCCACCAGCTCACCACCGGCCTGCATGCTGCGCAGCAGGTATCGCACGATCGGCGCGTACTGCTCGACCTCCGCCAGTTGCGCCAACAGGGTCGTGCCGGTGCCGTCGGTCAGTGTCTTCGCCTTCTGCTCGCGCATCACGGCGAGCACCTGTTCGTCGCAGGCGCGACGCAGGCCGTCCTTCGAGCCGAAGTGATGAACGATCAGACCGGCGGCGACACCGGCGTCGGCGGCGATGGCGCGCAGCCCGGCACCGAATCCCTCCCGAGCGAAGCGGGAGATGGCGGCGTCACGGATACGGCTCGCGGTGGCGAACTCGCCACCGCGCCCTGCCGACATCACGTCGTCCGACGCCACGACACCAGATTAAACACCCGTTCAACGATCCCGCAATGGCCGTCCCGGGGCAGGCGGAGCCGACGTGGACTCCCGCCATGATCTAGGCCACTGACGGTGCTGCCTGCGTTGGTTAGGGTGACCTCGCCGTGGTGCTCGGGAAGCCGGTGTGAAACCGGTGCGGCCCTCGCCACTGTGATCGGGATGCTGGAGGCCACCGCAAGGTCACTGGGCGTATGCCTGGGAAGGCCGGCCACCGGCGCACCACCCGTCAGCCAGGAGACCGGCCACGGCACCTGTACGACCCGTCCACGAGGTGCTGGAAGGTGGTCCCGCTATGCGGTTCCCTGCGTCCTGGCGCGTTGCTGCGCCGCTCTCCGTCATGCTCGCCCTGGTCGGCGGATGCTCCGCGACCGGCCACAGTGAGCCGACTGCCACGGCCCCCGCCGCCGGGCCGGTCTCGGTGACCAACTGCGGCATAGCGGTCACGGTCCCGAGCCCTCCCGCGCGGGTGGTGACGATGAACCAGCCTGCCACCGAGATCATGCTGGCGCTCGGCCTGGAGGACCGGATGGCCGGAACCGCCTACCTCGACGACGAGGTGCTACCGGAGTACGCCGCCGCGTACGCGAAGGTGCCGGTGTTGGCCAAGGAGTACCCGTCGAAGGAGAAGTTGCTCGAACTGGAGCCCGACTTCGTCTACGCCTCCTTCTCGAGCGCGTTCGGCGACGAGGGGGCCGGTGACCGCGCCGACTGGCAGAAACTCGGCGTGGGAACGTACGTCTCCGCCGCCGGATGTCCGAAGGAGACGCGACCGGCGAAGCTGGCGATCGACGACGTGTTCACCGAGATCCGGGAGATCGCCACGATCTTCGGCGTCGCGGAGCGGGCCGAGACGCTGATCGCCGACCAGAAGCAGCGCATCGCGAACGTGTCGGCGGGCGCGAAGGGCACGCGGGTGCTCTGGTGGGACGGCGGCAACGACGCGCCCAGTGCCGGCGCCTGCTGTGGCGGCCCGGCGATGATCATGTCTGCGGCCGGGGTCACCAACGTCTTCGACGACCTGACCGGCAGTTGGGCCGACACCAACTGGGAGGCCGTCGTCGAGCGCAACCCCGACGTCATCGTGCTCGTCGACGCGAGCTGGGACACCGCCGCCGACAAGCAGGCGTTCCTCGAGAAGCACGCGGCGCTCAGGGACCTGCCGGCCGTCAAGGGCAAGCGGTACGTCACCCTGGCCTTCTCCTCCACCGCGGCCGGGGTGCGGAACGTGCTCGCCGTGGAGGCGCTGGCCCGGGGCGTCGGCGGGGTGAGCAGCTGACCACCGTCACCACCCGGCCGGCGCAGACTACTCCGGCGAAGCCGGTCCGAGCGGTGCGCATGGTGGCCGTGGTGGTCGTACTCGCGGGTGGCCTGGTGTTGTCGGTGGGCGCGGCCGTGACGGTGGGGCCCGCAGACCTGTCGCTGGGCACCGTGTGGCTGGTGATCACCGATCATCTCGGCCTGACGAGCGCCGACGTGCCGCTGCTGCGGGACCACATCGTGTGGGAACTGCGGCTGCCGAGGGTGCTGGGCGCCGCCGTGGTCGGGGCCGGCCTCGCCGCCTGCGGGGCGGTCATGCAGACCGTCACCCGCAATCCGCTCGCCGACCCGTACCTCCTGGGTGTCTCCTCGGGGGCGTCGCTGGGTGCCGTGGCCGTCCTGGTCCTGGGACTCGGCGCGGGTGCCGTGGCGCTCACCGGGGGCGCGTTCGTGGGGGCGCTCGCCGCGTTCGCCGTCGTGGTCGCCGCCGCCGGCCGGCGCGCGGTCCTGCGACCGACCCGGGTGGTGCTGGCCGGCGTCGCCGTCGCGCAGCTCTGCGCCGCGCTGACGACGTTCGTGATCATCTGGGTGGCCCATCCGCATGCCACCCAGAGCATCACCTTCTGGCTGTCCGGCTCGCTCGCCCGCGTCGACTGGACCGCACTGGCGTGGGCGACGCCGCTGCTCGCGGTGGGGTTCGCCGTGATCCTCCGGTTCGCCCGCGCGCTCAACGCGTTCGCGTTCGGCGAGGAGGCCGCCGCCGCCCTCGGCGTGGACGTCCGGCGTGTCCGGTGGCTGCTGCTGGTCACCACGGCGCTGCTGACCGCCGTGCTGGTCTCGATAAGCGGCGCGATCGGGTTCGTCGGCCTGATCCTGCCGCACGCCGTGCGGCGGTTCACCGGCCCCGACCACCGGCGGCTGCTGCCGGTCGTGGTCCTCGCCGGAGCGATCTTCCTGATCTGGGTGGACACCGCGGCCAGGACCCTGTTCGACCCCCGCGAGCTGCCGGTGGGCGTGCTGACCGCCCTGCTCGGGGTGCCCGCGTTCGTGCTACTGCTGCGCCGAGGGGACCGGAACACCTGATGCTGGAGATCCGCGACGTCTCGTGGTCGGTGCCGGCCGCGCGACTCCTCGACGGCGTGACGTGCGCAGCGCCGCGCGGCACCCTGGTCGGACTGCTCGGCCCCAACGGGTCCGGCAAGACCACCCTGTTGCGGGTCGTCGCCGGGTTGATCGCCCCCCGATCCGGGACCGTGACCGTCGCGGGCGACGACGTGGCCGGGCTGCCGCGTGCCACCGCGGCACGGCGGATGGCCCTGCTCGCCCAGTACGCCGAGACCGACCTCGACCTGACCGCGCTCGACGTGGTGCTGCTCGGCCGCACCCCGCACCGCCGCTCCCGCTGGTCGGACACCGACACCGACCGGGCCGCCGCCGCCGACGCGCTCGACCGCGTCGACATGACCGGGTACGCCCACCGCCGCTGGCAGACGCTCTCCGGCGGGGAACGCCAACGGGTCCAACTCGCCCGGGCCCTGGCCCAGGAACCGCAACTGCTCCTGCTCGACGAGCCCACCAACCACCTCGACATCGGCCACCAGCTCCAACTGCTGGGCCTGGTCCGTCGCAGCGCCGTCACCACCCTCGCCGCCCTGCACGACCTCAACCTGGCCGCGATGTTCTGCGACCTCGTGGTGGTGCTGCACCACGGTCGGGTCGTCGCCACCGGAACGCCTGCCGACGTGCTGACGCCTGCGCTGCTCGCCGACGTGTACGCCGTGGACGCCGACGTGACGGTCCATGATGGACGACCGGTCATCACCTACCGGGCCCCGGCAGTATGAACGTCCTGCTCGTCTCGCGCGGGGCGGCCCACCACGGCGGCCACGACGCGATCCACCGCCTCGCCGCAGCGGTCGCCGAGGCCGTGGGCGTACCGGTGCGGGCCTGTTTCCTCGACGGCGCCGAGCCCTCCCTGCACGTCGCCCTCGACGCCGTACCGGAGCATGACGAGGTCCTGCTCGTGGCCGTGCACCTGCCGCCCGACCGGTACCTCGACACCTGGCTCCGCCGCGCGGTGGCCCACTGGCGTACCACCCGGGACCGGCAGGTACGCGTGCTGCTCGCCCCGCCGTTGGCGACACAGCCCGCGCTGGTCACGGCAGTCAGCGACGCCGTCACCGGCGACCACACCACGCTCGACGGCAACCCCGGACCGTTCCGCAGCCCCGCCTGGTCGCAGATCACCCGACACCGCCGACACGTGCTGGTGTGCCGTGGGCCGCGCTGCACCGCGTACGGCGCCAACCAGGTCGCCGCCACCCTCGGCGACCGCCTGAAGGCGAACGGCCTCGGTGACGACGACGTCCTGGTCACCTCGACCGGTTGTCTGTTCCCCTGCAACCTCGGGCCGCTCGTCGTCGTGCATCCCGACGACACCTGGTACGAACACGTCGACGCGGACCTCGCCGTCCTCATCGCCGACGTGCACCTGCGCGACGGCACACCGGTCGACGGCAGACGCCCACGCGACTCGTGACCGCGAAGCCCGGTACGGTTATCGACGGTCGTCATGGCGTGGGCGTCGGCCCGGACGGAAGCGTCCTGGGGCGACGGGTCGGGAAGGAGCGGGTGTGGTGCGGCGCAGAGCCCTCGTGGTCCGAGGCGGATGGGCGGGTCACCGGCCGGTCGAGGCGACGGAGCTGTTCATCCCGTTCCTCGAACGCAACGGATACGAGGTACGGGTGGAGGAGTCGACGGAGGTCTACGCCGACGCCGCCGAACTGGCCGCCACCGACCTGATCGTGCAGTGCATGACGATGTCGCAGATCACCGGGGAGCAGGTGGCGGGCCTGGCGGCGGCGGTCGTCGCCGGGACGGGTCTCACCGGCTGGCACGGCGGCATCGTCGACTCGTTCCGGGCCTCCTCGGACTACCTGCACCTCATGGGCGGCCAGTTCGCCGTCCACCCCGGCGTCGAGCCGTGTGCCCGTGGCGGCGGAGAGCAGGACAGCTTCCTGCCCCACTCGGTCACGATCACCGACCTCGGCCGGAACCATCCGATCACCGCCGGGATCGAGGACTTCGACCTGGTCACCGAGCAGTACTGGGTGCTGCACGACGACTTGATCGACGTCCTGGCCACCACCACCCACCCGACTCAAGCGTGGCACCCGTGGCACCGGCCGGTCACCTCGCCGGCGATCTGGACCCGCACCTGGGGAGCCGGGCGGATCGTCGTGACGACTCCGGGACACAGCCTCGACGTGCTGGAACACACGGCCGTCCGTACCGTCATCGAGAGGGGAATGCTGTGGGCGACCCGCACGGCGTCGGCATCGTCGGTCTCGGGGTCATCTCCCGCGCGTACCTGAGCACGCTCGCCCACCACCCCCGGGTCCGCGTCGTCGCGGTGGCCGACCTGGACGCGGCCCGGGCTTCCGCTGCCGCCGCGACCATTCCCGGCGCCGAGGCGGTGAGTGTCGAGCGGCTGCTCCACCACCCCGAGGTGGCGACGGTGCTGAACCTGACGATCCCGGCGGCGCACGCCGAGATCTCGGGCGCGGCGATCGACGCCGGACGGAACGTCTACGTCGAGAAGCCGCTCACCGTCACGTTCCCGGAGGCCCGGTCGCTCATCGACCGGGCCTCGTCGGCGGGCGTCCGGGTCGGATGCGCGCCGGACACCGTCCTGGGCACCGGTACGCAGACCGCCCGGGCGGCGATCGACGGTGGACTGATCGGCCGCCCACTCTCCGCGTCGGCCGTCATGGTCACTCCGGGCCACGAGCGGTGGCACCCCGACCCCGACTTCTACTACGCCCCGGGTGGAGGCCCGCTGCTGGACATGGGGCCGTACTACGTCTCGTCGCTGGTCCACCTGCTCGGGCCGGTGCGTGCGGTGATCGGGGCGGCGAGCCGGCTGCGGGATACCCGGACCGTCGGCTCGGGCCCCCGACTCGGGCAGCGGATCCCGGTCGAGGTGCCGACCCACGTCAGCGGCGTGCTGGAACACGCGGACGGCGCCCTGTCCACCCTCACCACCAGTTTCGACGGTGTCACCACGACGGCCGCGCCCATCGAGGTGCAGGGGGAGAGCGGCACCCTCGCCGTACCCGATCCGAACACCTTCGACGGCGAGGTCCGTCATGTCGCGCTCGACGGCCCCGGGTGGCGGGTCCTCGAACCGGGGGCCGGCTACGTCGCCGCCACCCGAGGGGTCGGCCTGATCGATCTCGTCGGGGCCGACGAGGCGCGTCCGCCCCGGGCCAGCGGCGAGGTGGCGCTGCACGTCCTCGACATCATGACCGCGCTGCTCCGGTCGGCCGCCGAGGGCCGACGGGTCGAGTTGACGACGACGGTGGCACGCCCCGCACCCGTCCCGTTGACCCCGGCGCAGGAGTGGTCCCGGTAGCCGGTCCTCGGCGCGGGCGACCGGCCTTGTGGAGCACGTGCTGAGCGCGTGAGCGGCGACCGTACCCGCAGCCCGTGCCGGTGGCTGCGCGGACGGGGCAGCGGCGCGAATTCCTACGATAGTCGTAGCCGGGGTTCATGCAGACGACAGACGATCCGGCGGGCGCGTCCGGACAGGCTGTAGCGCATGACGATCACGCTTCCCGAGTCGGAGAGCCCCACTCCGGCGCCCGCTCCGGTCCCGTATCACCGGCTCGCTCGTACCGACCGGCACCGCTGGTGGCGGCCCCTGCTCGGCACTGTGCTGATCATGGTGGGGTTGCCGGTGGTGCTGATCGGCGGGTTCGGGGCCGCCAGCGCCGTGGTGTGGTTGCTGGACGGGCCGGAGGATTTCCTGGGCGGCAGCCCGGAGGCCGAGCTGGCCGTCACCATGGTCACGCTGGGACTGCTGATTCCGTTGACGTTGCTGGCCGCCCGCTGGGTCCAGCGTCGCCCGGCCGGGACGGTGTCGTCGGTGGTGGGCCGGTTGCGGTGGCGGTGGCTGGCGACGTGCCTCCTGGTCGCCGTACCGGCGTTGGTGCTGCATCTCGGGGTGCTGAGTCTGCTGCCCGGTGGCAGCCAGGAGAGCAACTGGGCGGGGTGGGAGCGGGTCGCGGCCGGTCTGGCCGTCGTGGTGCTGCTGGTGCCGTTGCAGGCGGCCGGTGAGGAGTACCTGTTCCGGGGCTGGCTGATCCAGGCGTTCGGGTCCTGGATCCGGTCGCCGTGGCCGGGGATCGCGGTGTCGTCGGTGCTGTTCGGCCTGGCCCACGGCTGGGGAACCGGCTGGGGCATGGCCGACCTGGTCTTCTTCGGCGCGGTGACGGCGGTCGTGACGATCCGCACCGGTGGGCTGGAGGCCGCCATCGCACTGCACGTGGTCAACAACGTGGCGGGGCTCGGGTTTGCGGTCGTGACCGGCACGCTGGAGGCGCAGCAGGCCGACGTGTCGGCGAGGGCTGCGATGATCAGCATGTGCGTGACCGGCCTGTACGGCGGTGTGGTGCTGTGGCTGGCCCGTCGCCGCCGCGTCGAGAACGGCACCGGCCACGCATCGGTCGGCAACGACGACGCGTTCGACCTGGTCAGCATCCCGCTCTGGATCTTCGGTGCCTACCTCGCGGTGGTCACGGTCGCGCCGGACGTCGCGCCGGTGTCGTGTTGTGCGGCCTGACCTGTGGCCTGATCTGCGGCCGGACGGGGGCGTGTGATGGGCGTGGTGGTGGCGGGCGTCGTTTGCCGGTGCCGTGCTCGGGAAAGCGGGGTCTCCGGCGGCGAGCATCGTCGCCACTGGCGGATGGGACGTCGAGGATGGGTGATCACGGGGTGTCGGCGCCGGAGTTCGAGGTGACCCCACCCCTGACCTTGGGGGTCGAGGAGGAGTTCCTGCTGCTGGACCCGGCGACCGGGGAGAGCCTGCCGGTGGCCGGGCAGGTGCGGGCGGCCCTGCCCGCCGACGCCCGTCGACAGAGCCGGCAGGAGTTCCGGCACAGCATGGTCGAGATGGTCACCCCGGTCTGCACCGAACTGAGCGAACTGCGGGAACACCTGCTGACGCTGCGCCGCGCCGCCGCCGACGCCGCCCACGCCGCCGGAGCGAGCCTGGTCGCCCTCGGGGCCACCCCGGTGCGGGAGGAACACCGGTCCGTACCGGAGGAACCGCGCTACCACGCGATGTCCCGCCGATTCGGCCCGGTCGCGCACGATCCCGCCGTCTGCGGCTGTCACGTGCACGTGGGCCTGCCCGACCGGGAACTGGCCGTCCAGGTCGGCAACCACCTACGGGGGTGGCTTCCGGTCATCCACGCCATCACGGTGAACTCGCCCCTGCACGACGGGTACGACACCGGGCACGCGAGCTGGCGTTCCATGCAACTGGAACGCTGGCCGAGCATCGGACCGACCCCCTACTTCGCCTCCGCCGCCGAGTACGACGCCACCGTCGCCGACCTCGTGGAAGCCGGGATCATGCTCGATCCCACGATGGTCTACTGGTATGCCCGTCCCTCGGCGAACTACCCCACGATCGAGATCCGGGTCGGTGACGTCTGCCCGAGCGTCGACGACACCGTGCTGCACGCGGCGCTGGTCCGTGCCCTGGTCACCACCATGGTCGACGACATCCGGCGTGGCACCCCCGCACCCCGGCTGCGCAGTTGCCTGGTCGCCGCCGCCCACTGGCGGGCCGCCCACCACGGCCTCGACGGTGACCTCATCGACCTGCGGACCACCCGGCCCCGACCGGCCTGGGACCTGGTCGCCGACCTGCTGACCGTGGTCAGCCCGGCATTGAGCGTGCACGGCGACCTCGACTACGTGCGGCAGCAGCTCGACCGGCTCCGCCGCACCGGCACGGGCGCCGCCCGGCAGCGGCTCCTGCTCGGCGACACCGGCGGCGACATTCCCACGCTGCTGCACCACCTCGCCGTCCAAACCACCACCGGCTGACCCGTTCCGGCGCTCACGGCTGCCGTGCTCGGACGCGTGCACGGTGACCAACCGGCCCGCCCGTTCGCCGGAGCGGGTGGGGTGCCCCGCCACCCAGGGGGCGGTCGGTCAGCGGATGTCGTGGGTCTGGAGCCAGAGTTCGAGCAGACCGAGCTGCCAGAGCTTGTTGCTGCCGGCCGCCGCCTGCGCCGCGTCGGGGTCGTCGAGCAGGTGCGCGACGTACTCCGGCCGGAACAGGCCCCGCTGCCGGGCGGCCGGGGCCCGGAGAGCGTCGACGACCATGTCCCGTACCGCGCCGTCCACGTTGCGCAACGCGGGAACCGGGAAATAGCCCTTGGGCCGGTCGATGACGTCGGCGGGCAGCACCTCCCGCGCGACCTCCTTGAGTACGCCCTTGCCGCCCTGGGCCACCTTGTGCTCCGGCGGGCAGGCCGACGCCAACGTCACCAGATCCTGGTCCAGGAACGGGGTGCGGACCTCCAGCCCCCAGGCCATGCTCATGCTGTCGACCCGCTTGACCGGGTCGTCGGGAAGCATCCGGTGGGTGTCCAGCCGCAGGACCGCGTCCAACGCGGTCTGCGCGCCGGGCGCGGCCAACTCGGCGAGGAGCAGCTCGCGGCTGGCATCGTGGTCGCAGGCGTACGCGGGGGAGACCACCCGGCACAGTTCGGCATGATCACGGTCGAAGAACGCCGACGCGAAGGTCTCCACCGCCCCGTCGCGCGGCACCTCGGCGAGCGGCTGGTGGTAGCCGTACCCGGCGAACACCTCGTCGGCGCCCTGCCCCGACTGGGCCACCTTGACGTGCCGGGCCACCTGCTCGGACAGCAGGTGGAAGGCGACCACGTCGTGGCTGCCCATCGGCTCGGTCATCGCGGCCACCGTGGCGCGTACCGCCGGGACCAGGTCGTCGTCGGCGAGCCGGATCCGCTGATGGTCGGTGTCGAAGGTGCGGGCGACCAGGTCGGAGAAACCGAACTCGTCGCCGGCCTCGCCGCCACGGCTGTCGAATCCGATGCTGAAGGTGCGCAACTGCTCCTGCCCGGCCTCGGCGAGCAGCGCCACGATGAGGCTGGAGTCCAGTCCACCGGAGAGCAACACCCCGACCGGTACGTCGGCCACCAGCCGTCGGCGTACGGCGGTGCGCAGTGCGCCGCCGAGCGCCGCCTGCCAGTCCCGGGCGTCCATGCCGGAGTGGGCGGGGTCGCGGGCGTACTCGGGTCTCCAGTAGACGCGTTCGCGGCTGCGCCCGTCCGCCTCGATGACCCGCAGCGTCGCCGGTGGCAGCTTGCGCACGCCGCGCAGCACCGTGCGGGGCGCCGGGACGATGGAGTGCCAGGAAAGATAGTGGTGCAGGGCCACCGGGTCGATGGTGGTGTCGACGTCGCCGCCGCGCAGCAGCGCGGGCAGGGTCGAGGCGAACCGCAGCCGTCCCGGGGTCTCGGTGAGATAGAGCGGCTTGATGCCGAGGCGGTCGCGGGCCAGGACCAGCCGTCGACGCGTCCGGTCGACCAGCCCGATGGCGAACATGCCGACCAGGTGGTCGACGAACGCCTCACCCCAGTGCGCGTACGCGACGAGGATGACCTCGGTGTCGCTGGTCGAGGTGAAGTGGTGCCCGGCGGCGCGCAGCTCCTCGCGCAACTCGGGATAGTTGTAGACACAGCCGTTGAAGACCAGGGCGAGCCCCAGATCCTCACGGACCATCGGCTGGGCACCGGCCTCGGAGAGGTCGATGATGGTGAGCCGCCGATGCCCGAGAGCCACCCAGTCGTCGCTCCACAGCCCTTCGCCGTCCGGCCCACGGGACCGCATCGCCGTACTCATCCGGTCCACCGCGTCGGTGTCCGGCCTCGCGCCGTCGAACCGTGCCTCCCCGCCGATTCCGCACACGTCAGTGGGTCCTGATTCCTGCGGGTGATGCCGGCACCGGTGACGACTCCTGTCTTCGGAGGCAGGTAGTGGTGGTGCGCCGCGACGTGCCGCCGAGTCGGGTGGGCGGTCCGCATACCCGCTGGTCAACGCCCGAAACCGCCACCACGCGGCGCCGCTCGCTGCCGTACTGGCGTGTGGCCGTGCCTGCCACCGTGCGGTCGTGCCTGCTGTGTGCGGCCGGGTCCGCGTCGTGTGGCCGTGCCCGTCGCCGGGAGTCGTGCCAACGCGGCCTGCTGCCGGGTCTCGGCGAAGCGTTGTGGCGTGCTGGGGTAGGTGGGGAGATTTGTTGTCGCTCCAGCGACAACAAATCTCCCCACCTTCGCCGTGGTTGGTGGCCCCACCCGTTCGGGCCGGCTTCGCGGTAGCGGAGCCGGCCCGAGTGGTGTTGATGGGTGTCAGCAGTCGAAGTACATGGCGAACTCGTGTGGGGTCGGGCGCAG
>NZ_JBEYSG010000029.1:0-60817 GCF_040642635.1 Micromonospora sp. NPDC047793 | reverse complement strand
GGCGGCGTATGGGCATTTCGGTCGGGAGTTGCCGGATCTGACGTGGGAGAACACGGACCGGGCCGCCGACCTCAAGTCGGCCGCAGGAGCCTGACCGGCACGAGGAGTGACGACCGGCGACCCGCTGACGGGTCGCCGGTCGCTCGTGTCTGTGTCGACGTACCGCTGCCGCACCTGGATCGGCTCTTCGACTACCTGGTCCCGTCGGACCTCGCCGACGACGCGGTCCCCGGCGCGCGGGTGAAGGTCCGCTTCGCCGGTCAACTCGTCGACGGTTGGGTGCTGGAACGGGCCGACCGCTCCGACCACCCGAAGCCGGTGTACCTGACCAAGGTGGTCTCGCCGGTGCCGGTGCTGGCACCCGAGGTGGCACGGCTGGCCCGGGCCGTCGCCGACCGGTACGCCGGCAGCCTCGCCGACGTGCTGCGCCTCGCCGTGCCGCCCCGGCACGCCCGCGTCGAGAAGGAGATCCTCACCCCGCCCTCCGACCAGGCGCCGTCGGTCACCGAAGCCACCCCCACCCCGGAGACGCCCCCCACCCCCGAGACACGCGATCCGGGTGGGTGGCGGGACTACCCGGCCGGACCGGCGCTGCTGCGCGCCCTGACCGAGGGGCGGTCGCCCCGGGCCGTCTGGTCGGCGTTGCCGGGGGAGGACTGGGCGGCCCGCTACGCCACCGCCGTCGCCGCCACCGTGGCCTCCGGCCGGGGTGCGCTCGTGGTGGTCGCCGACGGCCGGGACCTGGACCGGCTCGACGCCGCGCTCACCGCCACGCTGGGCGCCGGGCGGCACGTCTGCCTCTCCGCCGCGTCGGGACCGGCCCGTCGCTACCGGGCCTTCCTGACCGCCCGCCGCTCCACCGCCCCGGTGGTGATCGGCACCCGGGCGGCCATGTTCGCTCCGGTGGCCCGGCTCGGTCTGGTGGCCGTCTGGGACGACGGTGACGACCTGCACGCCGAGTTGCGGGCCCCGTACCCGCACGCCCGCGAGGTGCTGCTCACCCGGGCCCAGCTCGACGACGCGGCGGCGCTGGTGGGCGGTTACGCGCGTACCGCCGAGGCGCAACTGCTGGTGGAGACCGGCTGGGCCCGCGAGGTGGTCGCGGACCGGACGGTGCTGCGGGCGCGTACCCCGGCGGTCGCTCCGACCGGCGACGATCCGCAGCTGGCCCGCGATCCGGGCGCGGCGACCGCGCGGCTGCCGAGCCTGGCCTGGACGGCGGCCCGGGAGGCGTTGCGGGCGGATCTGCCGGTGCTGGTGCAGGTGCCCCGTCGGGGTTACATGCCCTCGGTGGCCTGCCAGGACTGCCGGACCCCGGCCCGCTGCCCGCACTGTGCCGGGCCGCTGGCGTTGTCCTCCGCCGGACGGCCGCCGGCCTGCCGCTGGTGCGGCCGGGTCGCCGCCGCGTACGCCTGCCCGCACTGCGGGGGACGGCGGCTGCGTGCCTCGGTCACCGGTGCCCGGCGTACCGCCGAGGAGTTGGGCCGGGCCTTCCCCGGGGTGGCGGTCCGGACCTCCGGGCGGGAGGAGGTGTTGGCCGACGTGCCCGGCGGCGCCGGACTGGTGATCGCCACGCCGGGTGCCGAACCGGTCGCCGAAGGTGGGTACGGCGCGGTGCTGCTGCTGGACACCTGGGCCATGCTCACCCGGGCCGACCTGCGGGCGGGGGAGGAGGCGCTGCGCCGCTGGGCGGCGGCTGCCGCGCTGGCCCGGCCGGCGGCGGCGGGCGGCCGGGTGGTGGTGGTCGCCGACGGCGCGTTGGCGCCGGTGCAGGCGTTGCTGCGGTGGGATCCGGGCTGGTTCGCCGCCCGGGAGCTGGCCGAGCGGCGGGAGTTGGGCTTCCCGCCCGCGATGCGGATGGCCAGCGTGACCGGGCTGCCGGTGGCGGTGGCCGACCTGCTGGCGCAGGCGCGGCTGCCGGAGGAGGCGGAACTGCTCGGCCCGGTGCCGGCCGACGGCGACCGGGAACGGATGCTGGTCCGGGTGCCCCGGGCGCGGGCGGCGGCCATGGCCGAGGCGTTGCACGCGGCGGCGGGGTCGCGCACCGCCCGCAAGGCCGCCGAACCGGTACGCCTCCAGGTCGACCCGCTCACGCTGTTCTGACGCCGAACGGTGACGCTGAGTGACTGCCGGTCGCCGGATGTGACCTGATCCTCGCGTGTGGTGTCGACGCGCCGCTCCCGAGTTGCGCGCGCGGGAGTCCCGTGGTCAAGGTGGTAGCATCGCCCGTCATGCCGGGGCGCACGACGAGTCCAGGTCGTGACGCGGCGTCAGGCACGTGGAGCCGGAGTTGTCGCGGGTCGGCGTGGTGACGGCGGGACCGGGTCGGTCCGGCGCGATATCGATGACGATCCAGTACAGCCGGTGATCAGGGGTGGACCAGTCGTGACCGTTCGTCAGTCGATCGTCTTCAACGGTGACCTCGGCAGCGGCAAGAGCACCGTGTCGGTGGTGATAGCCGAGCGGCTCGGCCTGCGCCGGGTCAGCGTCGGTGACCTGTACCGGCAGATGGCCCAGGAGCGTCAGATGACCGCGCTCCAGCTCAACCTGCACGCCGAACTCGACCAGGCGGTCGACGGCTACGTCGACCAGCTCCAGCGCGACATCGCCGCCTCCGGCGAGAGCCTGGTGATGGACTCGCGGCTGGCCTGGCACTTCTTCACCGACGCGCTCAAGGTGCACATGATCACCGAGCCGGGTGAGGCGGCCCGCCGGGTGCTGCTGCGGCCCTCCGGCCCGGCGGAGAGCTACACCTCGATGGAGGAGGCAAAGGCCAAGCTGCGGGAACGCAGCGAGAGCGAGCGCAACCGCTTCGTGGTCCGGTACGGCGTGGACAAGGCCCGGCTGCGCAACTACGACCTGGTCTGCGACACCACCCGGGCGCCCGCCGGCGAGGTGATCGAGCGGATCGTCGACGCGTACGAGGGCCGGCTCGCCCCGGAGGTGCTGCGCGCCGCGCCGCCGCTGCTGCTGCTCGACCCGGCCCGGGTCTACCCGACCGAGGACGTGACGGAACTGCGCGGGCTCTGGGACTCCAGCGTCGTCGACGAGGTCGTCGCCGCCGGTGAGACCGCCCTGGAGCCGTTGGAGATCGGCTACACCGGCGAGTACTTCTTCGTGGTGGACGGGCACCGTCGCCTCAGCGCCGCGCTGCGCGGCGGGTTCCGGCTGGTGCCCGGCCGGCTGGTGGCCGAGGTCGACGAGCCCGTGGTGGGGGGGATGAGCGCGGTCGACTACTTCGCCGCGCAGGCCCGGCCCAGCCTGATCCACGACTGGGAGGCGGCCCACGACATCCGCCTGCCGCTGCCGGAGCACGCGCTGCTCGGCGGGGACGCGGTGCTGGCGGGGGAGTCCGGCACCGCGGGGTGAACCGCCGCCGTGCGGCGCGGGCATGATGGAACCTCCCGACCCGCAGGAGGCCGCCATGGACGCCGCCGGCACGCTCGCGCTACTCATGTCGCCCACCGGGCGGGTCGATCCCTATCCGGCGTACGAGCGGATGCGTGCTTTCGGGCACGTCGTCCCGGCCGGTCCCGGCTTGTTCGTGGTGACCGGGTACGCCGAGGCCGACGAACTGCTCCGGGACCCGAGTTTCCAGGTGCTCGACGGCGAGTTGCGGGACCAGGTCCTGCCGCAGTGGCGGGAGAGCCCGGCGCTGTCGTCGATCGCCCGGTCGATGCTGCGGACCAACCCGCCGGACCACAGCCGGATGCGGCGCCTGGCGGCGGGCGCGTTCACCCCGCGCCGGATCGCGGGTATGCGGGACGTGGTGTCCGCCCAGGCCGACGAGCTGATCACGGCGATGGCGGCGGCCGGCCGCGACGGCGTACCCGTCGACTTCATGGCCGAGTTCGCCTACCCGCTGCCGGTCGCGGTGATCTGCGAGCTGCTCGGTGTACCGTCCGCCGACCGTCCGCTGTTCCGGCGGTGGGCGGCCGACCTGACCGGGGTCCTGGAACCCGAGATCACCCCGGCGGAGCTGGCCGTGGCCGACGCCGGTGCCACCGAGCTGCGCGACTACTTCACCGAGCTGGTGGCGGCCCGCCGCCGACAGCCGGCCGACGACCTGACCACCGCGCTCGTGCAGGCGCACGACGCCGGTGACCGGCTCTCCGGCGAGGAGCTGCTGGCCAACCTGGTGGTGCTGCTCGTGGCGGGCTTCGAGACCACCACCAACCTGCTCGGCAACGGCCTGGCGGTGCTGCTGGCGCACGCGCGGGAGGCCGACGTGCTGCGCCGCCACCCGGAGCACGCCCCGGCGTACGTCGACGAGCTGCTCCGCTTCGACTCGCCGGTGCAGTTGACCACCCGGACCAGCACCGCGACCGTCCGCCTCGGCGGTGTCGAGGTGCCCGCCGGCAGCTGGATGTTGGTGCTGCTCGGCGCGGCCAACCGCGACCCCCGGCGGTACCCGGAGCCGGCGCGGTTCGACCCGTGGCGGGCCCAGCTCGGCCCGCTCTCCTTCGGTGCCGGCCCGCACTACTGCCTCGGTGCGGGGCTGGCCCGGCTGGAGGCGCAGGTGGCGTTCCCGGCCGTGCTGCGGCGACTGCCCGGGCTGGCTTCGGCGGGCACCCCCCGCCACCGCACCCGGTTGACCCTGCGCGGGTACGACACGCTGCCGGTCACCGTCGGCGAGCTGGCGCCGCACGCCGATCGTGGTGCGCCGACCGGCACCTCCGCGGGCACTCCGTAGACTGGTACGGCACTCCCGTCCCACCGTTAAGGAGCCGACCCGCGTGACCGTTCAGCCCATCCGTCTGTTCGGGGACCCGGTGCTGCGCACGCCGGCCGATCCGGTGGTCGACTTCGACGTCGAGCTGCGTTCGCTCGTCGCCGACCTGACCGACACCATGCGTGAGCGCAACGGCGCCGGCCTCGCCGCGCCGCAGCTCGGGGTGGGCCTGCGGGTGTTCACCTTCGACGTCGACGACGTGCTCGGTCACCTGGTCAACCCGGTGCTGGAGTTCCCCGACGAGGAGGAGCAGGACGGCCCGGAGGGCTGCCTGTCCATCCCCGGGCTGTACTTCGACACCAAGCGACGGCAGAACGTGATCGCCAAGGGCTTCAACGGCTACGGCGACCCGATGCAGATCGTCGGCACCGGCCTGATGGCGCGCTGCGTGCAGCACGAGACCGACCACCTGGACGGGGTGCTCTTCATCGACCGGCTGGACCAGGCCGGCCGCAAGGAGGCGATGAAGGCGATCCGGCAGGCCGAGTGGTACGACGTCGCCGCGCCGCCCACGGTGAAGCTGAGCCCGCACGGCAGCGGCAGCCCCTTCGGTCTGGGGCGGTGAGTCGATGCGCGTGATCTTCGCCGGTACGCCGGCCGTCGCCGTCCCCGCCCTCGCCGCCGTGGCCGCCTCGCGGCACGAGCTGGTGGCCGTCGTCACCCGGCCGGACGCCCCGGCCGGACGCGGTCGTGGCCTGCAACGCTCACCGGTCGGCGCCTGGGCCGACGAGCACGGCGTCGAGGTGCTGACGCCGGCCCGTCCCCGGGAGCCGGAGTTCCTGGAGCGGCTGCGCGAGCTGGCACCGGACTGCGTGCCGGTGGTCGCCTACGGCGCGCTGGTGCCCCCCGTGGCGCTGGAGATCCCCCGGCACGGCTGGGTGAACCTGCACTTCTCGCTGCTGCCGGCCTGGCGGGGTGCCGCACCCGTGCAGCACGCCGTGCTGCACGGCGACGAGCTGACCGGGGCCAGCGTCTTCCAGTTGGAGGAGGGGCTGGACACCGGGCCGGTGTACGGCACCCTGACCGACGAGATCCGACCCGCCGACACCTCCGGCGACCTGCTGGAGCGGCTGGCCGACAGCGGTTCAGGGCTGTTGGTGGCGGTGCTGGACGCGCTGGAGGACGGCACCGCCCGCGCCGAACCGCAGCCCGCCGACGGGGTCTCGCTGGCCCCGAAGCTGACCGTCGAGGATGCCCGGGTGCGCTGGGCCGACCCGGCGTTCGCGGTGGACCGCCGGATCCGCGCCTGCACCCCGGCGCCCGGCCCGTGGACGACCTTCCGGGACGAGCGGGTGAAGCTCGGCCCGGTCACCCCGGCACCCGACGGCCCCGATCTCAAGCCCGGTGAGCTGCTGGTGGAGAAGGCGCGGGTGCTGGCCGGCACGGCCACCGTCCCGGTCCGCCTCGGCGAGGTGCGTGCGGCGGGCAAGCGGGTCATGCCGGCGACCGACTGGGCACGCGGTGTCCGGGTCGCCACCGGGGAGGAGTTCGCGTGAGGGAGACCACCGCTCGTCGAGGGCCCGAGCGCCGTGGCCCCCGGAGCGGGCGCAACGCCGCGGACCGGCCACGTCACGCCGCGTACGAGGCGGTCGCGGCGGTGCATCGGGACGACGCGTACGCCAACCTGGTGCTGCCGGCGATCCTGCGCGACGAGGGACTGATCGGCCGGGACGCCGCCTTCGCCACCGAGCTGACCTACGGCACGCTGCGCCACGTCGGCACGCTCGACGCGATCCTCACCGCCGCCGCCGGTCGGGACGTGCAGCGGATCGATCCGCCGGTCCGTGACGCGTTGCGGATCGGCGCGTACCAACTCCTGCACACCCGGGTGCCCGCCCACGCGGCGGTGTCGTCCACCGTCGACCTGGTGCGGGTGGTGGGCCCGGGGGCCACCGGCTTCGCCAACGCGGTGCTGCGCGAGGTCGCCGAGCGCGACAACGAGGCATGGGTGGCCCGGCTGGCACCGCCGCTGGAGACCGACCCGATCGGTCACCTCGCCCTCGCCTACAGCCATCCACAGTGGATCGTCCGGGCGTTCTCCGAGGCGCTCGGCGGGGACCTCGGCGAGACCACCCGACTGCTGATCGAGGACAACGAGCGCCCGCCGGTGCACCTGTGCGCGCGGCCGGGCCGGGCCGACCCGGTCGAACTCGCCGACGAGGTGCGTGGCGCTCCGGGCGCCTTCTCGCCGTACGCGGTCTATCTCGGCGGCGGTGCCCCCGGCGACCTGGCGGCGGTGGTCGACGGCCGGGCGCACGTGCAGGACGAGGGGTCCCAGTTGGTGGCCGACGCCCTCGCCGCCGCGCCGCTGGACGGGCCGGACGGCCGCTGGCTCGACCTCTGCGCCGGTCCCGGCGGCAAGTCGGGGCTGCTCGGCGCGATCGCCGCGCAGCGGGACGCGCGGTTGACCGCGGTGGAGGTGGCCGAGCACCGGGCCCGACTGGTCGAGAACGCGACCCGGGGGCTGCCGGTGACCGTGCTGCACACCGACGGCCGGCTGGTCGGCGGCGAGCCGAAGCTGCCGGAGGAACACTTCGACCGGGTGCTGGTCGACGCGCCCTGCACCGGCCTGGGCTCGCTGCGTCGCCGGCCGGAGTCGCGCTGGCGGCGCCAGCCCTCGGACCTGCCCGCCCTGACCCGGTTGCAGCGTGAGCTGCTCACCGCCGGGCTGCGGGCGGTACGCCCCGGCGGGGTGGTGGCGTACGTGACCTGCTCGCCGCACGTGGTCGAGACGCACGTGACGGTCACCGAGGCGGCCCGCCGCTGCGGCGCACCGGTGGACTTCGTGGACGCCCGGCCGTTGCTGCCGGCCGGCATGCCCGGGCTCGGCGACGGGCCGACCGTGCAGTTGTGGCCGCACCGGCACGGCACCGACGCGATGTTCCTGGCTCTGCTGCGCCGCACCTGAGCCTCGCCGCACCGCGTTCCCGGGCCCGGGCGAAGCGCCCCGGGCCCGCCGGGTCAGGTGATCGGCAGGGCCCGGGTGCCGCCGCCCTTGAGTGACCGGGTCAGGGTGCGCTCGTGCAGCCACAGGAAGCACTGCACCCCACGGTCGCCGCTGCGCCAGTCCGGCTCGGAGGGGTGGTAATAGATCGTGCCGACGCGGTATTGCAGGTTGCCGTCGTCGGGTACGCCGGCGTACTTCGCGATCAGACTGCGGCAGGCGCGGTGCGCCCGCGCGCTGTCCTTGAGGAACGCCGAGTAGCTGGTGGCCGGGGCCTTCCACACCCCGACGAACTCGGCCCGGTGCCGGGCGCTGCACTTCACGGCCACCATCTCGGTGACGTCGTCACCCTTGGTCTCGGCCTCGAAGCAGCCGTGCCGCAACGGCGACGACCCCTCCAGCGTGCCCGCCAGGCTGGCGGTGCGGCGGACCGGGTTGGGGGTGTCCAGCCCGCGCATCTCGTGGGCGTCGCAGCGGAACCAGCGGGCCCCGCCGATCCAGGCCCGGGGCGACGGGAAGACGACGGTCAGCCCGATCCGGGCGGTCCGCCAGTCGCCGCCCAGCACGCCCCGGACGGCCCGGTCGCACTCGCCGTACGCGGTGCGCATCGCCCGGCTGCCGGCCTCGGGCGGAGCCGTCCCGCCCGCCCCGGCCAGCCGCCCGACGTGCAGCGTCTCGGCCCGGTGCGGCTGCGCGCAGTCCACCGGCGCGTACCCGCCGAGGTATCCGACGTCCTGCGGTTGGGTGTGGCAGGTCTGCGCCGCCGGGGTGAACACCTCCGGCGCGGCCATCACCGGCCAGTCGTCGACCAGGTCACCGTCGATGCCGGCCGGTCTGGTGCTGCACGCGGCCAGCGCCAGCGTCACCGCGCCCAGCGCGACCCCGATCCACCACCGTCGCATCCCCCGTCGACCTCCTGCCGCGCGTGGCCGTGACCGCGGACACGGCACGCCACGGTGCGGCAGCATACGGCACCGTGGTCAGGTGACGGGTAGTCCCTGCGGGCCGACACCGCGCATGGAGCCGGTCAGCTTGCGGTCGTCGCTCCACAGGAAACACCGCACTCCCCGGTCGCCCTCCTCCCACTCGCGCTGCGACGGCGGATAGAAGATCGAGCCGGCACGGTACGGCAGGTCGGCGTTGTTCGGTACGTCGGCGAAGGAGGCGATCAGCTCCATGCACCGCTGGTGCGCCCGGGCGGAGGAGTCGACGAACTCCTTCCAGCTCATGTCCCGCTCGACGTAGACCCCGACGAATTCGGCGCGGTGCGGTTCGGTGCAGAGCACCGGCGCCATGTAGTTGAGGTTGTCGCCGATCAGCTTCGGGTCGAAACAGCGGTGCACCAGCGGCGAGTCGCCGATGAGGGCGCCGCGCAGGCTGCCGGTGCGGTTGACCGGGCGGGTGTTGTCGATGCTGTCGGTCTCGCTCAGGTCGCAGCGGAACCACCGGGCGCCGCCGTTCCAGGCGGAGACCGAGGGCAGCGCGATGTTCATCGTCAGGCGTGCGGTGTGCCAGTCGCCGCCGAGCACCAGGCGGGCCCGCTGGTCGCACTCGGCCCGCGCGGTCCGCAGCGCCGCCGAGCCCGGTTCCGGTCGCCGTCCCCGCGCGTCCGACCCGGTGAACGTGCCCACGTGGACCGCCTCGGCGAGGTGGTTGCGGGCGCAGTCCACCGTCTCGTATGTGCCCGCCTGCACGATCGGGGTGATCCGGGGCAGGCAGGCACCGGTGGCCGGGACGAACATCGTCGGCGCCCGCAGGGCGGGCCAACCGTTGGTGATGTCGCCGTCCGTCCCGCCCGGCCGTACGCAGCCACTGAGCACCATCGCCGCCGCGCCGGCCAGCGCCAGCGTCGCGAGCCACCGTCGCATCGTCCGCCCTTTCCGGGAACCGTCGCCCGGCTGTCGGCTCCCGTGCCCACCGGCCTGCACGTTACCGTCACCGTCCCCGATGGAGTGTTGCCGCGATTCGGACCATTGGCCAGTCAAGTCCCCGCTTCGTCCGGTTCCACTGGTCCGAAGGGGGTCATTCTGCACCAATGGTCACGCCCGAGTCACCGGGCGTCCCCGTTGGTGGCGTGCTGCCGCGACCGTCGGGCGCGTTCGTACACTGGCCCAGTGACCGTACCGCCGCCGATCGTCGCGCCCAGTATCCTCGCCGCCGATTTCGCCCGTCTCGCCGAAGAGGTCCGTGCCGTCGAGGACGCCGCGGACTGGCTGCACGTCGACGTGATGGACAACCACTTCGTGCCCAACCTGACCATCGGGCTGCCCGTCGTGCAGAGCCTGCGGGCCGCCACCCGGCTGCCCTTCGACGTGCACCTGATGATCGAGGACCCGCAGCGCTGGGCACCCGGCTACGCCGACGCCGGCGCGTACAACGTGACCTTCCACGCCGAGGCGTGTGACGACCCGGCGGCCCTGGCCAAGGACCTGCGGGCGGCCGGCGCCAAGGCCGGCCTGGCGATCGACCGGGACACCCCGATCGAGCCGTACCTGGACCTGCTGCCGAGCTTCGACACGCTGCTGGTGATGACCATCAAGGCCGGCTTCGGCGGGCAGCGGTTCATGCCGCAGTTGCTGGAGAAGGTCCGCCTCGCCCGGCGGCACGTGGACGCCGGCCATCTCGAACTGCGGATCGAGGTGGACGGGGGGATCGCCGCCGACACCATCGAGCAGGCCGCGGCAGCCGGTGCCGACGCCTTCGTCGCCGGCACTGCGGTCTACGGCGCGGACGACCCGGCCGAGGCCGTACGCCGACTGCGTGCGCTGGCGGAGCGCGCGGCGCCCGGAGCCTGAGGTGGAGCCGGCCGGGGAACACAAGGACGTGATCCTGGTCGTCGACGACGACCGGGACATCGCCCGTTTCGTCGAGGTGAACCTGCGACTGCACGGCTTCGAGGTGGTGCTCGCCGGGGACGGTCAGGAGGCGCTCGAACTGATCGAGCGGCAGCGGCCGGACCTGGCCGTGGTGGACCTGATGATGCCCCGGGTGGACGGCCTGGAACTGACCCGGCGGCTGCGCGCCGATCCGATGACCGCCGCGCTGCCGGTGATCATGCTGACCGCCAAGGGGATGACCGTGGACAAGGTCCACGGGCTCAGCGCCGGTGCCGACGACTACCTGGTCAAGCCCTTCGACACCGCCGAGCTGGTCGCCCGGGTCAGCTCCACGCTGCGGCGCAACAAGGAGTTCCGCGAGGTCTCCCCGCTGACCGGGCTGCCCGGCAACAGCCGGATCCGGCGGGAGATCGCCGACCGGATCCGGGTCGGCTCGGACTACGCCGTCGGCTACATCGACGTCGACCGGTTCAAGAGCGTCAACGACCGGTACGGCTTCTCCCGGGGTGACGGCTTCATCTCGGCGCTGGCCCGCAGCCTGCACCGGGCGGTGGTCTCGGTCGCGTTGCCCCCGGCCTTCCTCGGGCACGTCGGCGGCGACGACTTCGTCTTCGTCTGCACCCCGGAGCAGGTCCTGCCGCTCACCTCCCGGGTCTCGGCGGACTTCGAGACGGCCGCCGACGCGCTCTACGACCCGACCGACCGGGAACGCGGCTACGTGGAGCTGAAGGACCGGCGGGGCAACGTCCGGCGGGCCGCGCTGGTCACGCTCTCCATCGGGGTCTCCGTCTCGGACCGGGACAAACGCCTCACCGACCCCCTGGAGGCGATGACGATCGCCTCGGAGATGAAGACCGTGGCCAAGAGCCAACCGGGCTCGTACGTGGCGGTGGACCGCCGTCGGGGTGTCGCCGACCCCGGTCACCGACATGTGAAGTAGCTCGCCGGGGTGGCGCAGAACCCTGCGAAGCGTGTAAGACTTCCCTCAGTACCCACCACGCGCTGGCGGGACTCGGTGTAATTCCGAACCGGCGGTGATCCACGGTCCGACCGTGGTAAGCCCGCGACCCGGGAGCGGTTCGTCCGCCCGGTGGACCTGGTGAGAATCCGGGGCCGACGGTTGGGGGCGGCTGGTCCGCACCCAGACAGTCCGGATGGGAGACAGCGCGCGGGACGGCACGGGCGTGTGGTTCGCCGGACTCTCGGCGTGCCCACCGTCTGCCGGGGGCGGCTGTGCCGTACCCGGATCTGCGCCGCCTGCTCGCGAGTCGATCTTCCTGCCCGCGCGAGCAGAGCGAGAGGGCAGGGCCAGGTGATGGCGAGCGTCTCCGTCGACGAGGCGATGCGTCGCGCGATCGAGCTCGCGGCGCGCGGACTCGGCACGACCAGTCCGAATCCCGTGGTCGGCTGCGTCCTACTCGACGCCGACGGCGAGGTGGTCGGCGAGGGCTTCCACGCGTACGCGGGCGGACCGCACGCCGAGATCGTCGCGCTGGCCCAGGCCGGGCGGCGCGCCAAGGGCGGCACCGCAGTCGTCACCCTGGAACCCTGCGACCACACCGGCCGCACCGGCCCCTGTAGCGCCGCCCTGGTCCAGGCCGGGGTCGCCCGCGTGGTGATCGCCGTACCGGACCCCAACCCGGTCGCCACCGGCGGCGCGGCGACCTTGCGGGCCGCCGGGGTCCGGGTCGACCTGGGGGTACGCGGCACCGAGGCGGAGAGCGGCAACATCGCCTGGCTGACCGCCATGCGCCGGGGCCTACCCTTCGTCATCTGGAAGTACGCCGCGACGCTCGACGGTCGTTCGGCGGCGGCCGACGGCACCAGCATGTGGATCACCTCCGAGGCGGCCCGGATGGACGTGCACGCGCTGCGCGCCACCGTCGACGCAGTGGTCGTCGGCGTCGGCACCGTGCTCGCCGACGACCCCCGGCTCACCGTCCGCAACCTGCGCGACGGCAGCCTCGCCATCCAGCAGCCGCTGCGGGTGGTGGTCGACTCGGCGGGGCGTACCCCGGCCGACGCCGCGGTCCGCGACGGTGCGGCCCGGACCTGGATCGCCACCGCCGCCGAGGTGGGCACCGGCCCGGACGGCGGCGTGGACCTCTTCGCGCTGATGGCCGCGCTGCACGGGCGCGGGGTACGTGCCGTGCTGCTGGAGGGCGGCCCGCGCCTGGCCGGGGCGTTCCTCGCCGCCGGCCTGGTCGACCGCGTCGTCGGCTATCTCGCTCCCCGGCTGCTCGGCGCCGGACCCGCCGCTCTGGTCGACGCGGGTGTGAGCACCATCGCCGAGGCCATCGACCTGGAACTCACCGACGTTACGCAGATCGGTCCCGACCTGCGGATCACCGCGCTGCCCCGAAAGAGGGAGGGCTAGGCATGTTCACCGGCATCGTCGAGGAACTGGGCGAGGTCGTCGGGATCACCCCGACGGCACAGGATTCGGCCACGGTCGCCGTACGCGGCCCACTGGTCACCTCCGACGCCCGACACGGCGACTCGATCGCGGTCAACGGCGTCTGCCTGACCGTGGTGGAGGTCGACGGCGGAGTGTTCACCGCCGACGTGATGGGCGAGACGCTCCGGCGTACGGCGCTGGGCGCGCTGCGCGCCGGCGACCCGGTCAACCTGGAACGCGCCGCCGCACTGAACAGCCGCCTCGGCGGTCACCTGGTGCAGGGGCACGTCGACGGGGTGGGCGAGGTGATCTCCCGGGAACCGGCGCCGCGCTGGGAGACGGTCCGGTTCCGGCTGCCCGCCGCACTCTCCAGGTACGTGGTGGAGAAGGGGTCGATCACCGTGGACGGGGTGTCGTTGACGGTCGCCGAGGTCGGTGACGACTGGTTCTCCGTGGGCCTGATCCCCACCACGCTCTCGCTGACCACGCTCGGCGGCCGGACCGTCGGCGACCCGGTCAACCTGGAGACCGACGTCCTGGCCAAGTACGTCGAGCGCCTGCTCACCGCGCGCTCCACCGGAAGCGGAGTGCCGGCATGAGCGAGCGTCAGCGAGCGAATCATCGGTGCAGTAAGGCGCTGCCTCATGGCGGCACGGAGCGAAGCGGAGTGCCGGCATGACCTTCGATCGCATCGAGGACGCGCTGGCGGAGATCGCCGCCGGTCGACCGGTCATCGTCACCGACGACGCGGACCGGGAGAACGAGGGCGACCTGATCTTCGCCGCCGAGTTGGCCACCCCGGAACTGCTCGCGTTCACCGTGCGGCACACCTCCGGCTTCATCTGCGTACCGCTCACCGAGGACGAGTGCGACCGGCTCGACCTGCCGCCCATGCACCACACGAACCAGGACCGGCGGCAGACCGCGTACACGGTGACCGTGGACGCCCGCGAGGGCGTGAGCACCGGTATCTCCGCCGCCGACCGGGCGCACACCATCCGGCTGCTCGCCGACCCGGCCACCGGCCCGGCCGACCTGGCCCGACCCGGTCACGTGGTGCCGCTGCGGGCCCGCACCGGCGGGGTGCTGCGTCGGCCGGGGCACACCGAGGCGGCCGTGGACCTGACCCGGTTGGCCGGGCTGCGTCCGGCCGGCGTGCTCTGCGAGCTGGTCAACGACGACGGCACCATGATGCGGTTGCCGGACCTGGAGAAGTTCCGGGCCGAACACTCGCTGACCCTGATCACCATCGCCGACCTGATCGCCTACCGACGGCGCACCGAGAAGCAGGTGGAGCTGGTCGCCGACGCGCGGATGCCCACCGAGCACGGGGTGTTCCGGGCGTTGGGCTACCGCAGCGAGTACGACACGGCCGAGCACGTGGCGCTGGTGATCGGCGACATCGGTGACGGGCGCGACGTGCTGGTGCGGGTGCACTCCGAGTGCCTGACCGGCGACGTCTTCGCCTCGGTGCGCTGCGACTGTGGGCCGCAGCTCAACGCCGCGCTGGAGCGGGTGGCCCGGGAGGGGCGGGGCGTGGTCCTCTACGTCCGAGGCCACGAGGGACGCGGCATCGGCCTGTTGCACAAGCTCCAGGCGTACCAGTTGCAGGACCAGGGCCGGGACACCGTCGACGCGAACCTGGACCTGGGCCTGCCGGCCGACGCCCGGGACTACGGCACCGGCGCGCAGATCCTCTACGACCTCGGGGTCCGCACGATGCGGCTGCTGACCAACAACCCGGCCAAGCGGGCCGGGCTGGAAGGCTACGGGCTCACCGTGACCGGCCGTGAGGGCCTTCCGGTGCGCCCGCACCCGGAGAACGTGCGCTACCTGCGCACCAAGCGGGACCGGATGGGGCACCTGCTCGACCTGGACGAGGTGTCGGAGGCCCCGATGGGCCGTCCGGTCGCCGGCAAAGAGATCGGAGCGTAGGCGAGATGGCGGGTTTCGGCGAGCCGGGGACGACCCCGGTCGACGCGTCCGGGATGACCGTGGGAGTGGTCGCCGCACGGTGGCACGGTGAGCTGACCGACCACATGCTGGAGCGGGCGGTCGCCGCCGCGCAGGCGTGCGGGGCGCGGGCCGTGACGGCCCGGGTGGCCGGCTCGGTGGAGCTGCCGGTGGTCGCGCAGGCGTTGGCCCGCCGCTGCGACGTGGTGGTCGCGCTCGGCGTCGTGATCCGTGGCGCGACCGCGCACTTCGACTACGTCTGCCGCTCGGTCACCGACGGGCTGACCCGCATCGCGCTGGACGAGGGCAAGCCGGTGGCACACGGCGTGCTCACCGTCGACACCATCGAGCAGGCCCGCGACCGGGCCGGGCTGCCCGGCTCCGCCGAGGACAAGGGCTGGGCCGCCACCGTCGCCGCACTCGACGCGGCGCTGGCCGTCCGGCAGGTCGCCACCGCCGGCAACCAGCGCGTCGGCTTCGGCGCCTGACCCGCCGACCGGCGATCCGCCTGTCGCCGGGGACCGCGTCCGGGTCCCCGGCGACGGCGGCTCAGGCCTCGTCCTCGTCCGGGTCGAACTGCTCCTTGACGGCCTCCTCGACGGTCTTCGCGCCCAGCGTGGTGACCACCTGGTTGCGGACCGTGCAGCCGGCCCAGTAGGCGCCGGTGGGCTGCGAGCCCGTGATGCTCATGTAGTCGCCGTCCCACTTCGCGACGTCCTTGTTGACGGATTCGAGGTCGGCATCGCTCTTGAGGACGTGCGGGATGCCGTTCTTGCTGATGTACATGAAGTCCGTCGGCATGTAGATCGTCACGTCGTTCACCCCGGCGGCGGCCAGCAGCGTGCCCAGCGTGGTGACGTCGTGCCCGGTGTGGCAGACGAGGAACCAGAGCGTCCGGCCGCTGATGCCGGCCGGGGTGAACTTCGCCGTGACGTCCTGCACGAACTCGTCCAGCCAGCGCCCGCCGACCCAGGGCCGCTCCTCGTGGTGCCGGTCGTCGAGCGCGTAGCCGGAGTGGGCGAGGACGAGTACCGGCTCGCCGGGTGCGAGCGGGGGTGCGAGCGGGGTCTGCATCTCGGCGATCTTGCTGTTCAGCACGGACCGGGCGACGTGCGCCGCGACCGCCTCGTTGGCCTGCAGGCGCGTGAGGTCGGCCGCGAACACGCGGCTCAGCTTGCTCTTGCTCTCGATGATCCAGATCACCAGGAGGTCTCCCGTCGGTGAGGCGTGTCGCCCCAGGATGGGGTACCGCTGGTGATCACCCTGTCCGCGATCCGTTACCGATCAGTCGGGAACCGGTCGTGAGCGGCCATCGCCTCCTGCCGGTCGCCCTCCTCCCGCAGGATGGCGCAGTGCAGCCACGCCTCCGGGATGGCGAAGCCGTCCACCAGCGTGCGCATCTGCGGGCGCAGCTCCTTGAGCAGGCTGTTCACCACTGCGGTGATCGCCTTGGCGCGGGCCGGGGTGAGCCGGCCGTGCTCCAGGAACCATCCCTTGTGGGCCTCGATGACGCTGAGGGCGTACAGGTCGCAGACGCGGGAGAGCAGGGCCGCGACGGCCGGGTCGGTGGTGCGTTCGATGCCGGCGACGAACGCCTCCAGCGTGACCCGGTCGATGTGTGCGGAGGCGACGGTGAGGACGTGGTCCTGCACGTCGTTGAAGATGTCGAAGGGCCGGTCCCGCTTGCTGCTCGCGCCGTTGCGCAGCCGCCGGACGGCACCGTCGAGGAGGTGCTTCTCGCGGTCCTCGAAGACGGAGAGCTGCCAACCCCGGTCGGTGACGGCGACCTCCTCGTCCCGGCCGGGCACGGCGCTGACGAGCCGCTCGATGAGTGCCCGCGCGGCGGTACGCTCCAGCACCATCTCGCGGACCTGCTCGGCGACGAAGGACGCCCGCCCCCAGCCGTCCAGCGAACCGAACTCGTCCTTGTAACCGGTGAGCAGTCCCTTGGCCACCAGTTGCAGCAGGACCGTGTTGTCGCCCTCGAACGTGGTGAAGACGTCGGTGTCGGCCTTGAGGCCGGGCAGGCGGTTCTCGGCCAGGTAGCCGGCGCCGCCGCACGCCTCGCGGCACATCTGGATGGTCCGGGTGGCGTGCCAGGTCTGGGCGGCCTTGAGGCCGGCGGCCCGCGACTCCAGCTCCCGCTGCCGGTGCTCGTCGACCGGCTCG
Organism: Micromonospora sp. NPDC047793; assembly: GCF_040642635.1. Taxonomy (NCBI): domain Bacteria; kingdom Bacillati; phylum Actinomycetota; class Actinomycetes; order Micromonosporales; family Micromonosporaceae; genus Micromonospora; species Micromonospora sp. NPDC047793. The sequence continues at coordinate 43,784 of NZ_JBEYSG010000029.1, read as the reverse complement.
TCGCTGCCCTGCACCTCGTGGACGGCGGCCACCAGTTCGGCCTGGGCGAAGTGCAGCGCGTACGTGGTGGCCAGCGCGGGCAGCAGCTTGCGCTGGTGGGCCAGGTAGTCGTTGAGCAGCACCTCGCGGTCGGCGTCGGGCGTGCCGAACTGACGGCGGAGGTCGCCGTAGCGGACCGCGATGGTCAGCGCCGACTTGGTCGCCGCCGCCGCCGCGCCACCCACGCTGACCCGGCCCCGGACCAGGGTGCCGAGCATGGTGAAGAAGCGTCGGGCGTCGTCGGCGATCGGGCTGGCGTAGGTGCCGTCCGCCGCGACCTGGCCGTAGCGGTCCAGCAGCATGTCGCGCGGCACGCGCACGTGGTCGAAGCTGAGCCGTCCGTTGTCCACGCCGAGCAGCCCGGCCTTGGGGCCGGCGTCGCCGATGGTCACGCCGGGCATCGGGGTGCCGTCGGCGTCGCGGATCGGCACCAACCAGGCGTGTACGCCGTGCCGCTGCCCGCCGGTGATCAACTGCGCGAAGACCACCGCCATCCGCCCGTCCCGGGCGGCGTTGCCGATGTAGTCCTTGCGGGCGGCCTGGTGCGGCGTGTGCAGGTCGAAGGTCTGCGTCTCCGGGTCGTACGTGCAGGTGGTGCGCAGCTGCTGGACGTCCGAGCCGTGACCGGTCTCGGTCATCGCGAAGCAGCCGAGGAGGTCGCCCGCGACGATGTCCCGGAGGTGGGCGTCGTGGTGCCGGCGGGTGCCGAGCGCCAGCACCGCCCCGCCGAACAGTCCCCACTGCACGCCCGCCTTGACCATCAGCGAGAGGTCGACCTGCGCCAGCATCTCGCTGGCCACGATCGAGGCGCCGATGTCGCCACGGCCGCCGTACTCGGTGGGGAAGGCCGTCGCCATACCCATCTCGGCGGGTAGCTCGGGGAGCAGCCGGCTGATCCGATCCCGGGCCTGCTCGCTGCTCTCCCCATAGACCGGGAGGAAGCGGTCGTCGAGCTTGTTCCGGTGTGCGTCGCGGACCTCGGCCCACGGCCCGTCGAGGACCTTCCGCAGGTGGGCGACGTCGACGGGGTCGGAAGCGGAACGGGTCACGGCTACCTCTACAGACGTCGTCATGGTCGGTTTGTACCCAATCAAGGGTACAAACCTGCCGGTCGGCGCAGGTGACCGTCGTCACGATGCCCGATACGCGACGCCGCTCAGCCCGGCAGCCGACCCGCCTCGATGATCCGGGCCAGGAACTGCCGGGTACGCGGCTGCGTCGGCGCCCCGAACACCTGGGCCGGCGGGCCGGACTCGACCACCCGGCCGCCGTCGAGGAAGCAGACCTGGTCGGCCACGTCCCGGGCGAAGCTCATCTCGTGCGTGGCCAGCACCATGGTCATGCCGTCGGTCTTGAGGTCGCGGATCATCGTGAGCACCTCGCCGACCAGCTCCGGGTCGAGCGCCGAGGTGACCTCGTCGAGCAGCAGCAGCCGGGGCGAGTTGGCCAGCGCCCGCACGATCGCCACCCGCTGCTGCTGGCCGCCGGAGAGCCGATCCGGGTACGCGTCGGCCCGGTCCCCGAGCCCCACCCGTTCCAGCAGCTCCCGGGCGTGCGCCTCGGCGTCGGCCCGGGACCGCCCGTGCACCCGGCGCGGGGCCAGCGTCACGTTGTCCAGCACGCTCAGATGCGGGAAGAGGTTGTACGACTGGAAGACCATGCCGATGCGGCGGCGTACCCGGTCCGGGTCCACGCCCGGGGCGGTGATCTCCTCGCCGTCCAGCTCGATCGTCCCGTCGTGCAGTTCCTCCAGCAGGTTGACGCAGCGCAGCAGCGTCGACTTGCCGGAGCCGGAGGCCCCGATCAACGCCACCACCCGGTGCTCGGCCACGGTCAGGTCCAGCGAGTCCAGCACCACCCGCCCACCGAACTCCTTGCGCAGCCCCCGACACCGCAACACGTCCACGGTCAGCCTCCGGACTGGCGTCGGGCCGCCCGCAACGTCACCTGGTCGGTGACCGCGATCAGCGGGATGGCGAGCAGGACGAAGAGCACCCCGGCCACGATGTACGGCGTGTAGTTGAACGTCTGGGCGGTGGCGATCTGCGCGGCCCGTACCGCGTCGATCGGCCCGGCCAGGGACACCAGCCCGACGTCCTTCTGCAACGCCACCACGTCGTTGAGCAGCGGCGGCGCCACCCGCCGGACCGCCTGCGGCAGCACCACGTGCCGCATCGTCTGCCGATAGGTGAGCCCCAGCGAGCGGGCCGCCGCGAGCTGGCTGGAGTGCACCGACTCGATGCCGGCGCGGAACACCTCGGCCAGGTACCCGCCGTAGGTGAGCACCAGCGCCAACCCGCCCAGCACCAGCACCGGCGGCATGCCCTGCAACCGCAGTCCCGGCACGCCGAGGGTGAGCACGTACAGCACGATGATCAGCGGCAGGCCGCGGAACGTGTACGTGTAGCCCGCCGCGAGCGCCCGGATCGGGAAGAACACCGGCCCGCGCAACGTCCGCAGGACGGCGATCAGCAGCCCGAGCAGCAGTGCGCCGATCGCGCAGCAGACCAGCAGGCGGACGTTGAGCCAGAGCCCGGTGAGCACCCGGGGCAGCGCGTCCCGGGCGATCTCCGGATCGAGGAACGACTCGCGTACCCGGTCCCAGCCCGGTGCCCCGGTCACCGCGACCGCCAGCAGCGTGCCGATCGCCGCCGTGGAGGCGGCGGCGACCAGCACGCTCAGCACGGTCTGCCGACGGCGGTACGCGTCCCGGGCCCGCTGCGCGGGCGACGGGTCGTGGGTGAGGGTGCTCACGTGAGTTCGGGTGCCCCCGCCACCTGGGCGAGCCACTGCTGCTCCAACTGCTTCAGCACGCCGTCACCGGAGAGCTGACCGATCGCTCCGCTGACGCAGCCGGTCAGCGGGGAGTCCTTGTCCAGCAGCAGCCCGAACGCCTCCGGCGAGCCCACCTGGGGGAACTGCCCGACGATCACCGCGTCGTCGATCTCGGCCGAGGTGATGTAGAACGCGGTGGGCAGGTCCACCACCAGCCCGTCGATCTGCCCGTTCTGCAGGGCCTTCTTGGCGTCGTCGTTGCTGTTGTAGACCTGCGGTTCGACGGTCGGCTTCACCAGGTCGGTGATCGCCTGGTAGCTGGTCGTGCCGACCTGGGCGCCGAGCTTGGCGTTCCGCAGGTCGGCCAGGGACTTCTTGCCCGCGATCGGGGACGACTTCAGCGCGATGACCGACTGCCGCACCAGGTAGTACGGCGCCGAGAAGTCCACCGCCCGCTTGCGCTCGTCGGTGATGGAGAACTGGTTGATGTCGAAGTCGAACTCCTTCGGCCCGGGCGCGACGGCGGTCTCGAACTTGACCCGGGTCCAGACCACGTCCGCGCGGGCGAACCCGAGCTTCTCGGCCACCGCGTACGCCACGGCGGACTCGAAACCCTCGCCGTTGTCGGGCTTGTCGTCGACGAACCACGGCTGGTACGCGGGCTCGTCCGTGGCGATGGTGAGCTTGCCCGGCGTGCGGGTGACCAGGCTCTCCTTGTCGCACGCGGCGGACGCGGTGGGCTGGGGGGCGGGTGCGGATTCGGGCGCGCAGGCGCTGACCGCGAGCAGTACCGAGCCGGCGGCCGCGAGCGCGAGGATGCGAGGAGTGCTGACCATGGCGCACAGCGTACGACCCGCATCGGCGGACGTCGAAGGGGTGTCCCACCATGTCGGTAGGGAATTCGGGTCCCGCCCAGCGGTCGGCACCGGACCCGTGGTCACGGCGACCGAGGGCGACTGAGAGAATCCGATTCCGTGAAGACGTTCGAGGAGTTGTTCGCCGAGCTGCAGGCCAAGGCCGCCGCCGGCACCCCGGGCTCCGGCACGGTCGCCGCCCTGGAGAAGGGTGTGCACTTCATCGGCAAGAAGGTCGTCGAGGAGGCGGCCGAGTCGTGGATGGCCGCCGAGCACGAGGGGCCCGAGCGCACCGCCGAGGAGATCTCCCAGCTGCTCTACCAGGTCCAGGTGCTGATGCTGGCCAGCGGTCTCGACCTGAAGGACGTCTACCGACATCTGTGAGTGCCCCGCCGTCGACCTCAACCCGATCGAAGGAGCACTCCGTCATGCTGCGTGTCGCCGTACCCAACAAGGGCGCCCTGGCCGAGTCGGCCGCCAAGATGCTGCGCGAGGCGGGCTACCGCCAGCGCACCGACCCCAAGGACCTCGTCTGCCGGGACGAACCCAACGACATCGAGTTCTTCTACCTGCGGCCGAAGGACATCGCCACCTACGTCGGCTCCGGTGACCTGGACGTCGGCATCACCGGCCGGGACCTGCTGATCGACTCCGGCGCGCCGGCCGAGGAGATCGTCGACCTCAACTTCGGGCGGGCCACCTTCCGCTTCGCCGCCCGCCCCGACGACGTCGACGACGTCCGGGAACTCGGCGGCCACCGGATCGCCACCGCGTACCCGGGCCTGGTCGAGCGGCACCTGGCCGAGCTGGGCGTGAAGGCCGAGGTGACCCGGCTCGACGGGGCGGTGGAGAACGCCATCCGGCTCGGCGTCGCCGACGTGGTCGCCGACGTGGTCGAGACCGGCGCCACCCTGCGCCAGGCAGGGCTGGTGGTCTTCGGCGAGCCGCTGCTGCGCTCGTCGGCGGTCCTGGTCCGTCGCGCCGGCGCCACCTCCCACCCGCAGGCCGAGCAGTTGCTGCGCCGGCTGCACGGGGTGCTGGTGGCCCGCCGCTACGTGATGCTCGCCTACGACGTACCAGCCGGTCTGCTGGACCGGGCCAGCTCGCTGACCCCCGGCATCGAGTCGCCGACCGTCTCCCCGCTGCACCGGGAGGGCTGGGTGGCGGTGCAGGCCATGGTGCTCCGCGACGACGTACACCAGATCATGGACGAGCTCTACGACCTCGGCGCCCGGGCGATCCTGGTCACCAACATCCACGCCTGCCGGCTGTGAGACCGCGCCCGGCGGCGCTGGCGCTCGCCCTGGTCACCCTCGGCGGCGTCGCGTCGGCGGCGCAGGGCGCGGTCAACGCCGAGTTGGGGCAGCGGACCGGCAACGCCACCCTGGGCGCGGTCGTCAACAACCTCGGCGGCTGCCTGCTGGTGCTGGTCGGGCTGCTGGTGCTGCCGTCCATGCGGACCGGGCTCGTCGCGCTGCGGCGGGCCCGGATGCCCTGGTGGTCGTACCTCGGCGGGCTGGGCGGCGCGGCCATCGTGGTGCTCGCCGCCTACGCCGTTCCGGTGCTCGGCGTCGCGGTCTTCACCATCGCCCAGGTCGCCGGCAGCAGCCTCGGTGGGCTGGCCTCGGACCGGACCGGCCTGGCCCCGGTGGGCCGGCTGCCGCTCACCCCGTCCCGGGTCGCCGGGGCGCTGCTCGGGGTGGCCGCGGTGGCGCTGGCCCAGACCGGTCGACCCATCGGTGACCTGGCCGTCGGCGTGCTCCTGCTCGCCGTGCTCGGCGGTGTCGCCGTCGCGTTGCAGGCCGCGCTCAACGGCCGGATCTCCGCCGCCGGTTCGGCCGCCGCCGGGGTCGCGGTCAACTTCGTCGTGAGTACGCCGGCGGTGCTGCTCGTCGCCGCACTGGCCGGCGCCTTCACCGGCCCGTCCGTCAGCTGGCCGAGCGGTTGGCACCTCTACACCGGCGGCCTGCTCGGCGTCGGCATCGTCGCCGCCCTGGTGATCGGTGTCCGCGCGGCCGGCGTCCTGCGCACCGGCCTGGCCCTGGTCGGCGGCCAACTCGTCGGCGCCCTGCTCCTGGACGTGCTGCTGCCGCAGGGCCCCGGCGCCCGGCTACCGGTCCTGGCCGGTGCCGTGCTCACGCTGCTCGCCGTCCTGGTCGCCGGCCGAGGCCCCCGCGCCGCCACCGCCCCCGCCACCGGCACCCCACCTCCGCCCCCGGCTCCACGTGCCTACCCGGTCGCCGAGGTCGGGCCCGGTGGGGACGACGGTGTGGTCCGTGTGGCGCCGGACGACGTGCCGGGGCCGGATGGCAAACTGGGGACATGAGTGAGCGGCGGGACGCGACGCAGGTCAGTGCCGGCACGAGCGAACACGAGCCGGCGGACGGCACCGAGCGGATCCGCCTGCGACCGCGCCGCATCCGGCTGGTCTGCTGGATCTCGGCAGCCGTACTCGTCGTCGTCTTCGCGCTGATCGCCACCACGCTGACCGGCCCGACCGGCAACGGCTACGGCAGCTTCCAGCGCGGCGACCAGTTCGCCATGATCGGGCTCGGCGTCCTCTTCGCCCTCGGCACACTGCTGTTCACCCGCCCCCGGGTCGAGGCGGACGCCCACCGCATCCGGGTCCGCAACATCATCGGCTCGTACGAGCTGCCCTGGGAGGTCGTCCGCGGCGTACGCTTCGACCGCGGCGCACCGTGGGCCGCCCTGGAGCTCTACGACGACGACCTGCTGCCCGTGGTCGCCCTTCAGGCCGCCGACAAGCAACTCGCCGTCGACGGAGTCCGTGCCCTGCGTCGCCTGCACCAGGCGCACCTGACCGCCGTCGCCGACCGCGCCACCCGCTGACCCGCCCCCACCTCCGTCCCGACCGGTCCCCGGCCAGCCCCAGCCCAACGTCGACCGGACCGCAACGCCGCCGGTCGCTGTCGAGCTGAGGGCGTCGACGGATCGCCTCGTCTTCAGTTCATGGGTGATGGCGTCGACGGTTCAGGTCGATAGGGCGGGGTCCGAGTGACTGTTCGTCGTGCCCTTTGGAGCTGAGGGCGTCAACGGGTCGCTGCGTCCTCGGTTCTTGGCGATGGCGTCGACGGTTCAGCTCGACAGGGCGCGAACTCGGGTTCCTGACCGTGGCGCCGGCGGGGGAGTGCACCAGTCCCGGCGCGGGAAGAGCCAGCGCACGGTCGAGCCGGCACAGGGGCGGGTCGGTTTGGGGGCCCGGTTACCCGGGGTGTAGTGTGGTCGAGTCGACCAGGCTGTCCGCGTTGCGCGGGCGGCCATGAAAGTGGGGCGCCTGCTCCCACCCGAGTCGCCGACTACGGCGGCCGGGTCCGGTCTCCGGTTCCGGGCATGTCCCGGGCCGGGATGCGCGATCCTGTGATCGTGCCGACCGGTCGAGCGGGCCCTGGCATGTGCCGGGGCCTTCTGCTTTCCGGGTCGGCTCCCAACCGGGAGCCGCAGGGTCGGACACGCATGAAGAACCGACTCGAGGAGGCCCCATCAGCGTCGAACCACGCGTGAACGAGCAGATCCGGGCACGTGAGGTCCGACTGGTCGGCCCCGAGGGCGAGCAGGTGGGCATCGTCCCGCTGGAGCGCGCCCTTCAGCTGGCCGCGGACGTCGATCTGGACCTGGTCGAGGTTGCGCCCATGGCGCGCCCGCCGGTGTGCAAGCTCATGGACTTCGGCAAGTTCAAGTACGAGAGCGCACTCAAGGCGCGCGAAGCGCGGCGTAACCAGCAGCAGACCGTCATCAAGGAGATGAAGCTCCGGCCGAAGATCGATCCGCACGACTACGAGACCAAGAAGGGTCACGTGGTGCGGTTCCTCAAGGCCGGCGACAAGGTCAAGGTGACGATCATGTTCCGCGGTCGCGAGCAGAGCCGCCCGGAGCTGGGTTACCGGCTCCTGCGCCGGCTCGAGAGCGAGATCTCGGAGCTGGGGTACGTCGAGGCCGCTCCCAAGCAGGACGGTCGAAACATGATCATGGTGCTCGCGCCGCACCGCGCCACCAAGGCCGCCGCGGTCGCCGCGGTCGCCTCCCGGGGCGGGGCGCCCCGGGACCGGGCAGCGGATGAGTCCGCCGCGCCGGAGGCCGGCGAGACCGCAGCAGCCGGTGACACCGGCACCGTCGCCGACAACAGCGGCGAGTAACAGGGGAGAAGACGTTCCACATGCCGAAGATGAAGAGCCACACGGGGACGGGCAAGCGGGTTCGCGTGACCGCCAAGGGCAAGATCATGAAGCAGCAGGCCGGTCTGCGTCACAACCTGGAGAAGAAGCCCTCCACCCGTACCCGGCGGCTGACGGGCCTGGTCGAGGTCGCCAAGTCCGACGTCAAGCGCCTCAAGAAGCTGCTCGGCCGCTGACGCGCGCCAACCTGAGTCCAAGAAGGAGTTGAGATGGCACGCGTCAAGCGGGCTGTGAATGCCCAGAAGAAGCGTCGTACCCTGCTGGAGACCGCGAGCGGTTACCGCGGTCAGCGCTCCCGGCTGTACCGCAAGGCCAAGGAGCAGGTGCTGCACTCGATGCAGTACGCCTACCGGGACCGTCGCGACCGCAAGGGCGACTTCCGGCAGCTGTGGATCCAGCGGATCAACGCGGGTGCCCGTGCCAACGGGATGACCTACAACCGCCTGATCCAGGGCCTCCGCCTGGCCGGCATCGAGGTCGACCGCAAGATCCTGGCCGACATGGCGGTCCACGACGCTTCGTCGTTCGCGGCGATCGTCGAGCTGGCCCGGGCCGCGGTCAAGGCCGAGGGCACCGGCGGCGCGCCGGCTCAGGCCGCCTGATCCCCGCACAACGCAGTGAGGCGTCCCCACGACCGGGGGCGCCTCGCGCGTGTGTGGTGAGGACGAGATGACCTTCACACCGCGTACCCCCAGGGTGGTCGCCGCCCGCCGACTCCAGCGCCGCCGGGACCGCGAGGCCACCGGCCGGTTCCTGGCCGAGGGGCCGCAGGCGGTCCGCGAGGCACTGGCCCGCCCGCGTACGGTGCGCGAGCTGTTCGGTACGCCGACCGCTCTCGACCGGTACGCCGACCTCGCGGCAGCCGCGGCCCGCGACGACGTACCCGTCTCCGAGGTGACCGAGGAGGCGCTCGCCGCGCTCGCCGAGACCGTCGCGCCGCAGGGCCTGGTCGCCGTCTGTGAGCACGTCGACGTACCCCTGGAAACCGCTCTGGCCGGACGGCCGCGCCTGGTCGCGGTCCTCGCCGGTATCCGTGACCCGGGCAACGCCGGCACCGTGCTGCGGACCGCCGACGCGGCCGGGGCCGCCGTGGTGGTCTTCGCCGGGGAGGCGGTCGACCCGTACAACGGCAAGTGTGTCCGGTCCTCGGCCGGCAGCCTGTTCCACGTCGACGTGGTCCGCGAACGCGACCCCGCCGAGGTGGTCGACGCGGTGCGGTCCGCCGGGCTGACCGTGCTCGCCGCCACCGGGCACGGCGCCGACGACCTCGACGACCTGGCCGACGCCGGTCGGCTCGCCGCGCCCACGGCCTGGCTGTTCGGCTCCGAGGCGCACGGCCTCCCCGCCGAGCTGGCCGGGGCCGCCGACGCCCGGGTCCGGGTGCCGCTGCACGGGCGGGCGGAGAGCCTCAACCTGGCTGCGGCGGCGGCCGTCTGCCTGTACGCTTCGGCGAGAGCACAGCGCTGACCTCCGGTCAGGCGCACCGCACGAGTAGGCACCGCACGAGACATGCCGTGCGACAAGACTCAGCACGAGGAGAGCGGCCCCCATGGTGAACGCGACCGGGCGTTCCTTTAGCCAGCCCGCCGGTGTCGGCGGGCGGCGGGCCTGACCTGCTCCCCACGCGACTCCCACCGGCGGGCTGCGGCGTAGCCGCGCGTCCGTAGACTCGCTTCGCCGCCCGTGAGGGCCGGCACCGCCGTGAGGGAGTGCCCGTACGCCATGAGCTACCGCAACGATCCGTACGACCCGAAGCAGGTCGCCCTGCTCGACCCGGCCGCCCTGGCCGAGGCCGTGTCCGAGGCCGAGAAGGCGTTCGCCGCCGCCGGTGACCCCGACGCGCTGGCCGTGGTGCGCCCGGCGCACCTCGGTGACCGCGCCCCGGTCTCGCTGGCCCGCCGGGAGATCGGCGCGCTGCCGCCGGCCGCCAAGTCCGACGCCGGCAAACGGGTCAACGAGGCCCGCCGCGCCATCGAGCAGGCCCACGCCGCCCGCGCCGAGGTGCTGGAGCGCGAACAGGCCGAGCGGGTGCTGGTGGAGGAGCGCGTCGACGTGACGTTGCCCCACGACCGGCGGCCGCGCGGCTCCCGACACCCGGTCAGCCTGGTGACCGAGCAGATCAGCGATCTGTTCGTCGGGATGGGCTACGAGGTGGCCGAGGGCCCCGAGGTCGAGTTGGAGTGGACCAACTTCGACGCGTTGAACATCGGGCCGGACCACCCGGCGCGCGGTCTGATGGACACCTTCCACATCGCACCCGCCACGGAGTCCGGGCTGGTCCTGCGGACCCACACCTCACCGGTGCAGGCGCGGACCATGCTGACCCGCAAGCCGCCGATCTATGTGGTCGTGCCCGGCCGGGTCTATCGCACCGACGAGTTGGACGCCACCCACGCGCCCGTCTTCCACCAGGTCGAGGGCCTGGTGGTGGACAAGGGCATCACCATGGCCCACCTGCGCGGCACCCTGGACCACTTCGCCCAGGCGATGTTCGGCGCAGGGGCGCGGACCCGCTTCCGGCCGCACTACTTCCCGTTCACCGAGCCGTCGGCCGAGTTCGACGTCTGGTTCCCGGAGCACCGCGACGGCCCCCGGTGGGTGGAGTGGGGCGGCTGCGGCATGGTCAACCCCCGGGTGTTGCGCGCCTGCGGCATCGACCCGGAGGTCTACTCGGGGTTCGCCTTCGGCATGGGCATCGACCGCACGGTGATGTTCCGGCACGGGGTCAGCGACATGCGGGACATGGCCGAAGGCGACGTGCGGTTCACCCGCGCGTTCGGGGCCGGTGTGTAGGGCGACGGGTACGAGTCACGGAGACGGTGGTCACAAGTCATGCGAGTTTCTGTCAGTTGGCTGCGGGAGTACGTCGATCTCCCGGCCGACCTGCCCGCCGCCGACCTGGAGCGGGCCCTGGTCGACCTCGGTATCGAGGTCGAGTCGATCGTGGACCTGGCCGACACGGTCCAGGGGTCGCTGGTGGTCGGTGAGGTCCTCGAGATCGAGGAGCTGACCGGCTTCAAGAAGCCGATCCGGTTCTGCCGGGTCGACGTCGGGGCCGCCAACGGCACCGGCGAGCCGCAGGAGATCGTCTGCGGGGCGCGCAACTTCGCCCCCGGCGACCGGGTGGTGGTGATCCTGCCCGGCGGCGTCCTGCCGGGTGGCTTCGCGATCGGCGCCCGCAAGACGTACGGGCGCAACTCCAACGGCATGATCTGCTCGGAGCGTGAGCTGGGCCTCGGCGACGACCACGACGGCATCGTGGTGCTGCCCGAGGGCACCGCCGGCAAGCCCGGCGACGACGCCCGCCCGGTGGTCGGCCTCGACGACGTCGTGGTCGAGGTGGAGATCACCCCGGACCGGGGCTACCAGATGTCGCTGCGGGGGCTGGCCCGGGAGTTGGCGCTCGCCCTCGGGGTGAACTTCCGGGATCCTGGTCTGGTGCCCGCGCCGGCCGGCACCGCCGACCCGGCGTACCCGGTCGAGGTCCGGGACACGGTCGGCTGCGACCGGTTCGCGGCCCGGCTGGTGCGCGGCGTGGACCCGACCGCTCCGAGCCCCGAGTGGATGCAGCGGCGGCTCACCCTCGCCGGCATCCGCACCATCTCCCTGCCGGTCGACATCACCAACTACGTGATGCTGGAAACCGGCCAGCCGATGCACGCCTTCGACGCGGACCGGATCACCGGTGCGCTGGTGGTTCGACGGGCCGAGGCGGGCGAGAAGCTGACCACGCTCGACGGGGTGACCCGGGTGCTCGCGCCGGAGGACATGGTCATCTGCGACACCGGGGCGCCGAACCCGCTCGCCGGCGAGGGCGTGCCGATCTCGCTCGCCGCCGTGATGGGCGGCGAGACCAGCGAGGTGGTGCCCGGCACCGTCAACGTGCTGTTCGAGGCCGCGCACTGGGACCCGGTGATGGTCGGGCGCACCGCCCGCCGGCACAAGCTGTTCAGCGAGGCCGCCAAGCGGTGGGAGCGGGGCGTCGACCCGGCCCTGCCGCTGGTCGCGCTGGACCGGGCGGTGCGGCTGCTCACCGAGTACGCGGGCGGCACCGTCGCCGACGAGGTGCTCGACATCGACCACGTCGCACCGCGTACGCCGGTGGTGCTGCCGGTCGACCTGCCCACCCGGCGGGTCGGCGTGGAGTACCCGCCGGCCCGGGTGGTGGCCCTGCTGGAGCAGGTCGGGTGCACCGTCGCCCGGGGTGCCGACCGGCTCGCCGAGGACGCGGGCGAGGTGGGTGCCGTCGGCGGTGTCGAGGCGCTCAGCGTCACCCCGCCCACCTGGCGGCCCGACCTGACCGATCCGGCCGACCTGGTCGAGGAGGTGGCCCGCCTCGACGGGTACGACAAGGTGCCGTCGGTGTTGCCGACCGCGCCGCCCGGGCGGGGGTTGACCGCGCGGCAGCGCCGTCACCGCGCGGTGTGCCGCTCGCTTGCCGAACGCGGCTTCGTCGAGGTGCTGGCGCACCCGTTCGTGGCGACCGAGCTGGCCGACCAGCTCGGGCTGCCCGCCGACGACCCGCGTCGCCAGGCGGTCCGGTTGGCCAACCCGCTCTCCGAGGAGGAGCCGCTGCTGCGGACCACGCTGCTCGGCCCGCTGCTCGGCATCGTCCGCCGCAACCTCGGTCGTGGTCTGCGTGACCTGGCGCTCTACGAGACCGGCGCGGTCTTCCGCGCGCGTCCGGGTGCCGGCCGACCGCCGGTCATGGGCGTCGACCGGCGGCCCGCCGACGAGGAGTTCGCCGCCGCCGACGCGGTCGTCCCGGACCAGCCCCGGCACGTCGCGGTCGTGTTGACCGGTGACGTCGAGCCGGCCGGCTGGTGGGGTGCGGGCCGGGCGGCCGGCTGGGCGGACGCCGTGGAGGCGGGTCGGGCGGTGCTGGCCGCCGCCGGGGTGCCGCAGGACAGCATCGAGGTGCGGGCCGCCGAGTACGCCCCCTGGCATCCCGGCCGGTGCGCCGCGTTGCTGGTGGACGGCACGGTGGTCGGCCACGCCGGTGAACTGCACCCGACGGTGCTCGCCACGCTGGAGTTGCCCCGCCGGACCAGCGCCATGGAGCTGGACCTGGACGCGCTGCCGGAGGCGCCGGTGGCGCTCGCGCCGACGGTGTCCGGCTTCCCGCCGGCGCTGATCGACGTGGCGTTGGTGGTGGACGAGTCGGTCCCGGCGGAGGCGGTGCGGCAGGCTCTCACCGAGGGCGCCGGCACCCTGCTGGAATCGGTGCGGCTGTTCGACGTGTACGCCTCCGAGCAGGTGGGCGCGGGCCGCAAGTCGTTGGCCTACAAGCTGACCTTCCGCGCACCGGACCGGACGCTGACCGTCGAGGAGGCGGTGGCCGCAAGGGACGCCGCGGTGGCCCGTGCCGCCGAGCGTTACCACGCCACCCTGCGCGGCGCCTGACGCGTATGTAAGGAGGGGTCCCCTGCTAACGCCTCGTGCATAGCAGGGGACCCCTCCTTACATCCGGGGTGTGCTCCGGTCAGTTCTCGTCGTCGAGGCGACCGAGGGCGCGTAGCCCGTCCAGGTCGCGGACGGTCATCCGCCGATAGTCCGTGTCCACCAGGCCCTCGTTGCGCAACTCGCGGAGACTCTTTTGGATCGAGGTCTCGGAGGCGCCGCAGATGGTGGCCAGCTCCGACTGGGTCAGCCGGACGTCGATGACGACCCCGCCGGACGCCTGCCGACCGTGGGTGCGGGACAGCTCCGCCACCACCCTGGCCACCCGGATGGTCACCGGGTAGGAGGTGAAGTCGATCCGCCGCCGGTTCGACCACCGCAGCCGATCGGAGACCATCGCGGCGAGTTCGAGCGCGGCGTCGGGATGGCCCTTCAGGAACGTACGGAACCGGTCGGACGGGATCACGCAGTACCGGGCGGGCCCGCAGGCGGTGACGGTCGCCGAGCGTGGCTGGTCGTTGAGCGCCGACATCTCCCCGACCAGGTCGCCCCCGACCCGCAGGGACAGCAGCGCGGTTCGTCCGTCGGCCAGCGCAGCGGTGACCTTCGTCAGGCCCTCCTCGATGAGGATCAGGTGGGACTCCCGCAGGCCTTCGTGGATCAGGATCTGACCGGCCGGCACCTGGCGGCGGACCCCGAGTTCGAGAAGGGCGGCGCGTACGGGAGGACCCAGTCGTTGAAGAAAGGTGCCGTGAGGCCACTCCGGAATCTGGGGTGGATCTCGCCGCATCAAGGCTCCCAATCTGCTTAGCCAACGACAGCGGTCGAAGCGTAGCCGGTCGCCTACAATCTTCGGCGCCCACCGGAACAGAGCCGCTGTGAGCAGGTATCCGACCAGCAGACCGAGGGTAGGCAGCAACTCCAGATCCAGCCCCAGGAGCAGGTCGATCGGAACTGTCCACATACGGCGAGTACACCGCCCGGAGCTGGCCGGAATGCCCGCTCAGGACGGAATGACGGTTGGTCGACAACCCCTGTGATGCCGTACTTCTACGGGGTCTGCGCCCGTCGCCACGGCTTGGATGTCCCCTGGTGCCAGGACCGGCAGGGTGTGGTGACGAAGGGGTGACGACATGAGACATCCGGAACGGCGGATGCTGATCTGCGTGGACATGGAGCGCTACAGCGGGCGCGGTAACGTCCAGCAGTACGAGGCGCAGCAGGACTTCCACCGACTGCTGCGGGAAGCGGCCGAGGAGGTGGGCCTGCGACGGGAAGACTGGAGGACACAGCAGTCCGGTGACGGAGAACTGGCGATCCTGCCCCGCGAGCTTCCCGAGGCACACCTGATCGGTCGGTTCGTGCCGGAGCTGAACCGTCGACTGCGTCGCTACAACGCCAGTCGCCTCCCGGCGGCCCGCATCCGGCTGCGGATCGCGGTGCACCAGGGCATGGTGCACCTGGACGGCGCCAACGGCTTTCCCGGTCAGGCGGTCGTACTGGTGAGCAGGCTCTGCGACGCCGCACCGGTACGCCGTGCGCTGGCCGCGTTCCCGGACGCCGGGATCGCGCTGGTGGTCTCCTCGGACATCTATCGCGACGTGGTCACCGAGTATCCCGAGCAGATCCGCCCGGACCGCTTCAAGCGGATCGACGTGCGCATCCCGGACAAGCAGTTCCAGGCTCAGGGGTGGCTCTGCGTCGTGGATGAGGACGTCGCCTCGTGGGTGGGGGACGAGTCGCCGGAGATGTCCGGTGGGGTGAGCGAGCCCAGGCTGGGAGAGGAGAGGCGGGGCGGCTACCCCGCGCACCGTGCCCCGGATCCGGTGGCCGGCGGAATCCGTACCGGTGACATCCGTGTCGACGGTCAGAACGCGGTGGGACACGGCGCCATGGCGATCGGTTCGGTGGGCCGGGACGTCCATCTCCGTCCTGGTACGGACCGATGACCGACCCGAACCCGCAGTCGGCTCCGCACGACTCCGTGACCGGCACCGTCCCGGACACGCCGCAGTCCGCGCCGCCGAGTGGTGAGACACCAGCGCCCCACGACGGACCGGCACCGGAGGCCGGTGCGGGCACGTCGGGGCCGGCCGAGCCAGCCGGGCCGGAGGAGCCGGAGGACGTCGAGGAGCCACTGGATCCCGGCGATGTGCTGCGCCGACTCGCGGGTCTGCTCGGCGGCGTCGCCGGCGTCGAGGTGGGCGACGTCCTCGTCCGGGGACAGAACGCCACCGGACACGGTGCGATGGCGATCGGCACGGTCAACGTCACCGCGACGGCAGCGCAGGCGGGCCGGGTCTGGTCCGAGACGCTCAGCGCGACCATCGTCCGGGACGTGGTCCACGGCTACGCCCCGGCCGTCAGTGACCAGCAGCTCGACCGGGTACTGAAGCAACGCCACGTGGTGTGCTTGTCCGGCCCTGCCGGCAGTGGGCGTTTCACCTCGGCGCTGGTCGGGGCAGCCCGCCGGCACGGTCTCGACCGGGTCGGCGTACTCGGTGTCGCGCAGCCCGCCGACCTGCTCGGTGGTGCGACGGGCCCCCGGTCGGGGTGCGGGTACGTGCTGCGGCTCACCGACGAGGCGGTGCGCGGCGTCGACGGTTACACGTTGGTCCAGTTGGCGTCGCGGGCCGAGTCCGAGGGGGTGACGCTGCTGCTGGTCGGTGACTTCTCCCGACGTGCCCGGGACCTTGGCGGGCACGTCATCGAGCATCGACCGGCGCCGGCCGGGGACGTGTTCCGCGCTCGGCTGCGACGGGAGTTGGCCGGACGCTGCGTCGGTTTCTGCGCCGACCGCTGCGACGGGGAGTGCCTGGAGCGTTACGTGGACGAGGAGTGCGCCCGCCATCCGCTGCTCGCCACCTATCTCGCCGCCGAGCCTCGGTCGCGCGAGGTGGTGCCGGTGGTCGAGGCGATCGCCCGGA
Source organism: Micromonospora sp. NPDC047793 (assembly GCF_040642635.1). Lineage (NCBI taxonomy): Bacteria > Bacillati > Actinomycetota > Actinomycetes > Micromonosporales > Micromonosporaceae > Micromonospora > Micromonospora sp. NPDC047793. Next base: position 27,596 of record NZ_JBEYSG010000029.1, on the reverse strand, counting down.
CGCTGCCCCGTGCCGGCCAGCTCACCGAGCGGCTGGCGCAGATGCTTCCCCAGCAGCTCCGGGAGCGCGCCGCGCGCATCCTGGATCCGCAGGACGGTGCCGGCATCCCGGTGGGCTGGTCCGGCGAACAGGTACGTGCGTTCCGACTCTCCTGTGTGGTGTTGGCGGGGCTGTCGACAGCGGAGATCCGGTTCGCCGCCGGCCGGCTGGTGGCGGCCGACGCGCCGGAGCGTCCGCCGGGGGCTCCCGTGCCGGAGCGGTCACCGGCGACGGCGGTACGGCTGCGGGGCACCGCGCTCGACGATCTGCTCGGGGCCACCCTGCGTGCCGCCGTGGTGGTGGAGCCGGCCGACGGATGGGCCGTCGGTGGGGTACGGGTGCAGTTCGCGACGGGCAGCGAGGATCTGCGGTCGGCCGTGCTCGACGTCGCGTGGGCCGAGTGGTGGCCGCCGGAGGTCCTGCTCGGCTGGCTCGCGGACATGGTCCGTACCGACCTGCCGGAGGTGCGGCAGGCCGCGGCGGGGGCGATCGGTTGGTCTGCCGGCCGGGACGTCCGGGCGGCTCTGGACGCCGTGCGGGACCTGGCCCGGGACCGGCGCGCCGGGGTTCGGCAGGCCGCCGCGATCATCCTGGTCGCGATGGCACTGCAGCCTCGCCTGCGTCAGCGGGTACGGGTCGAGTTGGACGGCTGGGCCGCCGGAACGGCCGCGCACCTGCGGGACACCGTGGCCCGCGCCCACGAACTGGGGTTGGCCCGTCTCTGGCCGGACGCGGCCCTGGTCCAACTGCGGATGGTCGCGTCGGCGCGGATGCAGCGGTGGAACAACTCGGTGTCGCGCGGGCTGGTCGAGGTGTACCAGGGCGGGAACGCCGCCGCGCTCGTCCCCGACCTGGCCGGATGGACCCGGTCGAGCGATCGGGAGGTGCGGCTGCACGCCGCGAGGACCCTCCGGGTGCTGGCGGAACGGTGGGCGCCGGCACCCCGGGAACAGTGGCCGGAACTGCTGGACCTGGCCCGGGCGGAGATCGTGTCCCCGCATGACCTGGCCGAGCTCTGGGCGACGGCGTTGAGCCTCCCGGAGACGGCGTACCGCGCCTGGCGGACGCTCGGTTTCTGGCTGGACCGGGCCGACGGGCAGCCGGAGGTCGCCGGCCACGTACTGGCGCTGCTGCGGCTCGTGGTGGCCGGACGGCCTCCGCTGCGCCGCCGGCTCGACCACCAGTTGCGTCATGTGTGGCGTCCCGTCATGCCGCGCAAGCCGCTACTCGACGATGTCGAACGACTGATTCGTGAGGACAGCCGATGACCACTGCATCCCCGGGGAACACGCCCACGCACCATGCCGTACCGCGTCAGCCGGAGCGCTCGTGGTGGCAGCGCATCTTCTCGCCGATGCCCGTTGCGCCAGTGCCTGTGCCGAGGCCCGCTCCGGTGCGGGTGACCTTCCGGCAGGACGTACCGAGACCGATGCTGGTGCCGGCCAAGGGGGACGCCTTCGACTTCTGCCTGTACGTGGCCTACCTGTGGACGGCGTCGAACATGCCCTTCGAGGAGCTGCAGATGCGTGCCGAGGGTCTGCTGCCGTGGGCGCGGAGCATCGTCCGGGAGCGCGTGATCGACCTTGCCCGCGAGTACGAGCCGCACCGGGCCCACGATCTGGAGCGGGCGCTGAACAACGTGTTGATGCACCAGCGGTGGCCGCAGGAGCAGGGCCAGCTGCCGCAGTTCGGGGTGCGTATCCGGGTCAGCCCGGAGGATCGGGTGCGCGAAAGACTCCGTCCGTACTGGGAGGAGCGGATCAGGCTGGAGTGCGACCACGAACTGCAGAAGATCCGGGCTCGCCAGGCCGACGAGTTGACTCGCCGGTGGGGCGCGGTGCTGCGTGACCTCGAGGACGACCCGGTCACCGCCCACGCGGCGGCCCTGGCCGGGGAACAGTTCGCCGATATCTTCCGGCGCTACGTCGAGGAGCGTCGGGGCAGCGTGCCGGACCTGGTGCGGCTGCTCCGCGAGGCGGTCAAGGGGCACAGCGACCTTGCTCTCGGGCCGTCCGAGTACACGCAGGCGTGGGATCTGGCACTGCGCACGTATGAGCGGCAGCACGGGTTGTCCGAGCAGGTCAACTGAAGCGTCAGGGCGCTCGTAGAGATGTTAGGAAGGGTCCCCTCCTATGCACGAGGCGTTAGGAGGGGACCCTTCCTTGCATCCGGTCCTTGCATTCGGGCAGAGATCGGCCGAAAGGCTGGCATCGATAGCTGTTTGGTTACCCGCGAGTCACGTGCGAGCGGTTAGCCTGCTTGGACCCCGCGCACCGCCGCCGATCAGACCCGCCACCCCACGGGAGCCCCCTCATGTCCGACGAGCCACCCCCTGCGGTCGACGTCTGCATAGTCGGTGGTTGTGGCCGGGTCGGCCTGCCACTGGGCATCGCCTTCGCCGCCCGCGGACTCTCCGTCGTGCTGTACGACCTCAACGCCGACGCGGTGGACACCGTCAACGCCGCCACGTTGCCGTTCGCCGAGGCGGGTGCCGCCGCACCGCTGGCCGAGGCGGTGGCCGCCGGTCGTCTGCGGGCCACCACCGACCCGGCGGCCGTCGGCCTCTCCGCGCATCTGGTGGTCGTGGTGGGTACGCCGGTCGACGAGCACCTCAACCCGGATCTCGGTGCCGTGCCCCGGGCCCTGGAACGCTGTGCGGAGCACCTGCGGGACGGTCAGCTCGTCGTGCTGCGCAGCACCGTCTATCCGGGAGTGACCGCGCTGACCGAGAAGCTGCTGGCCGCCAAGGGTGTGCACGCCGACGTCGCCTTCTGTCCGGAGCGTATCGCCGAGGGCCACGCGATGACCGAGTTGTTCGCGCTGCCGCAGATCGTGGCCGCGCGGACGCCGGAGGCGCAGGCTCGGGCGGAGCGGCTGTTCCGGCACCTCACCGAGCAGATCGTGCCGTTGCAGCCGGAGGAGGCGGAGCTGGCGAAGCTGTTCACCAACACGTGGCGTTACATCAAGTTCGCCACCGCCAACCAGTTCTGGATGATGGCCAACGACGTCGGATTGGACTTCGCCCGGATCCGGCACGCCGCGGCGTTCGACTATCCGCGCGCGGCGGACCTGCCGATGCCGGGCTTCGCCGCCGGACCGTGCCTGTTCAAGGACACCATGCAGTTGGCCGCCTTCAACCGGAACAATTTCGTGCTCGGTCACTCGGCCATGCTGATCAACGAGGGGCTGCCGCTGTATCTGGTGTCCCGGTTGGAGGACCGCTTCGATCTGGCCACGTCGACCGTGGGCATCCTCGGCATGGCGTTCAAGGGCGGCAGCGACGACCCTCGGGAGAGCCTGGCGTACAAGCTGCGCAAGATCCTCGCGTTGAAGGCCCGCGAGACGCTCTGCACCGACCCGTACGTGGTCGACGAGCGGCTCCTCGACCTGGACGAGGTGGTGCGCCGGTCGGATCTGCTGGTCATCGCGGCCCCGCACGAGCAGTACGCCCGCCTCGACACCGACCGGCCGGTGATCGACATGTGGGGCCTGACCGGGCAGGGGGTGCGGGTGTGAACCCGCGCGTCTCGGTGATCGTGCCGGTCTACGACGAGGGCGAGGCGATCGTCCGTTGCCTGGAACGGATGCTGCGGGAGTTGATGCTCCCCGCCGAGGTGCTCATCGTGCACGACCAGCCCGAGGACACCACGGTGCCGTACGTGGAGCAGATCGCGCGGACCGATCCTCGGGTGCGGGCGGTGCTGAACACCTACGGGCGGGGCCCGGCCAACGCGATCCGGTTCGGCATCGACGCGGCCCGGGCGCCGGTCGTGGTGGTGACGATGGCCGACGGCTGTGACGACCCCCGGCAGATCGACGAGCTGGCCCGGCTGGTGGACCGGGGTGTGGTGGTCGCGGCGGCGTCCCGGTACATGCCGGGCGGCCAGCAGGTCGGCGGACCACGGCTGAAGCGGATCATGTCCCGGTGGGCGGGCCGGAGCCTGTACACCTTCGCCCGGGTCGGCACCCGGGACGCCACCAACAGCTTCAAGGCGTACGACACCGCGTTCGTGCGGGAGGTCGGTATCGAGTCGCGGACCGGCTTCGAGATCGGGCTGGAGCTGACCGCCAAGGCGACCCGGCTGCGGCTGCCGGTGGCGGAGATCCCGACGATCTGGCTGGACCGACCGCTCGGCGAGTCCCACTTCGACCTGGGGCGTTTCCTGCCGGGCTACCTGCGTTGGTACGTCTTCTCCTACGGTCGGCGGCTGAGCCGGGAGAAGATGGCCGCCCGGCGCGGGCCGGCGGTCGTGGCGGTCCCGCGCGGCGCCGGGTACGAACAGCGCGGCACCGAGTACGAGAAGACGGCTTAGGAGCGTACGTGGCGAAGGTCCTGGTTACCGGTTCGGCCGGCTTCATCGGCGGCTATCTGGTCTCCGAGTTGCTCGATCGCGGGCACGAGGTGGTCGGGATCGACGACTTCTCGAAGTACGGGCCGGTCACCCACAGCTACGACACGCACCCGCGTTTCCGGTTCGTCGAGGGTGACGCCCGCGACGTCGGCCTGCTCACCGACCTGCTCGACGGCTGCGACCACCTGGTCGCCGGTGCGGCGATGATCGGCGGGATCTCCTACTTCCACGCGTACGCCTACGACCTGCTCGCCACCAACGAACGGATCATGGCGGCCACCTGTGACGCGGCGATCCGGGCCCATCGGGAGGGTCGGCTCGCCAAGGTCACCTATCTGTCCTCCTCGATGGTGTACGAGTCGACGACGCACTGGCCGAGCCGGGAGGGCGACGAGCGGCGGATCCCGCCTCCGCTCTCCTCGTACGGCTTCCAGAAGCTGGCCGTGGAGTACTACGCCCGGGCGGCCTGGGAGCAGTACCGGCTGCCGTACACGATCGTGCGGCCGTTCAACTGCGTGGGCGTGGGGGAGGGGCGGGCCCTGGGCCAGGCCGAGGTGCTCTCCGGCAACGTCAAGCTGGCCATGTCGCACGTGGTGCCCGACCTGGTGCAGAAGATCGTCAAGGGGCAGGACCCGCTGCACATCCTCGGCGAGGGCGACCAGGTGCGGCACTACACCTACGGCGGTGACCTGGCACGGGGCATCGCGCTCGCCGTCGAGCACCCGGCCGCGTTGAACGAGGACTTCAACCTCTCCACCGCGCGGTCGACCACCGTACTGGAGCTGGCCGAGGTGATCTGGTGCAAGATCAAGGGGCCGGACGTGCCGTTCCGTCACGTCAGTGACGACCCTTTCGAGTACGACGTGCAGAGGCGTGTGCCGGACACCACCAAGGCCGCCGAGGTGCTCGGTTTCACGGCCGCCACCTCGCTGGACGAGATGCTCGACGAGGTCGTCCCGTGGGTGACCCGGGCGGTGGCCGAGGGGCGGCTCTGACCGTCCCGTCCGCACCCGGTGACATCACCATGCAGCGGTATGCATGACCTTGCGGTCAGTCACCGGCCGCTGCTAACCTCTTCTGCATAGTCATGCGGAGGTAGGTATGGGAATTCGGGTCGCAGTCGCCGGGGCGAGTGGATACGCCGGAGGTGAACTGCTGCGCCTGTTGGCCGGGCACCCCGAGTTCGACCTGGTCGCCGCCACCGCGCACCGCCAGGCGGGGCAGCCGCTGGACAGCGTGCACCCGCAGCTCACCGGCATGGACCTGACGTTCGCGGCGACCACCCCGGACGTCCTGGCCGATGCCGACCTGGTCTTCCTCGCCCTGCCGCACGGTGAGTCGGCGGCGCTCGCGTCCCGGCTGCCCGCGCAGGTGCGGGTGGTGGACCTCGGCGCCGACCACCGCCTGGTCGACGGGGACGCCTGGACCCGCTACTACGGCGGCACCCACGCCGGCGCGTGGACCTACGGGCTGCCCGAACTGCCCGGTCAGCGGGAGCGCATCGCCGCCTCGACGCGGGTGGCCAACACCGGCTGTTACGCGGCCACCATCGTGCTGGCGCTGGCACCACTGATCGCCGCCGGAGCCGCCGACCCGGCCGACGTGGTGGTCGTCGCCGCCAGCGGCACCTCGGGCGCGGGCCGGGCCGCCAAGACCCACCTGCTGGCCAGCGAGGTGGCGGGCGACCTGTCGCCCTACAAGGTCGGCGCCCACCAGCACGTACCCGAGATCAAGCAGGCCACCGGCGCGACCGGGCTGTCGTTCACGCCGGTGCTGGCGCCGATGCCGCGCGGCATCCTGGCCACGGTCACCGCGCGGCCGACCGGCGAGGTGGACCCCCGCGCGGTGCTGGCGCAGGCGTACGCGGACGCGCCCTTCGTGCACCTGCTCCCCGAGGGCCGGTGGCCGCACACCGCCGCCACCCTCGGTGGCAACTCCTGCCACCTCCAGGCCACCGTCGACGTCGACTCCGGTCGGCTGATCGTGGTCGCCGCCCTGGACAACCTCGGCAAGGGCGCCGCCGGCCAGGCGGTGCAGAACGCCAACCTGATGTTCGGTCTGCCCGAGACCACGGGCCTGTCCTGCTTCGGAGTCGCGCCATGACCGTCACCACCCCCGGGGGGTTCCGGGCTGCCGGGGTCGCCGCCGGCCTCAAGACCAGCGGCGCCTCCGACGTGGCCCTGGTGGTCAACGACGGCCCGGACGCCGGGGTCGCCGCGGTCTTCACCAGCAACCGGGTCAAGGCCGCCCCGGTGGTCTGGACCCAGCAGGTGGTCCACGGCGGCCTGGTCCGGGCGGTGGTGCTCAACTCCGGCGGCGCGAACGCCTGCACCGGCCCGGCCGGCTTCCAGGACACCCACGCCACCGCCGAGCACACCGCCGCCGAACTGAGCGCGGTCAGCGGCCGGGAGTACGGCGCCGGTGAGGTGGCCGTCTGCTCCACCGGTCTGATCGGCGAGCGGCTGCCCATGGAGAAGCTCCTGCCGGGAGTGGCCTCGGCGGTGCGGGCCCTGGCCGGTGACGGCGGCGACGCCGCCGCCGAGGCGATCATGACCACCGACAGCCGACCGAAGACCGCCGTGACGCGCGGTGACGGCTGGACCGTCGGTGGCATGGCCAAGGGCGCCGGCATGCTGGCTCCCGGCATGGCCACCATGCTCTGCGTACTCACCACCGACGCGGTGGCCCCGCCGGAGACGCTCGGTGCGGCGCTGCGGGCCGCCACCCGGGTCACCTTCGACCGGGTCGACTCCGACGGCTGCATGTCGACGAACGACACCGTGCTGCTGCTGTCCAGCGGTGCCTCCGGGGTCACGCCGAGCGAGGCGGAGCTGACCGGCGCGGTCACCGCCGCCTGCCACGACCTGGCGAGGCAGTTGCTGGCGGACGCCGAGGGTGCCACGAAGGAGGTCGCCATCGAGGTGGTCGGCGCGGCGAACGAGGACGAGGCGGTCGAGGTGGGCCGGTCGGTGGCCCGCAACAACCTGGTGAAGACCGCGCTGTTCGGCAACGACCCGAACTGGGGGCGGATCCTCGCCGCCGTCGGCACGACCGCCGCCACGTTCGAGCCGGACGAGATCGACGTCGCGGTCAACGGGATCTGGATCTGCCGCTCCGGCGCCGCCGCCGAGGACCGGTCCCGCGTCGACCTGACCGGACGCGACGTCACCATCCGCATCGACCTGCACGCCGGCGCCGCCGAGGCGACGGTGTGGACCAACGACCTGTCGCACGGGTACGTGCACGAGAACTCGGCGTACTCGACGTGAGCGCGAGGAACGCAGCGAAGCGGAGTCCCCGCAGTCGCGAACAGAAGGTCAGCGACGTGATCTATTACGGAAGGCCGGTCCGGTGACCCTGACCTCGGATCTGACCCGCGCCCAGGAGAAGGCCGCCACCCTGATCGAGGCCCTGCCCTGGCTGGCCCGTTTCTCCGGCTCCACGGTGGTGGTCAAGTACGGCGGCAACGCCATGGTCGACCCCGAGTTGCAGCGGGCCTTCGCCGCCGACATGGTGTTCCTGCGCTACGTCGGGCTCAAGCCGGTGGTGGTGCACGGCGGGGGGCCGCAGATCTCGGCGATGCTCGGTCGGCTCGGCATCGACAGCGAGTTCCGGGGCGGCCTGCGGGTGACCACCCCGGAGGCGATGGACGTGGTCCGGATGGTGCTGGTCGGGCAGGTCGGCCGGGAACTGGTCGGGCTGATCAACGCGCACGGCCCGTTCGCGGTCGGGCTCTCCGGCGAGGACGCCGGGCTGTTCACGGCGGTACGCCGGCACGCGTACGTGGACGGCGAGGCGGTCGACGTGGGTCAGGTCGGCGACGTCGAGTCGGTGGACGTCTCGGCGGTGGACGACCTGATCGGAGCGGGCCGGATTCCGGTGATCTCCACCGTGGCGCCGGACGTGGACGGGGTGCTGCACAACCTCAACGCGGACACCGCCGCCGCCGCGCTGGCGGTCGCGCTGCGCGCCCGCAAGCTGGTCGTGCTCACCGACGTGCCCGGCCTGTACGCCGACTGGCCGGACACCTCCAGCCTGGTCAGCGAGATCGGCACCACCGAGCTGGCCGCACTGCTGCCGTCGCTGGAGTCGGGCATGGTGCCCAAGATGGAGGCCTGCCTGCGCGCGGTCAGCGGGGGCGTACCCGCGGCCCACGTGGTCGACGGTCGGGTCGCGCACTCCACCCTGTTGGAAGTTTTCACCTCGGAAGGCTTCGGGACGATGGTGATCCCCTCATGAGCGGGCGGAGTGCCGGCATGACGCTGGTCGAGCGGTGGCGGCAGTCGATGATGGACAACTACGGCACGCCGCCGCTGGCCCTGGTGTCCGGTTCCGGCGCCGTGGTCACGGACGAGGCCGGTCGGGAGTACGTGGACCTGCTCGGCGGCATCGCCGTCAACTCCCTCGGGCACGCGCACCCGGCCGTGGTGGCTGCCGTGTCGAAGCAGGTCGCCACGCTCGGGCACGTCTCCAACCTGTACGTCGCCGAACCCCCGGTGGCCCTGGCGGAGCTGCTGCTGGCCCTGGCCGGACGCCCGGGTCGGGTGTTCTTCGCCAACTCCGGGGCCGAGGCCAACGAGGCGGCGTTCAAGCTGTCCCGGCGTACCGGCCGCACCCACGTGGTCGCCACCGTCGGTGGTTTCCACGGCCGGACCATGGGTGCCCTGGCGTTGACCGGTCAGCCGGCCAAGGCCGACCCGTTCCGTCCGCTTCCCGGCGAGGTCGACCACGTCCCGTACGGTGACGTCGCCGCCCTTGAGGCGACGGTGACCGACGCGACCGCGATGGTGATCCTGGAGCCGATCCAGGGCGAGAGCGGCGTGGTGGTCCCACCGGCCGGCTACCTCGCCGCCGCCCGGCGGATCACTGCCCGGCACGGCGCGCTGCTGGTGGTCGACGAGGTGCAGACCGGTGTCGGTCGCACCGGACACTGGTACGCGCACCAGGCCGAGGGTGTCGAGCCGGACGTGGTGACCCTGGCCAAGGGGCTCGGCGGCGGGTTGCCGATCGGTGCCACCCTGGCTTTCGGCCCGGCTGCGGACCTGCTGGTCGCCGGGTCGCACGGCAGCACGTTCGGCGGCAACCCGGTGAGCTGCGCCGCCGCGCTCGCGGTGATCTCCACGATCGCCCACGAGGGGCTGCTCGACCACGTCAAGCGGATCGGGGAGCGGCTGCGCCGGGGCATCGAGGGGCTCGGGCATCCGCTGGTCGGCGGGGTGCGGGGCGCCGGGCTGCTGCTCGGCGTGACCCTGACCGCGCCGGTGTCGGCCGCCGCCGCCGAGGCGCTGCGCGGCGCCGGTTTCCTGGTGAACCCGATCCAGCCGGACGTGCTCCGGCTGGCCCCGCCGCTGATCCTCACCGCCGACCAGGCCGACGCGTTCCTGGCCGCGCTGCCCCTCGCCCTCGACGCGGTGACGCCCACCCCCGGCCCGGCCGGTGACCTCGACCCGACGGAGGCCAAGGCATGACCCGGCACTTCCTGCGTGACGACGACCTGTCGCCCGCCGAGCAGGCCGCCGTGCTCGACCTGGCGGCCCGGATGAAGGCCGACCGGTTCGCGTACGCGCCGCTCGCCGGTCCCCGGTCGGTGGCGGTGCTCTTCGACAAGCAGAGCCTGCGGACCCGGATCTCGTTCGACGCCGGCATCGCCGAACTCGGCGGGCACCCGCTGGTGGTGGACACCCAGGTCACCCACTTCGGGCGGGGGGAGACGCTGGCCGACGCGGGGCGGGTGCTGTCCCGCTACGTGGCCGCGATCGTGCTGCGGACGCACGGTGACGACCGGATCGCCGAGGTCGCCGAGGGGGCCACCGTGCCGGTGGTCAACGCGCTGACCGACGGCTTCCACCCCTGCCAGCTCCTGGCCGACCTGCTGACCGTGCGGGAACGCTTCGGCGACACCGCCGGGCGCACCCTGGCGTACGTCGGCGACGCGGCGAACAACATGTCCCACTCGTACCTGCTGGCCGGCGCGACCGCCGGGATGCACGTCCGGGTCGCCGGTCCGGAGGGCTTCGCGCCCGACGCCGACGTGGTGGCCCGCGCCGAGGCGATCGCCGCCGACACCGGCGGCAGCGTCCGGGTGCTCGTCGACCCGGTCGACGCGGTCCGGGACGCCGACGTGGTCGCCACCGACACCTGGGTCTCGATGGGGCAGGAGGGCGACGGGCTGGACCGCGCCACCCCGTTCCTGCCGTACCAGGTCAACGAGGAACTGCTCGGGCACGCCGCACCGACGGTGATCGTGCTGCACTGCCTGCCGGCGCACCGGGGCGAGGAGATCACCGGCGAGGTGCTGGACGGCCCGCGCAGTGCCGTCTTCGACCAGGCGGAGAATCGGCTGCACGCCCAGAAGGCGTTGCTGGCGTTCCTCCTGGAGGAGAAGACATGAGCGCACCTCTGACCCGTGCCGCCCGGCACGCCCGCATCGTCGAGCTGATCCGTGACCGGGCCGTCCGTTCACAGACCGAGCTGGCCGAGTTCCTCGGCGACGAGGGCGTCCAGGTCACCCAGGCCACGCTCTCGCGGGACCTGAAGGAACTGGGGGCGGTCACCGCCCGGGGCGGCGACGGTCGGGCCGTGTACGTCATCCCGGAGGACGGCCACCGGCCGTTGCGCGACGCCGAGGCGGCGCCGGCCCGGCTGGTACGGCTGCTGCGGGAACTGCTCAACGAGGTCGACTCCAGCGGCAACATCGCCGTGCTGCGGACGCCGCCGGGGGCCGCACAGTATCTGGCCAGCGCGTTGGACCGGGCGGGACTGCCGGAGGTGGTCGGCACCATCGCCGGTGACGACACCATCCTCGTGGTGGCCCGCGAATCCGACGGCGGGGCCGCGCTCGGCGAACGGCTCGCCGGCTGGGCCCGTCGCGACGAGTACACCGAAGGGAACACAGCACCATGACCGAGCGGGACTTCGGGCGGGACGCCCGGTGCGGAGCGTCGCGGTGGTGACCGCCAGAATGGGCCAGGTGGACGACAAGAGCCTGACCGAGAACAGCGCGCCCGCCAACCGTACGAGCCTGTGGGGTGGCCGGTTCGCCGGTGGCCCGTCGGAGGCGCTGGCCCGCTTGTCGGTGAGCGTCCAGTTCGACTGGCGGCTGGCCCCGTACGACATCGCCGGTTCGCGGGCCCACGCCCGGGTGCTGGCCGGCGCCGGCCTGCTCGACCCGGACGAACTGGGCCGCATCCTCGCCGCCCTGGACGACCTGGAGGCGGCCTGCGCCTCCGGCGCCTTCCGGCCCACCGTCGACGACGAGGACGTGCACACCGCCCTGGAACGCGGGCTGCTGGAACGGCTCGGCAGCCTCGGCGGCAAGCTGCGCGCCGGCCGGTCCCGCAACGACCAGGTCGCCACCGACCTGCGGCTCTATCTGCGCGACCACGCCCGGGGGGTGGCGTCGCGGCTGGTCGAGCTGGCCGAGGCGCTGGTGGAGCAGGCCGAGCGGCACGTGGACACCGCCGCGCCCGGGATGACGCACCTGCAGCACGCCCAGCCGGTCACCTTCGGTCACTGGCTGCTCGCCCACGTGCAGCCGCTGCTGCGGGACCTGGAGCGGCTGCGCGACTGGGACCACCGTGCCGCCGTCAGCCCGCTCGGCGCGGGCGCGCTGGCCGGGTCGGGGCTGCCGCTGGACCCGGTGGCGGTCTCCAAGGAGTTGGGTTTCCGCACCTCGTTCGCCAACTCGATGGACGCGGTCGCGGACCGGGACTTCGTCGCCGAGTTCCTCTTCATCACGGCGCTGGTCGGCGTGCACCTGTCCCGCCTCGGCGAGGAGGTGGTGCTCTGGACGTCGCACGAGTTCGGCTGGGTGGAGCTGGACGACGCCTTCGCCACCGGCTCCTCGATCATGCCGCAGAAGAAGAACGCGGACATCGCCGAGCTGGCCCGGGGCAAGTCGGGACGGCTGGTCGGTGGGCTGGTCGCGGTGCTGACCATGCTCAAGGGCCTGCCCATGACGTACGACCGGGACATGCAGGAGGACAAGGAGCCGGCCTTCGACGCGGTCGACACCCTGGAACTGCTGCTGCCGGCCCTGGCCGGGATGATCTCCACCATGACGGTACGCGTCGACCGCCTGGTCGCCGCCGCGCCGGTGGGCTTCTCGCTGGCCACCGAGGTGGCCGACTGGCTGGTCCGCAAGGGTGTGCCGTTCCGCGACGCGCACGAGATCACCGGCAAGCTGGTGGCGCTCTGCGCGGTCCGGGACTGTGCCCTGGACGAGGTCTCCGACGACGACCTGGCCACGGTCAGCGAGCACCTCGACCCGAGCGTGCGCGACGTGCTGTCGGTCCGCTCGGCGTTGGCCGCCCGGATCACGCCCGGCTCGACCGGCCCCGGCCCGGTCGCCGACCAGCTCGCCACCGCCGCCGACCGGTTGGCCGGTTGGCGGGAGTGGGCGGCGGAGCAGGTCGTACCCCGCTGAGGCGGACGGCCCGGCCGACATCGGCCGGGCCGTCCGCTCGTTTCCCCAGTACGTCGGCTTCGGAGGACGGGCTCGTCGCTCCGGGTACTTGTGGTTGGTGTCCTTTCGAGCTGAACCGTTCGTGCTGTCGGGCCTGGGGCCCGCCGGTGGTGGCGACCTCCGGGGCAGGGTGCTGCGACCCTGGTGCAGCACCCGGCTCAGTCGGCGGCCTGGTCCGGTCGGGTGCGGGCGGCCAGCCGGTCGTAGCGCTGGCGGGCGGCCTGGGCGCTGCCCAGGCCGAGTCCGTGCCCGATCGCCTGCCAGGTCAGCCCACGGCTGCGCGCGAGGTCCAGCAGTCCCGCCTCCATGGTGTCGATCTCCGCCCGCAGGTGCGGGAAAAGGGTCAGCGCGGCGAGCAGGTCTCCCTCGTCGACCGGTTCCTCACCGTTCGTAGCTTCGGCGGCCCCGGCGGCCAGGGCCAACACCACGGCGATCGCCGCGTACGGATCGGCCGCGTACGGGTTGGTGTGTCGACGGCGCTGGGCCTCGGTGGCGGCGTGCCGCTCGGTGAGCCGGTGCAGGGCCGCGTAGGTGCGGTGGGCCGGATCCTGGGCTGCCTGTGCTGAGGTGCGGGCGGAGGCGGTCATGCCCCCAGTCCACTACTTCAACGAAGCGTTGTCAACAAGGTGTTGAGCCCTTGAGGTCGGAGGGGCGTCGATCGGCGGGCGTCGGTGGGGCGTCGCTTGTCCATCGAGGCGCCTGTCGAGCGGACCGCAGCAGCGGATCGGGCATAGCCGTCCGCACCTGGGGGCGGGCGATAGCGCCGACGGTTCAGCTCGAAAGGCGACCAGGAGGAGCACCGCAGGCCCGATTCGTCGAGGGTGCGCTCCCGCCGAGGGGTGGGATCGACATGCCGACCGTCTCAGCCGAGCGCGATGTCGTCCCGGACATGTTCGGCCGCGACCTGGACTCCCAGGTCATACCCGGGACGGACCATGCTGGGCTCTCCGAGACGTCGGCGCGTGGTTGCCGATCGAACCCCGGTCGCGGTTACCTGGACGGGTGGACCACTCCTGGCTGACCGCGCCCGCCGCCGAGATCGCCGAGACCGCGCGCAGGCTGCTGGGCTGGGAGGTCTCGGCCGGCGGCGTTCGGATCAGGCTGACCGAGGTCGAGGCGTACGCCGGGACGGGCGAGGACCCGGCCTCACACGCCCACCGGGGGCCGACACCGCGTACGAAGGTCATGTTCGGTCCGGCGGGCCACGCCTACACGTACTTCGTCTTCGGGATGCACTGGTGCCTCAACGTGGTCTGCGGGCGCGAGGGGGAGGCGGCGGCGGTCCTGCTGCGGGCCGGTGCGGTGGTCGACGGGGTGGATCTCGCCCGCAAGCGTCGCGGCGAGGTGCCCGACCGGGACCTGGCGCGCGGCCCGGCCCGGTTGGTGGTGGCGCTGGGGCTCGACGCGACGGCTAACGGCACCAACCTCGTCGACGGCAGCGGGCCGTTGCTGCTGACTCCGCCGACGCGTCCGGTCGCGCCGTCCGAGGTCTCCGCCGGCCCCCGCGTCGGCGTGGCCGCCGCCCACGACGTCCCCTGGCGCTTCTGGATCACCGGTGACCCGACGGTCAGCACCTACCGTCGCCACGTGCCCCGGCGACGGCACTGACTCGGGTCTGCCAGGCCGCTCTATCCGACCGCGGTGCGGACACCGAGACCGACCAGGAGTGCGCCGGTCAGCCGGTCCAGCAGTCGGCGGACCCGGAGGGTGCGCAGCAGCCGGGCCGCCGCACCCGAGACCACGGTCCAGCCGGCGAGCCAGCAGGTGTGCAGCACCGCGTGCGCCGAGGCCAGCACCAGCATCGGCACCAGCACGGAGCGGTGGGAGCCGAGGAACTGCGGGGCCAGGGTCAGGTAGACGGCGGCGGCCTTGGGGTTGAGCACGGTGCCGAGCAGCCCCTGCGCGTACGGATGGTGCCCGCGCCACGGCAGGCGCCGGGGCCGGCGGACGGTGGCCGGGCCGTCGGACAGAGCAGAGCCGTCGGACAGCGCAGGGCCGTCGGGCGGGGCAGAACCGGTCGGGTGTCGGCGACGGATCGTCGACCACAGCAGCCACAGCCCGAACCCGACCAGATAGGCGGCGCCGAGCAGCTTCACCGTCCAGAACGCCTGCGACGAGCGCAGCACCAGAGCGGCGAGGCCGATGGCCGCGAGCGTGCCGTGCACGTAGATCCCGGTGACCGTACCCAGGATCACCCACCAGCCCTGCCGGGGCCCACCGGCGGCGACCCGCGAGACGACCAGGGTCAGGCTGGTGCCCGGGGTCAGGGTGATCGGCGCGACGGCGACGAGGAAGCCGAGCACGGCGACCCTGTCCAACCTCAGACCACCACGCGGTAGTGGGTGGTGAACAGTCCCGCGTCGTCGTACACGTGGAACGCCACCCCGGGTGGCTGGCGCAGGTCGACCAGCGGTCCGTCACCCTCCCAGGGCAGTCGGAGCGTGGAGACGACGCCGGGCGCGATCCGCAGGGGTCGGCCGGCGAAGGTGCTCGCGGCGGCGGTGTGGAAGTGGCCGGTGAGCACGGCGACGACCTGTGGGTGGGCGGCCAGCAGGTCGGCCAGCGGCGCGGTGGGGGAGAGCCGCATCGAGTCGACGACGGGGTGGTGCAGGGCGACCGGCGGGTGGTGGAAGGAGACGAAGACCGGAGTCCCGGCCGGCACCGAGCCGAGTTGTCCGGCGAGCCACTCCATGGTCTCCTCGTCGAGGTGACCGTCGTTCTCGCCCGGGATCGACGAGTCCGCGAGCAGGAAGACCGCGCCGGCGACGTCGTGCCGGGTGTTGATCGGGCCGTCGCCGCCGTCCGCGTCGCCGAGCAGACCCTTGCGGTACGCGTCGCGCACGTCGTGGTTGCCGGGGCAGACCATCACCGGCAGTGGCGACGCGAAGAGTTCCGCGGCGAGCCGGTACTCGGCCTCCTCGCCGTGGTCGGCGATGTCCCCGCTGATCAGGATCGCGTCGACCGGTCGGGGCAGGGCGTGCAGGTGGTCCATCACCCGGGCGGTCCGCTCGGCCGAGCGGGGATGACTGTCGAGGTGCGTGTCGCTGAGGTGGGCGATGACGAGCACAGCAATCCCCTAATGGTTGTAGCGTCCGCAAGCATTAGGGAAACTACACTCGATCGCACGGGGCGCGTCAAGCAGGACCTGAGGAGGCCCGATGTCACAGCAGCTCGTGCTCGCCCTGGCGAGCACCATCCGGCACGACGGCAACGGGGGCGTGGCCGACGACCTCGCGGACGTGGCCGGGCTGGCGGCCTGGCTCCGGGAGCAGGCCGAACCGCTGCGGGAGTACGCCGCCGAGCCCTTCGCCGGTACGCCGGACGAGCACCTGCGGCGCGACGTGGTGGCCGTACGGCGTGCCGTCCGGGCACTCTTCGCGCACGCGGTCCGTCCGGGGCCGCCCAGCCGGGCCGACTCCTCGACGTTGATGCCCGTGCCGGACGCCGTCGAGCGACTCAACGAGGATGCCGGCCGGCTGCCCGTGCGGCCGGTGCTGAGCTGGCCGGACGGGTCGACACCGGCGGTCGCCTGGCGGGGTGCCGCGACCGGCGCCCGGCGGTGGCTCGTCGCGGTGCTGGCCCGGGCGGCGATCGAGTTCCTCACCGGCCCGGCTCGCACCCACCTGCTCGCCTGCCCGGCGCCGCGCTGCGTGCGCTACTTCGTGAAGGATCACCCGCGCCAGGCGTGGTGCAAGCCGTCCTGCGGCAACCGTGCCCGGGTGTCCCGGCACTACCAGCGCCACGCGGCGAGCCCGACGGTTCCGTAGTGTTTCGGCGGCGTCCTCGGCTTCCCGGCGGCGTCCTCGGCCGGGCGGATGAGTGCGGCGTGACGGGGGACACTGGTGGGGGCCGGGGTTACGGAATAGTTGACGAGTCAAATATGTTGTCCGCGACGCCGGGTACGAACCGCCCGGGTCGGACGACACGAGGAGCTGTCATGCAGTTCGGAGTCTTCACCGTCGGCGACGTCACGGTCGACCCGACCACCGGTCGTGAGCCGACCGAGGCGGAGCGGATCAAGGCGATGGTGGCCATCGCGCTCAAGGCCGAGGAGGTCGGTCTCGACGTCTTCGCCACCGGCGAGCACCACAACCCGCCGTTCGTGCCCTCGTCGCCCACCACCATGCTCGGCTACATCGCCGCCCGCACGGAGCGGCTGCTGCTGTCCACCGCGACCACGCTGATCACCACCAACGACCCGGTGAAGATCGCCGAGGACTACGCGATGCTCCAGCACCTGGCCGACGGCCGGGTCGACCTGATGATGGGGCGCGGCAACACCGGCCCGGTCTACCCATGGTTCGGGCAGGACATCCGCAACGGCATCCCGCTCGCCATCGAGAACTACGACCTGCTGCGCCGGCTCTGGCGGGAGGACGTGGTCGACTGGTCGGGCAAGTTCCGTACCCCGTTGCAGTCGTTCACCTCGACGCCGCGACCGCTCGACGGCGTGCCGCCCTTCGTCTGGCACGGCTCGATCCGCAGCCCCGAGATCGCCGAGCAGGCCGCGTACTACGGCGACGGGTACTTCGCCAACCACATCTTCTGGCCGGCCGAGCACACCCGCCGGATGGTGGGCCTCTACCGGCAGCGTTTCGCGCACTACGGCCACGGCTCCGCCGACCAGGCCATCGTCGGCCTCGGCGGGCAGGTGTTCCTGCGCCGCAACTCCCAGGACGCGGTCCGCGAGTTCCGGCCGTACTTCGACAACGCGCCGGTCTACGGGCACGGCCCCTCGCTGGAGGAGTTCACCTCGCAGACGCCGCTGACCGTGGGCAGCCCGCAGCAGGTGATCGACCGGACCCTCGGGTTCCGGGAGTACGTGGGCGACTACCAGCGTCAGCTCTTCCTGGTCGACCACGCCGGCCTGCCACTGAAGACGGTGCTGGAGCAGCTCGACCTGCTCGGCGAGGAGGTCGTGCCGGTGCTGCGCAAGGAGTTCGAGTCGCTGCGGCCCGCCCACGTACCTGCGGCACCGACGCACGCCTCGCTGCGCGCCGCCGCCGAGCGGGCCGCCTCGGGCGGCGACGCGCTGGCCGGCGCCGCGTCGGCGGAGGGGGAGCGGTGACCGTACGCGCGATCGCCGTCGTCTCGGCCGGCCTCAGCCAGCCGTCGTCGACCCGGTTGCTCGCCGACCAGCTCGCCACGGCCACCCGTGACGAGCTGGTCGGGCGCGGCGAGCAGGTCGAGCTGCACCACGTCGAGTTGCGCGAGTACGCCCACGACATCGTCAACCACCTGCTCACCGGGTTCGCCCCGGACGCCCTGCGGCAGGTGCTCGACCAGGTCACCGGCGCGGACGGGCTGATCGCCGTGACGCCGATCTTCAACGCCTCGTACAGCGGCCTGTTCAAGTCGTTCTTCGACCTGCTCGACGCCGACGCGCTGGGCGGACGGCCGGTGCTGATCGGGGCCACCGGTGGCACCGCCCGGCACTCCCTCGCGCTGGAGCACGCGCTCCGCCCGATGTTCGCCTACCTGCGGTCGGTGGTGACGCCGACGGCGGTGTTCGCCGCCTCCGAGGACTGGTCCGGCGGTACGGCCGAGGGCGCGCTGCGGTCCCGGATCACCCGTGCCGCCGGTGAACTCGCCGAGCAGGTGCACCGTGCCGCTCCGTCGAGCGGGCCGGCCGACCCGTTCGCGCTCGGCACCGACTTCGAGCGGCTGCTGCGCGGCGGCAATTCCTGACCGTACGACGCGGACGCCCTCGCCGTGACCACGGCGAGGGCGTCGGTGACTCAGACCTCCGGTCCGTGCGGGTGGGCGACCAGCACCGGGCAGCGGGCGTGCTGCACCAGCGCCTGGCTGACCGAGCCGAGCAGCAGGCCGGCGAAGCCGCCCCGACCACGGGAGCCCGCCACCACCAGGGCCGCGTCGGACGTCGCCTCGATCAGCGCCTGGTCCGGCTTCGCCGCGGTGATCAACCGCTCCGCCACGGTCAGCCCCGGGTGGCTGCCCCGGGCCGAGGCCGCCGCCGTGGCCAGCAGTGCCGCCGCCTCCCCGCCGTCGTCCGTGTGTCGCTCGTCGGCGACGTGCGCCAGCACCAGCGTGCCGCCGCGCCGGACCGCCTCCTCGGCGCCGTACCCGAGGGCCAGTTCGGCCGACTCGGAGCCGTCCACCCCGACCAGCACCGGCCCCTCCGTCGGCAGGGGACGGTCCGGCGGCCGGACCACCAGCACCGGACAGTGGCCGTGCGCGGCGACCTGGGTGCCGACCGAACCGAGCAGCAGCCCCGCGAAGCCGCCGAGACCCCGGCTGCCCACCACGACCAGTTCCGCCCGCCGGGACTCCTCGACAAGCGTCGCGCCTGGGCCTCCGGCCACCTGGCGTACCTCGACGGTGAGCCCCGGCCACCGGTCGGCCAGCTCGGCGGAGGTCTGTTCGAGCATCTTCCGGCCGTCCTCGGTCGGTGCCGGCACCCCCACCTCGTACGGGTTGATCGGCACCCCGTAGCCGAGCGGGTGCAGGTAACCGTGCACCAGGTGCAGCGGGCGGGACCGCCAGACCGCGGCCTGTGCCGCGTGTTCCGCGGCGACCAGGCTCGGCGGTGATCCGTCCACCCCCACCACGACAGGTCGATTCATCGGCCCTCCAGATTCGCCTCTGCCCAATTGTCGGGGCCGTCCCCGGCCGGGACCGGCCCCGACACACCATGCCCGCTCGCTACCAGCCTGACCCACCCGGCGCGGCCACGGTCCGTGGACCACGGTTCCGGTCCGGGTGGCCGGGTCGGCCGGCGGACTCCGCGAGATCACCGACCGCGACCAGCCCCAGCGGACGCAACCCGACCGGGTGGGCGGTGTCGACCGGTGCCGTCCCCACCAGGGCCGCCGCCAGCGCCAGCACCCGCAGCCCGGTGTCGGCCATCCGCTGCGCGGCGGCGGTCAGGGTGGTCACGTCCCCGTCGACGGCGTCGAGCAGCGGCATGCGCAGCACCCCCTCCGGCGTACCCGTGCAGACCACCAGGTACCGGCGGTCGCAGCAGCGGTGCACCATGGTCGTCCGGCGCAACCGGCGGTCGAAGGGGCGGGCGGCGATCCGTGGCCAGGCCGTCCGGGTGGAGACCGGGTCCAGCCCGCAACGGGCCGCGAAGGTCACCAGCGCCGCCTCCACCGGATCGCCGACGGCGTACCAGTCCGGTCGGTCGGCGTCCGGCGGGGCCACCGAGGCGTCGGCGCAGAGCAGCCCGGCCCGCGCCAGCCGGCGCAGCTCGTCGGGCACGGCCACCGGTGTGCCGTCGCGGTGCACGCCGCCGAACGGGGCGTACCCGGTGCCGGTCACGTCGAAGCGGTCGCCGTCCGGGGTGACCACGTGCCGTACCGCCCACCGCCTCTCGGTGCGGGCGCCGCGCGCCCCCTCCACGACCACGCCGGTGCGCGCCGTCGTCGTCCCGCCGGTGACCTGGACCTGTCCGGCCAACGTCCGCTCCGCCCTGTGCCGGGGCCGTCCCGCTGACGGCTCTCCCGGTGCCAGCCTGGTCCGGTCCGACGCCGGGCGGCAGGGGCGATCCGCCCGCGTGGCCCGGGACCAACGGCCCTGCCCGACCGAAGGAGTCACTGCGTATCGTCTGAGGAATGACCGACGACCTGCGGCTGCGGCCCGTCGGCGAGGACGACCTGCCGGAGTTCTACGCCCACCAGCTCGACCTCGAGGCCAACCGGATGGCCGCCTTCGGTCCGGCGGACCCCGCAGACCCGCGGGTGTTCGCCGCGCGCTGGGTCCGGATCCTGACCGACCCGGACATCGTGTCCCGCACCGCGACCGTCGGGGACACCGTGGTCGGTTACGTGCTGGCCTTTCCCGTCGGGGACCGCACCGAGGTCAGCTACTGGATCGATCCGGCCCGGTGGGGCCGGGGCCACGCCACGCGGGCACTCGGCGCGCTGCTGGAGGAGGTGACCCGACGGCCGCTGCACGCGCGCGCGGCGGTCGACAACGCCGGCTCGCTGACCGTGCTGCGTCGCTGCGGGTTCGTCGTGCGCGGCACCGACCGGGGGTACGCCCCGGCCCGCGACCAGGAGGTCGACGAGTACGTCCTGGAACTGCCCGCCTGAGCGTCCGCCCCGCCTGACCGTCCGCCCCGCCGGGGCGTTGACCTGGGCGGCGACTACCCTCGCGGGGTGAACTGGCTGGATCTCGTCGGCTGGGCCGGCTCCGCGTTGCTGGTCTGGTCGCTGCTGCAGACGCGCATCCTGCGGCTGCGCGCCCTCAACCTGGTCGGCTGTTTCGTGCTGATCGGCTACAACGCCGCCGTGCAGGTGTGGCCCATGGTGGGGCTGAACGTCGTGCTGGCCGTGATCAACGTGTGGTACCTGCGCGGGCTGCTCACCACCCGGCACGACGAGCAGACCTACCAGGTGGTCGAGGTCGGTGCCGACGACGCCTTCCTGGCCCACACGCTGCGGGTACACGCCGCCGACATCGCCCGGTTCAACCCCGGTTTCCACCCGGGGCGGGTGGCCGGCCGCACGGCCTTCCTGGTGGTACGCGCCGACGAGGTGGTCGGCGTGGTGCTGGCCCGGGACGTCGGCGACGGCGTCGCCCAGATCGACCTCGACTACGTCACCCCGCCGTTTCGCGACTTCACCCCGGGGGAGTTCGTCTACCGGCGCAGCAGCCTCTTCACCGAGCGTGGTTTCCGCCGTGTGGTCAGCCCACCGGGCATGGTCGGCGCGTACTACCACCGGCTCGGCTTCCGCCGGGAGGGCGACTCGTTCGTGCTGGACCTGCCGGCACCGACGGTGCCGTCGAGCTGACCTTCCGCGTCGGTGCCGCGCCCGGTCGGAAGCCTCCTTCCGATACCAGGATTCGGCGTCGGGACGACGGGGAATTGGCACCGCTACGCCGCGGGGCCTCCGCCGGCGACGCCACCCGGCGTGGTCCAGTGAGGGAGAGAACCGGGCGTGCAGAGCTACTGGAGCCAGCTGGCCCTGGTCGGAGTCCTGATCGTGATCAACGCGATCTTCGCCGGTAGTGAGCTGGCACTGGTGTCGCTGCGGGACAGCCAGGTCCAGCGGCTGGAGCGCACCGGCCGGGCCGGACAGGTGCTGGCCCGGCTCGCCCGGGACCCGAACCGCTTCCTGGCCACCATCCAGATCGGCATCACCCTGGCCGGCTTCCTCGCCTCGGCCGCCGCCGCCGTGTCGCTGGCCCGGCCGCTGGTGCCACTGCTGGACGACGTCTTCGGCCGGGCCGCCGAGATGGTCGCGATCGTCCTGGTCACGCTGGTGCTGACCTTCGTCACCCTGGTCTTCGGCGAACTGGCCCCGAAGCGGATCGCGATGCAGGTGCCGGAGCGCTGGGCGCTGCTGGTCGCCCGCCCCCTCGATCTGCTCGCCGCCCTCACCCGGCCGGTGGTGTGGGTGCTCGGTGCCACCAGCGACCTGGTGGTGAAGCTGTTCGGGCTCGACCCGAAGCCGGAACCGGACGAGATCAGCCCCGACGAGCTGCGGGACATCGTCTCCGGCCACCACGGCTTCACCAAGGAACAGCAGACCATCATCGCCGGGGCGGTGGAGATCGCCGACCGCCGGCTGCGCGCCGTGCTGGTGCCCCGGCTGCGGGTCTTCTGTCTGGACAGCGGCACCACCGCCGAGGACGCCCGGCTGGTGCTCGCCGCGTCCGGGCACTCCCGGGCGCCGGTGGTCCGGCACGGCGGGCTGGACGAGGCGGTCGGCGTCATCCACCTGCGCGACCTGGTCGGCGTCCGCGACGACCGGCCCGTCGACGAGTACGTCCGCCCGCCCATGCTGCTGCCCGACTCGGTGCCGGTGGTCGACGCGCTGCGCCAGTTCAAGGCCGAACGGCAGCACATGGCGCTGGTCGTGGACGAGCGGGGCGCCGTGGACGGCATCGTCACGCTGGAGGACATCCTGGAGGAGATCGTCGGCGAGATCTACGACGAGACCGACCGGGACGTGCGCTCGGTGCGCACCGAGCCGGACGGTGCGTTGCTGCTGCCCGGCACCTTCCCGGTGCACGACCTGCCGGACATCTCCGTGGAGCTGCCCAGCCGCCCGGAGGGCGACTACACCACCATCGCCGGCCTGGTCCTGGCGGCGCTGGGCCGCATCCCCGGGCAGGGCGAGCACGTGACCGTCGACGGCTGGCTGCTGGAGGTCACCGAGGTCGACACCCGGGCCATCCACGGGATGCGGCTGTGCCGCCCCGGCGACCCGGACACCCCGGCCGCCTCCGCCGAGCAGTCCTCGACCGACCCGGCGGAGCACGCGCCGGCCGACGCGCAGGCCTCATCGGTGGTGGAGCCCGCGCAGGCGTCATCGGTGGTGGAGCCCGCGCGGGCCGCGACGCCGGAAGAGCGGACCGTGCTGGACGGCACCAGGCCCTGAGGCTCGCCTGCTCTCATGGCACCCGCCTTCGGTCAGCCCGGCGGCACCCCGTCGCCGGGCGGTTCCGGCAGCGGGGGATCCAGCCGGACCCGGTGCAGCGGCACCTGCACGGTGCTGCGGCCGAGTCGCCGGGCCACCGCGCGGAGCGCCCACGGGGCGGACGGATGCCGCTCCGGCCCGATCAGACGCCCGCTCACCCGGCCGTACCAGTGCCGGGTCACCACCAGGTCGGTCAACCGCAGCGGCCCGGCCGGACCACCCCGCACCACCAGGTCGACCACCCGACCCAGCCGCCGGCCGTGCTCGTCGTACACGGTCCGGCCGAGCAGCTCACCCGCTCGCACGGCCGGACCCCGGGATGCGGCCGATCAACCTGCGACGCAGCCATTCCTCCACCGGTGAGGGCGTCAGCTCCTCGGCCGGTATCCGCAGCCGCACCGCGCTGTCGACCCGGTCGACCAGGTCGTACGGGATGCGCAGCGGCGCTACCGGGCGGTCCGTGACGAAGCGTTCGGCGGTGAGCACCAGCATCCGTCCGAGCCGTCCGCCGACCCGTGCGCCGAGCGCGCCGGGCCCGCTGAGCAGCGTGCACAGGTACGGCACGCCGTTCGCGTCGAACGCGAACTCCACGTCGTCCACCTTGCCGACCAGCCGACCCGCCACGTCGACGAGTTGGCGGTCCAGCAGTTGCCGGCTCACCCCGATCCTCACTGTCCCATCCTCGTGCCCACGGCCAGCGGAACGGCGGCGATCGCCGCCGCGACGATGACCAGCAGGATCACCGCGCCGAGCAGGTTGAGTGCCCGCCCGTTGACCCGGTCGCCGAGGTACGTGCGGTCGTTGGCGACCACCAGGATCGGCAGGTACGTCAGCGGCAACGCCACCGCGCTGATGATCAGCATGTACTCGGTGAGCGTCACCGGGTCGATGGTGGTGAGCAGCAGCAGGACCCCGAGCAGCACACTGACCAGCAGCACGGTGTGGAACCGCGCCGCCTCGCGCGGGCTGACCCGCTTGCCCCACTGCCACCCGAAGTACTGCGCGGCGGCGTACGCGGCGGAGAGCCCGGTCTCCAACGCGGCGCCGAAGGTGACGGCGAAGAACGCCAACGCCGCCACCGCCAGTCCGACCGTGCCGAAGGCCAGCACGACCGGGTGGGCGACCTCGTCCAGGCTGCTCACCGTCAACCCGGCCGGCCGCAGCACCACGGCGGCGGTGGCGATCAGCGACAACGCGAGGAACCCGCCGATCGGGAACCCGACCAGCACGCTGAACCGGGCGTCGGCCAGGTCGGCCGCACTCCAGCGTTCCTCCACCCCGCCGGAGGAGAAGAAGAACACCTCGTACGGGCTGACCGTGGAGGCGAACAACGCCACCGCCACGAACCAGTACGCGCCCCAGCCCTGCCCGGAGTCGCTCGGCGAGATCGCGCTGCGGCCGAGCTCCGCCCAATCGGTGGGCAGCCAGAACAGCGCCACCGCGAAGACCACCAGGGTCAACCCGGCGAGTCCGAACACCCGCTCCATCAGCGGGAAGCGCATCCGCCACAGCACCAGCCAGACGGCCGCCCCGGCGATCGGCACCCACACCAGGTACGGCACCCCGGTGGCCAGCCGCAGCGCCAGCGCCACCCCGCCCAGTTCGGCGGCCAGCGTGATCACCGTGACCAGGTACGACGCCGCCAGGTTGACCAGGGCCACCCGCGCGCCGAGCCGTTCCCGGACGAGGTCGAAGACCGCCCGGCCGGTCACCGCCGCGATCCGTCCGGCCATCTCGGCGTACGCGCAGATGGCGACCACCCCGAGCAGCAGCACCCAGGTGTGCGCCATGCCGAATCGCGCGCCGGCCTGCCCGGCGGCGACCAGGTCGCCGATGTCCACGAAACCGCCGACCGCGGACAGGATGCCGAGCGTGGCGGCGAGCAGCTTCCTCACGTCGGCGGCGGGGCGGGCGCGGTCATCGACGCGACCATATCGCCGTTAACGCGTCAATTTTCCACAAAACCGGCATCCGCTGCCGGGCTCAGCCGTGGTCAGGTGCGCGCACCACCGAGCCGCGCCCCGGCGTCGGACGTCCGGTCGGGGTCAGGCGTTCGGGTAGAGGTTCTGCAGGCGTACCTGGCCGCGGGCCACCAGCCGGCCATCCGCGTCGGTGATCTCCACCTGCCAGAGCTGCTGGCTGCGTCCCCGGTGCACCGGGGTGCCCACCGCGGTCAACTCGCCGTCGCGCACCGCCCGCAGGAAGTCCGTCTGGTTGGACACGCCGACGACCTGCCCCCGGTCACCCAGCCAGACACCGCCGCCCACACTGGCCGCCGTCTCCACCACCGCGCAGTAGACCCCGCCGTGCTGGAGCCCGTACGGCTGGTGCAACTCCGGGCGTACCCGCCAGCGAATCGTCACCCGGTCACCGCTGATCTCGGTGAACTCCAGCCCGAGCAGTCCGGCGAAGCCGCTCGACACGTCCGGGAACTCCACGGCAGCCTCCTCGATCTTGGCGTCGTCAGCGTAACCGGAGCGTCGGCACGGGCTGACCCGGTAGGGCCGAACCCGGCCGATGGGGGAGAATCGGTGACCGTGACCGAGAGCAGCCCCCCGCCGCCCCGGCGGGACTCCCTGACCGATGACCTGCGGTGGCGCGGCCTGATCCAGGACTCCACCGACCCCGACGAGCTGCGCGGGCTGCTCGACGGCAGCGGGGCCGCGTTCTATGTCGGCTTCGACCCGACCGCGCCGAGCCTGCACGCCGGCCACCTCATGCAGGTCACCACCGCCCGCCGTCTCCAGCTCGCCGGGCACCGACCGCTCCTGCTGGTCGGCGGCGCGACCGGGCAGATCGGTGACCCGAAGGAGAGCGCGGAGCGGACGCTCAACGCCCCCGAGGTGGTGGCCGGATGGGTGAGCCGCATCCGCGACCAGCTCGCCCCGTTCGTCTCGTACTCCGGGGACAACGCCGCCGAACTGGTCAACAACCTGGACTGGACCGGCGAGATGTCGGTGGTCGAGTTCCTCCGCGACGTCGGCAAGCACTTCCCGGTCAACAAGATGCTGGCTCGCGAGGTGGTGCGGGCCCGGCTGGAGAGCGGGATCAGCTTCACCGAGTTCAGCTACCAACTCCTGCAGGCCAACGACTTCTTCGAGCTGCACCGCCGGCACGGCTGCCAGCTCCAGTTCGGCGGCTCGGACCAGTGGGGCAACATCACCGCGGGCGTGGACTACGTACGCCGTCGCGGGCTCGGCCCGGTCCAGGCCTTCACCACTCCACTGGTCACCAGGTCGGACGGCACGAAGTTCGGCAAGACCGAGGGCGGCGCGGTCTGGCTCGACCCGGAGATGACCAGCCCGTACGCCTTCTACCAGTTCTGGATCAACGTCGACGACCGGGACATCGGCCGTTACCTGCGCTACTTCAGCTTCCGCTCCCGGGAGGAGCTGGAGGCGTTGGAGATGGAGAGTGCGGAGCGCCCGGCGGGTCGGGCGGCACAACGGGCCCTGGCCGAGGAGTTGACCAACCTGGTCCACGGCGAACGCGAGATGGCGCAGGTGGTCGCCGCCAGCCAGGCGTTGTTCGGGCGGGGCTCGCTGGCCGACCTGACGCCGGTGACGCTGCGCGCCGCGCTCGCCGAGGCCGGCCTGGTACGCCTCGACCACCTACCGGACGTGGCCACCCTGCTCAAGGAGTCCGGCCTGGTGCCGAGCATGAAGGAGGCCCGTCGGGTGATCACCGAGGGTGGTGCCTACCTCAACAACGAGCGGGTGACCGAGGTCGACGCCGTACCCACGGCGCAGGACCTGTTGCACGGGCGGTACCTGGTGCTGCGACGGGGCAAGCGCTCGTTCGCCGGCGTCGAAGTGGCGAGCTGAGCGCGGTGTGACGCGGGACGCGTCCGGCGGATTTGACGATCAATCCGTCGGGCGCGTAACTTTCTCTCTGTCAGCGCGGAACGGACGAAACGGTCGAAAG
Organism: Micromonospora sp. NPDC047793; assembly: GCF_040642635.1. Taxonomy (NCBI): domain Bacteria; kingdom Bacillati; phylum Actinomycetota; class Actinomycetes; order Micromonosporales; family Micromonosporaceae; genus Micromonospora; species Micromonospora sp. NPDC047793. Next base: position 429 of record NZ_JBEYSG010000029.1, on the reverse strand, counting down.
ACCTAAGGCCGGGGTGCTGGTCAACCCCTCGAGTGCGGTGGATACACTCATCGAGACCGAGGCCGGGTGGTGCACCCCGATTCGCCGCGAGGCGGATTTGGCGAGGCGGAACCGACCGGGTAGGGTTGACGACCGGCAGGGAACCGGGCGAGCTAGCGGGAAACCGCAAGCGGCCGGCCTGCCAAAGCCACGAGACGAGCGGCGATAGCCGAACGGATCTGTGGTGCCCGACAAAAGGGTGGAAGCGCGACAAACCAGCGGAAGCGGGTTTGACACGGTTGAAACCAGCGGGTAACGTAGTAAAAGTGCCCGCCGCGAGGTGGGTGCGGGTGATGCCCCGGAGGGGTGCCTGCTGGTGTGGGTGTTCTGATGGTGTGTGGTTGTTCTTTGAGAACTCAACAGGGTGCTTGATAAGCCAGTGCCAAATTG
>NZ_JBEYSG010000028.1:55254-69743 GCF_040642635.1 Micromonospora sp. NPDC047793 | reverse complement strand
GCTACCGCGCCACCGTGCAGATCGCCGACATCCTCATCTGGCTACGCGCGAAACCGGACCGCCCCAAGCCATGATCCAGGAGACACGACCTAGGGGGATGTCCCGCTCGAACGGCCCGTCGGTGCCGTTCTCGGTGCCTGACTTCACGCCGGACACGTAGAGCCGGTGCGCCACCAGGCTCCGGTGCGCCGGTAGAGGAGGTGTCAGGCTGACATCAGCCTCGACGAGCACCTCGCGCGCGACTTCCTCGGAGACCTCTGCCGCGGTGGCGATCGAGGTCATGAGGTCACTCTCGTTGGGTAGGCCGTCCACCATCTCGCTTATACCTCCACTGCCGACTTCAGCACATCGAGTCGCAGCCGCGCCCGGTCGGCGATCGAGGCGAACTCCTCGCCGATGCCGGTGCCCGCGTAGTCACGCTGCAGGTATTGCCGGCGCCGCAACGCCGTCCCGCTCATCCCAGTGCCCTGCGCCAGGGCGACCACCAACTTCGTACGCTGCCCATACCAGCCCAACTGCGGGAAGTCGGTCACCGCCGACCGAGCCGTGTCCCGCCCCCGCTGAGTCACGTAGTAGTGATGCTCACGCACGCGGGTCTCGGTTCGTGTTGAGCGGACCACCACTAGGCCGCTTGTGGCCAAGATGCTCATCGCCATATCCAGCGGCTCGTAAGCACCGAACTTGTACCTCAGCATGGGGATCGCCCGAAGCTCCGGCTCCTCCGACTCCAGAATCCGACCCGCGAAATCCAACAACACCGGCTCTCGACTCCGCTCGAACTCGTTGAGCAGCTCGTCCGCCAGGTAGTCGGGATACCGAAGCCAGAAATCGAGCTTCTGCAGCAGCGTCTGGGTGTTGAGCACCCCTACCGCAGTCTCCGGCGCTAACCGCACCCGGTCCTGAGGAACTGGCTGGACCGCAGCATCGAGCAGTAGAAGAAGGCGGACCGCATCGAAGAACGGGTCCCCGTCACCGCCTGTAGCCGCCATGAACCGAAACGTAGTCGATCGACTGGTCGGTGCCTAGACCACGCAAGGCGGTGATCCTCATCCGTACGATCGAGTCCCTAGTCGACTCGGACAGTCGGCGCCGACTGGGTGGGCAGCGACGGGGATGCCCTCCACGACCTGCGCTGGTACATGAACGAGTACGCCGACCCGAGGGATCTCGTGCCGTCGGACAGCTCGACGCTTGTGCGGCTGCGGGAAGCGATCAAGGGCGCTTATCGGGCGGTGCGGTCCGAGAGCGGCTTGGGGGCGGACGACTGAGGCTGCTTGTGTGACGCGGGCGCCTCACACCGTAATGAAGACCGCCCGTGCCCCAGCCCACCGCAAAGGCATGAACGCCGACGGGTAGCCTGACGAGGAACATGTCGTGCTGGTGTGGCGGCAGCAAGACCACCAGAACGCGGCCTAACGGGTCGCAACCGCCGCCCGGAACCGTTGCGACGTCACAGCCAAGCAAAGCCGCAGGTCACAGCCCGTAACCGGCCCCGAAGCGACATCGTTTCGACGTCAGCCAGATGTCACACCCGGCCGTAGACTGAGGCCATGCCCGCATCCGCCCACACCATCGCCGCCGAACTCCGCCGCCGGCTACCCGGCCTGGGCACTAAGAAACTGCACAAACTGCTCTATTACTGCCAAGGCCACCACCTCGCCACCTTCGACCGGCCCCTGTTCGCCGAAACGATCTCCGCGTGGGACATGGGCCCCGTCGTCGGCAGCCTCTGGCGGGACGAGAAGAACGGCGACACGCCGGAACCCGCCGCCGAGCTAGGCGAAGCCGAACTCAACACGATCGGCTACGTGATCTCCCGCTACGGCAACCTCACCGGTAACGACCTCGAACGGTTGACGCACAGCGAAACCCCGTGGCAGTGGGCCGACGCCAGCCGCGCCCCCGGCGGCAGCACTACCATCCGCCACGACTGGATCAAGAACTACTTCCAGACGGAAGGCGCCGCCATCGACGGGCCGGTCCTCGACACCGCCCAAGTTCGGGGCTGGCTACACGAGGCCGCCGCCAACCATCAGCCGGGCCCCGTGGACAGCGTGGAAGCCCTGCGGGCGAGGCTCACCGCGAGTGCCTGACCCCGCCCTGTGGGTGCTGCGCGGCTTCGACATGCACCTTGACCTGTGGATTGCCACGTTCAAACCCGACCAGGATTTGATCAACCTGGTGACGGCGTGGGTGCTGTCCCGATTCGAAGACCCGTTCCAGGGTGTCCGCCGCGAGGACGGCTTCGACAACCTGTGGTGGGGGCATGTGCCGCTGTCGCTGCGGGACGGCACGATGGTGGTGTGCTCGTATTTCGTCCACGAACGCGATCGCGTGGTGGCGTGCAACAGCATCGTTCCGCTGTCGCTGCCGACGTGAAGGGGGGTGTAGGCGGTGAAGGTTCGTTACGCGGAGGGCTGGATCGCCGCCATCCTGGCACCACAGCCGTGGGCCGGTCAGGTGGCCCGCTGGTCGCCGGGCGGCGGCCCGAAACCTGTCGGCCTGAGCATCGGCCAGGTGCGGTTTCAGCTTGTGCAGGGCGGCACGATCGTCGGCGACCCTGCGCAGATTCCCCGCGACTGGGATGACAGTCCAGTGTCTGCGCCCGTGGTGCAGGGCCCCGGCAAAGTTGTCAGGTGATGCCGAGTAGGGCCAGCGGGCGGGTGCTGTCGCGGGCGTGATGCCGGTTGGCGGCGGCGATGTTGGTGACGCCAGCGGTGCGGAGTGCGCCGATGGCAGCGTTGCGTAGGGCGGCCATGACTTGGGCTCCGGTGCCGGTGCGGATCTGGCTGCGGTCCTCGTCGTAGGTGACGTCGCGGACCCAGTGGACCTTGTTCTCGATCGACCAGTGGCCGCGGACCCAGCTCGCGAGTTGCGCCGGTCTGGCCTGGTGCACGCGGAGGTCGGTGATCGCGTAGACGGTCTCGGTGGTGAATCGTTTCGGCTGGTCGAGGCGGCGTCTGCGGCGGCGGATCTGCAGGGCCTGAGCGGCCTGTGGGAAGTCGATCCCGGTGGAGACGGTGAGGATCTTGCAGGTGCGGATCTCGCGGCGGCCGTGTCCCCGGTCGATGTCGCGTGCGGCGTCGGGGACGGCCCGCCAGGGCAGGCCGGCGAGTTGGGCGTGCAGGCTGGGCTGGTTGGCCTTGACGGTCAGGATCCAGTGCGCGCCGTGCTCGGCGAGGTAGGCGACGTGCTCGCGTTGGCAGTGAAACGCGTCGGCGGTGATCACGGTGTCGCGGAGGTCGCTGATCTGGTCGAGCAGCGGTGCGAACCGGGTGATCTCATTGGTCTTGCCGTCCACATCGGTGCTGGCCAGGACCACACCGGTGACCTGGTCGCAGGCCGCGAGGACATGCTGGGCGGCGACGTCACAGGTGCGGGAGCCGCGCAGGGTCTTGCCGTCCACGGCGATCGCCCGCCGCTGGGCTGGCGATGTCGCCATGGCCCGGGTGGACAGCCACCCGCTGACGGCCGCGGTGAGCAGGTCCGGGTCCAGGGCCTGCAACAACCGGCGGATCATCGCCTCCGACGGGCGCCGGTCCGGGGCGATACCTAACGCAACGATGGTCGCAGCGGGGACATCAGCGATCCACTCGGCGATCGCGGTATAGGAGCGGTAGCCGGCCACCACGGCACAGACCGCTGCGGTCACCACCACGGTCAACCGGTGCCGGACACCGCGACGGGCGCGAGGATCCGGCAGACCTGTCAACGCAGCGGGCAGCCCAGCTGCGGCTTCGTGCACGGTGACAGCCGGTGCGTCGGACACGGACGAGATCAGCGATGATGGCAAAGCGGGCATGGCTCACTTCGGACGATCGATAAGGCGTAGGAACCTCGATGATCATCTGAACCGGTCATGCCCGCCCTGCTACCACCAGCAAGGGCGCGTCTACACCAACCACATCAAGCCGGGCACCCCACGACTTTGCCGGGGCCCTGGCCCGTGGTGGAAGCATCGCCGCGCACACCAGCCGAATGGGCTGACGCCCTCGCCCAAGCCATCACCGGCACCAGCCACGACGGCGTCAAGAGCGTCGAAACCTACGCCCAGTGGGGTGGCAGCTCGAGGCCGGGCGGAGTCAGGATCGTGTGCGTCGACGGCATCGAAATCTTCGGATCGCTGCTCGACTCAAGCCAGTGACCCTTCAACATGGCGACGCCCCGCACCTGTAGCTAGGTCCGGGGCGTTTCCGTGATCGGGTCAGGCGGCCCGCCAGCGCTTTCGCGAATCCGTGGCCGTCGTCGTGCACACCATCGGCTTACCGGTCTTCGTCACCCCACGGGCGCCCTGCCGCGAACAGAACGAACCCGGATGCACGCCCTTCGCCACATATTCGGTAGTGGCTTTCGGCTTCGGTTTCGTCGTCTTCGGGGCGGGCGTGGTGCGTTTCGGCGTCGGCGACTTGGTGGGTTTGATGTTGCGCGTCGGCGACGGCGTGGCGGTCGGGCTGCCAGCGGTCGCCGTTGCCACCGCCGGCTCAGGTTCGACGGCAGGTGTGGGTATGGGCGCGGGTGGTGGGATTTCAGCGGCACGCTGCACGCTCGCCGAGGCGGCCGGTTGCCCAGGTTGCGGCTTCCGGTCGTCGTTGAATGCGGCGACAAGCCCACCGCCGCAGCAGAGTAGTGCGAGGGCTATGACGCCGCTGAGGAGGGCGCTGGGATTCCTTGTCGGCTTAGGTTTCGGGGTCGGGTAGAGGCTCACCCGTGGGAGCGTGCAGACCACCCGCGTTGATCGTTATTGGCCTATTGGTCGGCGCGGCTGTCAAGTAGACGACTAGCCACGGCGCGTGGCCGGCACCGGGTTGGGCTCCCCGTCCCGCTCGTGAGTCTTCGCGACCAGCGCATCCAGGCCAGCCCTCGCGTTCATGAACGCGAGAGGCCGCAGAATGCGGGCATCCACAATCACCGCCATGTGCTGCGACAGATCGCGGATCAGGCACGCCTTGTCGTGCTGGGTGCGGGCCGACAACATCACGCCCTGCACGGTGGTGATGTACGACATTACCGACTCCATCACCCAGCCCGGGTAGGTGGCGGCGTGGCTATCCCCAACGTCAAACATCGCTTGCGCCTGGTCTCGCATCTGCTCGTGTTTGCGGGCACGCTCCGCCAGAAGCTGGGCTCGCACGTCGCCGGCCGCGTCTTTGGGCAGATCTAACGCTAGGAACGCTGAGGTTACGGCGATGCCTCTGACGGCGACGGCAAGTTCACGTCGGGATCGGTGGACGGCGAGGATGCGTTCTTTGCGGGCTTCGAGGCGCGGTTTGGCGGCGTATTCGACGGCGAGGGTGACGAAGATGGCGGTGGCTGCGGCGGTGGCGACGGTGTCCCAGTTGATCGACGGCATGGCGGGCAGTGTGCCGTCGTACCGGGCGGCTAGGTGGGCGCCGCGCCGTCTAGTCCGCCCGCCAGGCTGCGATGACCCGACACGATGACCCGACGGGCGGGCGTCGACGTACCGCTACGGCTATTCGGTGTACTTGCCGCAGGCGATGATGATCCCCGGACCACGCGACCGGTAAATGCCCGTCTCAACTGCGGCGGGAACACGAAGACCGCCGGCATTGGCTTGCCAAAGACCTTGACCGTTCCCCAAAGACCGACTGGAGGTTCATCCGCCACGGTGCCCGCCTGCTGCTCGGTGACGTCCAACGGGCCGACGCCCCGACGGGCTAAGCAATCCTTCGAGCACCTGCCCGGGACAGCATCCGCTCATCGGCAGTTCGGGACGTCGGCCGGACCGAAGTCCAGCCACGCAGCGTGAGGCGGCGGCCGGCAGGTAGCGCGCCCGCTCGGCGGCAGATCAGCATGCCGAGCCTGCGCCGTCAATCACCACTGCTGTCTACGGGGTAGAGCACCGGGTTGATCGCAGCAAGGGTGCCCGACAGACGAGCGGCTGCTTGACGAATGCCTGGATCAGGATCTTCGAGCAACGCGTCGCACATCCGCACCGCAGCGTCACGTTCACTGGCGTAGATCATGTACACGTCCTGGACTGCGGTAAAGATCCAGTCTGCACAGTTGTCATCGGCGTCCGCCAGCGCTCCCGCGACCAGCGCCAGACCGGCCAGGTCTTTCCGACGAAGCAGCGCATCCGCGGTCACGAGGGTCACGAACGTGTCGTCAGCATCAAGCAGAAGCCGTCGCAGCGGCTGTGCCGACTCCGGCATCTCCGCAAAACTCGCCAGGGCCCGGCCGGCATCCGCCCGGTCCTGGTAGGCGCCGCTGCCGGCCAGCCCCAGCAGCGCCACAACCACGGCACGTCGCGCTTCCACGTCCATGCCCGTCATCATCAAGGACCTCCGTTCGCGTTCCCGCCCCGACTCCGACCTACCAGCCACACGGAACCGACTACCGATGTCCGACGGCGAGCACACAGCGGCAGAACAGGTTGGCTGGCATCGCGGTGCCTTGTCGTTCTCCCTGGAAGCGGGCGCAGGTGCGGCGGGTGGAGCCAGAACTTCAGACGACCGGGAGGTCGATCCGTCGCTCGGTTCCGTCACCGCTGATGATGGCGAAAACGCCGTTCGGCACACCGTCGAGAGTTGCTACCCGTGACGCGGCGGTCAGCAAGCTGACCTCGGTCTCTCCGGCGATGTAGAAGACATATACGTCGCCGAGTTCCTCGCCGTCGTCGTGCACCTCGACCGCGCCTTCGTCTTCTAGGTCGACCAGGAAGTCGTCGACCTGGTCGATCCAGGGGAACGCATCGGCGCCCGGTTCAAGACCCGGAGTGGGTACCAACGGAACGTGGATCTCGACGATACCGGCCATGCCGACATGATCTCCCAGGCAGACGGCAGAGGCCAAGCAGCTCGAAGCAGGGCTACCAGCGTGCGCAGTGCGGCATGAGCGGATACATGATCAAGGGCCATCAGCCCGGGTTTGTTATGGTTAAGCGCCACTAGGAGCAGTTGCCGCCATGCAGAATCAGTTCTGCCCCGAGTCTGCGGCAGGCCCCTCCGCTGCACATGTCGGCTAAGTCAACTCATCCGGTCGCTGGTCCGCCGCTTCAGTGCCATCATGCGCTTCCTCGGGATCGTTCTTTCCGCTTGCCGGACCTGTGTAGCCAATCGCGAGCAGATGGCTATTGAGGATTTCGTAGAGGAAGTGACCCTCGCCGACCCACAGCCGGCGAGTACTGCCATCGGCTCGCGCCACGATGAAGTGAATTCTGTCAGTTTGGTTGTTGTGTCGCCAGGCTCGCAGCACCACGCGATCCGAGATGACTGGCACGGTAGATCCTCCCTTGTAAAAGACGCAGAGTGCCACAGTCTGGTCCAAGATCGGTACCGACCGCATGCCGGCGAGTCCTTGGCCGCACGGTTGCCTCCCATCGCATCTTTCTCACAGGTCCGATGGGCACCTTTTCGGCAAGGACGTAGCGAGGTTTTCATGGGATGGTAAGCAATCTGCGGCAGATCCGAACGCTGGCCGTCTCAACCGCGCATCAGCGTTCATCGAGGTTGCCCTGCTTACCCAACAGTCGGACCCACGGCCCAGCGTCGAACCAGTCATCAGCGTCCACGGATTATGTAGGACTGGGCCGTCCCGTCGAAGTTGCTCCGCTCGCGCAACAGCCCGACCAACGCCCCGGCGGACGAACCCGTCATCGGGGTCGGCGGAGAGGCGTGGCTCGTCGAGGTCTCCAAAGACCGAGGAAGCCGTGTGCATTAATTAGGCAACTTCGCAAGTTTCATTGTTGACGTCCTGGCGCATCGCCAGGTTCTCTCGGTCGCCACATCCGATGTTCCCTATCCCAAACGATCGAGCCGTTGGTTAAGTTTCTAAATGCCCTGAGTACCGGTCGGGCGATAGCAAGGTTTCCATTGTCGTTGTCGTAAACGAATTCGTCGCCAAACTCGCGCAGTATGACCTCGACGGCATCGTCTTGATGCAACGCCCCCTTCGTTTGCACTTGACGAGCCATCCAGGTGGCGACGATTTCGGTTGTTACTGCACTCATTCTAGCATTCTAGCAGGAAATCTCGATGTATCAGCAGATCGCAGTTTCCGGCCTGGCTAGTTTCGGCAACTTCTTGCCGCGCGAGGTGCTGCCAAGTTGCTTGCTAGTCGAGGCGACAATTCGCTCATTTGAAGCAGAGCCACACGAATTCGCGCTATCGCCCCATTCGCCTCCCGAACAGGCCCTCAGCTCGACACTACCGCCATGGCGCCCGTTGCCGGCGGCCGGGCCAGTACAATCACGCTGAGGCGTTCGCGCCACCGCACCTTGGTTGAGCTATCCTCTCTAACGTGCGCTGTTACCTTATCGCAGAACGTCCCACAGACTTATCTGCCGTACGCGCCGTGCTGTCGGATCTTGATGTGGAAGTCGTTGAGCCGGCTCGCGCCTTCGATAGCACATCTCAGGCTGGACGCGGCTGGCTTCCAGATGTGGACTTTGTGTGCGCGATATTTCCCGCTGAAGACGGCTGGGAAACGCCGGCCGCTATGTATCTGGAGATCGGCCAGGCTGTTGGTGCTGACCTACCCATACTGTTGGTCGCTGAGCCACCACGTCGCCTGGATCCGGCGCTGTTCTCGCTACCGGTTGCCCGTGTTTCTGCCACCAATAAGGCTGCTCTAGCGAGCCAAATCAACCTGTTTCTGCGCTCGGTCGGACGTCCGTCCGCCAGCATGGCCACATCCCGTCATGTGGATGCCGCCGAGCTTAGCTTCATTCGAGAGGAACTGGCCGGCCTCCGCGAGGCGTTCTCGCTCACTGGCGGCGGCGGGACGGCTCAAGCAAGCGGCATGCGCCTTGAGCAAATCGCCCTACGCCTACTGAGAGCTGCTGGCGCCGAGGCTCAAGAGACCACAGGAACCGATGGGATCGGCGACATCGCCGCCTGGGTGCCTGGAACGGAGAAGTTCATTCCGGGTCCCCTGCTTGTCGAGGTAAAGATAGTGCGGAGACCGCAAATCGATAGAGCCGTTCTAGACCAACTGCAACTCTACGCCTTAACGCGAGATGCACAATGGTCCATACTGCTCTATTACAGGCGGGATCGCGATCTTAAGGTCCAGGTGCCAAAGGGCGGAACATGGCCAATGGTGATGGTTTTTGATATCGAAGAGCTGGCGTCGAATTTGCGACAGCAAACGCTCGCGCAGGTTCTCAACAATGAGCGCAACTCTCTCGTGCACGGACTGGGTCGCTAGTGATCCCCTTCTTTCAAGCGCGAGTTGACGCATACCTCCGCCGTGCTGGAGATGCGAACAGCCCATCGGATCGCCGCGGCAAGTACTACGAGAACATGCTGGCCTATCTACTTGAGTCCGTTCCCGGCTGTCACGTACAACGAAATACGCTTAATTACTACGGTACGGAGGAAGTAGACATCACCGTCGCCAACGAGAAGGCCGATGGTGGCTTCCGGATGCTTCCCGACATCTTTCTCGTAGAGTGCAAAAAGTGGTCTCGCCCAGTCGACAGCACCACGCTCGGCTACTTCGTAAATGTCGTAGTTGATAGAGGTTGCTCTCTCGGCATACTGGCCGCAGCGAATGGCATAACCGGACACCAGGAGCATCGAAACCGTGCTCACGCCATCGGCGCTGCCGCACTTGTGCGTGGGATTCGGATTCTCCTTGTCACAGATGAAGATCTTCGGAGGCTTCAAAGCCCGAGTGACCTGGTCGCCTTACTTCACAGGCGCAATTTGGCGTTGACTGCCCACGGTACGATCTATCTGGGTTAGCTCGCTGTCTCGGCCTTGCTCTGTTGGGTCCAATACGATCGCAACTCTTTCCTTGGCGGCTCAACGCACGCTCATCGGCAGATCCGCACGTCGAGGGAACTGCTGGGCTCAACAACACCCCTCACGCGACGCCACCGACTTGGATCACCGCCAGGTCGAGGGGCCAAGTCGCCGGACGCAGGCCAAGCTCGGCGGGGTGTGCACTTGCAGCCGTACCTACCTCTGCACTCGGCTCTATACGCCGACACCAAGCGAAACAAACGCAAGAAGGGCCAGCTTCCTCCTCGAGAAACCACAGTTGGGCCAAGCGGTCTACCCGCTCAGCCCACCTCGGGTGCCGATCTACCTTTCCGAGCCGGGCTCAGTGGCACGTTCTCCCATCGGCGCGTGAACGTCGGTCCGTCCACATCCTCGTGGGGTGGGTCGACCTCTAGGAACCCGAAGAGCCGCTCGATCACCTGGAGCGCCTGGGTCGAGTAGCGGTCGGCGAACCCCCGACAGATGGCCGGCTTGGCCCCCGGATGCCGGGAATAGGGAAGGGTGTCGTGACAGACGATGAACGACTCGTCTCGCCGTGCCTCGGCTACCAGATCACGCAGGCGACCTTCCGAGAGCCGCATCGGATTGCCGGAGCGGAAGATACAGGTGGCGCACTGCCTGGACAGCAGCCGGGACTTCCGCAGCACCGGATCGCCGACGCTGAGATCGCCCGCCTCCGCGTGTGACGGGTCCTCCTCGTCTGGTGCGGCGGGCACCACCACCCTATCGCCTGGTGCGTACGGCTTTCGATCGTCGACGGCCACCTGGTGGAGCCAGTCGATGATCTGATCGGTGTGACCGCGCTGCAGGCCGGTGAAGCTGCTGACAGGGACCAGCAGGGTGTCGCTGCCGAGGGCGGTACGTTCAGCGGCTTCGAGACCATCCCGGCCTCCAAACTCGTCGTCGAGAACGGCCACCGGCCGCCCGCCGACAGCGCGATACAGCGCGGTGAGCATAGGCTGGCGCCCGAACCGCACGCCGCCTTTGCCGACGTCGATAACCGGCAGGTCGGCCAGAAGGCTCAGCCGGGGCGCGATCCACGTCGCGGCGATCGCGCCCCAGCTTGTGCACCGGACAAGGTCAGCGTCACGGCTAAGTTCTCGTAGCTATGGGCCATGGTCGGGGTGCAGCCACGCCTCTCCGGAGACACGTTGACCAGTGGGATCGGGACCGTCGTAGTGGTGACGGTGGTGGCCGAGCTGGCGGGCGGTGGGCGGGTGGTCGGGGTTGAGGACCCCGTCGAAGTCGATCGCGATCACAGATCGTGCACGGTTGTAGCTATTCTTGCAATTGGGCAGGCTTTCGTCGGTGAAGATGGTGACGGCAGCGAAGCAGCAGGGTGACAAATTCATCAGCCCCCTTGGCAAGTTGATGTAGGGCAGGCCGTAGCGGTCAACAGAAATCGTTCCGGGATGTGGTGGGCAGGGTTCGCCGTAAGACATCGTCATTCCTTCTGTCATGGATGAAGGCGCATCTTTGATAGGTCCTTTTGAGTGCATCGGCACCCCTGCGTGAATTGACGCTCGCGGCGACGGGGCAGACAACTCGCGCGGTGACGAATTTGGCCGCAGGCTTACGGACGGCGCACTTGGACGCCCTGAAGCGGGGCAGGATCGGGCCCCGATGATCTGTCGGGAGCCGCTCTTTCTGGCCAGTAGTGGCTCTGGGATCCCGCGCGGCGGGCTCGGACTCAGGCCCTGGTCAGCGCGTCGATCGCTGCCTTGCCGATGAGGTTGATGCAGGTGGTGGGGTCGTCGACGGTGATGGTCGTGGTGTTGTCGTAGACCCTGGGCGACCAGCGTTTGTTGTCGGGTGCGAGCCAGAGGATGGCGCAGCCGGTGTGGTGGAGTCGGGTGATGGTGGCCTGGCTCTGTTCCGGGTTGACGTAGTGGCCGTCGGAGACGACGACGAGCAGGCGTCCGGTGCCGGGGGTGGACAGGTGCAGGAGTCGGTCGGCTTCGGCGCAGGCTTCGACGAATCGTTCCATTGCGGCGTCGGCTTGCATGTCGCGGACTGTGGTGGGGCGGCGGCCGGGTGGGATGAGCACGGTGACCCGTTCGCCGTAGGCCAGGGTGGCGCTGGTCGCTCCTGCGCGGGTGCTGGCCTGGGCGACGATCCACGCGGCGGAGGACATGGGGGCGGCGAACGCGCCCATCGAGCCGGACGCGTCGATGAGGATGGCGACGGTCAGTTCGGGGTCGGGTACGGGGCGTCGTACGGTGCGCTGCCATGGCTGGGCGGTGGGGATGGCGCCGGCCGCTCGTTGGGCGGCGAGGGTGACGGCGGCGCGGGTGCGTAGCCGTCCGGGCGGTGCGCTGCTGGCCTGCGTGGTGCGGGCGGGTTCCCGGTGGCGGGCGCGGCGCAGCAGGGCGGTGAGCCGGTTGGCGGCCTGGCGTTCGGCGTCGCGGGGGTCGCGTTCGGTCCAGGTGATCGGCGTGTCGGTGTCGACATAGATGCCGGGCCCATCGCCGCGGGGTCCGGCGTGTTCGGGGGTGTCGGAGGGGTTGTTGAGGATGGCGTCGATAGCGGCGGCGATGGCCGCCGCGATCGCGCTGGTGGCCGCGTCGTCGGCGGGCAAGCCAGGGCTGACGGTGGGGTCGATGCCCAGGAGGCGGCACCAGCGTTCGCCGAGGTCGATCATGCGGTCGGTATCGGTGTCCCCGACGGTCTGGGCTTCCCTCCAGATCGCGCGTAGGCCCTTGAGTAGCTTGCGGCCGAGGACCTTGGTGATGGCGCGTCGTGGTTCGCGGACGTCGGCGGGGTAGAGGATCTTCGCGTCGACGCGGGCGAGGAGCAGTCCGGCGGCGTAGGCGGCGCTCCATGTCGTGTCGGTGGGGGTGTCGTCGGGGACGATGAGGCTGGTCATGGCGCGGCGTAGCCACCGGCGGTCGCGGGGCCGGGCCGTCCGGTAGTGCCCTTCGATTCGGGATTCCTCCAGCATGAGTGCGGCTTCCCGGACGACGGGCGGCACCGACGGTGGCGGGTCCCAGTGCGAGTGGATGACGTGGGCGACCTCGTGGAGCAGGACGCCGTAGGCGACGGGGACCTTTGACCGGTGTCCGAGTCGGCGGGGGTCGGCGATCTCTGGGTCGCCGATGAGGTCGGCGTCGACCTGGATCTCGGCGGTCGCCGGGTAGCTGAATCCCTTTGGGTCGCCGGCGCTGGCGGGGGCGACGGTGACGGAGGCGTCCGGACGGCCGGTGAGCCGAGCGGCGTGCTTGGTCCAGGCCGCCGACCATGGACTCCAGGGCGACGAAGCCGGTGCCGGGGTGGTGCCGGAGGTGCTCAGGTGTGCGGGAACGCTGGGCATGACGGCCGCCTTACTTCTGCTTGCCGAGGGTGAGCGGGGTGATGATGGAGCCGCAGTAGGCCCGTTGAAGGGCCTCGATGACCGCCTGCCGGTCGGGTTCGGGTGCGATCGCGGCGAGGTTGGACACGGCGGCGTCGAGGCCGAGGCTCGCGGCGACGCGCTTGAACGCCAACAGCTCGCGCAACTGGGGTGCCCAGTCGATCTCGTGCTTGCGCATCCGCGCGTTGAGGGCGACCGCCGCGTCGATGGCCCCGTTCGGTACGCCGAGGGATCGGGCGAGTTGCATGTCGGTGGTGACCTCGATGTGCACCGCGAATCGCGAGGCGAGGGCTTCGGTGAGGATCGCTCCGTGCACGCCGGGGTTGTGGCCGGCGCAGACGTAGAATCCGTCGACGGCGGTCGCGACCTCGTTGTGGTGGGCGGCGATGGTGATGGTGGCCCGGCCGTCCATCGCCGGGTAGAGGGCGGCGAGCACGCGCGGTGGGATGAGGGTGGCGTCGTCGATGAACAGGGCGCGTCCCTCGCGCATGGCGACGACGAGTGGCCCGTAGGCGAACTCGAAGCCGCCGTCGGGCAGCGGGACGTAGTTACCGACGAGGTCCTCGACAGTGGTGTCGCCGTGACCGGCGACGGTGATCGCGTCGGCGTAGGCGGCTTCGATGAGGCTGGTCTTGCCGGTGCCGGGTGGCCCGTAGAGCAGGACCGTGATGGTGTCGCGGCGCAGCCGGCGCAGCACCTCGACGTCGGTGGCATCGCCGAGCTGGCGGGGCAAATACCAGACGCCGTTGGGGCTTAGGACAGCGCCGGGACGCGGTGGGACCGGCCCGGTCGGGGTGGGTGCCGGCGCGGGTGACACCGGGGACGTGGGGGTGGTGGTCGAGGGGGCGCGGCTGGCGCCGGCCCCAGCCTTGTACGCGTCGATGCCCTCGGCGGTAATCGTGTACCGGCGCGGTGACCCGCCGGTCATGGTGGCCCACTTTCGGTCGACGAGGCGGTTCAGGACGGAGCCGATCGCTCCGGAGGACCGGCCGGGCAGTTCCTTGCCGAGGTCGCCGATGGAGAAGGCACGGTGCGGCTCGGCCGCGAGCAGGGTCAGGACCGGCCCGAACATGGGGCGGGGCTTGGCCTTCGGCTTGGCTGGGCGAACGGGTGAGGTCATCGGGCACCTCCGACGATGGCTGCGGTCAGCGTGCAACCGATACCTGCGGTCCCGGACGTGATCAAGTCGTATCCGCGCAGCTCCGGCAGGGTGTGGCCGGTCAGCGGCTGGCGGATCGGAAGTTGTGTCGAGTTCGACATGAATGGCTCCTTGGCGATATGAAGCCGCCGCGCGCCCCGTCCCCGGGCGCGGGGCGGGGGGGGGGGGGCCCCACGGGGGGGGGGGGGACAGCCGGGTGTGCCGACGGGCGCCCCCCCGGTAGCAAAGCCCGGTG
>NZ_JBEYSG010000028.1:0-55244 GCF_040642635.1 Micromonospora sp. NPDC047793 | reverse complement strand
TTTTTTGGACTGGTGGCCTTTTTTCCGCCCCCGCCCGCCCGCGCCGGGGGCGCGCGGCGGCAGTGGTGCGCCACAGCGGGCGGGGAAGAGCGCGCGTAGCCGTACCGGCTACGCGGAGCGGTGCTCAGGTCGGGCGCCTACCAGTTCGGCGGCGCGAGGGCGGGTCGAGGAGTGATGTCGGGCCGGAGTCCGGCCGGGGCGTGGTGTCACAGGGAGCGGGCCAGGTTCATCAGCGGCTGTAGGCGCGGATGCCGGCCCAAGGAAAGTCGTGCCGCTACGCCGATGTCCTGCGGCGGTGGGCCTGGTAGCGCTCGTGCTGCTCAAGCAGCGCGGTCACGATGCGATCGGTGAGCCGGGTCAGCCGCAGCGCGAGCCACACGTCCGGTCCGCCGACAACCGTGCTGAACATGCCCGGGTAGCTGTTGGTGAGGCTTGCGAAGATCTGCCGCTCGATGGTGTCCTTGGACGAGGTGCTGTCCCAGACCGTGTACCGGTACAGGTTCACGTAGAGCGGACCAGCGGCGGAGAGCGTTGTGGTGAACTCGTCGACGAACGCGATCAGCGGGTGGCCGGGGATCCGACTGCTACGGACCCGCTTGATGAGGCCGAAGGGTTCCGGCAGGCGCCACCAGGTCGCGGGCATGACGTCGCCCTCGCCGGGGAGGTAGTCGTCGTCGATCACGGCCGCGCCACCTCTTCGTCCGCTGTTGGCGCCGGGGCGAGTGCTGGTGGCCAGACCGCGCGGTGGCTGCTCCAGCCGATCTCCTCGGCGTAGGTTTCCGAGGAGCCGCAGATCCGGCACGACGTGGTGGTATCGGTGCCGAAGCCGGCCATTGATGGCAACTCCTGGTGGGCGATGTCGTAGCCGGTCGCCCCGCACACCGTGCACCTGATTCCGTCCGGTCCGTTGGCTTCGAAGACGTCCGGTTCGTGCTGGTGGCGCTCGCCTCGGCGTCGCTCGGGCGGCAGGGCAGGTGGGCTGGCGTGACGCCAGGGCCAGCGGCCGTCGGTGGCGCGGAACCAGCCGTCCGGGCCGGCGGTGAGCTGCCGCGTCTCGACGACGAACGTCTCGTTGTGGTGACCGAGGTTGTTCGCGCCGGGTGCACGGACCACGAACATCTCGATGCGGCTGTCGTGGTGGCGGAGCACCAGCAGGTCGGCGTCCTGCTCCGGGTGCCTGAAGGCGCGGGCGTTGGAGTCGGCGGCGATCCGTTGCACCGTCTCGCGGCGGAGACGGGGGATGACGGAGCCGTTGTGCCGGTAGCCGTGGGCGACCTGTCCGGGGTACGGGCCGAGATCGCCGGTGGCGATCCAGGCCGGGGTCCAGACCGCTGTCTCCGGGACGCGGTCGGTGTCGTAGGCGGCGGCGGTGTACAGCCGTGGCGGCATCGAGGTGTCGACCACGAGCCACCGGTGCCCCTGCCGTGCGGCGGCGCGCAACTGGTCCAGCGGCTCTTTGCCGTCGGTGTCGGGCTCGGTCAAGGGCTGCCGGTACAGCGGTATCGACTCCGCGCCGGGCGGCGGCCCGTCGTCGTGGGTGGCCGCGATGGTGGCGCTGCGGGGGCGGGGCGCGTTCACCGCGGTGAACCACAGCCGTGCGCCGACGGTGTTCAGGACGAGCCACGGCTCCAGGGGTTCGTGCGTTTCGCCGGCTGTGTAGCCGGCGTTGGTTTCCTCGGCCTGTGCGATGGCCTCGCGCAGGCCGAACCAGAGCTTCCTCACGTGCTGCTCCCTTTATAGAAATGAAACTGCCCTCAGGCCGGACGGCCGAGGGCGATGGACCGGGGTACGCCTGCCGGGTTGGCCGGCGCAGCGGTTACTCGGTGGGAGGGGTGTCGCTGTCGAGCAGGGCCGCGCAGCGCGCGGCGACGCCGTCCTCGACGGCGGTGGTGAAGCCGTCGCGGGTGGCGTCGATCGCGGCGGCCTGGTCGGCGTCGGACAGGTCGTCCCACTTCGGCGCGTCGTGGGGTGCGTGGACGCGGTACCGCTCGGCGTCGTACCCGGCGAGGTCGAAGGCGGGTAGACCGTCGAGGACGGCGGGGTCGCAGGCGTCGATTCCCGCGAGTACCGCTCGCGCGAGCGCGGTGACGTCGTCTCGGCTGGAGCCGCCGATGGTGTACTGCGCCCACCACGCGGCGGCCTGCTCACCGTCCTGCTCGCCCGCCGCGCGTAGCGCCTCCAGCACCCGCGACCACCGGAAGTCCCCGGTCCGGGATGGCATGGCCTCCTGGTCCTGCTCAGGCTGGGGATACGGCGACGCCGCCGTGGCGGGGTCGATCCAGTCGGCGGCGAGGAGAACGCCGTCGCGGCGGTACCGGCTCGGCACGATCCGCTCGTTGGCCCCGGCCTCACGCAGCCAGGCGGCCAGCTCGGCGCGGATCGCCCGGGCGGAGATGGCGTACCGTCCTCGCGCTTCGCGTGCCTGCCGCCGCGCGGTCTGCGCCGCCGAACCGTTGAAGACGTGGAGTCCTCGCAGGTGCCATTCGTGCTCGGCTCGGCTCATCCAGCCGGAGCCGCTGGTGAGCAGGCGTCTCAGCGCCTCGCCGTAGAAGTCGTCCCCGGACAGCAGCGGCTCGCCGTCGCCGTGGACCAGCTTGGCCTGAATCTGCTGGAGTCGGCGGCCGAACTCGGGCCAGTTTGTCTGGTCCTCGAAGCCGCGAGAGCCCGTGTGACGCTCGGTGGAATCGGACATTCTTGTGCCTTCCTTTCTGAAGCAGTTGAGGGGCGAGCCCGGTAGCCGGGCTCGCCCCTCTGGGTCGTAGCTGTGGATACGGCTTCGGTGGACCACCGCAGCCGTACGCCCTGCGGTACTTCAGTGCCTGTTCGCCCCGGCGTCGGCGGTCGCGGCGGGGGCGGGCACGTCCCTCCAGAAGCCGTTGAGCCACACCTGCCAGTGCGTACTGAGCGAACTGCGCTTGAAGGTGGCCAGGTATCGGGCGAGGTCGGTCCACGCCACCGGCTGGTTGAGTCGGTCGAGGCCGTGGAGGGATTCGAGGGCGACGGTGTCGCCGCAGAAGTCGCCGTCGTCGTTCACCGACCGGGCCAGGGTCGCGTTCGGGGGCAGCGGGGCGATCTGCCGCGCCAGGTCGTACTCGGTGACCAGCCGGTCCAGGACCTTTCCCTCATCGGTGGGCTGGCGCAGGTAGCGGCACCCGAGCACGAACTCGTGCATGTCGCGCCAGCTGAACCGGGCCGGGTCGTGGTGACGCAGCCAGGTCTCCCCGCCGTTGCCGTCGTACTCGATCATTCCGACCGGCGTGCCGTCGAGGCAGAGCGTCGCGGTGAACGCGACTCCGTTGTAGGCCAGGCGCTGGTGAAGGTTGGTGACGGTGAGTCGATCGTGCGGCACGTGCAGCGGGCTGTGGACGAGTGGGATCCGGGCGGGCTGATCCGCCGCCGTCGGTGCCGCTCCAACAACGTGGTCGCAGTCGGTGGGGGCGACGGTGCGCCACTCCCACTGCCAGGCGCAGATCGCGTACCGGCCGTCGGCGTCCGGGCAGATCCGCGAAATCCCGTCGGCCTCTCCGTGGACGAGCCGTTCGTCCATGACGATCTCGTCACCGTCGAAGCGCAGCGGCGCGTACGTTAGGTCCACCTCGGCGTCGAGATCCGGTCCCCGCAGGCCGCCGGCGGTCAGCCTCTGTCGGGTCTCGTCGCGCAGCCGCCCCTGTTCGGCGACGATCGCCTCGGCGACGGCCCGGTCGCAGGAGAAGACCGCGTACTGTCCGTCGCGCCCGCGCTGGGCGTCGAGGCGGCCGACGAAGCCGGTCGGGTAGCGGGTTCGGCCGTGGTGGTCGTAGGCGGCCCAGTCGCCGGCGAAGACGCCGAGGTCGCCGACCATGACATGGTGCGGGGCGAGGTGCTCGTGGGACGTGGTCGCATGCGCCTCATCCGCCTGCCGGACGGTACGTGTTCGGTTCTCGTGGTCGGACACTTCTCTCCTCTTTCGCTCGGTTCGTCTTGGTCAGTGGTTGCGGCTGCGGAGGATTCCGCAGCGGGTGGCGACCTGCCACGGGCTGAAGACCGGGACCAGCGGGTCGTCGGTCCAGATACCGCCGAGCGGGCGGGGCAGGGTCACGTGGGAGCGGCCTTCCCAGGCGGTGGGGGTGACGACGACGGTATGGCCGGCGGCGATCAGGCAGACCTGGTACGGGTGGTCGTAACTGGCCAGCGCCGCCGGGCCACAGTCGGCGAGGTCGGCCAGCGCGGCGGCGATGAGCGACAGTGGGTACCCCCGCAGGGGCGGGTAGGCCGCGTGCACTCCGGCTTCGGTGACCCACTCCCGGATCGGCGGGACGCCGTTGCGCAACTCGTCGGGCCGGTATCCGGGCCGCTCCTCGGCGGGCAGCGTCCAGGGCAGGACGTGCTGGCCGATGACGTAGAGCACGTCGAGGTTCGGCAGGATCCGCGACGTGATCTCATCGCCCCGGACCTGGAAGCCGGGCGAGATCTGCTGGGTCTGCTCGTGTCCCGACCCGTTCCACCACAACACGATCAGGATGTGCGCGGCGAGGGTCAGTATCGGCAGGCCGGAGCCGGGCATCCGGCCCTCGTGCCACTGCCTGGTCACGTCGATGACATCGCGCAGCACCTCCCGATCGAGGCGGGCGACGATCACACCGCGCGCCCACTCCGTCGAGCAGATCTCGGCCTGCCAGGCGGTGTGCAGACCGGCGAGCCCGATCGTCGCGGGCCGCCACTGGTGCTCGCCGTGTCCGGTGGCGAGGTCACCGACGATGCCGAGGCCGGTCGGCAGCGGAGTGTCGGCGGGCGCCAGTAGCCAGTGGCGGCTGTGCCGGGCCCAGGTGCCGTGCACGGTCGCTTCGTAGACCAGGACCATCGGTTCGCGGTCGCCGAGCAGATACAGCCACTCGGCGCGCGGCGGCACGCTGGCCTCGTGCAGATCGACTTGAAGCCGTGGCGGCGTGGCCGACGTCGGCGTGGCCTGTCCTGGCGGGGTGGGGGTGTTGAGTGAGATCCAGCCGTAGGTCATGACCTGGTCGGTCATCAGGCGCATGTCGCCGACGGCCTCGTCCAGCAGACTGCGCAGCACCGGCAGCACGTTCTGGGGGTCGACCTCATCGCTGATGGCGACGGCGGTGACGGTGTGCCCGTCGTCGTGGAGCTGGCCGATCAGGCACGGCGCGGTGGCGTGCTCGGGGGCGATGGGCTCACCTGGGGTGCGGGACACAGTGGTACCTCCGTGGTTTCGGTGGGTTGCTGGCAAGGCGGCCCGCCGGGTTGGGCCGAGCCAGCAGGGGCGGTGGCTCGCTCAGCCGGAAGTCCTGGGCAGGCGCTCCTGGACAGGGCTGTCGGGGCGGCGAGAGGTGACGATGCTGAGCTGGACCTCGCTGCCGTCGGACAGCCGGATCACGACGCCGCGGTGGAGGGCCATGACACCGGCGTCGCCGTAGGCGACGACCTCCCGCACGTTCACCGGCCTTCCGCTGCTCTCCAGCAGCACGGGCAGGCCGGCTTCCTCGCAGAGTTCGTCGAGGATGCCGCCGGACAGGAGGTGTCGGAGCAGACGCTCCAGCAGGTCCTCGTGGTCCGTGTCCTCGTCGGTGGTCACACGGTGCCCCTTTTCGGGGAGGTCTCATGGTGGGATCCGCTCGGTCGTGGCGCAAGGCGGGAAGGGGCCGGTCAGGCGGGAGGTGCCCCGAGGGGGGCGCCTTGTGCGGCCATGAACGGCACCGGGTCGATGGGCCCGTTCGCGCTCGCGTCGCCGTTCTGGTGCACCTCGTAGTGCAGGTGCGGGCCAGAGCTGTGGCCGGTGGAGCCGACGACGCCGATGGGTTGGCCGGCGGCGACCTGCTGCCCGACCGTCACCATCGGGGGCTGGTCCATGTGGCAGTAGCGGGTGAGCAGGCCGCCGGCGTGGTCGATGTCGACGTACCATCCGCACCCGCGGGTGCGGATGGGGTCGCCGTCGCGGTGGCAGCCCCATTCGGCGCCGCCGTCGGCGTAGACGGCGTTGCAGCGCACGGTGCGGACGGTGCCGGCCGACGCGGCGCGGATGACCGTGCCGCGTGGGGCGCTGAGGTCGACGCCGTCGTGGCCCGGCCGGGCCGAGCTGCGGAAGGCGGATCCGACCGGGGCGAGCACCGGCTGGGTCCACGGGCCGACGGCCCCGCAGCCGGCCAGCCCGGCGGTGGGTAGGCCGGCGGTCTCGGCGATGGCGGTGACCAGCTCGGTGGCCGGTCCCTCCCACTTCGCGTACGCGTCGGGGTAGGCGGAGATCTGGACGGCCTGGGCCGCCTCGGTGAGCGGCATCGTCTGCCAGCCGTCGATCGTGACTAACGTGGCGAAGAATCTCTCCGACGCGTAGACGGGGTCTTGGAGCTGGGCGGGGGTGCCCCAGCCCTGGCTGGGGCGTTGCTGGAACAGGCCGACGGAGTCGCGGTCGCCACCGGCCAGGTTCCTCAGGGTGCTTTCCTGCAAGGCGGTGGCGAC
Organism: Micromonospora sp. NPDC047793; assembly: GCF_040642635.1. Lineage (NCBI taxonomy): Bacteria > Bacillati > Actinomycetota > Actinomycetes > Micromonosporales > Micromonosporaceae > Micromonospora > Micromonospora sp. NPDC047793. The sequence continues at coordinate 48,791 of NZ_JBEYSG010000028.1, read as the reverse complement.
CGCGATCACCCAGCCGCGGCCGGGAACTCCCAGACGGGCGCCGGTGGTGGCGATCGTGGCGGCGTTGCCGACCTGGCCGCTGTCCCAGTCACCGATGGCCGGCCACAGGGTCGGTCCGGTGATGGGCGACGCCGTCGTGGGTGAAGAGGAGCCGGGCGAGGTGGCTCCTGGGATACAGCCAGCGGCGGTGTCGCCAAGGAATCCGCCGAGGCCGCCGGCGCAGAGGATGAACACGGCGGTGAGCGCCACGGCGAGTGACACCAGGGATCGGAGCTTCATCCCGGCCCCCTGCCGTCGAGGCGGAGGTGACGGGTTCGGTCGAGCCGCGCGGCGGGGCCGGGCATGACAGGGTTCCTCCTGGTCCGTACGGGTTAGCCGAGGTTGTGAACGCCGACAGGCTCGCCGTCGCCGTTGTGCACGGTGACCGTGCCGTCGGCGGGGTTGATCACGTAGATCCAGGAGGCGACGAGGTCGACGGCGCGGCTGAGCGGGAAGACGGTGAGCGGCTCCGGCGCGGTGTCGTCGAGGGTCATGCCGACCCCCGCGATGGGGCGCTGGCCGGAGAAGACCGGCCGTGTGTCCGCAGTGATGTCGGGTCCGAGGTAGTCCCAGTCGTGGGCGAGGACCGCGTCGATGAGGGCGCTGGTGTCGCGGCGGGTGGTGGTGGCCCAGATGCCGCGCAGTTGCGGGATGAGGGATGAGGGGTAGCCGTCGAAGTGGACGTAGCGGGCGCGGACGATGGTCGGCTGGGCGGGGTCGGCGGTGCCGACGTAGCAGGGGGTTCCCACGGGTGATGTCTCCTCGTGAATGACTGGATGGGGTGTGGGCACGGCGACGGCCGCGCGGTCGGGGTCGGCCGCGCGGTCGGGGTCGGCCGCGCGGTCGTCGATGCGGAGTCGGGTGCGGTGGTCTGCGCTAGCGGGCGAGGACGGCGACCTTCTCGCCGTGCAGCAGCGGCGCGTCGTCGGGTCCCTTGATGTGGGCGTGGATCCAGATCCGGTACGCCTGTCCGTGCTTGTCGATCAGGCGGCGCCAGTGACCGCGTACGACGAACCGGACGCGGTAGTGCCACCTGGCTGGTCCGTCGCTGGTTTCGGTCAGGGCGGAGGTGCGCCGCAGCATCACGACACGGGTGTCGTGCACGATGGCGGCGCGTGTGGCGCGGCGGCGGGCGGGCCGGTCCAGGGGCACCGCAGCGGCGACGGCGATGGGTTGTGCCTGGATGCGCCAGAACGCGTAGGCGATCGCGGCCCAGACGTGGGTGCGGGCGGTGGCGTCGGCGATGACGTACCGGCCGTCGGGCGCGGTTTCCCAGTCGCGGTCGGGTTCGAGGTCGTCCGGGTGTTCGACGGCGGGTACCGGTGCCGCGATGGGCAGCATGTCCAGGTTCGTCATCACGTAGGGGCCGAGCCGCGACCGTAGGGTCGGATCCTGTTGGGTGTAGCTCCGGATATGAACGGCGTGAGGATCTTCGGGGTCGTCGCGGTCGGCCCAGCCGCCGATCAGCCATGACCGGCCGCTGGGGGAGGTAACGGTGGTCCAGGTGATCGCGGCGATTCCGCTGACCTTGCCGCTCAGGTTGCGGTGGTAGATCGGTTCGGGGAGGAAGAGCACGCCGCCGTCGGTGGGGGCGGCGTCGGCGGCGAGGAGGTCGCCGGTGAGGTCGAGCGCTTCGGCCGCTGCGGCGACGATGGCGGTCATGGCGGGGGCGAGCACGTACGCCTCGCCTTGCGCCCACACGGTGCCGCTGGCGCGGTTGATGACCTCGGCGACTTTCTGGTCGGGTGTGGCCTCGCCGTACCGGTCGGCTTCGGGGACATTCTCGAAGAGGGCCTCGACGAAGGCTCGTGTGTACTCACTACCGGCGGTGCTGGTGCAGAATTCGTGCATGCGGGTCTTCATCGCCACGGCGGCTCGGGCGTAGCCGGCGAGGGTGGTCTCGGTGCGGAGGGTCATTCTCTTCCTCCTGGTCGGGGTTGGATGGCGTTGGTCGCTCTGGCGTTGGCCGCTACGCGGCGTACGCGGCGGTCAGGGTCGCGCCGGGAACACGGCGTGGTAGCCGCTGCCGCAGGTGGGTGGTGGTGGCGGTGACGCGGGCGGTGAACCAGCCGACGAAGCCGCCGCAGTCGCGGACCGGCCGCTGCGGCGTCCGTTCCCGGACGGCGGCGTGTGGCAGGCGTTGTGGTCTCGGGTTCGGGGTGCGCGAGGATCGCATTGCCCGTTGGGCCATCCGGGCGGCCCTGCACGGACCGGACTGGTCGGCGCACTGTAGGTTGACGCACCGGTCGTCGGGTCCGAGTTGGTGGGCGGTGGCCACGTCGACGGCCAGCCGCCACAGCAGAGGGTCGGTGACATTGCTGGGGAGCAGCGCGCGGTCGGACGGGCGGGGTGCGGTCGGGTCGGACATGCGGGTGACCTTCCATCGGTATCCGGGCAGGGGTCACCGTCCGACCCGTCGGTCGTGTTCTTCCTGATGGACGGCTCGCACGGCGACCAGCACGATCGACGCTCATCTCTCGATGAAGGTCAAGTCGTCTGCCTGGAGGGGCGCGTGGAAAGCACGATGGGTAGCGGCACGGACGCGCAGGTTGGATCTTGCGGCTGGGCCTGCCGCGTAAGGCCGTCAGTCGGTCGTCCGCGATGGTGGCTTGGGGCGGCTGGCGGTCTCGACGAGCCTTTCCAGACCGGGGCGGGTGGCTGGCTTGTCGTCGCCGGGCTGTTCGTCGAGGAAGACCACGGGGTGCAGTTCGCCGCGCAACCTCGTGATCTGGTAGTCGCGTCCGTCAGCGTCGACGGCGTCGACCCGTCGGATCTCGTGTAGGTCGTCGGACTCGACGAGGACGTCCTCGTAGCAGACGGCCCAGGCCAACAGCCGTAGTCCGGGAGTGGGCTCGGCGACTCGGTCGACGATGAGGCTGAGATCGACGCAGGCGGACAGCGTGGGCCGCCCGACCGGTCGGTCGGCGCTCAGCGCGGTGGCGAGATCCAGCAGGAGGTCGGGCAGGCCGGCGCGGTACCGGCCTACACGCGCCGGGTTCACCGGTATCTGGAGGGCGGTCATCTGGCGTGTCTTGCTGCTGGGTGCCGATGGTGAGGGCTTGTCCTGGATGAGCAGCAGGAAGGGCGGGCGACCCCAGCCGAGTTGGTCGGCGCTGGCTTCGAGGTCCAGGAGGCATCCGGTCAGGGTGTGGACGGCGGGAAAGGACAGCACGCTGTTTCGGCTCCTTGACGCAGGCAGCCCCGAGGCCGATCGGCCTCGGGGCTGCTGTGGATGGGCTGGCTTGGCGCCAGGTGATGCCGGGGCGGTGTTACCGCAGGTCGCGGTAGCGGGTGACGGCACCCGGCGGCGTGTGGTGGCTCGGGTCGTGGGCATGGGCACCGCTGCGCCTGGCCTTGGCCAGGTACATCGCCTGATCCGCCGCCTGCAGGAGGTCGCGGGGCAGCATGTGCGGTTCCGCGACCGCGTAGCCGACGCTGGCGGTGAGGGTCACCTCCTGGTCGCCGACCTTGTTCGGTGAACCGGAGATGCGCGTGTAGGCCGTGCGGGCGACGTCCTCGACATCGCCCTCGTCGCCGTGGACGACGACGGCGAACTCGTCGCCGGACAGGTGCGCGACCAGGGCTGCTGGTGGCCCGAGGGTGGTTAGCCGCTGGCCTACCTGGTACAGCAGGTCGTTGCCGTGCTCGTGACCGTAGGTGTCGTTGACCCACTTGAACCGGTCGAGGTCGATGAGGACGAGCCCGAGCGGTTCGCCGAGCGAGAACGTGGCCTCCAGGTGCGTCCGCAACGCCCTGCGGTTCGGCAGATCGGTGGTGTCGCTGTGCGTGGCAAGGTGGTGCCAGTAGGACCGGTCCCGCTCGCGGGCCGCCAGGGCTTGTCGCTGCTGGTGGATGATCCGCCGCTGCCACGCGAGCAGGGGCAGCGCAGCGGCGAGACCGGCGAGGAGCCCGCCGGCTGCGGTGAGGTAGGAGTTGAGGTGGGACACTCGACATCGCTCCTTCGTACGAGGAGCACCGGGGTGGGCGTGTTCCGCCAAGATCGACGCCCGCCCCGGGCTACCAGAGGTGAACGGTCAGCCGGTCTTCGGGGCGAGTTGGAAGGCCGCCGGTCGTTCGACGACCTGGATGGCTCGGTTGTCGGCGACGAGCTTGTGCACGGCGTTGACCACCGCGCCCGCGCTGGCCTTCGCCGAGCCGCTGCCCTCGTTCGCCTTGTCGATGGCCTGACACAACTGGCTGGTCTTGAACTGCTGGTCCGGGTGGGCCTCAAGCACGTCGAGGATGGCGCCACGCAGGGTGCCCTTCGACCGGCGTGGCCTACCGTCAGTGGACACGTTCGGATCCTCGGCCGGGGCGCTGGCCGAGGCGGAGTCGTCCGTGCTCGCCGGCGGGTCGGCAACCTCCGTCTCGTCCACCGTCGCGACGACCGAGTCGCTGACGCTGCCGGCCTCGGCGGGTTCGTCGCGCTCCTCCTGAGGTTCGGCTGCTGGAGTCGGCTCGGTCGGGGAATCGTCCGCCTGACCCGGCGGGCCGTGTGAGGTCGGCCGATCCGTGTCGTCGTCCGTTGACGCGGGCTCAGCGTCGTCTGGCTGGTCGGCGGTGGGCTCGTCCGGCTCGGTGGTGTCTTCCGCTGGAGCGGAGGACTCGTCTGGCCCGGTCGTCTTCTGTGCCGGCGTGGAGGGCTCGTCAGCCTGCTCGCGGCCCTCGTCCTCGGCGATGGGCGGTGCCGGTGCGTCGCGCGGTTCTGTGTCGGGCGTGCTGGCTGGCGTGTCGTCGCCGTCGGTGCTGCCCGCGGTGCTCGGGGCCGGGCGCCAGAGGGTGCGGCCGTCGTCGGCGCGGTACGGTTCGGCCTGGCCGGCTTCTTCCAGCACGCGGAGCTTCTTCGTGGCCGTGGAGTACCCGACGCCGGCGCGTGCGGCGATGGCGGCGGCGGTTTCCTGACCGAGTTCGGCCAGCGCGGCGGCGACCTTGTCGAGAGCGGGCATCGTGGTCTGTTCCGGGTTGTCCATTGGTCCTCCCTGCGGCTGCTGTTCGATGTGCCTGGATGTGGTGTGCACTGATGGACGCTTCGACGGCGCCTCGTGATCAAGTCGGCTGACCGGATCTCGGGACGCCGTCGAAGCGCGGGCGGGGGCCTGCCAGGCCCGGTGCTGCCGGGGCTGTCCGGCTACGGGTGGCCGAAGACGCGGTCGCAGCGGTGGGGGTCCACCGGCAGCCAGGGCAGGCCCCAGCCGATCCGGTAGCGCCCTTCATCGGGTTCGGCGCGGTGGACGCCGCCGCCGACGGACTGCGGACGGGCGATAGTGAGGGTGCGGCCGTCGAAGTCGACCGTGCGCCAGTCACCGCCCACGTAGTCGGCCATCGCGTTGAACGTCTGGGCGAGCGCGGTCATGGCCTCGTGGTCGAGCGCGAGTTCGAAGGCGCCGTTCCACCAGCCGAGCACCGTCGCGCGGTAGCCCTCGTGGTAGCGGTCGAACCCGGGGACCGGCTCGTAGCGCAGCCACCGGCCGGAGAACACGGCCGTGCTGCCGCGGCGGGGCTCATAGTCAGGCGTGGGCATCGGCCACCGCCAGCGACCACTCGGCCGTGGTGAACCGGCAGGTTCGCGGCTGCGGCTGCCCACCGTGCCGCTCGTGTGTGACCGGTCTGGGTACCGCGGTCAGGTGGTGTGCCATCAGCGAGCCCTTCCGGGGCTGGGGGCGAGGATGGCGTGCCAGGCGGCGTGGGCGATCACGGCGGCTGGCCGTGCGGTGCTCGTGGCGTCCAGGGGCACCGGCTGGCCGTCGACGGCGAGGGCGAATCCGGGTTCGCGCCACAGGTCGTCCCACAGCACGGAGATCGACATTGTGCGGCCGGCGATGACGAAGGAGCTGTACAGCGAGTACGGCGCGAAGCCGTGGGGGTAGAGCGTCAGCAGGTATTCGGCGTTCTCGACGGGGCTGCCGACGGAGGTGGCGGTATTGGTCGCGATCTCCCGGCACCAGGTGACGACCACCGACTCGCGGGGCGCCGCGACGGCGGTGACGGGCTTGAACTCGCCTGCCGGTCGTGGCAGCGGAGTGATGACGCGCATCTGTTCTGTTTTCCTTCCGGTAGGGCGTGGGTCAGTGGGCGTCGCGGTAGGCGTCGCGGACCTCGCGCGGGATGAGGCCGTGGCTGCGGTGCGGGGGCAGGCCCATCCGCTCCTCGTTCGTGGCCCAGAACGCGCGGAGCTGAGCGTTGACCGATCGGCTGTCGCGGGTGCCGGAACCCCGCCGGGCGGGAGGCTGCTTCGGGAGCCGCCTGCCGGCCTCGATGTACGGGGCGAACACCTCTCGCATCCGGGCGAGGTTGTGCGCGGAGAGGTCGATCTCGTACTCGACGCCTTCGAGCGCGAAGCGGTAGGTGCCGACGTTGTCCTGGCTGTGGTCCAGGTCATCGGTGACCACGAAGATCGTTCTGGTTGCCATAGGGTTTCCCTTCATCGGGTATGGGGTGGGCCCCGACGCCGGGCACGGCGCGGGGTGCAGAGCCGAGATGTGGGTGGGCAGGGCCGGTACCGGCACCGGGAGCGCGGCTGGCGCCGGTGGCCGGATCAGGGGACGTCGCCGCCGATGAGGAAGTCGAAGTGCACGCCCTTCCTGGAGGCGTCCTCGGGCCGGTCCTCCTGGCCGTAGCCGCAGTGGCAGTCCGTCTGCTGGCACTCGTCGGTGACGTCGACCAGGTCGACGAAGTCGATCGGGACACGCACACCGCTGACGTCGACCAAGACGCGGTCGAGCAGGGCGGGATTGCCGTCGTGGCGGCGGATGGCGTCGGTGAGCATCTCGATGAGCTGTCGAGCGTTGGGCGCGCGGTACGCCATGAGCGGGTCCTTGCGAAGATCCCGGGCGCAGCCGGTCGGCAGTGCCCGGATGCGGAGCGGTCAGGCGTTGTTCGGCCGGGCGACGGCACTGTTCAGCGGTGGTGCCTTAGGAGGGGCAGCACCTGACCTGGGGCACGCGGCGGTTGCCGTGTGCCGGGGGTGGCCGGTCAGTGCGTCGCGCAGGTGTAGGGGAAGAGGCGGTGGGTGACACGGCAGACCCAGCCGTCCGGGCTGGCCCACATCGGCGACGCGCAGCAGTACGGCGGCTGCCGGTCAGACCTCTCCGTCAGCGTCGTCGCCGGGTGGTGGTAGTGCCGCCACAGGTTCCATCCGAGGTCCTCGGCGGCGCTCAAGCTGCTGTAGATCTGGGCAGCGCGCATGTCACCGGCGGCCATGCGACGACGCAGCTCGTCCCACCAGCGGGCCGGGTCTTCACGCAGCAGCGACGGCCGGTCGTCGCGGTAGCGCTGCCCGGACAGGGTCTCGTGAGCCCAGTCGTTGACGCCGAGGCTCATCCGAACCAGTCGTAGCTCCTCGCCGCAGTCGCAGGCGTACCGCTGCTCGGGCCAGGCGGTGAGGTCACCCTCGGGGTGGCAGGTCGGCGCAGGCGTCGACCGTCGGGAACGGCCCTTGGGCATGTCGGTATCGCTCCTCTCTGGGGTGTCCCGGGCACGGCCGTGCGGCCGTGCCCGGGTGCGCGGGTGATCGCGCGTGTTCGGCCGGGCGACGGCCGGAGTTGACGTGGTGCGGGATGCCACGAGCGGAACGAAGGCACTGCGCGCGTCATCGGTGACGTGCACGCGCAGGACCTCGGTCCGTGCGGCCCTACTCCGTGCGCAGGATCGCGTCAGCTCGTTGGAAGAGCCGCTCGGCGAGGTGGTCGAGCGGTGCGGGGCTGGTGCTGCGAGACGGAGTGGCGGAGTGCCATGCCGACGCCGGCTCGGTCGTCAGCTCGGTCCAGGTCATCGCCGGGGTGAGGACCTCGACGAGCGCGTGGCTCTGGTGTGGGTAGAAGTCGCGGTAGATCCGGACTCGGAGGACCTTGCCGTCGACGCGCCGTATCTCGGTGAGGTCGTAGCCCTGCCGACGCTCGCCGAAGACACGGTCGACCGGCGCTGTGCGGGGTGTGGTCGTGTCCGTGTTGTCCTCCTCGCCGCCGCTGGTCACTGCTGGCCTCCTTCGGGGTCGAGGCCTGCGGCGGTGTAGGAGGCGGCGGCGAAGTGGTTCGCGGCGAAGCGCAGACCTTCGACGGCCTCCTTGAGCGACGCCCGCGTAGCAGCGGCGTCTGTCTTGTCTAGACCGTCGGTTTCGCTGCCGCGTGGGCTTCCGGTGAGGTGTCGCAGCCCGCTGACCAGGGTGTGCGTGACGTACGTGAGTGAGGTGGCGAGATCTGCGAGGTGCTGCGCGGTGGGGATGGCGGCGGCCCGGGCCGGGCCGAGGCAGTTCGACAGGTAGGTGATGAGGGTCGCGAGCATCCGGGTGGCGCGTTCGGTCATTTCCGGGCCGAAGCCCGCCTCGTCACCGAAGGCCAGTGCGATCAGCTCGTCCACATGGGCATCGGAGAGGTCGACGGTGTCACTTGTCTGCTGTGGGAGATCCTGACTCGTCGGCTCGGTCGCGCCGGAGGCGATGTTTCGGGCGGATTCGCGCTCGTCGGCGCCTTCGGCGGAGGTGGCCGCGGTCAGGGCGGCGACCTTGCGGGCATGGGACAAGGCGATCCCGGCCACCTGCGCGGACTGGGCGGTCCCGTCCGCCGCGTACTTCAGGAATACGTGAGCGTCGTCGGCCGCGTCGATGACCTCTCCCCCGGCCCTGCTGGCGGGGTCGAGGCCGGTGAAGTGCGGCTGGCGGACCTGCTCGACGATGTAGGAATCGGTCTGTACGTGCACGCGGGCCAGTAGCCGCATGGTGCGGTGCAGGTGCCCGATCAGGGCCGCGACGTCGGTTGGTGTGGGCATGGCCAGAAACGCGCTGAACGGTCCGGTGGCCGTGAACAGCCAGCGGGTGAGGTGCTCGGCGGCGGTGAGGGCGCTGCCCAGTCGGGCGGGGTCGTAGGGGCCGACGATCGTGAACAGCTCGCTCATCGCGACGAGCCAGGTGTGGGACTGGGGGTCGGCGGGGAGCCCGTCCTCGACGAACACCGCCTGGGAGTAGGTTCCGCCCCCGGCGGGGCAGATGGGTGTGTTGTCGATCAGGTGCCACCACGGGGCTGCGCCACCGCGGTAGGCGCTGGTCCAGCCCTGCACGGGTTGGTCTGCGACCGGCTCGGCGCAGACGGGGCAGATCGGAAGTTGCGGCATGCTGACGTGTCCTTCCAGACAGGGTGATGACGACGACCGGGATTGGCCGCCGTTGGCTTCTGCGGGCACGACGGGATCCGGCGACGTGCCGGGCTGGTGCCGTTTGCTGGTGGAAGAGGGAAAGGGCGGCCGTCTCGCCGGCCGTGGCGTCGGCTGGGGCCCCTGCCTTAAGGCGGCCGGCAGGTTCAGCCGAGGCGCGGGGCGTGCGGCGTTCGGGTGGCAGCGACGGTGAGCTGGTCGTCGAGGAGGGTGATGACCAGGGCGTCGTGACCGGTGCGGGAGGCGGCGCGGAGCTTCTCGATGAGCGGGTCGCCGGGTTGGGACAGCGGGAGGGCGATGAGCAGGTCGTCGCCGTCGTGAGTCGGCTGCCCTGGGCTGCGGTGCTCGGCGAAGACCGCCCGTACGGTCGAGGTCGCCGGCTGGTCCGGGCCCGGCGGTGGCTGCGGCAGGCCGTTGGACATGAGGTACACGCCGTCGTCGGCGACGAGGAGCAGCGCGGGGCCGGCGGGTTCGTCGTCGATGGGGTCGCCGTGTTCGGCGGCGGACATGGCGTGTTCGGCGAGTTCCATCGCGGCGGCGAGGTTGAACCGGAAGACCGAGTTCATGCTGGGGTGTTCCCTTCAAGCTGAGGGATGCGTTGGGGTGGTGGGTGGAGCCGACCGGGCAGCAGCGCGTGTCCCTTGGGTACAGGGATGGCGGCTGCTGGCCCGATCGATTCCGGCAGGTGTCAGTGCGGGGCGTGGAAGCGCCCGCGGCCGACACCGGGGATGACGGTGTCGTCGACGTAGTCGATGACGAAGGTGCTCCAGCCGGCGTCGACGCCGGACTGGATGAGGTGGAGCAGGTTGTGCCCTGGCCCGGCAAGCGGGATGTCGCCGAGACGGCCCGGGTACAGCCGTCGGTATCGCCTGCCGGTGAGCTCTCCGGCGAGCACCGGTGTCTCCTGCCAGCCCAGGAGGCTGGCGGTGACCGGTCGCAGGCGGTGGTTCTCGCCCGCGTAGATGCTGTCGCCGGTGAGGTAGATCCGGTGGAACTCGTCGTGCATCACCCGCAGTGCCGGCGGTGCCGGCTGGGGTGCCTCGCGGTTGCCGGCGTTGCGGCGCTGGGCGCGGACGCAGGCGTCGGCGAGTTGCTCGACCTCGTCGAGCAGGAACATGGCGCGGCCCATGAGGCTGTCCTCCTCCTGATTCGGCGTGGTCAGAGCGCGACCGCGAGCAGGCGCTGGTCGGGGTCGACGGCGGCGAACAGGCGGTTGGCCTGTTCGAGGTAGGTGACCCGGTCGGCCATGGCGTCGCTGGCCGGGGCCAGCTTGGCGCCCTCGACGGTGATGAGCGCGTCGCCCGCGACCGCGGTCAGCGCGCTGTGGTGCTGGTAGGCCATGCAGCCGGCCTGATACATCTCCAGCTCGTTGAGGGCGATCTGCCCGGCGCCGTACGTGGCGGCGTTGTGCATCCGGATCGCATTGACCCGGGGCTGGTTGTTGAAGTCCGCCACGGCCTTGTCCCACGGGTACTTGTCCGGGTCCGCCACGTGGCGGGAGTCGTAGACGTGCCACGGGGTGGCGTTGCGGGTGCCGTGCACGACCCTGCTGAACAGTTGGTGGCGGATGCCCGCCCCCATGGCGGCGGCTTGGAGCATGCCGTCCAGGTCGAGGAGTTTCGCCGGTCCGCCGGCGCAGTAGGCCGGGCGGCCCTTACGCAGGCTGATCATCTGCCGGCGCTGCCAGAGGTGCAGAGCACCGCTGGCCCAGAACCGGGCCGACAGGGTGCCCTGGACGCCGAAGTTGCGGTCGAGCTGGTGCGAGGTCAGTGCCTCGCGGGGCAGTTCCTCCGGGATACAGAGGATCATGGTGCGGATCGTGGCCTTCGGTTTGACGGCCGGGGTGTGGGCGAGCGGGCGAGGGGTCTTGGACATAAGGCGGTCCTCCTGGGGGGTGGGCGCGTCAGGGCGCGCGGAGTTAACCGGCCCACTGGGTGCGTGGGTCGGTTGAAGGGGAAGGTGTGGTGCGGGTTGGTTGGGTGCGACCTGGGTCGCCGCGCGGCGCGGTGCCGACCGGCCTTGGGGGCGGGTGGGCGTGGCGCACCGGTTGGTGCGGCGGGGGTTCCGAGGTGGGACCGAACCGGGGTGGAGATATGTGAGGTGTTGTTAGTGCCGTGAACGGTAGTGGCCTGTTCTGTCAGGCCGGTCCGGCGAGTTGATCACCTAAAAGTGGGGTTGACCTGCGCTGTGAGTGGTGCCGGCGCGGATCTTGCCGACGCCGGCGCGGTCGCTGTGAGAATCCGTGACTCTCACAAATGATCTTGTTGTATGACAGACACGGACCGTAGTCGGCGTGCCGGTGTCTACAGGTCGTCGAAGCGCTGCGGGTTGGTGACCGTGTCGGGTCCGTGGTCCGACGGCAACTCGTGCAGGTACCGCCGGTTCGTGGGATCCGAGACGAGGGTCCACACCCTGCCGGCCGGGTCGGGGCCGTGCACGGCGGTCGCGATCGGGCTGGCGCTGCGCAGTCCGGCGAGGACGTTGAGCAGGCTGGCCTCGCGACGCCGGCTGGGCACCCAGAACAGCACGGGGTAGCGGGGACCGAAGGTGGTGAGGCGCTCGTATCCGCGCAGCTTGGCCACGACCCGTGCCAAGTTCTCGGTGTCGTTGTCGTGCTCCAGCCAGAAACCGGTCGAGGTGCCCGAGGCCGTCCAGACGCCGTGTCCGTCGGGCCGGATGCCGGCCTGGGCGTAGACGGTGGTCGCGTGCTGCTCGGACCACCACCGCGACAGGCGGGCGCCGTCGGTACGGCGGGCGGTGGCGATCAGGTCGGTGAAGAACTGGTTCACGCCGAGCAGGTGGTTGACCTGGCCGCTGGCGGCGATCCGCTTGGCCCGCTCCAGCGAGCTGCGCGGCGGCTTTCCGCCGGTGCCGGCCGGGTCGTGGTAGACGGTCGGGTGCAGTTGCAGCCCGACGGGGCCGAGGGTGTAGAGCAGCGACCCGTAGCGGCCGTGGGCGCCGCTGCGGCCGAAGCGGTGCAGCACGTCGAGGCGGTGCAGGATCGTGAGCCGCCGCTGGGCGGTGCGACGGCCGTCGAAGAAGGTGTGGGTGATCTGGTCGGTGGACAGCAGGTAGTGCTCGGCCAGCAGGGCGAGCAGGGCATGGTCACGGGGGACGATACGACCGAAGACGGCGAGGGGATCCGGTTTGCTGGAGGCGGACGGAACACGGGAGTACACGGTTTGCTCCTTGGGCAGGATGAGGTCCCCTCCCGATCGGGAGGGGTGTCTGGCACAGAGGAGGGCAGTGCGGATGGTCTGTCAGGGGCCGTGTGCGGCACTGACAGCCCAGGTCAGCACTGTTCGGCTGGCATCCGGCGGTCACCGGTGACGATCCCGGTGACGAGCCGGTGCGCGACCCGGGCGACGCCACCGGCTGACCGTTGAGTCAGGCGCTGTCACTCTTCGGCCGGGACCGCCGATCGTCGGGCTTGCGGCTGAGCCGCTCGACGAGGTCGTCGACGGCGCTGGTGTCCTGACTCGGTACCGCTGCCGCTGCTGCCTGCCGGATGGCGGTCGCCTCACCGACGACCGGCCTCGGCGGTCGGGTCCGCATCGTGAACGCCGGCGTCTGCCGGCCATCGACGACCAGACGCGCCGCCGCGGTGTACGCGTCAAGGTGGGCGAGGTCGTGCTCACCCAGCTCGGGCACGGTGTGCCGGGACAGCACCTTCGCGTCCTCCGGCGCCACCGTGAAGTAGACCTTGTTTCGGGCGTTCGCCGACGCGGCGGCGAGCAGGTCGCGTGGAAACTGCGCCAGGTCCTGGTGGGCGAGCACCAGCGAGAGCCGGTACTTGCGTGCCTCGGCGAGCATCGTGTCCAGGCTGTTGGCGAGGGTGAGGAAGTTCTGCGCCTCATCGATGATCAATGTGGCATCATGTCGCCGGTCGGGGGCGGTGGCGGCGCGGGCGGTGGCGGCCTGCCACACCTGTGCGAGGACGAGGGAGCCGAGGAGCCGGCTGGTGTCCTCGCCGAGCACACCCTTGGGAATCCGAACCAACAGCACGCCGCCGTCCAAGACCTTGCCCATGTCGAAGCTGGACTTCGGGTACCGCATCGTCCGCTTGACGAAGTCGCGCAGCAGGAAGGACCGCAGACGCGCGAGGACCGGCCCGATGACCTGTGAGCGCAGGCTGTCGTTGAGGCTGTCGTACCACTGCCAGAAGCCGCTGAGCCCAGCCGGGTCGTCCAGGTCCACCGTCATCGCGCTTCTGAACTGCGGCGAGTTCAGCAACGGCGGGATGTGCTGCAGGGTCACGTTGTTGTGCCGCAGCAGCGTCAGGCAGGCGACGCGCATGACGTCGTCCATTCGCGGCCCCCACGCCTTGGCGAAGATGTTCCCGAAGATCGACACGAGGTTGTCGACCACGAGGTCCGGGTCCTCGCCCTCAAGAGGATTCAGCGTGGGCGGGTTGTCCTGGTCGGGATCGAAGAGCACGACGCGGTCGCCGACATCGGCGGGGAGCCGGTCGAGAATGTCCAGCACCAGGTCGCCGTGCGGGTCGATGACAACGGTGCCCCGCCCCGCCTTGATGTCGTCGAGGGCCATGTTGACCAGCAGGGTGGTCTTGCCGGAGCCCGTCGAACCGATCACATGCATGTGATACCTCGCATCCGGCACCGACAGCCCCACACTGTGGCCACCGATTTCGGCGTCGCCCAACATCTTCACGCCACGCCCACCACCGGGAACCGCGACCGGCGCCGGCATCGACGCGGCCCGCGCCCGGTCCAGGCCGGGAACGGCGAGATCCTGCGGTAGCGCCGCGAGTGCCGCGAGTTCCGGGGCGGAGGTGAGGAACCCCGGACCGAGCCGACGGGCGGCCAGGACGGTCACCGGCGCGGACATCCGGGCCCGGTGGGAGAGCCGGTTGCGGCCGGTGTAGATGGCGAACGCCGACGCGAGGGTGTCGGCGATGCCCCGCAGCCGACCGGACGGGTCAGCTGCGGGCCGGCGGCTGGTGGTGGCGACCCCGTACCGGATACCGGTCTGCCACAGCGGGTGTGCCGTCTTGTCGAGGATCGCCCGGACGTCCCGTTCCACGGTCGGATCTCTGCGGGAGACCGGTGACGTGGCGCGGCCGGCACCGCCGCCGGGCAGGAACACGTCCAGCAGCCACAGCACCGGCGCGGCCGGGTTGATCGCCGGTACGGCGGTCTTGCCGGCCCGCAGCCGCCCGGCCGCCCGGCGGGCCCGTGCCGCCCTACGCGGCGTGGCGGGACGGGCCAGGATCTGCACGCAGGCGTACTCACCGGGTTTGAGCTGGGCGCCGGCGGACATCAGCGGGCGCAGCGGGTCGGTGTCGTGGTCGGTGGCCAAAGGAAGCCACTCCGCGTACACCGGCAGCAGGTGCCCACCAGCGGCGGGACGTGCGCCCAAGGGGATCGGCGGTTGCGGATGGTTGTCGGTGGTGGTGGCCGAGCTGGGCCACGCCGCTCGCACCGCCGCCTCGACCGCCCCGGGCGGCACGGTGCCGGGTACCCAGATCGAGATGAGCAGCTGCCGGCCGGACCAGGTGTACTGCCACACGACGTGCGGGGCGCCGTAGAGCACGCGCCGCCGCCGGGACGGGGTCAGCACACCGGCGAGGTTCGCCCACAACGCGCCCGCGCTGTGCGGGTCGACCTCCGGCGGCGGCGCGATCGTCACAAGGCGTGCGCCGTGAGCGTGGTGACGGTGCCGCCAGATCTCCACCAGGTTGCGGCCGGCCACCCAGACGGCCAGCAGGCCGGCGGCGACAACGGCCAGCCACGGCCGCTGTGTAACCCACACGGCGGCGTCGACCAGGGCGGCGCCGGGTCCTGCGGGTGGCGCAACGGAATCGGCGCCCGGCCCGAACGTGGGGCTGGGCGCCGGTGGCGTCGAAGCGAGAGCCGCTCGGAGAATTTCGGCCGGTGGTGTCACAGGTCGTCCTCCTCGTCGAGGTCGGCCAACTCGGCTGGGTTCGTGGTGCACAGCTCGTGCTCCGCCTCTGAGGAAATGGATTCGAAGCTCGTTCTGCTCACTCCAGAGATCAACAATCCCTGGCCGCGGCGGGCCGACAGCAGCAGCCGCCGCTCGCCGCCGGTGAGGCCGAACGCCGCCCCAACGGGGTCGATGGCCTGGGGCGCCTGCCGCAGCAGCACCTGCGTCGAGGCGTTGGACACCACCGCCTGACCGAGGTCCGTGCCGAGCACGTCGGCGGCGTCCTGGGTGACCACGGTCAGGCCCGCGTTGCGTTTACGCGCCGCCTTCGACATGCGGAAGAGAAACCTTGCGCCCTCGCCATCACGCATCAGCAACCAGGCCTCGTCGACCACGACGAGCCGCCGCTGCGGCGGGCCGACCGGCGCGTCGACCGTACGCCAGATCGAGTCCAGCGCGAGCAGCGTGCCGACCGTGCGCAGCTCGTCGGGCAGGTGACGGAGCGACCACACGACGAGGTGCCCGAGCGGGGTCTGGGTGGTCGGCCCGTTGAACAGGTCGGCGAAGCTGCCCTGCACCCACGGCGCGAGCCGGGCGGCCAGAGTCGCGGCGGCCGGGTCGTCGTCGGCCCGCAGCGTCTCGGCCAGGTCGCGTAGTAGTGGTGCCGGCCGGTGATGCGTTGCCGGGTCCGCCGTGATGCCGGCGGACCGGTAGACGGCGAGGATGGCCCGGTCCAGCGCGGCCCGCTCCGCCGGTGGCGGCTGATGCCCGAGCAGCACGCTGATCAGCGTGTGCAGGAACAGCCCACGGCGGGTGAGGATGTCCGGTCGGCGGTCGCCGAGCGGCAGGTCCAGGGGGTTGATCTTCACGCCGGGCAGGCCGAGGCGCACGGCGCTGCCGCCGACCGCGTCGCACAGTCTCAGGTACTCGTCCTCGGGATCGACGACCGCGACCTGCACACCCTGGTAGAGGCTGCGCAGGATCTCCAACTTGACGAAGTACGACTTCCCCGCCCCGGATCTGGCCAAGACGATGGAGTTGTGGTTCTCCTGCGTCCAGCGGTCCCACCAGACGATCCCGGCGCTGGCGGGGTTGACGCCGTAGAGGACGCCACCGGTGGTCGGCGGGTCACCGGGCAGCGGCGCGGGCAGATCCGGCGACGCCAACGGGAACGAGCTGGCCAGGGCTTGGGTGTCCATGGTGCGCAGCATCCGCAGCCCGTCGGAGGCCAGCGGCAGGGTGGTGGTCCATCCGGGAAGCTGGCGCCAGGTCGCGGGTTGCACCTCCAGCAGGGTTGATGCGGCGGCGGCCCGGACCTGCGCGCACGCCTCCAGTAGTTCGTCTTCGGTGCGGGCGTGCACGGTGAGATAAAGGCCAACGCGGAACAGCTTCGCCGCGCCCCTGGCGAGGCGTTCGGCCAGGTCGCCGGCGTCGTGAGCGGCGGCGCCGACGTAGGGGTCGGCCAGCTTGCCCCGCTCGGAGTCGGCCCGCCGGGACGACTCCAGCCGGGCCCGCTGCTTACGCAGCCGGGACGCGGCGATCGGCGCCGGCAGCGGCTCGATGTGCATGGCGAGGTCGAGCCGGCCCGGCCAGGACAGCAGCGGCTCCAGCCACGCCGGGCCGACCTCGGCCGGGTAACCGGTCACCACCAGGGTGGCGGCGTACCCGTCGCCGACGCGCAGCCAGCGGGGCGTGACCTCGACCGTGGCCGGTGCGACCGCCGACGCCAGCGAGGCTGGCGGGGCTTCCACGGCCGCGCCGACGGAGCGTTTCCTCATGATCATGACTTTCTCCTCTTCCTGGGGTTGCGAGCTGGGGTGCTCGCGGTGATGACGGCATCGGGTGCGGCAAGGCCGCCTGGGCGCGGTGGCCGGTACGGGTCGGCGGCGGAGGTCAGAGCGGCGGTCACCGCCGCGCCGTCGAGCACCCGGGGGCTGACTCCGAGCCCGGCCAGTGCCCGAACGGTGTCGTCGGCGCGGCGCCGAGCGGCGTGACCGGTGCGCTCGCCCGGGGCCGTGCGGTGGACGACCAGGACCTGCCGGCGCAGCGGGTCGCGCCGCGAGGCGAGGTCGCCGAGGAACTCGGCGTGGTCGGCGCACGCCGCGCGAAGCTGCGGATGCGGCTGGGCCTCTGCGGCGGCGGCGAGCGCACGGCTGTGAGACGCCAGATCGACCGGCTGCGCCGACACGACGATCTGCGTCGGAGTGGACAGGCTGTTGAGCCACCTGCCCCAGCCTTCGATGAGGGCTGCCTGCTCGTCGGGGGTGCGCAGCGCGAGGTTCACCGTGGTGGTGCCGACGATCGCGGCGCGGGCGCTACCGAGGCTGATCTCCCCGTCGTCGTCGATGGCGTCGGCGGGCAGCCGCAACGGCGCCGGCAGTGGCATCCGACCGCTCTTCGGCGTCTCGACCCAGTCCGGCGCGGCGGGATCCGCCGCGACGTCAGCGGCGGCCAGCGACCGAGGGGTACGGGTGTGATGGATGGCGTGTAGCAGCCACACGTCCAGCGGTAGGCCGTCGCGGCGGCCGAGGGCCAGGCCGATGACGAGCCCGCCGAGCACCACGCCGACGGCGACGAGGACCGGCCCGGGTACGACGGTGTGCAGGGCGCGCCAGAGGGTGTAGAAGGTGAGGGCTCCGGCGGCGACGATGGCCAGTTGGTGGAAGGTCAGGCCGTAGGCGACCTTGTCGGGGGCGTCGACGTCGGCGGGCATGCGCGTGCGTGCCGGGCCGGTGTCGGGTTCGGGGGTGCTCATCTGACGGTCCTTCGCAGGGTGGAGAGTCCGGGGACGGTGCGGGTGAGCTGCTGCACCACGACGACGCGGGCGGCGGCGCCGAGCATCGCGGTGGCGCCGCCGTGTCCGCTCTGGCCCGCCCAGCGGGCCATCAGGGCGGGGATCTTGACGGTGGTCCACAGCAGGACCACGACGACCAGGAGGTTCAGGGTGCCGCCGGGGTCGGCGGGCATCCCGAACACGGGCAGCATGGTCGCCGGGTCGAGCAGGACCTGTTCTCCGGCGGTGAGGAAGAACGCCTGCGCGACGGGTATCGCCAGGCAGCCGGTGTAGGCACGCCACCACAGGCGGGCCAGCGGGTCGGTCTGCGGCAGGGCGTGGCAGGCCAGGGCCAGTGGGGCGATGGCGGTCAAAACCAGCAGAGCGACGAACCTGCCGATGAGTTGGATCGCGGTCGTCGCGATCAGGATCGTGATGATCAGGGCCAGGACGAGGAACAGCAGGGGCACGGCCCGGTCCTGGGCGGCGGTGAGGTGGGTCTGGATCGCGGTGAACGTGCCGTCGCTGTCGTAGCCGTCGGCGACGGCTGCGGTCAGGGCGTTGGTGAGGTCGATGAGCTGGGCGCAGACCAGTTGGGAGAAGTGCGCGGCGGTGAATCCGACGACCAGTCGGGGCAGAAGGTCCTTGGCCGTGTAGCGGGCCTGTTCGTCGCCGCCGGCGACCATGATCAGGATGCCGGCGGCGACGAACGCCAACACGAACACGGCGTCCACGATCCACACCGATCGGCCGGTGAGCGCCTGCACCTGCGGCAGCGCGGTGACTCTCGGGGTGGTGAGCAGGACACCGGTGATGAGGTCGAAGATCGCGTCGAGGCACGCCAGGACCGCGGCGGTCATCCAGCCGAGGATCTGGTCGAGCATCCACACCGTCATGGGTCAGCCCCCGACGATGCCTCGAACGACCTGCAGCAGGACCGGCGCGAGGACGGCCAGGCCGTAGCCGACCAACGCGTTACGCAGGGCCAGCTTCGCTTTCTCGACCTGGGACGGGTCACCGCCCGCGGTGGCCCAGTACACGCCGGCCAGGACGAGGAAGAGGGTGGCGAGCGCGGCGAGGATCCCCATGATCCACATGCGGAGGTTGGTGATGACGGCGGGCAGCGAGTTCGCCGCCAGGTCGACGGCGGCGCCGGGGTCGGCGTGCGCGGCGCCCGGGAGGGCCTGGGTCAGGCCGACGCCGGCCAGCAGCACGGCAGCGCGTAGCGCCGCGCGTGTGGCGGGTTTTCTCGGAAGGGTGCGTAGTGGGGTGCGGGACATTGAGGTTCACCTCCCGCCGCGCCCTGGACCCGCCGAACGAACGGCGTGACCGAGGCGTGGCGTTTGCTCGAAGCGGTCCGAGGGGACCGCCGCCGGGCGCAGGTGAAGGAGCGGACGAACCGCGTGGGCCCCGGGAGGAGCTCGTCCTCCCTCATGGGTGGTTTGCGGTCATCAATGTGGTGTCAGCGCATCAACGTGGCGCGGCACCCGAGGCATGCGGATCGCATTCGTTCCTCGTGTCGCCCGGCGGCGGGCGGGACCGGCGAGCGGCATGGCTCGTAGAAGTCCCGCACCCCCAAACCGGGGTTTGTGAGCCGTGGCGAACACTTGCCGCGCCCACAAGCCGCTCACACGGCGCGGCGACCGCTCACAGTGCAGGTCGGGGCTGGTTTCGCACACAGCAGACGTGTCCGAAGGACAGGGGCTCACAGCGGTGGGGAACCGCCCAGGCGTGTCGTTGTGTGAGTGTTGGCGGGGCTCACAGCCCTCGACAGAGATCGAGGGCTCACAGCCCTCGACAGAGATCGGCAAGTACCACCGCCGGTCTTCAACAGAAACGGCTGTGGCCCGACGTGGTATACGTCGGGCCACAGCCGCTGGAGTGATGGGTGGAGGTCGTCAGGCAGCCGCCGTGACCGGGGCCTGCGTGGCGGCTTCGCGGAGGGCAGCGGCACGGCCCGCTCGCCGTTGGCTGCGCTGCCCGGCCTGCAGTCGTAGCTGCGCCACCGTCTCCGGCGACGCGACCCCCGTCAGCAGCCCGTCCGCGAGGGCTTCGGCGATGCGGCTGTCGATGCGGGACAGGCGCATACGAAGGGCGTCCACGCTGATGCCGGACGCGGCGGCGATGGGCTCGATCGCGCGGCGTCCGAGCCGCACGTCGATGTAGGCCTGCTCGTCCTCCGGGTCGAGGATTCCCAGGGTCATCGCACGGCGGACCAGCAGGTCCGGATGCCCGTACGGCACCTTCGGCGTGCGGGGACCGGAGGTGACGTGCTCGATGTCCTCCACCGGCAGGTACTCCTGCTGCTGCAGTCGCAGGTCACGCCCGGCCCGCCACGCCGCCTTGCACAGGCTCGCGTAGGGCGCCGGCTTGGTCAGGTCCGCCCGATCGCGTAACGCGGTCAGGAAGCCGGTGAGGATCTCGGCGTCCACGTCCGCCGGGTCGCCGTTGTACCCCTCGCACAACCGGCCCGCGTACTGCTGCAGCGCCGGCATCGCCATGCCGACCGCAGCGACGACCCAGCGCGGCCCGTCGAGCCGGGCACGGCGGATCAGCTCCCGCCACACCTCGTCACGCGCCGCATAGGCGCGAGGATGACGCAGCAGCCACTCCCGCAGCGCGGGCAACGGCACCTCCTGCTGCGGGAGACCCGTGTCGGGGCCGAACGTCGCGCAGTCGAGAACCAGCGGTTCGGGTTCGCACGTCAGCGCGGCGAAGGCGGTCGCCGCCGCGTCAAGGGCGGAAGAGGGCCAGTCCGTAGCGTCGGACACACTCATGTCAAAACTCCTGTGACAGCGATGAGAATCGATGACGCCGCCAGTGTCGTCACGGCGAGCGGTGACATCGATTCCGCCACAGCGGGCTCACAAGCCTCTGACAGAGCCGCTCACACCTCCGATCACCGTCCGCGTCCCGGCCTCTGACAGAGGTGGGCGGCAGGACAGGTTCATAGACCGCCACTGATGGAAAGGTTCTGACAAAGGCGGGTTGAACTGCCCTGTGACACGCTGACAGAACCTGTGACACGCGCTCGCGGTAACTCCGACACCGGCTCACCCCGCAACCTGCGACACGGCGTCAACACCACTGATAACGCCAGCAGACCGGAGTCTGTGACAACCCGGCCCGCTCGCAGTCGTCGTGTCATAGGTGGCCACCCGCCCATGCGTGCCAGTGCGCCGGGTACCTATGACAGTCGGATCCTCGGTCACCGCCGACACGACGAACCTGCGACAGGCGCACGTGTGCCGACGCCATCGGCTCGAACCTCTGACACTCACACATCTCTCACTGCGCTGGTCAACGCGACGATCCACACCCCGGAACAGGTCGCAACCCGCCCACGCTCGCCGCTTCTGTCAGTAACACACCGTGACTGACAGACGTGCTGGGGCTAGGAACACCTCACGGGCGCGCCTGCGGCTGCTCGTCCACCACTCCCGTGGACGCAACCCAGGCGGAGAAATGCATACGAACCGGGGCGATCCACTGTCGAGCCCGTGCCTTGTGAGCGGCTGTGAGTGCGGCAAGTGTTCGCCAGGGCTCACAAACTCCGGTTTGGGGGTGTCAGCGCTTCACGGCGCGGCGCGGAGCCGACAGCACATGAGCGAGCACACGCCGCACCAGCACAACCCGGCCGACCACATCGAGCCGGCCGACTCCACACTGATCGACCTGATCGCCGGCGATCCGCCGGTACCGATCACGGTCTGGCGCACGGCCCGCACCGGCGCCGAAACTCGCACCAGCCTGCCCGCCCGCCTCGCCTACCGCCTCGTCGCCGCCTACAGCCGGCCCGGAGAGGCGGTCGTCGACCTCACCACCGACCATGCCCTGGCTGCGATCTGCGACCGAGGCGGACGCCGACACCACCGCGCCTGGTTCACCGACGGCTCCGGCCTGCTCATCGGCCCGGCCACCACCGGCCTGCGGACGGCGACCGAGACCACCACCTCTCACGACCCGGAGGCCGGCGACGGCGATGGCGAGGAGCCGCCCGAGTTGACCGAGTGGTTCGGAGACGACCTCACCGACCCCGACCTGTCCGGCACCGACACCGCGGCCGTCCGGCCGCCCGAGGACGGCCCCCTCGACGCGGCTACCAGCCTGGTGGTCGCCTGCTGGCCGCTGCACGATGCGGACACGACCGCCCGGGTCCGGCTCGCCTGGCTGCTGGCCGCCTGCGCGCGGCTCCTGCGTCCCGGCGGCTGCCTCGTGCTCGTGGTCGGTGTGCCCGCCGGTATCCAGCCCACGCCGGAGGACTTCGGCCCGCTCGTGGCCGCCGCCTCCAGCGCGGGGCTCGGCTACCTGCAGCACATCGTCGCGGTGGAGGCCGACACCGACGGGGACCAGTTCGTCTACCACGTCGTCACCGACGAGGAACTGCTCACCCTTGCCCACGCCAACCCTGAGCAGTGGACGGTGGCTCACCTGCGGGTGCACGCCGACCTGCTGGTGTTCACACCGCACCCGGCTCCGGCGCCCGAGTCGGGACGGCGCGGCAACGGCGGTGGTCGCCGTGCCTGAGCACACCGCTCCCGGGCAACCCGACCCGCACGAGTCGGACATCAACAGCCCCGCCGCCGGCGAGGATTACCCGGGCCGGCATCGGGAGTACGAAGGCCGCCACCGCGCCGACCCCGAGGGCCTGTCGGTCTGGGCCACCGCCCAGTCCACCGGGCCGGTGCAACGGCGCGGCCGGTACGTGCCGGAGTCGGTCAAGCACCCGGCCCGGATGCTGCCCGCGATCGCCGCCCACGCGATCGGCGCCTACACCCAGCCCGGTGACCTGGTCCTGGACCCGATGTGCGGGATCGGCACCACCCTGGTCGAGGCGGTCCACGCCGGCCGTGACGCCTTCGGCATCGAGTACGAGCCTCAATGGTCGAACATCGCCGACGCCAACATCCGTCACGCCCACGACCACGGCGCCAGCGGACGCGCGTCGGTCATCCGCGGCGACGCCACCCGGCTGATGTCGCTGGTGCCGAAGGCCCTCACCGGCCAGGTGGCGCTCGTGGTCACCTCCCCGCCCTACGGGCCGACGGTGCACGGCCTGGTCCGTCCCAGCGCGGACGGGGTCGTGAAGTACGACGACCGGTACAA
This sequence comes from Micromonospora sp. NPDC047793, assembly GCF_040642635.1. Classification (NCBI taxonomy): domain Bacteria; kingdom Bacillati; phylum Actinomycetota; class Actinomycetes; order Micromonosporales; family Micromonosporaceae; genus Micromonospora; species Micromonospora sp. NPDC047793. Next base: position 25,825 of record NZ_JBEYSG010000028.1, on the reverse strand, counting down.
CGACGGCCACGACCGCGGCAACCTCGCCTACCGCGACCTGACCGGCCTCGCCGACGGGTTCGCCCAGATCCTGCGTGGCTGCGCCACCCTGCTGCGCCCCGGCGGCGTCGTCGTGGTCACCGCCCGGCCGTGGCGCAAGCGGGGCGAGCTGGTCGACCTGCCCAGCGCCGTCATCGCCGCCGGCCTGCGCGCCGGGCTCGTCCCGACCGAACGGTGCGTCGCCCTGCTCGCCGCCGTCCGCGACGGGCATTTCGTCGCCCGCCCGTCGTTCTTCCAACTTCAGCAAGTCCGCAAGGCCAGGACCGGCGGCGTGCCCATGCACCTCATCGCCCATGAGGACGTCCTGATCTTCACCAAGGCCGCGACCTCGTCGGAGGACGGAACCGAGGTGGTTGCGTGAGCGCGCCCACCCACCGCATCCTCTCCCTCGGCGCCGGGGTACAGAGTTCGACGCTTCTGCTGTTGGCAGCCCAGGGCGAGATCCCTGGGTTCGACGCGGCGATCTTCGCCGACACCTCGTGGGAGCCGGCCGCGGTCTACCGGCATCTGGACCGCCTGACCGGCATCGCGGAGCGGGCCGGGATCGAGGTCGTGCGCGTCAGCACCGGTGACATCCGGGCTGACGCTCTTGACCCGGCGCACCGCTTCGCCTCAATGCCGCTGTTCACGCTCGGACCGAACGGTGAGCGGGGAATGGCCCGCCGGCAGTGCACCTCCGAATACAAGATCAAACCGATCAAGGCAGAAGTACGACGCCGCCTCGGTCATCCCCATCCGCGGCGGGTGCCCGCCGGCGTCGTCGCCGAGATGGCCATCGGCATCTCGGTCGACGAGGTCCACCGCGCCCGCGACGCCGACGTCGGCTACATGCGTAACGTCTTCCCGCTGCTCGACCTGGGCTGGCGACGAACCGACTGCCTGCGTTTCCTGGCCCAGCACGGTCTCGCCGACACCCCGAAGTCGTCGTGTGTGGGATGCCCGTTCCACGACGACGCCTTCTGGCTCGCGCTCCGCGAGAACAGCCCACAGGAGTGGGCGCAGGCGGTGGCCTTCGACCACGCCATCCGCGACGGCTCCGCGCGAGCCAACGCCGAAGGGCATCCGCTGCGCGGGCAGTTCTTCCTGCACCGGCAGCGGGTGCCGCTCGACGAGGTGGTCCTGCGTCCACGCCCCCAGCCATCGGATACGCCGGGCTGCGGGCCGTGGACCTGCCCCCACGACGCACCGGTCTCGGTCATGGGGCACGGGGAGGTGGCGTGAGCATTGGGCACACCACCGCTTGGCGAATCGGATCCCTCTGCAGCGGATACGGCGGGCTCGACCTGGCCGTCGAGCTGGTGCTCGGCGGCCAGCTCGCCTGGTACGCCGAGACCGACCGGCACGCCAGCACCGTCCTCGCCCACCACTGGCCCGAAATCCCCAACCTCGGAGACATCCGCACCGTCGACTGGACCCGGGTCGAGGCGGTCGACATCCTCACCGCCGGATTCCCGTGCCAAGACATCTCCAACGCCGGCAAGCGGGTCGGCATCGCAGGCGAGCACTCCAGCGTCTGGAAACACATCGCCACCGCCGTTCGCGTACTTCGACCCCGACTGCTCTTTGTGGAGAACGTCGCCGCCCTCCTCAGACGAGGGCTCGACGTCGTCCACGCCGACCTGGCCGAGATCGGGTACGACACGAGCTGGCTATGCCTACGCGCATCCGACATCGGCGCCGCCCACCGACGCGACCGGCTGTTCCTGCTGGCCACCCCCACCCCACCGCGGGGAGGAGGTGCCGACGTTGCCGACACCCTGCGCCCGTGACGGCAAAGGCCCCGGCCACCCCTACGGCCTGCCGGACCTGATCGAGCCGACCGGCACCCGCCACGGCCTCCTGCCCACCCCGACCCCAGTGGCCTACGGGTCGAACATGTCCCCGTCGGCCGGAGCGGCCCGGCTACTGCCGACACCGCGAGCCAGCGACACCGGCACCCCCGGCCGACGGGCCGGCACCGGATGGCGGCCACCGTTGTCGCAGGTCCTGCTACCCACCCCCAGAGCGACCGACGGCATCAAGGGCTGCCCCGGGCAACGCGGGTCCCACGGCGACCTCACCCTGCCCTCGGCCGCCGTGCGGGTTCCGATCCGGACGCTACCCACGCCACGTGCCTCCGACGCGCACGGACCCGGCAGGCACGGTGACGGTGGAACGGACCTACGCACCACCGTCGCCGGACTGGGCCGGCCCGACGCCGACCGGTGGGGTCCGTACGCCGCCGCGGTGGCCCGCTGGGAACTGCTACTCGGCCGCCCGGCACCCGCGCCGACCCAACCGGGACGGCACGGCAAACCGGTCCTCGCGCCGCCCTTCGTGGAATGGCTAATGGGCCTCGAACCGCACTGGGTAACCGACCCGACGCTCGCGGTGCCGCGCACCGCCGCGCTACGGGTCCTCGGCAACGGCGTCGTCCCCCAACAGGCAGCCGTCGCGTTGCGACTGCTGCTGTGCCCACACCGGTGGGCCGTGCCGGCATGACCGATCCCACCACCCTGGACGACTACCGGTATCGCGGCTCCAGAAACAGCCCGACAACGTCGGCGACCCTGTCGGCCAGGCGCCGGATTCGCAGGCCATGCTCGCTCCACAGCCGCGACACGTAACGCTCGGACACCACCACGCCCTCGGCGCTCGAGGTAGGCGGCCATCTCACGGCTCGACCAGTGCGACAACTCGGTCTCAGGCGGCGGATTCGACTGTGCCAGCCCGAGGATCCGATCCCGCACCGGCCCTCGGTACCTGCTCTCGTCCGCCGCCACGCTGACGGTCAGGCGGGCTGGACAAACCACCCTGCCTCGTAGCGGTCCACCCTGTCGAGCCACCGTCGGCAAACGGTCACGACGATCAACGATCGATATCAGATCACTCAAGCGGCACTCCTCGTCCCTTCGCCTTCACGTGGGACCTGAGTCCGCCGACCTCGCTCTGCTGGATGGGAGACATCGGCATCGGCGGTGTACACACCGCCGATGCCGATGCTCGGCCCTATCACTGATGGATAGCTGTCACCCGGTCAGCGCCGTCACCTCCCGCGCTTCGGATCGGGCTGGACCGCGTCGTCGAGCGCGAGATGGTGCTGAGCGTCGCTCAGTGCGCTGCGGGCCTGGCGGAGAAGATCACTTGCCCGGGCGACGGCCGTGTCACCGTGGTCTGAGTGGTCACCCACGTACAGCCTCAGGTCGTCGCTTATGCGCGCGAGCGTCGCAACGCTGTCCTCCACCGCCCTACCGCCATGATCGCCGGTTAGCAGCCGTTGGCCTGCATGGCACGGTAGGTCGCTCGGGCGGATAGGACCAGGTCCATCAAGGCGGCCGGCACGACCTTGGGGTCCTCCGGGACGATCCCGACCGTGCCCGATCCTGGATCCGAACCAGGCCCTGCGTCCTCCGCGTCGGAACGTGGCTGTGGTGCCGAGTCCGTCACAGGATCCCCCTCTACATCGATTGACAGGCGGCGAACGCCGCGCGGTCGGCGCCGAACCGCTTCCGGCGCGCGCCCATGAACCCTCACCTCTTGCCGCAGGGCAAGTGCACGCCACAGCCGAATGCCGCCAGGGGCGCCACCGGCCCGCACGGGTCGGCGGCGGCATCCGCGACGCGCCCCCAGCTCGGCGCTATGCAGCCGCCCGCAGACGGGCCCTGATTTCACGCGGGCTTACGCGGCGGCGCGCCGCCCCACGCCGTCGCCCGCGCTTCCCACAGCCCTCTCACCTCGCGTCCTCGGAAGGACCGTCTTGCCATGACCATGCCCGACCACCACGCCGCCGACCACTCCAACCTCGAAGGCGAGCCCCCCGATGACACCGCTTGGACTGTCGAGCGGATCCGCGCACTTGGCCCGTGGACCGACATCGCCACCGTGGCGGAAATCTTCGGCCTGTCGCGCGCCACCGCCTACGAACTCGCCAAACACGGTCAGTTCCCGATCGCCGTGCTGCGGTTCGGTAGTCGCTACCGGGTACCGGTCGCGGCAATCCTTGCCGCCCTCCACCTGCCCGTCGGCGACGAACATCCGCCACCGTCTGCGACTTGATCTATCGCCGAAGGCACGCGTCGATCACCCGGACGAAATCCACAGCCACCGGCTGCCCGGCAACCCCGAGGAGCAACAGCACCATGGCGCAAGGATCCATCCTCAAAATCTGCACGTGCCGCGACCAGGACGGTAAGAAGCTCGGCAAAAGGTGCCCTCAGCTCCGCCGCACCGGCGGGGCATGGAACGCCCACCACGGCAAGTGGGGATACCAACTCGAACTGCCGAGAAAGGTCGACGGCTCCCGCCGGTCGCTGCGCCGCTACACCTTCGACAGCAAGGACGACGCCGCCAAGGACCGCGACCAAGCCCTCACGCTGCTGGCGCTCGCCGGCGACGACACCGCCCTCGCGACCGAGATCGCCGACCTGCTCCAGCACGTCAAGGCAGGCGCCCCGATGCCCGACCGCGACACCATCGCCAAACGGGTCAGCGCGGGCCTTCCCGCCAGCGTCGACATGACCGTCGGCGAATACCTACGGCAGTGGCTGGAGTCCCGACGCACCATCGAGCCGAGCACCATACGCAACTACGGCTGCCACATCCGCGTACACCTCATCCCACACCTCGGCGCCATCCCGCTGGTGAAGCTGCGCGTTGAGCACATCGCGGCGATGTTCACCGCGATCACCGACCGCAACACCGCCATCGAGGTCGCCCGCCAGAGCGAGGACCCGCAGATCCGCGCCACCGTCCGCGGCATCCGGACCACCGGCCCAGCATCCATGCAGCGCATCCGCTCCACTCTGCGCAAGGCACTCAACGATGCGATGGCACGGTCCAACAACCGGCTGATCGACTTCAACCCGGCCAAGCACGTCGAGCTGCCATCGGCTAAGCAGCCCAAGCCCCGCGTCTGGACGGACAAAGCCGTCGCACGGTGGCGCGAAACCGGGAAAAGGCCCAGCCCGGTCATGGTATGGACCCCGCAACAGGCCGGGGCATTCCTCGACTACGCCCAGGATCACGACATCGCCCTCTATCCGGTCTTCGTCGGAATCATGCACCGCGGAATGCGCCGCGGCGAGGCACTCGGCCTACGCGACACCACCGTCGACCTGCACAACGCCCTGGTAACGGTCGATCTACAGCGCACCACCGTCGGGTACGACGCCGTCGACAAGAAGGTCAAATCCGAATCCGGCAACCGCACCTTCGCCCTGGACAGCTTCACCGCCGCCGCGTGGCGCGCCTACCTCACCCGCCGCGCCCACTGGCAGCAGGTCAACGGCAGCACCTGGCCGAACACCGGATGGTTCTTCGTCCAACCCAACGGCGAAAAGTGGCACCCGGACACCGTCAGCAAGCGCTTCGACAGCCTCGTCCGCCGCGCCGGCCTGCCCCCGGTCCGGCTGCACGACCTGCGGCACTGTGCCGCGACGTACCTGAAAGCCTCCGGCGCCGACCTCACCGACGTCAAGGAACTACTCGGTCACTCCACCATCACCATCACCAGCAACACCTACACCTCTGTCATCGTCGAACTACAAGTCGAGCGCGACAAAGCGGAGGCCGCCGCCGCCCTGGTTCCCCGCCGCCGACGCCCACGGGACGCATGATCCACAGAATCCGCCGACGGAACCACCTGGCATCCAACACGCCTCCCAGCACATTTTGGTTCCGGAGGTCCTCGATTATCACCACGTCACGGCATTGGGTGAGAGCCCGCTGCACCGAGCCGCTGTGCGGCTCCGAGACCGGCGGCGTCGGGTCGCCCACTCGTCGAATCTAGGCAAGGTTGAGCCACGGCAGCCGACCGCTGGGAGCGACCCGCCTCCTGGCCGCAGTATCGGGTAGCCTTACAGCCTGGCGGGCCGCTAGCTCAATGGGCAGAGCTGCTGACTTTTAATCAGTAGGTTCGGGGTTCGAGTCCCCGGCGGCCTACAAGAAGAAGCCTTCCACCTGCGAATACAGACGTTGATCCATATGATTTCCGTCACCGCGGTCCTCGTTGTGGACGTAGTAGCGCTCAGGCACACCTCCGAGCGGGGAATCGGCGACCACCACAGGACTTCTTCCATCACGGGCGTTGGCGCACCGTCCAGCGAGCTCGCAGTTGGGTGCGACGGCGGTGACGATCCGTCTCCAGGCGCCCCACGATTACAAACTGGCTGCTCCTTGCCGAGTGACATGGGTCTGTCATCGAGGCTGGGCGGTGATGCCGCCGAGGGCGGACCGGGCGGCGCTGGCAGCAGACCAGCCAGCGACACCGTTAGCGTCGGTTGTCGTCGTGCGGGGCCGGCCAGCCGAGGGTTACCGCGAGGAGCGGTGGGGTCGCCGTGCATGATAGGAGCCCCCTCCGGGTGGCGCAGGTGCAGCCATGGCCCGACAGTAGCGGCCCGTACTCGTGGCGGAGAAGCAAGCGCACCAACCGCACCAGATTCTGACCGGACCGCACCGATGGCACCTCGCCAAGGCATGCCCCCGGCGTCTACTGCAGGCGAAGGTCAATGTGTGGGCACGGCCAAATCTCGGCGGCGATGCCCACCGCCTCGCAGGTGATGCCTGTCCGTCGGGATCCACGGCCGTAAGGGAGAGCTGCCATGCAAGGTCCACATCTCGGCAACCCGATTGAGTGAGGTCGTCCAGGGCGTGAACCACTGGTAGCTGGTGGTGGAGCCGGGTCGGATCAGCAGAGTCATCGTCGACAGTCCGGCGCTGCTGGATCAGGTCACCCGCTCGGCGCCCGAGAAGTGGGCCAAGCGGCCCTATCAGGGAGTCAGTCGGGCCGTCGTTGGTACTGCAGCCGTGGTGCACGGTCGAGGTCGAGGATGAAGCCGGCGGGCGTCCGGGCCATGCCATCCGTCGAAGCGGTCGGAAGTGTGAGTGTGTAGCCGTCTGCGGCGTAGGTGGCGGAATCGATACGGGTGAGACGGTCGGAGGCCCCCCGGCGCCACAGGCACAGCGAGCCCGAGCTGTGGGTCAAGCGTACGGTGCCGGGCACCTCATCGCAGACATAGATGCCAATCTCCGTTTGATGTGCGTCGATGTCGGCTTCGCTTACCGAGGTGCTGTTGAACGAGGGCACGCCGGCCATGGCAAGCGAGAGGAGTTTGCCAGGTTCGGTGCTGATGCCGTCGGTGATGTCGGCGAGGGCAACGGCAGCCACATGGCCTGCGGCTATTCCCGCGTGGTTGGACAGACAGATGACGCGGAGCCCTGAGGTGGTGAGGTAGGTAGCGGCGGAGAATCCCTGTTCATGGCCGTAGTGGAAGACAGCGGTACGGCTTGGGCGAGGATCGGCGTACAGCCCGGCGCCATACGTGAACGGAGGTTGGTCGCTGGGCCAATAGCCGATGTCCTGTTCGAACGGAAGCGCATCGTTGGCCGAGGCGTGCCACTCGTGCCGAAGGTGGGCCAGCCAGCGGTCTAGGTCTGCGGCGGTGCACCACAGGGAGCCGGGGCCGGGCAGAGTGGCTGGGCGCTGTTGGTGCTGCCATCCATCGGCGACGGCCTGGTAGCTGGCGGCGGCACCGGGGATCACCTCGCGTGGGTCGTTCTTGAACCGGGCCGAGGTCATGCCGAGCGGGGCGAAGACCTGCAGGTCGGCGATCTGGCGGAGTCCGGCACCGTATACGTGTGTGAGGACTTCTGCGAGGAGAAGGTATCCGGTGTTGCTGTATAGGAAGCGGCCCGGCTCGACGGCCCGTCGCTGCTGACGGTAGGCGAGTTGGAGCAGGTCGTTGGCGGTGTAGTGGTCGAGTTCGCGGAAGCCGGCCAGGGAGAGAAGCGATTCGGCGTCTCGGATGCCTCCTCGGTGCTGGATGAGGTCTCCGACGGTGACGTCGGGGATGTGGAAGCGGGGCAGGATGTCGCCAACAGGCCGGTCCAGGGTTAGGAGGCGGTCGCGGGCGGCGCGGATGCATAGGTATGCGGTGATCTGTTTGGCTACGGAGCCGACGTTGAAGGTGGTGTCTTTCCCGACTGGCGTGGCGAGTTCGAGGTTGGCCGCTCCGGTCTCTGCCTGCACCGGCGGGCCGTCGACGTGGCGGACATACAGGGTGACGCCGGGCTCACCTAGCCGGTCTGCGAGGCCCGCCGTGTCGGATCTGGTCGGGATGTTGGTGGGGTTCACAGGCTGAGGGCCTCGCGGTGGATGACGTGCATGCGATCCTGCAGTTCGGGTGCGGTGATCAGGGCGAGCGCGCGGGCGTGGTCAGCGGCGGTAGGGGCGAGTAGTTCTCGCTGCTGGTCTAGGTAGGTGGCCAGGAACCTGTGGAGCTCGCCGCTGGTTTCGTGTAGAACGCGGGCGGTGTAGATCATGGTGAGAGGGAAGGCGAAGCAGGCGTGCAGGAAGCCGAAGGCGGGCCGGTTCGTCTTCTTCCAGGGTGAGTAGAACGTTACATTGTCGCTGATCTTGCAGGCGGTGGCGTTCAAGGCGTCGTTGAGCCAGTTGTGGCCCGCTTCGTGGATCAGGTCGCGGGCCAGTACGACGGGTTCCCTGACGTGGTCGCAGTAGACGGTGCCAGGTAGTCGGCTGATGGTCCAGCTGTCGAGGGTGTCGCCGAGCTGCTTGTGGCGCAGCAGGCAGACAACGACTGCGTGGTCGGCGAGAAGACGGGCGAAGCCGTTCTGCACGCCGGTGACGTATGCGGCGGTGGCAAGTTCCCGCAGTTCCGGCGGGGCAGCGATGGTGTCCGGCCCTAGCACGTAGTAGGGGGTCTCGGAGATCGGCGAGCGGGGCAGACGGTCTGGGTCAGGTGCCAGGATGATTCGGGGACCGACGGCGGTGAGTGTCGACAGTGCCGAGGCATTCACATTCGGGTTGGTGTCGTACCAGTTGAAAGTGTCTATCTCGCGGGCATGGGCAGCGGCCTCCGCACCTTCGAGAAAGTGGTGGGCTATGCAGTAGTCGGTGGCATTCGTTCCCAGGGAGCCTGAGGTGCTGACCGTGTGCGGGGCAGCGGGATTGGGGACGGCGCGGATCCGGCGGGTGCGGTCGCGTTGGTAGTCCTGGATGGGAGCAAACGAGAAGACGATGGCCGGCGCGTCCACGAAGTGGGGTCCTTTCTTTCCGACGAGGCTGGGCCGGGCCTGGGGCCGGCCCGTAACGGGCTGGCCCCAGGAGGTGCTCACCTACGGCCTGCCGTCAGTGAGGCACGTTGTCGTTCAGACCTCGGTGCTTGCGGGTGCCGTGGTGTTCGCCGGGATCTCGGTGGTCGGCCAGCCTTCGGCGGAGACGCTGGAGGTGTGGCGGGTGCTGCGGACGGTCTCGTCGTCGCCGCGCAGGTCGTCCACGGCGGCGAGGAAGTCGCTGATCCGGTCGTTGTCCATGTGTGTGTTCGTCCTTCTGAGGCTGAGTGATGGACCGTGCATCTTCTGGAGATTGGTGGTGCGGCGGCGAGCGGGCGGTGGGCACCGGGTCTCCCTCCGGCCGATGATGGGTTAGCTGCTGCGCTGAGCTGGCATGGCGGCGGAACCCGCCGCTTGGTGCAGGGCTTCGCGCAGCTCTCTCATGGAGGGCCGGTCTTCAGGCACCGGGGCGAGCGCCGCTGTGATAGTTGGGCGAAGACTGGCGGGTGCGGTGTACAGCAGAGAAGGACCGTGGCGGGGGATGTCGGCGCACAGGTAGCGGTAGGCCAGGACTGCGAGGCTGAAGGTGTCAGCAGCTGGGGTGGCGCGGTCGTAGGAGGTGGCGTACTCCGGGGGCCAGTGCACCTCCGGGCTCCGGGCGACGGGGCCACGCGGCGTGTCGGCGCGGCGCGCGGCCCCGAGGTCGGTAATTAGTCCGTGGCCGTCGTGGATGAGGATGTTCTCCTGGTAGACATCGCGATGCACGATCCCACGCTCGTGCAGGGTGCGCAGGCCCTCGGCAACGTCAGCCAGGATCCTCAGCCCGGCTGTCACCTGGTGTCGGTGGACGGCCGTGGTGAGATGGGGCCTGAAGTTGCCGCCGCTGCAGTGGGGCATGGTGTACCAGTCGAATCGGTCCGTACTGCCCTCTTCCAGCAGCGGCACGACGTGCTCGGCGCCTTGAGCGGCGCGAGTGACGGTGACCTCGTGGCGGAAGTCCTCGCGAGTCAGGGCACGTTCGGCCTCGCTCATCTCGGCATACCAGTAGAAGCCGTAGGCGGCTCTGCGGGTTGCCTCGTCGAGTTCGGCTAGGACGTGGTTGCTGCCGAAGCCAGCCTTGAGAACAACCGGGGGCGTTCCGTTGCGGCTGACGAGTACCAAGGTGCTGGCGCGGGTGAAGCAGAGGAGGTCGTGGAGGTGCCAGCCGGAGTCACGGAGCTTGTCAAGGATCCAGCCGGCGGGGTGCATCGGGTGCAGGTACATGGGCCGGTCCCTCATGTTCGTGCCGGATCCGGGGCCGTTTCACGTAGCCGGTCCAGGCAGGCGGCGACTAGCAGGTCGAGGTCGAGGTCAGTGGCGCACGGGTAGCGCAACAGGGGCAGGCCGGTCGTCTCGGTCCACGCGATGGCGGCGTGCTCGTGAAGGTCGGCGAGCCGGGCAGCGATCGACGGGTCCTCCCCGAAGCGCCGCGTCGTGGGCCGCCTCGCTAGCCGCGCACGGCACAGCTCAGGATCGGTGGTGAGTAAGACGGTCAGGTCCGCGCGCGCGACCGTTACCTCGGCGAGCTGCTGGACGTAGTGGGCGACAGGACGGTCGTGCAGCAAGGCGAGTAGGCAGGCGGTCGACAAGGTAAGCCGGTCAGCGACGACAGGGCCAAGGGCCAGGGCGGGGAGGAGATTATGGCGGGAATGGAGTTCGAGGTCGCGGCGAACTGCGGCCACCGCCCGCTTACCGCTGGCGGCTGGGTGCCCGGCCCGTAAGCCGATGATGGTTCGGGTGGCCTCCAACGACAGCCAGGCGAACTGGCCGATGTACCCGAGGCGGATGTCCTCGCAGGCGGCTGTCGCCAAGAGCCGGTCGCGCAGCGTGCTCTTTCCGGCTCCGGCGATTCCCTCCAAGGCAAGCAGCATGCCTCGCCCCTAGTCCCTCTCGGCGATCAGCCAGCTGATGAACTTTGCGACGTGGCCCCGGGTGACCGGATTGGTGCCGTGGGTGAGTTGCGAGCCGTAGAGCAGAGCAGTGCCCGGGGCGGGCGTCACGCTCCACCGGGTGCGGGGCATGGCCGTATACCAGTCAGCGGAGTGGTCCGCTCCGTCGTTGGCCAGCCACATGCCATTCGCGTAGCCATGCTCCTGGGCGCCGTGCTGTAGGCGGTCATTCCACAGGCGGTCGCTGGAGGTGCTTTCGACGTAGAACGCCCCTCCGGCCTCCGCCTCGGAGATCACCACGCTGATGCCGGCGATCTGCCGCGGCCAGGCGAGCGGGTCGGGAGCAATACCGTCGAGGTGGCCGGTGATGTGCTGGCCGCAGCCGTACTCGACATAGGTCCACGGCCGGCAGGCGGTGATCGACGGCATGACGCGGGACAGCGCGGGGCGGGCGCGGTCGAAGGCCCGTTGAAGCAGGTTCTCGGCTTGGTCCGGGATCCTTGGGACCTCGATCCGTCCGGCTGGCTCGTAGATGGCCATAGCCTGCTCGCTGGAGTGGCCAGGGATCTCATGGATGGAGGTGGCCCGCTGCGAGCCAAAGCGGACCCGTCCCTTATCAGTGAGGAAGCCGTTCATGACGGCGGCAAGCCGGTCCCGCTCCTCAGCGTCGAGGAACCCTTCGATGCTGCCAACCGCGACGGTCTCGGCGATGTGGATCACGAGTCGGTCCTCCTCGTCTCGCGCACTTGGCGGACGTCGTCCAGGCCAGTGCAGTGATTCAGCCAGCTGGCCACTGGGTGGTAGGTGTTGGTGGTCGGGTTGGCCCAGAGGGCCAGCAACTCGCCGGTCAGCGGCAGTTCCCCCCTGCCGGGCAGTGACTCAGGCGCGGTCAGCCGGTCCAGTACCAGGCACGAAGCAGCGTGCTGGGTGGCGAAGGCCCATCCCAGCCGGGCTGCCGCCGCGAGTCTGCAGGAGTGCAGGAGCGTTTCGTCGGGCTCAGTCCGCTGGTAGCTGCGATACTCGGTCTGCGCCCATCCAGCCGCGATTGCAGCGGCTGCGGCCGTAACACGGCAGGTGGCACAGCACGCGCTATCAGCCTGTAGGCACGGCTGATGATGGGCCGGGAGGGTGGCGGCGACCTCGACGAGGGCCAGCCAGGGGGAGTCTGGCAACAACTCGGTCACAGTGCTGCGGTCCGAGGCTAGGCCATGGTTGCAGCACACTCGACCCGGCCCGCGCGCCGTGCTGGGCTCGAGCGCGGGCTCGATGAACAGGGCGTGGAAGTAGACGATCCGCCCCAGAAGCTGGTTGATCGTCAGCACGTCCATGACCCGATTCACGCCCACACATCCTCGCTCGTCGGAGGTGTGGCCTGTGGTGTCGGGCAGCAACAGCCGGCCTCGGTGGGTCGCTCGCCGCGCAGCATGTCGACGACAGCACGGGTGGCCGCGTCTACGGCGTCGAAGTACGACGGCCAGCCGTGCCCATCGGCCGGCCGCAGGGCTAGGTCGAGCACGGGGCTCCTGCGTCCGGTGGCCTTGCAGGTCAACTCTGCTCGCCCGACGGTCACCTGGACTGGGGCGGGCAGGTCGGTGTCCGCCGCGGTGATCGCGCGACACAGGGCGGCAGCAGCGTGCGCGTATTCGGTCCGGTCGCGGGGAAGGATGCCAACCCGGCGCTCGGCGGGCGGCAGATCGAGACCGGGGTAGGGGTGTCCCTGACAGCTGTCGTAGGTGACCAGGTGCCAGTCCCGAGTGACGGCATCGACCAGGGAGCGGACGCCGGGCTCGATTGCCTCCCGCCACTGAGGGTCAGCCGGGTCCAGGTCGTCGGCCTCATGCACTCCGGGCAGGCCGACCGTGTTGATGTTGCCGTGCGCGCTGGTGTACAGCCGCGTAGGTCGACGGCGCGCATTGGGGCGGTCCCAGCGTGCCAGGAAGGTGGCGATGTGGGGCATGCTGTTCGGCGTGCGAGGGCGCCAGCGCACCCTGCGGCACCATGCACCCGCCGGATGGGCGGGCTGGGCGAGGAGTGCCGCAGTGCCGTCAATCATCCGTATCCGGTAGTCGCAGTAGGCGTCCTGCTCCCCTGCCTGGTCCTGGCGCCAGCGGGTTGCGACACAGCCGCCGCCACAGGTGGACTGGTATGCGCAGGTAATGCACCGCTCCATCAGGGCCTTGCCCTGACTCAGCAGCGGCAACCGCCGCTGGGCTGCGACGACCGCGTTCTGCCCGGAAACCTGGTTCAAGAGGGTTAGCTGGGCCTGCGGCCAGGGCAATTCGTCACAGCTGCCGAGTCGTCCGTCCGGGTAGAGCGTGAAGACGTGGTCGCACTTGAGATTGGAGAAGTGACAGAAGCCGGTGTCCAACCCGCGTAGCCGCCGGATGGTGGATACAGCCGGCTCTAGTTTCAGGCGGGCGAAGTATCCGGCACCGATCCAGCGAGCGGCGGCGGCGAGCACGAACTCGGCGTACTGGTCGGGGGTGGTCGCCCACGCGGTTCCTTTCGGGCCGCGCACGGCCGCGAGCTGAAGGAGTCGGCTCTCGGGAAGTCTCCGCCCCTGGGCAGCGGTGGGGTCTTGAACGGATGCATCGAAGCAGGGTACGAAGCTGATGGCGTTGACTGCCTCGAAGCTGGCGAGATGGTCCAAGACGGCCTCGGCGCGACCGAGAACGGCCGGGGTGACCGCAGCGATCACGCCCACCGTCCTGCTGCGATCGGCTAGCAGCCGCAGGGCGGTGGCCACGCGCGGGTAGACCGGCTGACCGTCGTAACCAACCCGCCAGGAATTGCCTGCTGCGTCCCCATCAAGGGAGATGCCGATCTGGAGGTTCGGGTACAAGGCGTCAATCAGGTCCAGCCACTGCTCATCGAGGAGTACGCCGTTGGTCTGCATCGAAACCCGTACCACACTGGGCTGGTCGGCCAGTTCACGCAGAACCTCGGCGACGTGGTCGCGCCCGGCGGTCAGTGGCTCGCCGCCATGCAGCTCGACGGCGAGCGGACGCCCCGAGAAGAGCTCGGTGAGCCGACGTACCTGGCCGGCGTCGATCCGAGCTCCGCCCGGGGCCTCCTTACGTTTCTCGTAGCAGTACAGGCAGTCGATGTCGCAGGTCTCACCCCGTAACTTCAAGATCACCGAAACGGCGCTGCCGGTGTCCTCGGCATCAAGGCCGCGGTACAGGCGGACCATGGGGTCGTGCGGTTCAGTGGTGCGGCGCATCGGCTGCCTCCCGGGGTGGCCGTGACCGGACGGGAATCAGTCGTACAGGCGTCCCAACAGGGCACCCTGGCCGGACTGGAGGATGTGGGCGGCCTCGAGTGGAATCCAGAAGCACTCGAAGTGAGTGGGCTCCTGCTCCCCGTCGTGGTCCTCCTGGCTCATCCACCGCTCCGGCGCCGACTCGGTCAGCTCCAGGTGAAAGACGTGACGGCGCTGGAGTTCGAACCGGTACGGGCTGATGTCGTACTCAGTCACGCCGAGCTTCCGCACGACCTTGAAGTCCCTCAGGCCGGTCTCCTCCCGAGCCTCGCGCAGCGCGGCCGCTTCCGGCGTCTCGCCGGCGCGGATGCTGCCAGCCGGGACCTGGATGCCGACTTCCTCGTAGCTGTAATCGGTGTGCCGGAAGACCAGCAACTTCCCGTCACGAACGATGTAGCACAGGACCTTTTCTTTAGTGACCTTCTCAGGCACCGGCAACCCCTCATCAGTCATGGGAACTGGACGCGCCCAGCAGAGCTGGCCCTGCGACCTATGGCGACAGATATTCGCTCGCTTGGGCAAGCGGCGTTGAGCCTAAAACTTGTCACGAGGCGTTGCGGAATCCGAAGTGGTCAACGAACCGGCCTTCGAAACCGAAGTAACGGGGCTTGGAATTGCTCCAGCCTGCCCGCAAGCCTGCGCGCCTGTCGACGCCACGATGGGGGGTCATGGTGGGGGGTCCGGAGGCGCAGGCAGTTGTCGGCGATGCTCTGCAGGCCGTTACTGTCCGCTCCTGGCGTGGTCCCCGCTGCGGCAGGAGCAGCGGAGGTTCTGTAAGCGGCTGGCCCGGCGGTTGCGGTGGCTGTGACTTGCCCGTCGCCGTCCCAGCGCCGTCCGTACTGGCCGGGAGGGTTACCCCAGTCGCGAAGTACGGCATCGGCTCGGCAGGCAGGCCACCGAACGTTTCCAGCCGATCGATGCGGGATTCGGCGACCGTGCACGGGTTCGCCCGTTCACCGCCGAAGTCGAACACGTACGTGACCTGCTCACCGCCGCCCAGCCGGCTCAGCGGCGGTCCTGACACTCTCGCTGCTGCCCTCGGGTGCCTGGGCCATCCCGCAGCTCAAGCGGCGCAATCTGTGTCTAGTCCGCCATGGTGAACATGTGGATGTGGGCGCGGTCCCACCGGGCGAACGCCAAGTCGATCGCGTTCCGCGAACTGAGCGAGAGTATGTGACCTGCTCGCGGCGAGGACGCTGCCAGGTCGAGGGCACAGGTCGATGCTGCGACCGGACATCAGTTCAACCTGTACGGACAGCCGGATACGCGCCACCGTCATCCTCCCACCGAGGACCGTCAAGGACCACCATCAAGGGCGGTGCAATCGAGTCTGTCTAGAGTCCGGCGCACGTGTGCGAGCAGAAGGGGTGCAGCACGATTGATCGCTCGATGGACCGCACTCTCTGGAGGATAACGGCGCAGGATCTCCGCGATACGCTCGTCGGCGTCGAGCCGCTGTCCCTGTGGTCCGACCGTGAGGTCGGCGGTGACCAGAGCGTCCATTAGCGGCCCGTCGTCGAGCGGGAAGGTGGCTAGGTCATCTGTCAAGCCGCGCTCGGTCGCCTCGAATCGGGCGCAGGTGTGATGGGCGACTAGCCCCACAAGCTGGGGGGAAAACCCATGTTGCTGCAGGTATCGCGCGCCGTCAAGGGAGTGGAGGCCGGTGTCCACTAGTTCGGGGGCGTAGCCGACATCATGTAGCCACGATGCCGCTACTAACAGATCGCGTTGATGCGGCTCGACCGTTGCTGTCAGCTCGACTGCCCGCTGCCCGACACCCTGTACATGGGCCCAACGATGAGCAAGTGTCGGAGCGTCGAGCAGGTTAGCGGCGAGCTGTTGCGCTTGGGCGACGAGGTCAGACACTCCGCAAACGCTAGCCGCTCAGCGTGTGTTGCTCCCACCCACTCGCTGGGGCCTGCCGAGGTTTCTACCAGCAGTGGAGGGTCCCTCAGATTTCAGCCGATGTACGGGTCCGCCTGGGCAAGGAGCGCGTGGTCGATGCGGAGGCGCATCGACGGGTGGATGTCGAGCTGGCCGAGATCGGCTGGATTTACCCATCGAACATCGCGTGATTCGGTGGAGGTAGCCAGTTGCCCGCCGACTGGCCTAGCTGTGAAGCAGATCGAGAACTGCTGGCGTACCTCGCCATCGTCGTATGCCATCACATGACGCGGGTTGGTATAGATACCAACGATGCTCATTACCTCCACCTCGATGCCAGTTTCCTCTCGCACTTCCCGCACAACAGCGTCAGAGATCGATTCACCGACATCGTGCCCACCGCCGGGAAGCGCCCACAAGTTGTTGTCGGTGCGGTGGATCATCAGTAGCTCACCGCGTTGATTCCGTACCGCTGCGACGACCGATGGCACAACGCTGTTTGCCTTCGGGGAATTGGGGTCGTTGAAGTAATCACGACGCGGCATCTTTATCTCCCGTCGAACCCGGCTATTACCGCGTCAATGTCTGTTGTGGTCTTCGCCTGGTTCCACACTCGGTCGAAGCTGGTCATGTAGTGGTCAACAACACGGCCACCGGGAATGCGCCGTAGGTGCAGAACTGGGTTGTGGGCGGCCGTCGATCCGTAGACATGAGTGTTGACCAGCATCGTCTCATCAGCCCGGAAGATGGAGGCGTACAGGGTTGTGTCGTGCAGGCGTAGTTCTACGCCTGGAATGGCCAGGATTGGCTCGTAGTAGCGCAGGCTAAGTAGTACGCGATGGGCGAGCCCGATTCCGAATCCCTCTTCGTCTCCGCGGCGACGCACTCCGGCTCCGTTCGGATCGGCCAGAAGCGCCCGGATTCGGCACCCCTGGCGTGCTCGATCACCCAATCGGGTGATGTCGTGGAGTTCCGGAAGGAATAGGCCGGCGTAAACAAGAATGTCAACTGATTCACGTGCCTGCTGAATCAATGAACGCCATAGCTCCAGCGGCACCGCTGAGCGGGACGGGTAGAACTCGACCATCTCGGCTCGCCCCGCAGAAACAACTCTGAGGTCGTCTGCTACCGAGGGCCACAGATAAGTCTCGTCTACGCCGAGTAGGTCGACGGTGGCGACGCGGTGAGCGCGGTGTGGGACGCGGTCGCGCGTGATCCAACGCTCCACCGTCTTCGGGTCGACTCCGATGGCTTCCGCGCAGCGCTGTGTCGTCAGCCCTTTGGCAGTCAGGGCACCTCGGAGGCGCTCGTTGGGCATCAGGATCGAGCCACGACAGAGGGACGCATGGGGGCCTTTATATCACCATCAAGACGTCCGCGAAAGTCCCTGGCGGGCGGTGTCCACATCCCGACGAAGAGCGATCAGATACAAGGCAACCCCGGTGCCGAGGCCTGCTCCTCGCCAATCGGGCGTAGTGCAGGACGTCGCTACGCACGCTGGTGCCGCCGTACGTTTGGGAGACCAGGATGACCACGAAGGCATTGTCAGGCAGCATCGCGGTGACCAAGGCGATGTCCGTGACGTATGCAGGTTGGCGGTCGCCTGGTCACGCCGACCCGTCCTGGTGGCTCAACGACCAGTTTGAGGGGCGGTCGCTGGCCGATTCGCTACGTCAACACGACATCGGTACAGTGTTTCGCTTCCTCAAATCGCGAGGCTGGAGTCAGTCGGCGATCGCCGCGGCCACCGGCACTACGGAGAACCAGGTCCGTGCAGTTATCCGAGGCCGACAGCGGGTGACCTCTTACGAGGTACTCGAACGGATATCAGTAGGACTGGGGATTCCGCGCGGCCTGATGGGACTTGCGTACGAACGTTGAATTCATCCGCCCACCTGGAATATGCGGACAAGCCTTCCGCCTCCCTTCGCGTTCCTGCCCCTCTAGCAAGGTGTTCACGAAGCCCATCACAGTGGGTTTAGGCTCGTTGGGCGGACGCGACGATCGTCGATGTGGAAAGTTGATCGGTTCTCGGTGATCGTATCCGAACCGGTCAGCCGGTCGCGCCGTGCCGCTGACCCGCTTAGGCCCGCGATATGCAGTTCAGATGCTGCTGATGCGTGACGGTTTCTTGGTCGCGCAGGAGGTGGCAACGAAACGCTGCCTGCTGCTTTGTCTGCGGCAACTGTGTGGCCTGTTATTTGTCGCCTAAGAATTGGCGCCGCTCGCGGCGCGAATCGATGGGCAGTTCGCACACCTATTCCCTGTTGCGTGAGGCCCGGGGCAATGCCGGGTTACCTATCGCGCCCTCTCGAAGACGAAGGAGCATCCCTCGTGCAATCTGTTCGCATGCGTAATCGTTCCCTGTCTATGTTGTGGCGACTGAATGCCCGACAGGGGCTGTCGGGGCGAAAGATCCTCGCGCCCAGTAGCCCGACGGACGGAGGAACGGGATCGAGTGAGGAGGTGTGGGGCTGGGCGGTGCGTCGGGAGTGGCGCGACGGTCGCCACGACCTGTTCGGGTTCACCGCCGACCGGCACACGGCCGACCGTGCCGTGGCCCGTGACCAGGGCTTCTGGCGTGTCGGGCCGGTGCGGCCCGCAGCGGTGTACGTGGTGGCGGCCGACGCGTCCGCGGTGATCGGGCATCCGGTGTCCGGCTGCGGCAACTCGTCGTGCCCCGACTCTCCGGAGCGGGGTGAGTTGCGGTGACGGCGGGAGTGCAGGTGGCGTTGGCGCGTCGGACGGTGACGCCGTTCGGGTTGTGGGTGTTCGGGGCGCAGGCGTCCGCACCCTTGGTTGTTCTGGTCGGTGGTATCCCCGCGATCTACGCGACCACGGGCATCACCGCGCTGCCGCTGACGTATGTGCTGGTCGCGGGTGTGGTGGCGGTGTTGGCGGTGGGTTACACGGCGATGGCGCGTCAGGTCGGGCACCCGGCGGCCTACTACGGGATCCTCGCCCGTGGGTTGGGTCGTGGTTGGGGTGTGGCCGGCGGCATGGTCGCGCTGGTGGCCTACAACGGGATCCAGATCAGCCTGTACGGGCTGCTCGGTGCGACTCTCGCGGCTCAGGTCGGCGGGGTGTGGTGGGTGTGGGCGGGCATCGCCCTGGTGGCGGTCGCGGCGTTCGGTCGCGCGCCGATCGTCCGCTCGACGTGGCTGCTGGCGGTCGTGCTGGTGGTGTCGCTGCTGCTCGTCGCCGTGTTCGTGCTGGCCGGTGTGGGGCAGGCGTCGGCTGGTGATGTGTGGGCGGGCTTCGACGTGGCGGGGTTGATGGTCGGTGGGATCGGCGGGGCGGTGGCGTTCTGTGTGGCCTCGCTGATGGGTGTCGACGCGCCGGGGTCGTTCGTGGAGGAGGCCGTCGACCGGCGGTCGGTCGGTCGGGCCTCGGTCGTCGGTGCGCTCGTCCTGGGTGGGGTGTATGCGGTGGCGGCGTGGGCGATGGGTGTGGCCGTCGGTCCCACTGCCGTCGGCGAGGCGGCTGCGGTGGACGGCGATCTGCCGTTCACGATCCTGAGCCGGGCCGGTGGCGGGGTGGTGGCGCTGGCGGGAGTGATGCTGCTCCTGGCGATCCTTACCGCGAAGCTGTCTTTCCACGCTGTGGTCGCGCGGTATGTGTTCGCGATGGCGCGGGAGGGTGTGCTGCCGGCCCGGCTCGCGGGGGCCGAGGGCGGCACGCGGGTCAGTGCGCCGCGTGGCGGTTCGCTGACGCAGACGGTCATCGCCGGTGTGGTGGTGGCGGGGTTCGCGGCGGCCGGCGCCGACCCGGTGGGTCAGATGTTCACCTGGCTGTCGACGTTGGGTGCGTTGGGTCTGCTGAGCCTGCTGCTGGCCGCGTCCCTGGCCGCGCTGCTCGCCCCACCCGAGGTGCGGGGTGATCGGGCCGGCGTGTGGGAGTGGCGGATCGCTCCGGTGCTGGGCCTGGTCGCGGGGACGGTGGTGCTCGCCGCGATGATCCTGAACGTCGGGAGTCTGCTGGGGGCCGCGCCCGGATCCCCGTTTCCGTTGTTGTTGCCCACGATCATCATCGCCGCCGCGGTCGCGGGCGGGATGTGGGCCCAGTACGTGCGGCAGTCCCGGCCGGAGGTCTACGCCGGGATCGGTGACGGTACTCCGCAGCCGAACGCGGTGCCCGATGCCCTGAACATCTCGATCTGACGGGCCGACGATGATGACTCACGCGCGACGACCTCCCGGCCGCCCCGTCGACCCCCTGCATCCCGGCTGGAGCCCGGAGCACCGCCAGGTGCCCTCGCCCGCCGCGCACCGGCCGCCCGCCGACCACCGACCCCGGCCCGACCACGGACCGCCACCCGCACCTGGATACGGACCGCCACCCGCACCTGGCTACGGGCCACAGCCCGCACCTGGATACGGACCTCCGCCTGGACCTGGGTACGGGCCACCGTCGGTCGCGTACGAACGTCTTGCGGAACCTCCGCCACAGACGCCTGAGCCTCCGCCGGAGCCGCCTCAGCCTGCGGAAGCGCCGTCGACCGCGGCAGCCGGAGAGTCGGAGAGCGGCTCGGAGGGTGAGTCGGACTCTGACCGTCGGTGGTGGGTGGAGCTGCGTCACCAGGTGGTGTACCGGTGCCGGGGTTTGAATGGGGGGCATCTGCTCGCTGCCGATGAGCGGTACGGGACGCGGGAGGCCCTCGGCCCGCACGCGGTGATGCTGTTCTTCGCCGCGCCGTCGTCGACGGAGCCGCACGGGTTCCGGCTGCACACCGCCTACCGCATGTTCCTGGCCGCTCCCGAGTCGGAGCACCTCGTGGCGCTGCTGGCCGACCTGACGGCAATCGCCACGGACAACATCGCCCATGCCAGATCTTTGGGACGGTGGTGGCATCCGTTGGGTCCGGAGCGGTCGATGGTCAACGGCGGTGACATGACCCTGCCCGCCGACGCGGTCTACGTCGGTGTGGGGATAAGCACCCTCGACTCCGTCGACGGGTCGTGGCAGCAGCTCGCCCGCACGCTGCGCAGCCCGTCCGGGACCGGCTCGGTCAGGTCGGCGTTCGACTTGAAGAGCGAGTGCTATGCGCTGCTGGTCGACGGCACGGCCATCAAGGTCGATCGTGACCCGCACGCCCGCATCGGCAGCTCGGGCGTGCGCAGCAGCAAGCCCCTCGAAGCGCGCTGGGATCGGCACTGGCACAACCCGCACCACGACCTCACCACGCAGGGCGACGCCGACACCCGGCAGGTGTGGCACCACCTCGACACCCTGCACGAGGTCCTGACGGCCCACCTGCACCGGAAGCGGTCACAGTGACGACCACCTCGACTCTCGACCTGGCGGTGGCCGCAGACCTCAGCCGCGATCACATCGACGTCACCGCGGTCCTCGACCACCTCGTCGCCGACGCCGCGGCAGCGGCACCGACCGCCATCGGGTACCCGGGCGCGGTCGACCTCGACCACAACGCGGTCATGGCACGACTCGGCACGCGTCTGTGGAACAACATCGGTGACCCCGCCGACAACGGCGGGGTGGCGCACACCCGGGTGCTGGAACGGGCGGTGATCGCCTGGATGGCGGACCTGTTCGGGATGCCGGCCGGTGACCGGTGGGGCTACGTCACCACCGGCGGCACCGAAGGCAACCTGTCCGCCCTGGCCGCCGCCTACCGGCGCTGGCCGACAGCCCGGATCTACTACTCCACCGCCGCCCACTACTCCATCCCGAAGATCGTCGACCTGCTCGGCGCCTACAAAGCAGTCGTGCGGGCGCATCCGGACGGGGAGATGGACTACGACGACCTCGCCGCGCAGATCCGACGCCGACGGCGATGGCCCGCCATCGTCGTCGCCACGGCCGGCACCACCATGACCGAAGCCGTCGACGACACCACCCGCATCCGCGCCATCCTCACCGAGCACACCATGGCCGGGCACCTACACGTCGACGCCGCACTGTCCGGGATCCCCCTCGCCCTCGACGGCAAGCTGCACTGCGATGCCGCCGGCATCGACTCGATCGCCGTGTCCGGCCACAAATTCCTCGGCGTGCCCACACCGTGCGGGGTGGTGCTGATCCGCGACCACGTCCGCAACCCGGCCGCACAGCCGATCGCCTACACCGCCGCCGCCGACACCACCGTCACTGGATCCCGCTGCGGCCTGGCCGCCGCCCTGCTCTGGCACGCCATCGCCGTCCACGGCCGCGAAGGACACCGATGGCGGGCCGCCGAAGCCCGCACCGTCGCCGCGTACGCCGTCGACCGGATCCGTGCCACCGGCTGGCAGGCATGGCGGTACCCCCACGCCTTCACGGTCGTCCTCCCCACCCCACCGGAAGCGGTGCGGGTCAAGTGGCTGCTGGCCACCGACGGACCCGCCAGCCACCTCATCTGCATGCCCGGCATCACCACCGCGCAGATCGACGCACTGACCGCCGACCTGACCGCCGCCATCAGGACACCGATCCCGCGTCCCCGCGCACCGCACACACCTGAGGTCACCACCGCGTCCTGACCTCGACCGGCGGACCGCTCCTGCCTCACCAGCGGTAGGCCATCGACGAAGCCGCCCAACTCGTCGACCGGATCCCACCGCCACGAACACCGCCGCATGACCGATGCCGCCGGCATCACCAGATCAACCTCCGGAGGCCCCTATGACGCCCACGCCGCTGTCGGCACGCCCTGCCCCGGTTCACCGACTGCTCGACCCGGTCATCCTCAGAATCGTGGACCGGATCGACATCAGACCCGACCAGTCCGTGCTCGAAGTCGGTGCAGGTCCCGGGGAGATCACCGCTCACCTGGCACACCTCGTCGGCGACCACGGGATCGTCACCGCCGTCGACACCGACACCAGCCGACTCACCCCGACCAACGTCATCGACATACAGCAGCGTGACCTGGACCGGGACGTCCTGCCCGACACATACGACAGGTACGACCACGTCGTCGCCCGGCGCAGCACCAAGCCGCTACGCGACCCGGTGGACGTGTTGGAACAGATGATCGCCCGACTACGCCCCGGCGGCTGGCTGCTCCTCGCCGACATCCTGCCCTCCACGCCGAGGGTCTACCGGGCACCCGACGCCACCGACGACCACCTGATCGCCGCCGTCATGAACCGGATCCGCCACACCATCGCCGGCAGCGACGAGGCAGGCACGTGGACGAGCAACACCGAGACCCTGCTGGTCAACCGCGGCATGACACAGCACTGCGTCCACATCGGCACCGAGACCTGGACCGGTAACCAGCCCGGTTGCCGACTCCTCGCCGACATCGCCACCCACCTACACCCCGAACTGACCACCGAGTTCACCGACGACGACCTCGACCGCTTCCGGGCCCTCATGGCCGATCCGCGCGTGCTCCTGGCCTCCTACACGCACCGGGTCATCCACGCCCGCAAAGCCGACTGAGAACGCGATCACCATGACGACGCCGACCTACCCGCACCGCCGCCGCCTCTTGCCGATGCTCCTCGGCAGCGGCGTTCTTCTGCTGGCCGCGTGCCAGCCCGACACCGCCGCAGCCCCTCGACCGGACACCAGCGGCACACCCGCCGCAGCATCGCCCCCGACCAGCCCACCCGCCAGGGCAGCGGCGACCGACGTCGGGCTCACCGCAGGGCAGCGGCTGACCATCCTCGCCGACACCCTCGCCAGCACACCGGCCGACACCACCACCGACCTGCCCTACACCTACCTGCACCTGCAAACCTGGGCCCGCGCCACGAACAGAATCGTCCGCAGCGACGTCCGACGGTGGCGGCACGCGGACGGATCCGGCCGTGAGGTCATCCGGCGGGCACCGGACCTGGCGGGCGTGGAGCACCAACCCGGACCCGATGAGCGGTCCCTGTTCGATCGCGCCGCCCCGACCACGCGCCGCCACCAGCCGGGAGGTCTGCACCCGTACCTCTCTGAGCCGGTCCCGGCCGACCCGGCACGGTTGGCCAGGCTGTTGGTGCCAGCCGAGCTCGTCGGCGAGCCCGCCTATCCGAGACTGCTCGCTGGTGGTGTCATCGGCCTGGCCACCAGCCAACACCTCGACCGCTCCCAGCGGGCCACGGCACTGCGTGTGCTCGCACGGATTCCCGGCATCACCTACGGCGGCCCGACAACCGACCTCGCCGCACGGGCCGGTCTGGCGTTTCGTGTCGCCGCCGAGGGGTCCACCACCGTGCTGGTCATCGACCCGAGCACGGGGGAGTTGCTCGCCGCGCACGAACGCGTCAGCGGCATCCGGCCGGGCCTGTTCTCGCACGTACTCGTCCTGACGCGAGGCCACACCACCGACACCGCCACACCACCCACCGCCGGGTGACGGGTGACGGGTGACGACCTGACCAGCCGCCCAACCTGGACCCGAGCAGCAGGCGACGGCTGGTCTCCCGGCCGGCGGCAGCGGACCGCCCCCGTTGCGCTGCCGCCGGCCACCCACACCAGCACGCCGTCTCGCGGCGGACCGACGACAGCGAAGGAGAACGAGGTGGGGTACCGGATCAGGGCCGCCAGATGGGCGGAAAGGGCTGAGGCCGCCGAGGTGATCGCCGAGGCGTTGCATCCCAGCCCACTCGCCGAATGGCTGGTGCCCGACGACGCGGAGCGGGCCCACGTCCTGGCCGCAGTCGCCGCGATATGGGTAGAGCACGCCATGTTCTACGGCGAGGTCCACCTCGTCGACGACTTCAGCGCAGCCAGCGTCTGCTTACGCCGGTACGGTCCGCTGCCGCCTCCGGCCGACTACGCCGCGCGTCTCGCCGAGGCCGCCGGCCCGCACGTCGACCGCTTCGCGGCGGTGCATGATCTGCTCGCTGCCGCTCCGCCCGACGAGGCCCACCACCATCTCGCCTACCTCGCCGTCCGCCCGCAATGTCAAGGCACCGGGCGGGGCCAGGCTCTGCTGGCGGAGGTGCACAGCCGCATCGATCACGTCACCATGCCCTGCTGGACCGTCACGCTCGGGCCGGGGCAGCGCCTGCTCGCTCGCAACGGTTATGAGCCCGGCAACGCGATCACGGTCGCCGACGGCCTGACCCTGCATCCGATGCGCCGCCGCGCGCACCGTGACACCACGACGCGGGCCGGCGCCACATTGACGTCATCCACCGCGCCGTCCCGCGACGGCGTGTGACGGCCGTGAGGCTTCCGGAACCAGCGAGGTCGGAGTTGGCGGCTGTCCGTGTGATTCGTGTAGCGCATCTGATCGTGGTCATCGTGTTCGTGCACACGCCGATCTCGGTGATCACCGGCGGTGTCACCTACGTGGGGACCGCCACCGCCCTGCATGTGGTGGCACCGGATCTCCCCGCGCTGGCACGCGGCGGTGTCGTCACGGCTGCGGTGTTGATCGTCTGCGGCCTGGTGGGCTGGTACCTGCACGAGATCATGGTGATCATCGTCCGACTGGCGACCGCGGCCCTGAGACTGACGAAGGGGCTGAGGTGACGGGCGCACGGCGGGTCGAGCGGCTGCCAGCGCTTCGCGACTATCAGCGCGAGGCTGTCGAGGCGATCGTGCGAGGGCAGGCCGCCGGTGGTCGCGGCCAGTTCCGGGCGGCGTGCGGCACCGGTAAGTCGCTGGTCGCGGTACATGCCGCCGCGCGGCTGTGCCCGGCCGGGCTGGTGGTCGTGGCGTGCCCGTCGCTGCCGCTGCTGGCGCAGACCCTGGCGGTGTGGGCCGCCGCCGGTATGGG
>NZ_JBEYSG010000027.1:0-72590 GCF_040642635.1 Micromonospora sp. NPDC047793 | reverse complement strand
ATCGACACACTCACCCCACACGACGCCCCATCGAAACCCTTCTTCGACGAGTCGTACCCGATCCCCAGAATCGTCTCCCGCACGATCGACGGAATATCGGCATACGCCTTCGTCGTCACCTCACCCGCCACATGCACCTGACCAGTCGTGATCAGCGTCTCCACCGCCACACGGCTATGCGGATCCTGAGCGAGCAGGGCATCGAGAATACCGTCACTGATCTGATCAGCGATCTTGTCCGGGTGGCCTTCCGTGACCGATTCGGACGTAAAGAGGCGGCGTGTCACGGCACTCCTAAGTTGTGGACGTCGTTCCGCGGCAGTCTAGTCACTCACCGCCGAGCGCCGGTCGATGGTCAACATGTGGATCGTGGTCAGGAGGGGCCGTCGGCGAGCCGGGAGACCACCAGGTCCCACACCTCGTCGGCGAGGTCCTCCTTGGACTGTTCAGGCATCCGGGTGACCGAACCGTCCGCACCGATGACGGTGGCCGCGTTGGTCTCGGCACCGAAGACCTTGTCCGGCCCGACCTCGTTGATCACGATGAGGTCGGCCCGCTTACGGGCGAGCTTGGCCCGTCCGTTGGCCTCGGCGTCGCCGGTCTCCGCAGCGAACACCACCAGCAGCTGCTCCGGTCGGCGGCTCCGGCCCAACTCGGCGGCGATGTCCGGGTTGGTCACGAGCGCGATGCTGGGCGCGGTGCCGTCGTCCGACTTCTTGATTTTGCCAGGCGCGTACGTCGCGGGACGGAAATCGGCCGGAGCCGCCGCCATCACCACCGCGTCGGCGTCGACGGCGGCCGCGAGCGTGGCGTCACGCAACTCGCCGGTGGTGCCGACGCGGACGATGTCCGCTCCGGCCGGGTCGGGTAGCTCGACGTTCGCCGAGATCAGCGTGACCCGGGCACCTCGGGCGACCGCCGCCCGGGCGAACGCGTAGCCCTGCTTGCCGGAGGACCGGTTACCGAGGAAGCGCACCGGGTCCAGCGGTTCACGGGTGCCGCCGGCGGTGACGAGGACGTGCCGGCCGGCCAGGTCGGCGGGGGCGTCGACGCCCCGGCGGAGCGCGCGGCGGGCGACCGCGAAGATCTCGGCCGGATCGGGCAACCGGCCCTTGCCGGTGTCGGCACCGGTGAGCCGACCCACCGCCGGTTCGATGACGCGTACGCCCCGGGCCCGCAACGTCGCCACGTTGGCGACGGTGGCCGGGTGCTCCCACATCTCGGTGTGCATGGCCGGCGCCAGCACCACCGGGCAGCGGGCGGTGAGCAGGGTGTTGGTGAGCAGGTCGTCGGCGAGGCCGTGCGCGGCCTTGGCCAGCAGGTCGGCGGTGGCGGGTGCGACCACCACCAGGTCGGCCTGCTGACCGAGGCGGACGTGCGGCACCTCGTGCACGTCGGACCAGACGTCCTCGGCGACCGGTTGACCGGAGAGCGCCGCCCAGGTCGGCGCGCCGACGAACCGCAACGCGGCGGCGGTCGGCACGACCCGGACCTGGTGGCCCGACTCGGTGAACCGGCGTAGCACCTCGCACGCCTTGTAGGCGGCGATGCCGCCACCGACACCGAGGATGATCCGGGCGCTCATCGACGCGCGGAGCCTACGGCTGGTCGGTCGGCTCGGCGGTGAGTAGGCCGGCGTTGATCTCGCGCATCGCGATCGAGAGCGGCTTCTCCTGCGGGGTCGTCTCGACCAGCGGGCCGACGTACTCCAGCAGGCCCTCGCCGAGCTGGCTGTAGTAGGCGTTGACCTGACGCGCGCGCTTGGCCGCGAAGATGACCAGCGCGTACTTCGACGTCGTCTTCTCCAGGAGCTCGTCGATCGGCGGGTTGGTGATGCCTTCGGGGTTGGCGATGGATCCCACGGATTAACCTCTGCGTCTTTCGCACGGACCGCGTGGCACGCGGGGCCGGCGCTCAACCGCGCGGACGCGGCCGGGCCGAAGCCAGGAATGAAGAACCGATCAACCCTACCAGCTCGTCCACCACGCGCTCGGTGCGGTCGTGCGACACGCTGCGGTCGAAGGACGTCAGGACGGCCGTACCCGGACGGCGGCCGGGCGGATGGAGTAGGACGAGTCGCGCGTCGGGTACCACCGCGCGGACCAGCAGCGCCCCGTCGAGGTCGAGCGGCAGCAGCACCGGCGCTCCGGCGGCGAGCCGGTCACGCACCGGCGCCAGCTCCGTGCCACGCCGGTACGTCCCGTAGCGGCTCCATTCCAGCAGTTCGCCGCGGGCCACCCGGCGGTCGAACTCCCGCGGGGCGAGGAAGTGCCGGTGGACGCCCTCCAGCTCGCCCTCCCGGCGGGGCCGGGTGGTGACCGCGAGCGGCGTCCACACAGACGGAGAACGCGCCCGGACCAGCTCGACGACACTCTCCCTACCGGCGCCGGATGGGCCGGCCAGGACAGTGAGCCGAGCCGCCGGGCGCGTCTCGTCATCCAAGCTCACTGCTTGTTTCTACACGCAGCCGTGCTCAGTTGGCGGCGAACTCCCCAAGCAGGGCCTTGCGCTGCTGTTCGCCGAGGCCACGCAGGCGACGGCTGTCGGCGATCTTGAGCTTCTCCATGATCTGGGTGGCTCGGATCTTGCCGATTCCGGGCATCGCCTGCAGCACGGCCGACACCTTCAGCTTGCCGACGACATCGTCGGACTCGGCGCGCGCAAGAACGGCTCCGAGGGTGGTCTTGCCCTGCTTGAGCTGCTCCTTCAGCTCGGCACGGGCTTTGCGGATCTCCGCAGCCTTCTCCAGCGCGGCTGCGCGCTGCTCAGGGGTCAGTGACGGGAGCGGCACCAGTTCTCCTCAGGTCCCTATCGCGACGGGCGGGACGCACCGCCGCATCTGTGAAACGTGGTGTCGCTGTGAACCAAGGGGTTCCCAGCGCGGGGAAAACTAGCGGTCAACGGAGCTTTCGGCAACGTGGGCACGCGATGATCACCGCAAAGTGACCGAGCCGTCAGTCAGTCATGACATCGCCAGGGCCGCCCGGCAGTCCGCCACGGCGCGCTCCGCCGCGGCCCGCAGCGCCTCCGGCCGTGGGCCCGCTCCCAACACCTCCCGGGAGTACGAGGGCAGCACGGAGGTAAGGGCCGAACCGAAGACGACCCGTAGATCGTCGGCCGTGGCGCCCTGTGCGCCGAGCCCGGGTGCGAGCAGCGGACCGTTCACCGCGGAGAGGTCGCAGCCGGTTTCGCCGACCGTCGCACCGACCACCAGGCCAATGCTCCCGAGCGGGGCGGCACCCGCGTTGAGCTGGGAAATCTCGTCGATCACGGTCTGCGCGACGGTGCGCCCGTCGGCACCACGCGCACGCTGGACCGAGGCGCCCTCGGGGTTGGAGGTGAGCGCCAGGACGAAGACTCCGCCGCCGTGCTCGACGGCCAGCTCGAACATCGGAGCGAGCGAGCCGACCCCCAGGAAGGGGCTCGCGGTCACCGCGTCGACATACATGGGACTGGATGGGTCCAGGTACGCCGAGGCGTACGCGCGGACGGTCGAACCGATGTCGCCGCGCTTGACGTCCAGCAGAACGAGCGATCCGGAATCTCGTAACTGTCGGATAGTTGACTCAAGTACCGCCACCCCTTGAGACCCGAACCGCTCGAAGAAGGCCGACTGGGGCTTGACCACCGCAACCCGGTCACCGAGGGCGTCCACGACGGTCCGGGCGAAGCGTCGCAACCCGTCGACGTCGTCGTCGAGCCCCCACTTCGCCAGCAGTTCCGGATGGGGATCGATGCCTACGCAGAGCGGACCCCGCTCGTCGACCGCCCGGTGCAGCCGCGTGCCGAAACTCTCCATCAGCCAGCTTTCCTCTCGTCCTCAACCTGTCGCGCTCGTCTACTCAACCTGTGTCCCTGATCCGCGACGATCTACTCAGCCCGCCCTGATAGCTGCCGCGACACCGGTCGCCACCCGTGCCAGATCGGCGTCCGAGGTGACGTACGGCGGCATCGTGTAGACCAGATCCCGGAACGGCCGCAGCCACACGCCCTCGGCCACCGCGGCGGCGGTGGCGGCGGCGACGTCCACCTCGTGGTCCAGCTGCACGACGCCGATCCCGCCGAGCACCCGCACGTCCGTCACGCCCGGTGCGCCGCGCAGCGGCTCCAGCCCGTCATGCAGGCCGCGCTGGAGCCGCGCCACCTCACCGGCCCAGTCACCGGCCCGCAGCAGTCCCAGCGAGGCGTTGGCGACCGCGCAGGCGAGCGGGTTGCCCATGAACGTCGGGCCGTGCGCCAGGACCCCGCCGGTCCGGATGCCCCGCGCCACCTCCGCCGTGCAGAGCGCGGCGGCCAGCGTCAGGTAGCCGCCGGTGAGCGCCTTGCCGACGCACATCACGTCCGGGCTGACCCCGGCGTGCTCGGCGGCGAACATCGTCCCGGTCCGACCGAAGCCGGTGGCGATCTCGTCGAAGATCAGCAGTACCCCGTGCGCCCGGGTCACCTCCCGCAGCACCCGCAGGTAGTGCGGATGGTGGAAACGCATCCCACCGGCCCCCTGGACGACCGGCTCGACGATCACCGCCGCCAGTTCGTGGGCGTGCCGCTCCACCGCCTCCACCAGCGCCGCCTCGTACGCCGGGTCGGGATCGGACGCGAAGCCACCGGGCGGCACCGGCGCGAACACCTGCCGGGGCAGCACGTCGCCCCAGAGGTGGTGCATGCCGCCCTCGGGATCACAGACGCTCATCGGGTGGAACGTGTCGCCGTGGTACCCGCCCCGCCAGGTGCCCAGCCGGCGGCGCTCCGGCCGACCGACGGCCCGCTGGTACTGCAGGCACATCTTCACCGCGACCTCGACGCTGACCGACCCGGAGTCGGCCAGGAACACGTGCGCCAACCCCTCCGGCGCCAACTCGACCAGGGTCCGGGCCAACCGCACGGCCGGTTCGTGGGTCAGCCCGCCGAACATCACGTGGCTCATCCGGCCGAGCTGGTCGGTCACCGCCGCGTCCAGCACCGGATGCCGGTAACCGTGGATCGCCGACCACCAGGACGACATGCCGTCGACGAGCGTGCGGCCGTCGGCCAGCCGCAGCCGTACGCCCTCGGCCTCCGTCACCAGGTACAGCGGCACCGCCGGCGGCAGCGCCGCGTACGGGTGCCAGACGTGCGCCGCGTCGGCGGTGAGGATCTCCTCCGGCGTCATCCGCCCTCCCTCTCCACGCTGCCCATGCCCACTCCCGCCTCCGGTAGCGGGGACTCGCCGTCCGCGCGACCGCCCCGCACTCCCCTGTGGCCCCTTTGCTCTGCTTCAACCCACGCACTGGTTCTCGGCTGAAACCGATGCGTGGGTTGAAGCAGAGCAAAGGCCACGCGGAGGCACTCCTCCGGCCGACCGGCCGGACCCCACCGATGCGCCCGTCGAAGCAGAGCAAAGGCCACGCGGGAGCACCCCACCGGCCGACCGGCCGTACCCCGCCAGCGCGCGGACGGACTCCGGGGCACGGAGGCACGACGGTGTCCGGGGAGAGGCGGGCCTTCGGGGAGAGGCGATTGCCCCGGGTGAGGCGAGCATGCCGAGGTCGGCATGGTGGGGGCGGCGGCGCCTGGTGTTCGTGGCCGTCCGCTCCGGCGGGAGCGGGGGTGGCGCCGCCGCCTCATCCGGCTCACGACCCGGTCGTGGCCGGAGCCGGGGCAGCCGCCGCCGCGCGGGCGACCGCGCGGGGCAGAGCCGGCCCCCGGTAGATGAAGCCGGTGTAGAGCTGGACCAGACTGGCGCCCGCGTCGAACATCCGGGCGGCGTCGTCGGGGTCCACGATGCCGCCCACTCCGATGATCGGCAGCCGGCCACCGGTCTCGGTGTGCACGAAGGACACCACCTGCCGGGCCCGGTCGGCCAGCGGGCGGCCGGAGAGCCCCCCGGTCTCGGCGGACCGGGCCTCGTCGGCCGGGGCGAGGCCGGTGCGGCCGAGGGTGGTGTTCGTGGCGATCACCCCGGCCGCGCCCCGGGCCAGGCAGACCTCCAGCAGCTCGGCGATGGCCGCGTCGGTCAGGTCCGGCGCGATCTTCACCAGCACCGGCTTCTCCCCCACCAGCGCGGCCAGCAGCGCATCCAGGTGGGCACGGTCCTGCAACGCGCGTAACCCCGGCGTGTTCGGCGAGGAGACGTTGACCGCGAAGTAGTCGCCGTGCCCGCGCAACGCGTGGTACGACGCCCGGTAGTCCTCCACCGCCTCGTCCAGTGGCGTCACCTTCGACTTGCCCAGCGAGATCCCCAGCGGTACGCCGAGCGGACGGGGCAACGCCGCGAGCCGGGCGGCCAGCGCCTCGGCCCCGGCGTTGTTGAACCCCATCCGGTTGATCACGGCCTCGCTGTCCGGCAGCCGGAACAGCCTCGGCCGAGGGTTGCCCGGCTGCGGGTACGCGGTGACCGTGCCGACCTCGACGAAGCCGAAGCCGAGCGCCGGCCAGGCCGGCAGCGCGGCACCGTCCTTGTCCATCCCGGCGGCCAGGCCGACCGGGTTGGGGAACCGCACCCCGAAGACCGTACGGGGGGCGGGCACGGCGTACCGGGCCCGCAGTGCCGCCAGCGCGACCGGCCGCCCGGAGAGGGCGGCCAGCCGGCGCAGCGTCCACTCGTGCGCCGCCTCGGCGTCACCACCACCGATGCGGAACAGCCCGCGCCGCAGCGTCCGCTCGAAGATCACCGGCTGGCCCGCAGCGTGGCGTGCAGGTCCTGCAACGGGCGTACCTGCATGTCGCCCCGGATCAGGGCCTCGATGCCCATCACCGCAGCGGCGGCACCGGGCACCGTGGTGACGCACGGGATGTCCGCGGTCACCGCCGCGCTGCGGATCTCGTACCCGTCGGAGCGGGCACTCGCGCCGGAACCCTGCGGAGTGTTGATCACCAGCGCCACCCGACCGGAGCGGATCAGCGAGACGGCGTCGTCGTCGGCACCGGCCTCGTAGTGCTTGGCCGCCAGCTCGCAGGCGATGCCGTGGCGGCGCAGCACCTCGGCGGTGCCGCTGGTCGCCACGATCTCGAAGCCCAGGTCGGCCAGGCGCTTCACCGGGAAGATCATGCCGCGCTTGTCGCGGTTCGCCACCGACACGAAGATCTTGCCCTGGGTGGGCAGCGAGCCGTACGCGGCCGACTGGGACTTGGCGAAGGCGTGCCCGAAGGCGGTGTCGATGCCCATCACCTCGCCGGTCGACTTCATCTCCGGACCGAGCAGCGAGTCCACCCCCTTGCCGGCCGGCGTGCGGAACCGCTTGAACGGCAGCACCGCCTCCTTCACCGCGATCGGGGCGTCCGGCGGCAGCGAGCCACCGTCCCCGGTCGCCGGAAGCATCCCCTCGGCGCGCAGCTCCGCGACGGTGGCGCCGAGCGCGATCCGGGCCGCCGCCTTGGCCAGCGGCACCGCCGTGGCCTTGGAGACGAACGGCACCGTCCGCGAGGCACGCGGGTTGGCCTCCAGCACGTACAGCGCGTCGTCCTTGAGCGCGTACTGCACGTTGAGCAGGCCGCGCACGCCGATGCCCCGGGCGATCGCCTCGGTGTACCCGCGCACCTGGGCCACGTGGGAACTGGCCAGGGTGATCGGCGGCAGCGCGCACGAGGAGTCGCCGGAGTGGATGCCGGCCTCCTCGATGTGCTCCATGATCCCGCCGAGGTAGACCTCGCCGTCGGCGTCGCAGAGCGCGTCCACGTCGATCTCGATGGCGTCGTCCAGGAACCGGTCCACCAGCACCGGATGGTCCGGCGAGATGTCGGTGGCCCGCCCGATGTAGTCGCGCAGCGTCACGTCGTCGTAGACGATCTCCATGCCCCGCCCGCCGAGCACGTACGAGGGGCGGACCAGCACCGGGTAGCCGATCTCGTCGGCGATCCCCTTCGCCTCCTCGTACGAGGTGGCGGTGCCGTGTGCCGGCGCCCGCAGCCCGGCCCGGGCCAGCAACGCCCCGAACGCGCCACGTTCCTCGGCCAGGTGGATCGACTCCGGGGAGGTGCCCACCACCGGCACCCCGGCGTCCTTGAGCCGCTGCGCCAGACCGAGCGGCGTCTGACCGCCGAGCTGCACGATCACGCCGATCACGCCCGGCCCGCCGGCCTCCCGGCCGGAGGTGTCCTCGGCGTGCCAGACCTCCAGCACGTCCTCGAACGTGAGCGGCTCGAAGTAGAGCCGGTCGGCGGTGTCGTAGTCGGTGGAGACCGTCTCCGGGTTGCAGTTGATCATGACGGTCTCGAACCCGCCGGCACCGGCCGGACCGGCCGGCGCCTCCCGCAACGCCTGGACCGCGTGCACGCAGGAGTAGTCGAACTCGATGCCCTGCCCGATGCGGTTCGGCCCGGAACCGAGGATCAGCACCTTCGGCCGCGCCGAGCCGACCACCTCGGTCTCGGAGTCGTACGAGGAGTAGTGGTAAGGAGTGCTCGCCTCGAACTCGGCGGCGCAGGTGTCCACCGTCTTGTAGACCGGCCGGACGTCCAGCCGGTGCCGCAGCGTGCGTACCCCGTCCTCGGCGGCCAGCTCCGGACGCAGCACGGCCAGCTGCCGGTCGGAGAGCCCGGCCCGCTTGGCCCGGCGCAGCAGTCCGGCGTCGAGCACCGGCGCGGCCACGATCTCGGCACGCAGCTCGACCAACCCGGCGATCTGGTCCAGGAACCACGGGTCGATCCCGCCGGAGGCGGCGCTGACCTCGGCGATCGAGGCGCCCAACCGCAGCGCCCGCTCCACCGTGTAGAGCCGGCCGTCGTGCGGTACGCCCAACGCGGCGAGGGTGTTCTCCTTCGTCGCGTCCGCCGGGTCGGGCAGGGTCCAGAAACCCGTCGCCTTGGTCTCCAGCGAACGCATCGCCTTGTTCAGCGCCTCGGTGAAGTTGCGCCCGAGGCTCATCGCCTCGCCGACGGACTTCATCGTGGTGGTCAGCTCCGGGTCCGCGCCGGGGAACTTCTCGAACGCGAACCGGGGGATCTTCACCACCACGTAGTCGAGCGACGGCTCGAAGGCCGCCGGCGTCTTGAGGGTGATGTCGTTGGGGATCTCGTCCAGGGTGTAGCCGATGGCCAGCTTCGCGGCGATCTTCGCGATCGGGAACCCGGTCGCCTTCGAGGCCAGCGCCGAGGAACGCGACACCCGGGGATTCATCTCGATGACCACGATCCGGCCGTCGGCCGGGTTGATGGCGAACTGGATGTTGCAGCCGCCGGTGTCCACGCCGACCTCACGCAGCACCGCGATGCCCAGATCACGCAGGTCCTGGTACTCCCGGTCGGTCAACGTCATGGCCGGCGCCACGGTCACGCTGTCGCCGGTGTGCACGCCCATCGGGTCGACGTTCTCGATCGAGCAGACCACCACCACGTTGTCGTGGCGGTCCCGCATCAGTTCGAGCTCGTACTCCTTCCAACCGAGCACGCTCTCCTCGATCAGCACCTCGTGCACCGGGCTGGCGTCCAGCCCGGCACCGGCGATGCGCTCCAGGTCGGCGTCGGTGTGCGCCATGCCCGAACCGAGGCCGCCCATGGTGAACGACGGCCGGATCACCACCGGCAGACCCAACTCACCGGCCGTCTCGCGGACCTCGTCCATCGAGTGGCAGACCCGCGACCGCGGCACCAGCCCGGCCGGGTCCTCGATCCCGATGCGTACGCCGGCCTTGGCCACGATGTCCTTGAACAGCTGCCGGTCCTCACCGCGACGGATCGCCTCGACGTCCGCGCCGATCAGCTCGACGCCGTACTTGTCGAGCACACCGGCCTCGTGCAGCGCCACGGCGGTGTTCAGCGCGGTCTGCCCGCCCAGCGTGGGCAGCACGGCGTCCGGCCGCTCCTTGGCGATGACCAGCTCCACGAACTCCGGAGTGATCGGCTCGACGTAGGTGGCGTCGGCGAACTCCGGGTCGGTCATGATGGTCGCCGGGTTCGAGTTGACCAGGCTGACCCGGATCCCCTCGCTGCGCAGCACCCGGCAGGCCTGGGTGCCGGAGTAGTCGAACTCGCAGGCCTGCCCGATGATGATCGGCCCGGAGCCGATCACCAGGATGTGCTTGAGATCGGTCCGCTTAGGCATTCGTACGCCCCTCGCTGTGGGTCCGGCCCTCGATCAACTCGGCGAACCGGTCGAAGAGATAGTCCGCGTCGTGCGGACCGGCTGCCGCTTCCGGGTGGTACTGGACGGTGAAGGCGGGCACGTCCCGGGCCCGCAGCCCCTCGACCACGTTGTCGTTGAGGCAGAGATGGCTCACCTGCACGCCGCCGAACTCGGTCTCGATCACCTGGTCCGGCACCACCGCACCCGGCGTCACGCCGGGCACCTCCACCGCGAAGCCGTGGTTGTGGCTGGTCACCTCCACCTTGCCGGTGACCCGGTCGATGACCGGCTGGTTGATGCCCCGGTGGCCGTAACCGAGCTTGTAGGTGCCGAAGCCGAGCGCCCGCCCCAGGATCTGGCTGCCGAAGCAGATGCCGAACAGCGGCATCCGCCGCCGCAGCACCTCCCGGGCCAACCCGACCGGCCCGTCGGCGGTGGCCGGGTC
The DNA here is from genome assembly GCF_040642635.1 of Micromonospora sp. NPDC047793. Classification (NCBI taxonomy): domain Bacteria; kingdom Bacillati; phylum Actinomycetota; class Actinomycetes; order Micromonosporales; family Micromonosporaceae; genus Micromonospora; species Micromonospora sp. NPDC047793. The sequence continues at coordinate 62,106 of NZ_JBEYSG010000027.1, read as the reverse complement.
GCCCGGACCGGGCGAGAAGAAGACCGCGTCCGCCCCGGTCGCCAGCAGGTCCTCGATGGACGAGTGCGCCGGCATGACGTGCGTGGTCACCCCACGGGCGGCGAGCCGACGCGGCACGTTGCGCTTGATCCCCAGGTCGAGCGCGGCCACCGTGAACCGGTGCTCGCCCTCGGCCCGCACCACGTACGGCTCCGCCGTGGTCACCTCGGCGGAGAGGTCCGCGCCGAGCATCTGCGGCGCCTCGCGTACCCGGGCCAGCAGCGCCCGCGGGTCGTCCTCGACGCTGGAGATACCGACCCGCATCGCGCCGCGCTCGCGCAGGTGCCGGGTCAACGCCCGGGTGTCCACCCCGCTGATGCCGACGATGCCCTCGGTGCCGAGCCGGTCCTCCAGGCCACCGGTGGCCCGCCAGTTCGAGCTGGCCCGGGCCGGGTCACGCACCACGTACCCGGCCACCCAGATGCGTCGTGACTCGTCGTCCTCGCCGTTGACCCCGGTGTTGCCGATGTGCGGGGCGGTCTGCACGACGACCTGACGGTGGTACGACGGGTCGGTCAGCGTCTCCTGGTAACCGGTCATGCCGGTGTTGAACACCGCCTCGCCGAAGGTCTCCCCGACGCTGCCGTACGACTCGCCGTGGAACGTGCGACCGTCCTCCAGGACGAGAATCGCGGGACGCCTACGACTCACTTGATTGCCTTTCCGTCCAGGACCGTCGCCTCGCCACGCAGGAAGGTCGCCACGATGCGACCCGGCAGCGTCATCCGGGCATACGGGGTGTTGCGGCTACGACTGGCCATCTCGGCCGGCTCGATCACCCGGCGGACCTCCGGGTCGACCAGGGTCAGGTTGGCCGGTACGCCCGGCGCCGGGTCGTGCCCGTGCTCGGTCAGACCGGCGATCCGCGCCGGCGTGCGCGACATCCGCTCGGCGATCAGGTCCCACTCCGGGCCGAGCACGTCGAGCGCGATCGACAGCGCCGTCTCCAGCCCGAGCATCCCGGGCCGGGCGTACGCCCACTCGCACTCCTTGTCCTCCACCGCGTGCGGGGCGTGGTCGGTGGCCACGATGTCGATCACCCCGTCGACCAGGGCGGCCCGCAGGGCGGCGATGTCGGTGGCGGTCCGCAGCGGCGGGTTCACCTTGAAGACCGGGTCGTACGACCCGGCCGGGCTCCATCCGTCCGCGACCTCCGGGCTGGCCAGCTCGCTTCCCCCACCGACCAGAGTGTCGGTGAGCAGCAGGTGGTGCGGGGTCACCTCGGCGGTGACCCGTACCCCCCGGGCCTTCGCCTGGCGCAGCACCTCGACGCTGCCGGCGGTGGAGACGTGGCAGACGTGCAGTCGGCTGCCGACGTGCTCGGCCAGCAGCACGTCCCGGGCGATGATGGCCTCCTCGGCCACCGCCGGCCAGCCGGTCAGGCCCAGCCGGGTGGAGACCTCGCCCTCGTGCATCTGCGCGCCCTCGGTGAGCCGGGGCTCCTCGGCGTGCTGGGCGATGATGCCGTCGAACGCCTTGACATACTCCAGCGCGCGGCGCATCAGCCGGGGGTCGGCGACGCAGTGCCCGTCGTCGGAGAAGATCCGCACCCGGGCGGCGGAGTCGGCCATCGCGCCCAGCTCGGCGAGGCGCTCACCGGCCAGCCCGACGGTGACCGCGCCGATCGGCTGCACGTCGACCAGCCCGGCCTCCCGACCGAGCCGCCACACCTGCTCGACCACCCCGGCGGTGTCCGCCACCGGCGAGGTGTTCGCCATCGCGCAGACCGCCGTGTACCCGCCCAGCGCCGCCGACCGCGACCCCGTCTCGACCGTCTCGGCGTCCTCCCGGCCCGGCTCGCGCAGGTGTGTGTGCAGGTCGACCAGGCCCGGCAGGGCGACCAGCCCGGCGGCCTCGACCACGGTCGCGTCCGGCGCGGAGAGCCCCGCGCCGGCCTCGGCGACCACGCCGTCGCGGATCAGCAGGTCGGTCGGTGCGGCACCGAGCACGCTGACGTTCCTGATCAGGTACGAGTTCACCGGTTGTTCCCCCCGAGCAGCAGATAGAGGACGGCCATCCGCACGGAGACCCCGTTGGCGACCTGTTCGACGATGGTGGAGCGGGGCGAGTCGGCGACCTCCGGCGTGATCTCCATGCCCCGGTTCATCGGACCGGGGTGCATGACGATCGCGTGCTCCGGAAGCCGGCGCATCCGCGGGCCGTCCAGGCCGTAGCGGCGGGCGTACTCGCGGGCGGACGGGAAGTAGGAGTCGCCCATCCGCTCCCGCTGCACCCGCAGCATCATCACCACGTCCGACGACGGCAGCACCGCGTCCAGGTCGTAGCAGACGTCGGTGCCGGGAGCGAGGGCGGCGACGATGTCGCGCGGGATGAGCGTCGGCGGCCCGACCAGGGTCACCTTCGCGCCGAGCGTGGACAGCAGCAGCACGTTCGAGCGGGCCACCCGGGAGTGCAGCACGTCGCCCACCACCGCGACCGACAGGCCGGCCAGGCGGCCCAGCCGGGAGCGCATCGTGTACGCGTCGAGCAGCGCCTGCGTCGGGTGCTCGTGGGTGCCGTCACCGGCGTTGACCACCGAGCCGTCGACCCAGTCGGCGAGGCGGTGCGGGGCACCGGAGGCAGGATGGCGGACCACCACCGCGTCGGCGCCCATCGCCTGGAGGGTCAACGCGGTGTCCTTCAGGCTCTCGCCCTTGGCGACGCTGGAACCCTTCGCGGAAAAGTTGATCACGTCGGCGCTGAGCCGCTTCGCCGCCGCCTCGAAGGAGATCCGGGTACGGGTGGAGTCCTCGTAGAACAGGTTCACCACCGTCCGGCCGCGCAGCGCGGGCAGCTTCTTCACCTCACGCCCGGCCACCGCGGACATCTCCCCGGCGGTGTCCAGGATCTGGGTCGCGGTCTCGGCGTCCAGGTCGGCGCCGGAGAGCAGGTGCCTGATCACTTTGCCCGCCTTCCGTTCGCGACTGCGGGGCTCCGCTTCGCTGCACTCCTCGCGCTCACGAGAGGGTCACCTCCCCGTAGAGACGGACCTCGTCGGCACCGTCAGTCTCGGCGAGCGTGACCTTGACGCTCTCGGCGAGGGCCGTCGGGATGTTCTTGCCCACGTAGTCGGCGCGGATCGGCAACTGCCGGTGGCCCCGGTCGACCAACACGGCGAGTTGCACCGAGGCGGGCCGTCCGAGATCGCCGAGCGCGTCCAGCGCGGCGCGGACCGTGCGGCCGGAGAAGAGCACGTCGTCGACGAGGACCACCCGCATGCCGTCGATGCCGCCGGCCGGGAGCTGGGTCGGACCGACCGCCCGGGTGGCGTTGCGGCGCAGGTCGTCGCGGTAGAGCGTGATGTCCAGCACGCCGACCGGAACGGAGACGTCCTCGAAGGCGCTGATCCGCGCGGCGAGGCGCCGGGCGAGCGGGGCGCCACGGGTCGGGATGCCCAACAACACGGTGTCGCCGGCGCCCTGGGTCTTCTCGAGGATCTGGTGTGCGATCCGGTCGACGACGCGTTGCACGTCGGCGCTGGTCAGGATCACCTTCACCGAGGGTTGTCGCGGCGGCGACGAATGGGCAGCCGATGGGTAGGCCACGGCGGACCTCCTTCCCCGCCTCACGGGACGGGTCGTTAAAGGACGTCGGGTACTCCGGACCGGTCAAGATCGGCCGGCGGAGGGGCTTCGGCCACGTTACCAGTGGTCGTCGCCGCGACCACCCTCGGGAGCGAGTGGTCCCGGCCACGCACGGCGTGACCGTACGCGTATCGGTTCAGCGGGCAGAACGGGACAACTCACCCGGAGCCTCTAACCGGCGGCTCTCGACCACTTGACCGGGTGTACGAATCCCCGTACCGTCACGCTCCGTAGCGATCGCTGGGAGAACCCCGAGCAGCACTGGGAGTGTCCGAATGCCCTCTGAATACGCCAAGTCTCTGGGCGCCCGCCTGCGCTCCATCCGCCAGCAGCAGGGCCTGTCCCTGCAGGGCGTGGAGGAGAAGTCGAACGGGCGCTGGAAGGCGGTGGTGGTCGGCTCGTACGAGCGCGGCGACCGTGCCGTCACCGTGTCCCGTCTGGCCGAGTTGGCCGAGTTCTACCGCGTTCCCGTATCGGAGTTGCTGCCCGACGGCAGCGGAGTGCGGCACGAGCCCACCAGCAAGATCGTGCTGGACCTGGAGCGGCTCTACGACGAGGCCAGCGAGGAGCTCGCCTACGTCGCCCGGTACGCCCGCGCCATCCAGCAGCAGCGGGGCGACTACAACGGTCGGGTGCTGTCGATCCGCGCCGACGACCTGCGCGCCCTCGCCATCGTCTACGACGCCTCCCCGTCCGGCCTGATCGAGCGCCTGACCGAGCACGGTGTGCTCGTCGCCGACCCGCGGGCGTTCTTCGCCTCCTGACCCCTGACGACAAAGGGGCCCTGCCATCCGGCATGGGCCCCTTTGTCGTAGGTCCGGCTGTCGCGGGACCGGTTGTCGCGCCGGCCCTGGTGCGTCCGGCCTGTCGGCGGGAGCGTTCAGCGGGTCGCGTACTCGGCGATCCGGCCGAGCAGACCGTTGAGGAAGCGTGGCGAGTCGTCCGTCGACATCTGTCGGGCCAACTCCACCGCCTCACTGATCGCCACCGCGTCGTCGATCTCGTCGATGTAGAGCAGCTCGTAGACCGCGATCCGGGCCAGGTTCCGGTCGACCGTCGGCATCCGGTCCAGCGTCCAGCCCTCGGCGTAACTGGCGATCAGCTCGTCGATCCGGTCCAGGTTCCCGGCCACGCCCTCGACCAGGCCGACCGCGTACCCGAGGTGTTCGGGATGCGGCTTGTCGAGCCGCTCGATGTAACCGGCGAGCACCTCCACCGGTGGACGATCACGCAGGTCGGCCTCGAAGAGCACGTCCAGCGCCCGCTTGCGCGCCTTGCGGCGCGCCGGCATCTGCTGTTTGGGACCCTCGGCCATCAGGAGGCGCGGCCGAGGTAACGACCGTCGCGGGTGTCGACCTTGATCTTCTCGCCGGTGGTGATGAAGAGCGGCACGTTCACGGTCGCGCCGGTCTCCACGGTCGCCGGCTTGTTGCCGCCGGTCGAACGGTCACCCTGCAGGCCGGGCTCGGTGTAGGTGACCTCGAGCACGACCGAGGTCGACAGCTCGATGTACAGCGGGACGCCCTCGTGCGTGGCCACGATCGCCTCGGCCTCGGGCAGCAGATAGTTGGCGGCCTCGCCGACCGTCCCGCCGGGCACCGTGATCTGGTCGAACGTCTCCATGTCCATGAAGACGAAGTCCTCGCCGTCGGCGTAGAGGTACTGCATGGTGCGCTTGTCCACGGTCGCGGTCTCGACCTTGGTGCCCGCGTTGAAGGTCTTGTCGACGACCTTGCCGGAGAGCACGTTCTTCAGCGTGGTACGCACGAACGCACCACCCTTACCGGGCTTGACGTGCTGGAACTCGACGACGGCCCAGAGCTCCCCGTCGAGGTTGAGTACCAGGCCGTTCTTCAGGTCGTTGGTGGTGGCCATTTCCTGCCTTGATCATCAGCTGGCGGACAGACCTGACAAGTCTACTCGCCGCCGCCCGACCCGCTGCCCGCCGCCGTCCCGCTCACCCCGCGACCCCCGATCCGGCGGCCACCCGGTCCCGCCAGTCGGGGCGATCGGGCAGGGCCCGGAGGACCACCGCACCCGTTCGATCGTCACGGCCGGTAGCGTCGCCGTTGCCCCGGATCACCCCCACGCCGCCTTTGCTCTGCTTCAACCCACGCAACGGTCACCGTCCGCGTTGATCGAACCCGGACAGCGGAGACCACGCCCCACATCGCCCCTGTTCAGCAGCTATTGCGTGGGTTGAAGCAGAGCAAAGGCCAGCGGGACCACCACGACCGCCGCTCCGGGCAATCACTCAGCGCGACCGTCACTCCCGGCTACCGTCACGCCTCAGCGCCGAAGCGGGTATCAATCTCGGCCACGCGCCGGGTCAGCGCAGCGGACCAGGTCAGCCGTCCTGGTCGAGATGGGTGGCCAGGTGGTGCAGGGCCAGGCGGTAGCCGTCCACGCCGAGCCCGCAGATGACTCCCGTGGCCACCGCCGAGACCACCGAGTGGTGCCGGAACTCCTCCCGGGCGTGGATGTTGGAGATGTGCACCTCGACCAGCGGGGCGCGCAACAGGGCGCAGGCGTCCCGGACCGCGATCGAGTAGTGCGACCACGCGGCCGGGTTGAGCACCACGGCTGCGCCCTCGTCCGCCGCGTCGTGCAGCCAGCCGAGCAGTTCGTGCTCGGCGTCGGTCTGCCGGACGGTGACGCTCAGTCCGAGTTCGCGTCCGGTCGACTCGCAGAGCTCGACCAGGTCGGCGTAACTGGTCACGCCGTAGACGTCGACCTGACGCGTGCCCAGCCGCCCCAGATTCGGCCCGTTGAGCACGTAGACCTTCATGGGGATACCGCCCGGTATGCCTCACGGAGCAGGTCGTCGTCGGGGCCTTCGAGGATGGCCGGGCGGGCCAGCCCGTCGAGCACCACGAACCGCAGCCGGCTGCCCCGGGTCTTCTTGTCGACCCGCATCGTGGCCAGCAGCCCGGGCCAGGCGTCGGCCGGGTACTCGGTGGGCAGGCCGAGTGCGGTCACCACGTCGCGGTGCCGGCGGGCGGTGGACTCGTCCAGCCGGCCGGCCAGCCGGGCCAGTTCGGCGGCGTACACCAGGCCGACCGCGACCGCGTGACCGTGCCGCCAGCGGTACCCCTCGGCCTTCTCGATCGCGTGGGCGAGGGTGTGCCCGTAGTTGAGCACCTCGCGTACGCCCGACTCGCGCAGGTCTCCGGCGACCACATCGGCCTTCACGCGGATCGCGCGTTCGATGAGTTCCCGGACGACCGGGCCGGTCGGGTCGGTGGCCGCCGCCGGTGCCTGCTCGACCAGGTCGAGGATGGCCGGATCGGCGATGAAGCCGCACTTGACCACCTCGGCCATTCCGGCGGCCAACTCGACCGGGGGCAGGCTGTCCAGCGTGGCCAGGTCGGCCAGCACCCCGACCGGCGGGTGGAAGGCACCCACCAGGTTCTTGCCGGCGGCGGTGTTGATGCCGGTCTTGCCGCCGACCGCCGCGTCGACCATGCCGAGCAGCGAGGTGGCCACCGGCACCCAGCGGACCCCGCGCAGCCAGCAGGCCGCCACGAAGCCGGCCAGGTCGGTGACGGCGCCGCCACCCAACCCGACGACCGCGTCGGTACGGGTGAAGCCGGCTTCACCGAGCCGGTCCCAGCAGTGTGCCGCCACGTCGACGTGCTTGCCGGCCTCGGCGTCCGGCACCTCGATGGCGAGCGGCGTCACACCGGACGCGGCCAGCCGGGTGCCGATCGCGTCGGCCGACTCCTTGAGCGCCGCGGTGTGCAGCACCGCCACCCGGGTGGCGTCGGGCAGCAGCCCCGGCAGGGCGTCGAGCAGGTCCCGCCCGACGAGGACGTCGTACGGCCGTTCGCCGCCGACCGGGATCCGGGTCACCTCGTCCATCGCGGGAACCTAACCCTCCGTGCGCAGCAGCTGCGCGATCTCGGCGACGATCTCCTCCGGCGTCCGGCCGTCGGTCACGACCGTGTGGGTGGCCACCTCGGTGTAGAGCGGCCGGCGCTGGTCCATCAGGTGTTTCAGGGTGGCCCGGGGGTTGATCGCCAGCAGCGGCCGTCCGGCACCGAGACCGACCCGCTTGACCGCGTCGGGCAACTCGACGGAGAGGTGCACGACCCGGTGCCCGACCAGCGCGGCCCGGTTCTCCTCGGCGAGCACCGCGCCACCGCCCAGGGCGAGCACGCCGGAGCAGGAGGCCAGTGCCGCCGCCACCGCGGCGCGTTCCAGGGCGCGGAAGTGCGCCTCCCCCTCGTCGAGGAAGATCTCCGGGATCGGCTTGCCGGCGAGCCGTTCGATGTCGGCGTCGGTGTCGCGGAACTCGACCCCGAGCGCTTCCGCCAGCCCCTGCCCGACGGTGGTCTTGCCCGAGCCGGGTGCGCCGACCAGGACGCAGACCGGGCGGGTCGGAGCGGTCACCGGATCACCAGCGCGTCGAGGTAGCCGGTCAGGTTACGCCGCATCTCGGCGATCGAGTCGCCACCGAACTTCTCCACCGCCGCCTCGGCCAGCACCAGCGCCACCATCGCCTCGGCGACGACGGCGGCGGCGGGCACCGCGCAGACGTCGGAGCGCTGGTTGATCGCGGTGGCCGGCTCGCCGGTGGTCACGTCCACCGTGGCCAGGGCGCGGTTCAGCGAGGAGATCGGCTTCATCGCGGCCTTCACCCGCAGCGGTTCACCGGTGGTGATGCCGCCCTCCAGCCCGCCGGCCCGGTCGGTGACCCTCCGGACCCCGGTGGCGGTGGGCATGATCTCGTCGTGGGCCTCGGAGCCCCGGGACCGGGCCTGCTGCCAGCCGTCGCCGATCTCCACACCCTTGATCGCCTGGATCGACATCAGCGCGGTGGCCAGTCGGGCGTCGAGCTTGCGGTCCCACTGCACGTGGCTGCCCAGGCCCGGCGGTACGCCGTACGCCAGCACCTCGACCACGCCGCCGAGGGTGTCGGCGGCCTTCTTCGCGGCGTCGACCTCGGCGACCATCCGGGCACTCGCCTCCGGGTCGAGGCAGCGCAGCGGGTCGGCGTCGATGCGCTCGGCGTCCTCGGGCCGGGGACGCAGCCCCGGCTTGACGGCGACCGGACCCAACTCGACCACGTGCGAGACGATCTCGACGTCGAGGGCCTGACGGAGCAGCGCCTTCGCCACCGTGCCGACGGCCACCCGGGCGGCGGTCTCCCGCGCGCTGGCCCGCTCCAGGATCGGCCGGGCGTCGGTGTGGCCGTACTTCTGCATGCCGGCCAGGTCGGCGTGACCGGGCCGGGGCCGGGTCAGCGGGGCGTTGCGGGCCTGCCGGGCCAGTTCCTCCGGATCGACCGGGTCGGCGGCCATCACGGTGCGCCACTTGGGCCACTCGGAGTTGCCGACCCGCATCGCGACCGGACTACCGAGCGTCACGCCGTGACGCAGGCCGCCGATGATCTCGATCTCGTCCTGCTCGAAGGCCATTCGCGCACCTCGGCCGTAGCCGAGCCGGCGACGCGCCAACTCCCCGGCGATCTCGGTGGAGGTCACCTCGATCCCGGCCGGCACCCCCTCCAGCATCGCGACGAGAGCGGGCCCGTGTGATTCCCCTGCGGTCAACCAGCGCAACACAGCGGCCAGTCTGTCACGCCCGGTGCCCGCCGACGCGCACCGCCCGCCGCGTCCCGCCCTGCGGACGCGGCGAACGGCACGCCGAGACCCGATCGGTCAGATGCCCCGGCCGCGCTTGTGCAGCGTGCGCAGCACGGCGTCGGCGCGGACCACCCGTCCGGCCACGGCCAGGGCCAGGTACGCCCGGGGTTCGCGCGGGTTGCGGCGGATGGTGCGCCGGGCCCAGCGCACCGCTCCGCGACGGTCCCCCGAGGCGGCTCGGGCGAAGGCGATCTGCCCGGCGACCCGGGCCTCCCCCGCCGGCTGGGTGGCGAACTCCGGATACCGCTCCAGCAGCCACTGCAACGCCTCGGAGATGGTGTCCCAGCGCTGGGCGAAGTACGACCGCTTGTGCCAGCGCACCGTCACGTACGGGGCGCGCAGGTTCACCAGCGGGGCGCTGCGGGCGGCCCGGAGCAGGAACTCGTAGTCCTCCGCGTAGCTGCCCGGGATCTCCTCGTCGACCAGCCCGAACCCGTCGCGCAACGCGGCCGCGCGGATCACGAAGGTCGACGGGTGCAGCTCGGTCATCCGGTCCCGCAGCAGGTCGGCCAGGCTGATCGAGTCGCGGTCCAGCACCCGCTCGACGGTGTGCCCGTCGTAGGTGACCCGGATGCCGCAGCTGACGAACTCGGCGCCGGGCACCGCGTTCAGCGCGTCGACCTGTGCCAGCAGTTTCCCGGGCAGCCACTCGTCGTCGTCGTCGCAGAAGGCGATCAGCTCACCGGTGGCCGCCAGCGTGCCCGAGTTGCGGGCCCCGGCCAGCCCCGGCGTGCGGGTGTTGGTCACCACGCGGACCGTCCGGTCCGGGCCGGAGAGATTGACCAGCGACGGGTCCGGCTCGGACTGGTCGTAGACCACGACCACCTCGACCGGGCCGGGATAGTCCTGCGCCACGATCGCGCGGACCGCGGCCCGCAGCAGCTCGGGGCGATCCCGGGTGGGCACCACGGCGCTCACGCTCGGGTAGGAGGTCATCGGTTCCGCCTTCCGTTCGGACCGGGCCCACGCCACGGCCGCCACCACGGCCGGTGACGCCGCTGCGCGGCCTCGGCCACCAATTCCTCGACGATGGTCCCCACCCGGCGGACCGCGGCCCGCTGCCCCGCGACCGCCTCGGCGTCGACCGTCACGGCGAACCGGGACCGGTCGGCCCGACCGGCGGCGAGCGCGTCGAGCAGCTCCTGCCGGGACTCGCAGAGCGCCACCAGCCCGGCCGCACCGAGCCGGCGGGTGAACAGCAACTGGTGGTCGTCGACGTGCTCGCCCCGGGTCGGGTCGCGGGGCACCACGATCGGCATGTGCCCGTGCCGGCGCGCCTCCAGGATGGTGGCCGGCCCGCCGTGGCAGACCACCAGGTCGGCCCCGGCCATCGCGGTCTGCAGCTCGGCGTGGCCGAGGAACGGCACCGCGTCGGGCAGCCCGTCGGCGCGGGTGTGCCCGTGCTGCACGGTCAGCACCACCTCGCCGGCGACCTCGCCGTGCCAGTCCCGCAGCCAGTCGACCAGCCGGTCGAAGGGGTGCTTGTCGGTGCCGACCGCGACCAGGACGTGGGTGCGGCCGTCCGGGTGCGGCCCGCGCGGCGCGGGCACCCGGCCCGGCTCGACCCGGGTGGGGCGCGGGCGTACCGGCGCGACCCGGTGCGCGTCGCCGGCCGCGCTCACAGCAGCGTCCCGACGACGGTGGCCTCCGGGTACTGGCGGCGCTGTTCCTCCCACTGCACGAGCATCGCCGACAGGAACGGGCGGCACAGCCGGGCGGTCAGCGTCGGCGTGTCGATCCGGTCGTAGACCTCGATGTAGACGGTCGGGATCCCGCGCAGCCGGGCGAGCACCACGAACGGGACGGCCACGCCGGCCCCGGTGGTGACCACCGCCGCCACGTTGCGCCGCCGCAGCACCCGGGCCGCCAGCACCGCGTTGCGCAGCAGGTTGCGCACGTTGCGGGTGGTCGGATGGTACGCCGGCACCAGGTCCTCCCCGGCGAGCAGCGACACCGCCTCCGGGGTGTCGAAGGTGACCCAGCACCGTCGCCACGTCTCGTACCAGGGCCGTAGGGCCAGCAGCTGGGCCAGGTGCCCGCCACTCGAACCGACCAGCAGTAACACCGGCTGCTGGTCGGACCCGGGCTCGTCGATCTTCGCGTCCACGCGACTCCCCACAAGTTCGCTTGGAATTCCTGTCGGCGCCACGCAGCAGCAGACCACACGTCGCCCGGCGGTGAAAGGTGTGACCGGGTGTGACGTGATCTCCGTACGTGGCGGTTGCGGTGGGCCGAGTGGCCGACCGGCCGCCGACCATCGTCACCACCTGGAACTTTCTCGTCACTGTCCGACATCGACAGTGTGGTGCTGCGGATGGATCAGCCGCTATGTCGTTTCTCGATGACGTCCAGCAACGCGGGATGCAGTGCCGGATTCCACCCCGCCCCGGCGTCCGCGAGCCGCCAGGTACGCAACCACATCTCCACCAGGTAGGCGTCGGCGACCAGCCGCTGCCGGGCCGGATCCAACCCGAGGGCGGCACCGTGCCGGGCCAGCCCGGCGTCGACCTGCCCGGCGGCGTGGGCGGCCGGTTCGCCGCGCAGCACCACCGACCGCTGGAACGCGTCGTGGGCCAGGTCGAATCCGACCGGCACCTCCGGCCCGCTGTGCTCCCAGTCCCAGGCGACGAGGTCACCGTCGTGCCGACCGAGGTTCCACGGCACCCAGTCGCCGTGCCAGTGGCCGAACTCCACGTCCACGTCGCCGTACCGGTGGGCCAGTGCGGCGACTGCGGTCACCGCACGGTCACCGACCCCCTCGGCCGCGGCGGACCGCTGCGCCTGCTCGGCCAGCCGGGCCAGGAACGCCGAACCGGCCAGCGGCCGGGACGCGGTCGCCGGCCCACCCCGGCGGGCCACCGCGAGCAGCGCCGCGACCTCCGGCGGCCCGTCGACCGGTACGCCCCGGATCCGCGCCGGCAGCGGCTCGACCACCGCCACCACCTGCCCGGCGAAGCTCAGCTCGGTGAGCAGCCGGGGGGTGCCCGGATGCCCGCCCACCCCGGCCGAGGCGGCCACTTCCCGCAACGCCGCCGCCTCGGTGGTGACCAGTGCGCGGGTGGCGTCGTTCCAGCCGATCTTCGCGTAGCCACGGGGCGCACCGGTGCGGTCGAACAGTTGCAGGGTCGGCTTGTGGTTCGGATCCGGTGGGCGGACCCCGCACGCCGCGTACAGCGGCTCGTCGCCGAGCGCGGCGGCGACCCGGGCGGCCAGCAGCGCCTCGGCCGGGTCCAGCCCGGTCGGCACCGCGACGGTGAGCACCGGGAACGAGGCCCGGTCGACGATGCCGACCCGGGCCGCCGCACCGAGCGCGGCCCGCACCGCCCGCACCTTCGCCGGCCGCAACGCGTTGTACGCCAGCAGCGCCGCCGCGGTCACCCGGGGCGCACCCAGCGGCAGCAGGAACCGGGCCCGGGCGATCGACGGGACGACCGCGTACCGGGCCACCACGGTGTGCCCGGCGGGCGGCCCGGCGTCCACCGAGAGGGCGATCCGCTCGTCGCCGAAGACCGCCCGGGTGACCCAGCCCAGGCCGTCGTCACGCGAGCGGGGGTCGGCCGTCGCGGTGGCCGCTGTGGTCACGCGACCCGGTCCGGCCAGTCGAGCGACAGCCCCAGCCGCTGCCGCAGCGCCTCGTTGTGCGGGCGGTAGTACTCGGTCAACTCGGCACGCAGGTCCGCCTCCAGCGGTGCCGACCGCCGGTCGTTGTAGACCTTGAAGTCCGGCAGGTCGAAAGCGGGCAGGCCGAGGAAGTCCAGGGTCCGGCGGTAGGTGGCCCGTGCGTCGCCGTACAGGTCCTCGCTGGGCAGGAAGAGCAGCTGCGAACGGTCGAACCGGTCCAGCCACGGCTCCAGGTGCTCCAGGTAGCGGCCCCGGGCCCGGTAGGTGTGCCAGTCGTACGGCTCGCTGAAGTACTCCGGCTCGGCGATCAACCGCTCCCGCTCCCCCGCCGTACGCTCCGGCTCGGCGGCCAACGCGGCGGCGAAGTCCAGCGGCTCCACGCCGTTGGTCCGCCGCTCCTTCCAGTGCGAGTACGCCCGCTCGACCGGGTCCCGCAGCAGCACGATCAGCTTCACCGTCGGCATCAGCGCGGCGACCCGCTCGGCGGCCAGCGGATGGAACATGTACAGCGGTGCCGCCTCGCCGACGCGGACCGGGCCGCCGTGACGGCTCTCCAGCGCCTCCCGCTGGCGCAGGGTCGGGAAGTGCGAGCGGTACCACGCCTCGCCGCGACCCCAGTGCTCCTCGAAGTAGTGCGAGGACTTCGTGTTCCAGGCCGGGAAGAGCCGGGGCACCAGCGGATGCTGGATGAGGTAGTTCCACAGCGAGGTGGTCCCGCCCCGCTTGGTCCCGATGATGAGGAAGTCCGGCAGCGGACGCCGGTCGCTGGTGCGGACCCCGTAGTCGACGAGGCTCTCCCGCACCCGATTCGTCACCTGGGTCGGCACCAGTTGCTTCACCCGGTCCCGGATGGACGACACGACGACCTCACCTGCCCTTCGACGGCGGGGGCGGGGTGCCCTGCGGCGACCCGCCCCGAATCTGCACCATGGTCGCCCGGATGCCGCGTCGCACCCGGGGTAACGTCAACAAGCCGACGCAGCCGGCGGCCAACACGGCCACCGCTACCAGGAGGCCGGGAATGCCCCGACCGCCCACCACCAGGCCGGCGACCGAGGCCAGCCCGACGCCGCCGACGGTGGCCGCCGCCGCCCGCAGCATCCCCGCGTCGACCAACGGCTGGCGTACCACCAGCCGGGCGCAGGTGACCGCCGTGAGGTTCTCGGTCGCGATGCCGGCCGCCCAGGCCAGGGCCGCGCCGGTGGCGCCGTACGCGGGGATCAGCACCAGGCCGAGACCGACGGTGACCACCAGTCCGGCCAGCGCGCCGGCCAGGTGCAGGCCGCTGCGCCCACCCATCAGCAGCAGGCTCTGCACGTTGCCGACACCGGTGTTGATCAGCATCGCCAGGGCGAGCACGGTCAACGCGGCGGCACCGGCGGTGAACTCGGGACCGAACAGCGCCAGGAAGGCCGGTCCGAACACGGCGAGCAGCAGGTAGACCGGCCAGGACAGCACCAGCCCCCAGGTGGTCAACTGCCGGTGCACGGCCGCCGCGGCGACCCGCTCGCCACGCCCGAGCAACCGCGACAACTGCGGCGAGACCGCCACCCGCAGGCCCTGCATCGCCAACTGCCCGGCGAGGACGTACCGGCCGACCGCGCCGAAGACACCGGCGTCGGCCTGGGTGGCCAGGGCCGAGGTGAGCAGGACGCCGACCCACATGCTGCCGGCGTCGATCGCGGCGGAGGCGGCCCGAGGCAGCGCGAACCGCCAGAACGTGGACCAGTCCGTGGGCTCCGGACGCAGCCGGACGCCGCGACCCACGCCCAGCGGCCGGGCGACCATCATCAGACAGACCAGCAACCCGACGGCGGCCGGCACCAGCCAGCCCGTCATGCCGGCGACCAGCCCGCCGCCGACCAGCAACGCCATGCCGACCAGCGCCGGTCGGGCCACCGGCAGCAGCAGGAACTGCACCGCCACGTACGAGCGGATCGGGCGCACGCACCGCACCACGGCCAGCAGCAGGTTCATCGCGACCACCACCGGCACCGCGACGAACGTGACCACCAGCAGCGACTCCCCCTCCGGCCCGAGCAGCCGCCCGGCCAGCGGACCGGCGAGCAACGCACCACCGATCGCGATCAGCACCGCGAACAGCAGCGGCGGCACCAGGGCCACCGGCAGCACCCGGGCGGCGTCGCCACTCGCCCCGGCCCGGCGCCGGGGCAGTGCCCACATCAGCCCGGTCTCCGCGCCCAGGGTGCAGACCGCGGCGGCGACGGTCACCACGCCGATCGCGGCGAAGAACGCGCCGGACCCGGTCGTGCCGTACCCCCGGGTGATGACGACCGCCAGCACGAAACCGAACAGGCCACTGGTGGCGGCGCCGACCAGCCCGGCGACACCGCTGCGGACGCTGCGCCGGGTCTCGGTCGCGCCGTCGTCCCGGCCCGGATCCGTTCCGGCGGGCCGGTCCCCGGCCGGGGAACTGGTGGTGACGGTCATGTCGGTCGCACCGCCGGTCGTGGTCGTGGTCGGGACCGCCTGTCCGCGCGGTGCACCTCCCGTTCGGTGAGCGCCATCGCGAAGCCGACCGCGAAGAAGGCGACGGCGAGGTTCTGGTTGGCCATCCCGTAGAACGGCACCTGCACCAGGCAGACCACCGGGACGATGGAGAGCCACTGCCCGGCTGCCGAGGTGGCGCGGGCACAGACGAACGCGGCGACGACGAACCAGGCGAGGAAGCAGAGCAGCGCGGGTACGCCGTGACTGAACAGCACCATCCAGAGCTGGCCCTGGGTGCCGATCGGCGCGTCGGCGGAGACGGTGTCGACGTTCACCGGGGCGCCGTAGCCCAGCCACGGTGAGTCGCCCACCCGGCGCAACACCTCCGAGTAGAGCGAGAACCGGTCGGTGTTGGTGTCGCTGGACTCGACCCGGTTCCCGATCAACTCGGTCACCGGGATGAAGAGCGTGACCAGGCCACCGACCAGCACCACGCCGACGATCGAGGCCGCCACCCGGACGTTGCCGCGCAACGCGGCGCGCAGGCCGAGCACGGCCAGGCCGGCGCCGAGGCTGAGGAACATCGCGCGGTTGAGCGTGAGGAAGGCCGGCACCAGCGACAGCGGCAGCGAGGCGAGCAGCGCCCAGCGCAGCAGCCCCCGTCGGCGCAGCATCGTGAAGGCGACCACGCAGGGCAGCGTGATCGCGTACGCGCTGCCGTAGTTGTTGGTGTACGCGAAGGGTGCCGCCGGCCGGAAGATCGGGTTCAACGACCGGGCGCTGTACTCGGCGGTGGCCAGGTGCACCATGTCGTTGATGAACGGGGTGCCGGACACCCCGCCCGGCAGCAGCACCTCGACCGGCGTGGTCATCTCGAACCTCGGCACCATCACACCCAGCCAGCCCAGCACGACCAGCCCGAACCAGAACGCGCAGAGCGGCACCAGGACGGCGGTCTGGTCGGGGCGTTCCCGGGCGACCGCGTAGACGTAGACGCCGACCACCACCGCGGTGAGGTAGAAGCCCAGCCGCAGGGCGAAGGTCAGCAACGACACCGGCGACTGCAACTGGGTGACGCTGACCAGCACGATGGCCAGGAACAGCAGCCAGATCCCGGTGGCCGGCGGCAACGGCACCCGCCCTCGGGTGACCAGCAGCACGAACAGCAACGCGCCCAGCAGCGGCCAGCCGAGATAGAAGAAACCGGCCAGCCACCAGATCGGCACCAGCCCGAACATGGCGATCAGCGGCCACAGCGGCAGCCGTGGTGGCGGGGCGAGGACCGACGGGGTGTCGGCGGCTGCCGGCGGCGCCGGCTCGGTGGCCGGCGGTGCCTGGATCACCGGCACCGCCTCAGCCTCGGCCGCTGCGCGAGAGCACGAAGCCGAGCGGATTCACCCCGGCCGCCCGCAGTCGCTCGGCGAGCCGACGCAAATCGGTCTGCCGGGTCCGGTCCCGCTCGACCACCACCACCGCGGTGCCCTGCCGGGCCACGGCCACACCCCGCTCGTCGGCCTCGGCCGGCGGGGCGTTGTAGAGCACCAGACGCTGGTCCGCACCCTGACGCCAGGTGCCGAACCGGACACTGCCGGCGCCCACGGTCACCTGGTCACCGGTGCTCACCTGACCGTTGACGACCGGAGTGACGCTGGCCTTGGCGGAGGTGACCCGGGGAATCGTGATCGTCGCCTCCGGGTCGGTCGAGGGACGCGCACCCGGCGGGTGCGGCGAGGGACGGCGGATGATCTCGGTGGGCGAGTCGTCCGGCCCCTCCATGCTGACCGGCCGGGCCGGTGCGGTGCGCGGCTTGGGCACGGTGGGCCGGCTCGGGTCGATGCTGGGCGGCAGCCGGTCCCGGTCGGCCTGCACGGCGGCGCGCAGCCGGTCGATCCGGCCGCTGTCGTCGGCGACGAACACCTCGCGACCGGCCACCGCCAGCGCCACGGCCAGCCCGGCGGTGATCGCGCTGGCGTCCTCCCGGGCGGTGACCACGGCGACCCGGGCCGGATGGCGTACCCGCTCGGCGATGGCCATCGCGACGTAGCGCACGTCCGCGTCGACGGCCCGCCCGCGCAGGCCGGTGTACCGGATGGTGCCCAGCAGCGGCAGGCCGGTGTTGTCCTTGGCGTCGACGACGGTCCGCACCCGCCGGTCGAAGGACTCCCAGGCGAACGCGAGCACCAGACCGATCAGGGCACCACCGAGCAGCCCGGCGGCCATCAGCATGGGTGCGTTGCCGGCCGCCGAGGTCAGCGCCCGCTCGGCGGACTGGGTGACCCACCCCGGGTTCACGTCGACGGCGGCGATCTCGGTGCGGGCGGAGTTGAGCTGGGTGAGCTGGTTGTTGATCGCGCTCAGCTCGGCGACGGCCACGTTGCTGGCGGCGGTGTCCCGGGAGTTGTTCACCCGTCGCTGCGCCGCCGCCTGCTGGGTGGCGACCTTCTCGATGCTCTCGTCGTACGAGCGGAGCATCTCCTCGCGCTGCCGCTCGTACATGGCCCGCCGGACGTTCAGGTAGCTCTCCGCGGCGAGGTTGGCACCGAGCACCGCGTCGTCGGCGCTGCGGGCCTGGTAGACGAAGCGCAGGATCTGCCCACCGGTGGGCACCTCGACCTCGAGGGCGTCGCGGACCGAACGCTGGTCCGAGCCGAACTCGTCGGCCAGCTTCCCGACCACCTCGGTGCCGGTGGCGATGCGGCTCTCCACGTTCATGTTCACCGCGCGGTCGGCGTTGGCGCCGCTGGGCGTGAACGCGTCGGTGACCACCGGACGGACCGCCACCACCGCGTTTGCGCTCACCGCCGACGGGGCCAGGAACGCGTAGCCCGCGGCGGCCAGCAGCCCGAGCGCGGCGACCGCGCCGACCTGCCGGATCCGGTGCAGCGGCACGCGCAGCACGTCGCTGATGGTGACGGAGCGGGGCGACGACTCGGCGTTCGCACCGTCGTTGGCCCAGGGGCTCGGAGCGGCATCAGTCATTGAACTTCTTCACCGTTTGTTGTGGGTTGCCGATGACCACGACTCCGGGCGGCACGTCCGTCCGCACCACGGTCGCAGCCCCCACCACGCTGTCCCGGCCGATCCGTACACCCTTCATGACCAGCGCGTGCGCGCCGATCCAGACGTTGTCCTCGACCGTGATGGGCGCACGCGTGGCCGGGGTGGGCGGATCGTGCCGCTGAGCCGGTGGCAGGTTGTGGAAGTCATTGTCCAGCAACTCGCAGTCGGACAACAGGCACCGATTCCCGATCGTCACCGACGTCCACGTGCCCACCCATGTCGCGTTGAGCAGGCAGTCGGCCCCGACGCGCACCTCGCCCGGACCGGCGAAACGGACCAGCTTGTTCACCCTGGTCCGGTCACCGATGGTCACGCGGACCCCGCGCCGCAGCCGGATCCGTCCCCGGATCTCGACGTCCCGCCCGAGGGTCAGGCGCGGATAGCGCAGGGCGTACCAGCGACGCTTGATCGCGAAGACCATGCGCACCACGAATCCACGCCGGATGCCGGTCAACGGTCCTCCCCACGTTCCGTGGGCCGGCGACGGTGGATCCGCCGCCGGCCCAACGTGAACAATTTACCGAGGTTACATTACGAACAGTGAACGCTACTGCACGGAGAAGAACATCGACGACGTCGACCAGGTGAGCTCCGTGGTAGCGGTGGCGATCACCGTAGCCTCGGCACCGGTGGCCGCCGCAGCGGGGGCCAGGGTCGGGTCGAAGGGCACGCTGCGCAGCGACCCGTCGGTCGCCCCGTAGACGATCTTCCCGTTCACCCAGGCCATGCCGCGTACGGACGACCAGGTGATGCCCGTGGTCGGCACCGTGAACTCGGTGGCACCCAGGTAGTTGCCGTCGATCTCGAAGAACCGGTAATACAGGTTGTTCGTCCCGGTCCGGGTGTAGTAGAGCCGCCCGTCGAGGAAGAACGCCCCGTTCAGCTGCGCCGGGTTGAACCAGTCGTTGTAGCCGGACGCCTCCCACGGCACACCGATGGTGGTGCCGTTGAACATCGAGATGTCGATCCGACTGCCGGTCGGCGAACCGGAGACCAGCCGCGACCAGTAGATCCGGTCGTCCACCCGCCAGGTCGCCCCGGCACCGGTGTAGTTGGCCTGGCTCACCGTGGTGGCGGTGCCGAGGGTGCTGCCGTCGAACGGCACCTTCGCCACCGAACCGCTACCGACGTTCAGGTAGAGGTGACCGCTGGCGGCCGTCGGAGGGTTGCGCGGAGTGATGGTGCGTCCACCGCTGACCGGGAACATGCCCAGCCGGCCGTGGTACTCGTTGCCCATGCCGTCGGAGTTGTGCCCGAAGTACAGGCCGTCCGGACCCCGCCAGAGGACCGGCACGGTCGAGCCCCACGAGCTGGCGCCCGAGGGCAGGGCCGAGCCGCCGCTGCGACGCGGGTTCCAGTTCACCGGCATGCCGGTGGCCGAGTTGACCGCGCCGATGCCGAGCCGGTCGATCGCGCCGTTGCCCGCCTTGTCGCTGGCGTTCGGGTTGTTCAACCAGCGGAAGTGCCCGCCGAGGTAGATGATGTTGTCGGCCACCTCGACCGAGGTGATGGTGTCGTTGCCCGTGAAGTTGGCCCAGGTGGCGTTCTGACCGCTGCCCCGGGCGGCGGTCTCGAAGCGCACCAGCACGTCGCAGTACGCCGACGGCCAGCCCGCGCCGCCGTTGGTGCCGACGACGAACCAGCTGCCGTCACCACCGAAACGCACATCCTGGACGTAGTGCACGAAGGTGGTGGGTGCCGCGCACGGCGCCACGAACCGTTCGCTGCTCCAGTCGATCACGCTCGGCGTACCGGTCAGGTCGATCAGCGCGATCTGGTTGCGCGGCAGGTCGTTGACGAACATGAAGTTGCCGCCGACCACGAGCGTGTTGCCGTCCGGCGACACGTCGATGGCCCACGCGTACATGCTCGTGTCGTGTCGACCGACCGAGGTGTTGATGTTGAAGGTCGGGTCGATCGCACCGGTGGTCGCGTTCAGCCGCCCGAGCCCGGCGTGCGCCGTGCCGTTGAGCCAGTTGAACGCGCCGGCCACGTAGAGCCAGTTGCCGTGCAGCACCAGGTCGCGCACGGTGCCACCGTCGGACCGGCCCACCCAGCTGTCGATGATCATGCCGGTGGAGGGGTCGAGCGCCACCAGGTTGCGGCGGGCCACCCCGTTGACGTTCTTGAAGACGCCGCCGACGATCAGCGTCCCGCCGGGACCGGCGATGAGCGAGTTGACCGCCCCGTCGAGCACCGGCAGGAAGGCGGTGGAGATCGTCCCGGTGGTCCGGTCGTAGGCGAAGAGATAACGCTGGGTGATCCATGGCGTACTGACGGTCTGCCGGATCTGGGTGAAGCTTCCTCCCACGAACACCGTGTTGCCGACCTGTGCGAAGGCACGGGCCTCACCGTCCCGCGCGTGCGGGGTCTCGTCGGCGGGGTTCGCGGACACCAGAGTCGCCGGTTCGGGAACCGGCACCACGGCGGCGGATGTCGCGCTGGGCACGGCCAGGACGGCCGCGACGGTTGCTAATGCGACAGCCCCTGCCCGTACGCGCTTTCGGCGGGTGTTCCGCCACGGGAAGGAGATTATGGGCACGCTGCGCCTCCAGGGTGGACGGGAATGTGCGTTGCGTAGCTTCTCCCGTTCGCCCCGGAGGCGACATCCGCCGATTGGGCGGTCAGTTCATCCAGTTGCAGACAACACCGCGGGCGGTCGCATGTCGGACAGCACCTCTTCGGCACCGGACCGCCCGCGGGTTACCTCAGGTCAGCGGCTGCCTCCGGTGGGTTGCCGAAGGTAACTGTCGCGTCCGGCGGCGGCGAATCCGGCCACCGCGCTGGGGTCCTGGTTCATTGTCATGTTGCAGACGTTCGTCGTCTTCGTCATCCCCGGAGAGTTGAAGTAGATCGCCGCCTTGATTTTCGGATGCGCCTTCAGCGCCGCCGGGAATTCCTCGAACCACCGCCGCTTGGCGTTCGGGTCGGCGCTGTCGAAGTTCGTGCCGAACTCGGCCAGCATCCGGGGCTTGCCCTTGCCGATCCCGGTGTCGTCCAACCAGCGGTAGAACGAACCGATCGTGGTGCTCGGGCTCTTCCAGGTCGTACTGCCGTTGCAGACGTGGAAGTTGTACGGATCCCAGGCCACCCAGTCGACGTAGGCGTCACCCGGGTACAGGCCGGCGTACCGGTTGTAGTGGCCGGACCAGCCCATCATCGTCCAGACCCACACCGCGTTACGGACCTGCGCCGCGGCGAACCGGTCGTGCACGTACCGCCAGGCACGGACGAACTCGGCGTCGCTGCCCTTCTCCGGCTCGTCCTCCGGCTCGTGGTCGAAGCCCATGAACACCGGCACCCCGGCCGCCTTGATCCGGCCGGCCACGTCGTCGATCGTCTGGTCGTACCGGCCGCTGTAGACGTCCCGCCAGGTGAGCACCGTGCCGGACGAGAAGACCCGGCTCTCCCAGGCGAAGAACATCAGCCGCCCCTCGCGCATCTGCTGCTGCTGGTACGCGTCGGGGAAGGCACCGTTGCTGCCGCTGTTGGAGAAGTCGTGGTAGCGGTGCACGATGTCGAACGTCCGCCCGACCTGCTTCTCCACGTCGGTGATCGCCTTACCGTGGTCCCATCCGCTGCCCGCCCCGGAGGGTGAGTACATCCCCCACCAGGCACCGCAGGACGGCACCAGCTTCGCCGACACCTGACCGCACGCACCGGGGTCCGCCGGTGGCTTGGTCGGCGTCGGGCTGGGCCGGGCCGGGCTCGGGCTCACGCTCGGCGACACGGTCGGCGAGGCGGGTGGACGGGTCGGCAACGCGGCCGAGGGCGTCGGCGAGACGCTGGACGGGGCGGGTGCCGGACGTGTACCCGCGTCGTAGCGCAACACCAGGCGGGGACGGACGTCCGGGTTGCGGTTCTCCCCCGACGCCCAGTAGATCCGGCTGCCCAGCCCGGCCTGTGCCAGCGACACCGTCCAGGTGCCGTTGCCGGTCACCAGTTTGGAGACGTCCCACTCGTTGAAGCCCTTGCCGACGCCGGACACCGCGTCCAGGGCGGCACCGACCTGACCGGGAGCCGGCCGGGCGGCCCGGGCGTCGAGCCCGGAGTCGTGCGCGGTCACCGCCGCGTCGAACGCCTGCCAGGAGTGCACCCGCAACGTCGCCCGGATGTTCGTCGCGTTCGCGGGAAGTGAGGTCACCGAGAAGGCGAGGACCGCCTGCCGGTCCCCACGGGGGTTGCCGTCACACGGGGCGGCGCAGGTGGCCAACGTCGTCTTGACGCTGTTGTCGCCGTCCTGCGGAACGCTCGTGGCGGTGGTGTCGAACACCACCGGTATGGAGAGGTCGTCGTCGGCGATCAGGGGCACCATGGTCGCGCCGATGCCGAGTACGACCGTGGTGCCGAGGACACCGAGCACCACGGCCTTGCGCCGGGGGCCCTGATGCCGGATGAGGCGGTGCAGTCCGCGCCTGGTCACTCAGACTCCTTGTGAATTCGGCGATAACGCTGTGGAGCGTATCGGCGTACACAACAGAGCGTGTGAATGACCGGGGAACCTAAGCGCGTCTTAAAGTTCGCCTAAGCCGACGCTGCGACACCGCGCCCGGTCGGAGCTGCGGCAGCGTACCGGCAGTCTGGCGACTCAGCACCGGCCGATCCGCAGGTCAGCGCCGCAGCGGGGACCACATCTCAGCGCCGAGCGGCGTCGCATCCGGGCCGGGATCGATGATCTACCCCAGTGACGACCGATACGCAAGTCCGCGCCGGGCGATGCCGCGACCCAGCGGTACGGGCGCACTCAGCGGCACGGGCACGACGAAGGCCCCCGACGTGGTCGGGGGCCTTCGGTGCCGCACGTGCGGCTCAGTTCGGGGCGGCCTGCTTCGCCAGCGCGACGAACGACTGCCAGGCGGCCGGCGCGAACCGCAGGGTGCCGCCGTCCCGGTCCTTGGTGTCGCGGACCAGCACGACGGCCCCGACCCGGCCACCCTCTTCACCCGGTTCCTCGCCTGGGCAGCCCCACGCCGCCACCCCGGACGGCCCCACCCCGGACGCCCCGACCCCAGGCGGCGAAGGCACTCGATCCAGGATTTAGTGGCTTCCCGAGCAGAAGAAGGCCACTCGATCCTGGATCGAGCGGTCAGTCGACCCGAGCAGCGACCCGGGCGGCGGTCAGCGCGGCGGTCAGTCGACCCGAGATGCGGTAAGCGCGCGACGGCCAAGCCGACCGCACGGCGGTCAGTCGACCTGAGCAGCGACCCGAGCGGCGGTCAGCGCGGCGGTCATCGCGGCCCGGGGGGCGGGAACGCCGGTGAACTGCTCGAACTGGCCTACGGCCTGGGCCAGCAACAGGTCCAGGCCGGAGACGACCGGGCAGCCGGCGGCAGCGGCCGAGGCGGCCAGCGGGGTGGGCCACGGGTCGTAGATGGCGTCGAAGAGCACCGTGCCGGGACGCCAGCGCACCACATCGGCCAGCTCGTCGGCGGCGCCCTTCGGCACCGTGGAGATCAGCAGGTCGACGTCGGTCAGCTCCGCCGCGTCCGCCCAGGAAGCGGCGGTCAGCGTCAGGCCCAGCGCGGTCGCCACGGGCGCCAACTCGTCGACGGCCACCGGGCGGCGGGCCACCACGGTCACGCCGGTCGCGCCGAGTCGGGCCGCCGCCGCCAGCGCCGCCCGCGCCGTGCCACCGGCACCCAGCACCGTGACGGACGCACTCGCGCGTACGCCTGCGGACGTCAGCACGTCGACCATGCCGGTGACATCGGTGTTGTCCGCGTACCAGGTGCCGTCGGGGCGGCGTACCAGCGTGTTGGCCGCGCCGACGGCGGCGGCGACCGGCGAGACCTCGGCGGCGACGGTCAGTGCCGCCTCCTTGCCGGGCATCGTCACCGACAGCCCGGCCCACTCCGGGCCCAGCCCGGCGACCAGGTCCGGCAGCTCCGCCGCCGCGCACTCGATCCGGGTGTACGACCAGCCGGTGAGCCCGGCGGCGGCGTAGCCGGCGTTGTGGATCACCGGGGAGAGCGAGTGGGCGATGGGCTTGCCCAGCACTGCCGCCCGCCGTGCCACCACCGTCACAGGACGCCGTTCTCCTTGGCCTTCTCGATGTTGCGCTCGTGCTGGCTGTAGTCCTTGGTGAAGGCGGAGTTGCCTTCCTTGTCGATCGCCACGAAGAAGAGCCAGTCGCCGGCCGGCGGGTCCATCGCGCCTTCCAGCGCTTCCTTGCCCGGGTTGTTGATCGGCGTCGGGACCATGCCCGGAAGCTTGCGGTTGTACGGGTTCTTCGGGTTGTCGAGGTCGCTCCGCGTCATCTGGCCGGAGGTCTTGCCCTCCTGCCCGATCGACTCGAAGTAGTAGTTGACCGTGACGTCCATCTCCAGGCAGCTGCAGTCGAACGTGCCCGAGTAGACCCGGTTGTAGGCGACCCGGGCGACCCGACCGAGGTCCTTCTTGGTGCCGGCCTCGGCCTGGGCCAGCGACGCCACGATCAACGCCTCGTACGGGCTGATCCCGCCGCGTTCCTTCTGCACCCGGTCGGCGAAGTTCATCTGCCCGGTGACGGAGAGGAAGTGGTCGACCATCTGCCCCAGGATCGCCTCGGCGGTGGCGTTCGGCGGGATCTCGTAGGTGTCCGGGAAGAGGAAGCCCTCGATGGACTTGGCGGACTTCTTGCCGTCCTCCCGCTTGAACCACCAGTCCGGTACGCCCAGCTTCTCCGGGTCCTTCGCGGCGGCCTCGAACTCCTTGACCGGGATGTCGGTCTGCTCGCTGAGCAGCTTGAAGATGCTCTTTGCGGTGCGCCCCTCGGGGATGGTGAGCCCGTTGACGATCCGGTTCTGCGGGTCGAGCATCGCGGCCAGGGCGTTCGCGCCGCTCATCTCCTTGCGCAGCTTGTACGTGCCGGGCTGGATGTTGCGGCTGCGGGAGTTCTCCTGCGCCGCCTCGGTGAACGCCTTGGTGCTCTTGATCACGCCGGCGTCGCGGAGCACCACGGCCATGTCGGCGAGGAACGCGCCCTGCGGGATCTGGATCGTCACGTCCTCGGTGCCGTCGCCGTCGAAGTCCGGTGTGACGAAGTAGCTCTGGATCCGGTCGAAGCCGTAGAAGGCGCCGCCGCCGATGCCGCCGAGCAGCACCAGCGCCAGCAGCAGGGCGAGCACTGTCTTGCCCTTGCCGCCACCGGACCGGCCGCCGCGCTTGCGGCCACGCCGGTGCTTGCCCTTGTCCCCCCGGTCCTGCTCGTCGAACCCGAGGTCCAGATCGTCCATCATTCGGTCCGCCTCCGCTGCGCGTCCAGCCAGCTCTGCAGAATCTCCACCGCGGCGGCCTGGTCGACCACCGCCCGTTGTTTCTTCCCCCGGACACCGCGCTCGGCAAGCCTACGACTGGCCACGACCGTGGACATCCTCTCGTCAGTCAGCGTCACCGGAACAGGCGCTATCACATCGGCCAGTTGTCGAGAGTACGCCTTCACGTGCTCCGCTGCGGGGCCGTGTTTACCCGCCAGGTTGACCGGTAGGCCCACCACCACCTCGACCGCCTCATGTTCGGCGACCAGTGCGGCCACCTGGACGAGGTCCGTCGGTATCGCGTCTGACCTGGGGTTCTGATCCCGCGAGAGGGTGACCAGAGGGGTGGCGAGAACCCCGTGCGGATCCGACCGGGAGACCCCGATCCGGACCTGTCCGACGTCCACGCCCAACCGCACACCGCGGGACAACCCGGTCACGCTTCGTCACCTCGCCCGGAATAGGCGGCAGGGCGGACCGGGTCGGTCCGCCCTGCCGTCAGGTACTGAGGAATCACGCCTCGGCGACCGTCTTCTCCACCGCGAGCAGGAGGTTGGGGACCTCCGACTCGGGCAGGCCGCCCCCCTGGGCCAGGTCCGGGCTACCACCGCCGCGCCCGGAGAACGCCGCCTTGACCAGATCGTTCGCGGCGACACCACGGCTGCGGGCGGCCGAGTTCACCGCCACCACCAGGGACGCCTTGCCGTTCGCGCGGGCCGCCACCGCGACCACGCCCGGCCGGGCCGCGTCGATCCGGCCCCGGATCTCCTGGGCCAACGTGCGGACGTCGTTGCCGGCCGCCCCCTCGGGCGCCTCGATGCCGACGTAGGCCACCCCGCGCACGTCCCGGGCCTGCGCGGCGAAGGCCGCCGCACCGCCGAGTACGAGCTGGGCGCGCAGCTTCTCCAGCTCCTTCTCCGCGTCGCGCAACTGGGTCACGGTCTGCTCGACCCGGTCCGCCACCTGCTCGGAGGGGACCCTGTACAGCTCGGCGAGCCGGGCCACCAGCAGGTGCTCGCGGGCCAGGAAGTTGAACGCGTCCATGCCGACCAGCGCCTCGACCCGGCGGACGCCGGATCCGATGGACGACTCCGAGAGGATCTTGACCAGACCGAGCTGGCCGGAGCGGGCCACGTGGGTGCCGCCGCACAGCTCGCGGGCGTAGTCACCGACCTCGACCACCCGGACCTGGTCGCCGTACTTCTCGCCGAACAGCGCCATCGCGCCGATGCGCCGCGCCTCCTCCAGCGAGGTGACGAAGGCGTGCACCTCCAGGTCCGCCAGGAGCACCTCGTTGACCTGCTGCTCCACGTCCCGCAGCACGCTCGGCGCCACCCCGGTCGCGGTGTTGAAGTCGAACCGCAGCCGACCCGGGGCGTTCAGCGAACCGGCCTGGGTGGCGGACTCGCCGAGGAAGTTACGCATGGTCTGGTGCACCAGGTGGGTCGCGGTGTGCGACCGGGAGATGGCCCGTCGACGGCTGGAGTCGATCTCGGCGTACCCGGTCTCGCCGGCCCGCACCTCGCCCCGGAGCACCCGGGCCCGGTGCACGATCAGCCCCGGCACCGGCTGCTGCACGTCGAGGACCTCGACCTGCCCACCGCCCACGGTGATCATGCCGACGTCGGGCTGCTGCCCGCCGCCCTCGGCGTAGAACGGCGTGGTGTCCAGGACCAGCTCGACCAGGTCACCCTCGACCGCCGCCGCACGCGGCCCGTCGGTGCCGAGCACCGCCCGCACCGTCGACTCGCGGGAGACCTCGGTGTAACCGGTGAAGGTCACCGGACCACCGGCGTCGAGCACCGACCGGTACGCCGACAGGTCGGTGTGCCCGGTCTTGCGGGCCTGCGCGTCGGCCTTGGCGCGGGACCGCTGGTCGGCCATCAGCCGCCGAAAGCCCTCCTGGTCGACGTGGAGGCCCTGCTCGGCCGCGATCTCCAGGGTGAGGTCGATCGGGAAGCCGTACGTGTCGTGCAGCTGGAACGCCTTGTCCCCGGAGAGCGCCGGCCTACCCGCCGACTTCGTCTCGCTGATCGCGGTGTCCAGGATCGTGGTGCCCGCCCGCAGGGTCGCCAGGAACGCGTCCTCCTCCGCGTACGCGTACGCGGAGATCCGGTCGAAGTCGGCGGCCAGCTCCGGGTACGACGGGGCCATGCAGTCCCGGGCCACCGGCAGCAGCTCGGGCAGCGCCCGCTCCTGCCAGCCCAGCAGTCGCACCGCGCGGATCGCCCGGCGCATGATCCGCCGCAGCACGTAGCCACGGCCCTCGTTGGACGGGGTCACCCCGTCACCGATCAGCATCAACGCGGTGCGCACGTGGTCGGCGACCACCCGCAGCCGGACGTCGTCGGGGTGCGACTGGTTCGCCGCGTGCCCGGAGTGCGTCCCGTACCGCTTGCCGGTCAGCTCGGCGGCCCGGTCCAGGATCGGCCGGACCTCGTCGATCTCGTACAGGTTGTCGACGCCCTGCAGGATGGAGGCCATCCGCTCCAGGCCCATGCCGGTGTCGATGTTCTTCTTCGGCAGCTCACCGACGATCCGGAACTGCTCCTTGTCGAGCACGTCCGCGATCTCGTACTGCATGAAGACGAGGTTCCAGAACTCCAGGTACCGGTCCTCGTCGACCTCGGGGCCGCCCTCGGCGCCGTACTCCGGCCCACGGTCGTAGTACAGCTCGGAGCAGGGGCCGGCCGGGCCGGGAATGCCCATCGACCAGAAGTTGTCCTTCTTGCCCCGGCGCACGATCCGCTCGACCGGCACCCCGACGCGCCGCCAGATGTCGTACGCCTCGTCGTCGTCCAGGTAGACCGTCGCCCAGACCCGCTCCGGGTCCAGCCCGAAGCCGCCCGCCTCGACCGGCTTCGTGGCCAGGTCCCAGGCGAACGGGATCGCGCCGTCCTTGAAGTAGTCGCCGAAGGAGAAGTTGCCGTTCATCTGGAAGAACGTGCCGTGCCGGCTGGTCTTGCCGACCTCGTCGATGTCCGGCGTGCGGATGCACTTCTGCACGCTCACCGCCCGGGAGAACGACGGCGTCTGCTGCCCGAGGAAGTACGGGACGAACTGCACCATGCCGGCGTTGACGAACAGCAGGTTCGGGTCGTTGATGGCGGGCAGCGGAGCGGACGGCACCACGGCGTGGCCGTTCGCCTCGAAGTGGGCGAGATACCGCCGCTTGATCTCCGCCGTCTTCATCGCTGGGGTTCCTCCGGAAAGATGTCTCTGTCACCGATGCGCGGCTCGTCGCGCACGTCGGCGAACTGGTCGTCGAACGCCTCGCCCTGGGCGAACGCCTCGTGGATCTCGTGCTCCCGCTCGGCCATCCCGGCGCGTACGTCCGCCACGAAGCTACGCAGTTCCTCGACGAGACCGCCAGCGGATTGTGACAGGTTGTCGGCGATCCCCGCCGGGGTGTAGGCGTGCGCGGCACGGGTCGCCTGGCGCACCACCACCACGCCGACGGCCAGACCGATGCCCAGCCAGAACAGCCGCTTCATGCTCGTACCTCCGCCGTCGGTCAGCGGTTGCCGCGCCGGGCGGCGCGCCGCTGGGACTTGATGGTGTCGCGGACCTCGCGCTCGGTCTCGGCGCTGCGCCGGGCCGAGGCGGCCTTGCGCACGCCGTAGCCGAAGGCGGCCACCTTGACCAGCGGGTTGGCGGCGGCGGCCGAGACGACGGTGACCAGGTTGGCGACGTTGGCGCTGATGTTCTGCGCGTGACTGGTCATGGTGTCGACCTTGGCGAGCTGGAGGTTCACCCCGTCGAGCGACGTCTGCACCTGTTCGAGGGTGACGTTGACGTTCCGCACGGTGGTGTTCACGTCACCGAGCAACGGCCCGGTCCGGTCGTTGAGGTCGTTGATCATCTGGGTGGTCGCGTCCACGGTGTGCCGCAGCCGCAGGATGGGCAGCGTCAGGATCAGCACCAGCATCGCGAACGCGATAGCCGCGATCAACGCCGCGACCTCCAAAAAGCCCACGCCTGTCCTCCTCAACACGGTCCCGGGACACCACGGCCCACGAGACGTACGACCTTCTCGCCCACGCCGTCATCGGTGGCCCGCCTCGCGCCTGCTGGCAGCGGGCGGGCCGCCAGATGCAGACCCTACCGTCCGTGATGACAATCGGCTCAGGACGGTGGTGACGGCGTCAACTCGCCCAGCGGATCGTCGGTCAGCGTCGGGTAGGGATCCTCACCGGTCAGTGACGGATCCGTGTCCGGCTGTGGCCTGGTCCGCTCGTCGTCGATCGCATTGCGGACCTTCACCGAGACCAACGAACCGGAGCACTCCTCGGCTGCGGTCGACGGGTCGGGCGACGGCACGACCGCCGGCTCACCGTCCACCGGCGGCGGTACGCAGGTCGGCTCCCGGACCCACAGGTCCAGCGTCAACTCGTCGCGCCGCCAGCAGGTGTAGCTGCCCTTCTCCTCCTGCCCCGGGCAGTACGCGGGCTGCCAGGGCTGCCAGCCGTCGCGGCTCAGCGCGTCCTCGTACACCTGGGCCGTCTCCTCCGGCGACCGCTCGGAGGTGGCGGTCCGCTCACGCAGCCGACAGTCGAGCAGGCACCAGCGACTGCCGCTGGTGAAGTCCTCCGGCTGCGCCGCGGCCCACTCCGGCACCTCCAGCTCGTCGAGCGAGACGAAGACCGGGTCCCGGTTCATCGCCTGCACGCCGAAGAAGGCCGGTACACCACCGAGCAGGAGCACGGCGACCAGGGCCAGCAGCAGCGTACGGCGACGCTGGCCGGCACCGGCCTGACGGCGCGTCTCCGGGTCGGCCTCCAGTGCCTCCTCGTCGGGCCGGTCGCCGTCCCCGTCGTCCGGGTCGGTGGGTCGCCGTAGCGCCGGATCCGGTGCGGGCCGGGGCCCGGTCGGGTCGGCGGAGGGCACCACGGCGGCGGCCCGGGCCATCGCAGGCGCCTCCCCGGAACGCGGCGGCGGGGGCACCGGTGCGGCACCGGACGGCTCGCGGGCCGGGTCCCGTTGTGGCGGCGTGGCCCGACCGGCCGGCCGGTCGTCGGGGCGGGGGGCCGACGCGGTGGCGCGGGCCACTGCGGCCGGCGGTTCGCCGGGACCTGCGGCGGGCGGCGACGGACGGCCGGGCGCAGCACCGGACACCGGACCGGCGTCCGGACGCCCGTGGCCACCCTCGGGTCGTCCCGGACCACCGTCAGGCCCACCACCTTGACCGCCCTCGGGGCGAGCCGGACCGCCGTCGGGGCGACGGGGGCCCGCGTCAGGGCGTGCCGGACCGCCGTCGGGGCGGCGCGGTCCCCCCTCCGGGTGGGGCGGGCCAGCAGGCCGGGCGGCACCGCGCGCGGGTCCCGGTGGCATGCCGCCGGGACGGCCCGGTCCCGCGCCGGGACCTGCCGCCATCGTCTCGGGGCCCGTCGCGCCACGCGGCGGCCCAGCGTCCGGAGGCACCGGTCCGCGCGGCGCAGAGCCGGCGTCGGGGGGTACGGCACCACGCGGCGGCCCGCCGTCCGGCGACACCGGTCCACGCGCCGCGGTGGCGTCCGGGGACAGCGGTCCACGCGCCGCAGGACCGGCGTCGGGGCGTGCGCTGCCCCTCGGCGGCCCGGCGGGCATGCCGTCCGTCGGAGCGGTGCCACGCGGGGGCCCACCCGGACCGCCGTCCGGGTGACCGATCGGTCGGACGCGGCCCGTGGACGCCTCGGGTCCGGGTCGGCCGGGGACTGCCCCGGGCCCGGCCGGTCCGGCTCCACCGGGTGGTTCGGCCCGGCCCCGCCCGACCGGTGGCCCGTCGGGCCGACCACGATCCACCGGCGCTCGGTCAGGGCGACCACGATCCACCGACGTGCCGTCGGGGCGACCACGACCGGCGCGCGGTGCGTCGGGGCGGCCGTGCTCGGCCGGTGGCCCGTCGGTCGGCGGTCCGTCGGGGCGCGCACCACCGGGGCGTACCGGCGCGGCGTTGCCGGCTCCGGGAATGGCTGCGGCGGGCCAGCCCGGGATCCCGCCCGGTTCCGTCTGGTCGTCCGGCATCGCGCGCGAGGGGCCGTCCGGGTCACGACGACCACCGAGCATCGCCGTACCGCCGGACGGGGTACCGCCCGAGTGCCCGGCCGGACCGCCGGGCGGGGTACCGGGCCGTCTCTTGACCGTCGGCAGTGCCGGATCGGTGTGGTGTCCCCGCCCGGCCTGCCGCAGCCAGTCGGCCGGCCGTTCCGGACGCCCGGCCCGACCGTCACCCGGCCGGGCCGCGTACGGCCGTTCACCGGTGTCACCGGGCCGTGACACGTACGGACGCTCACCCGTGTCACCCGGCCGCGACGCCGAGGGACGCTCACCCGTGTCACCCGGCCGGGACACGAAGGGACGCTCACCGGTGTCAGCGGGCCGCGAGGCGAAGGGCCGCTCACCGGTGTCGCCGGACCGCGACGCGAAGGGACGCCCACCCGTGTCAGCCGGCCGGGCCGCGAACGGTCGTTCGCCGGTGTCGCCCGGGGCGGGAGCGCGCCCGGAATCGTCGGCGGCCCGCCGCCCCTGGGGCGGCGTCTCCTGGACGTCGGCCGCGCGGCGGCCCCGTACCGATGTCTCGGTCTGCTCGTCGGTCCGGCGCGCGGCCGGTGGCGTCGCCGGTTCCTCCAGCGCGGCGCGGCGGCCCCGGAACGAACTGTCGGTGCCTGCCGGAGTAGCGGTGCGGGTCTCCGGCGGGGCGACAGGAATCGCCGACGGGTCGCCGGACGGCACGCCGGGGATCTCCGGCGCGTTGCCGGACAGCGGGACGATCGGTTGCTCTTCCTCGGGCTCGGCGGCGCGGCGCCGTCCACCCCGGCGGCCTCCCGCCGGCTCGGCGGAGGGCCCACCAGCGACGGCGGGGCCACCGAGGCCTCCGCTCCGGCCGCCGGCGGTCACGTCGGGGTCGGTGCGGTCAGCGGTACGCGGACCAGCGCCCGGATCCGGCGGCGTGCCCCGGGCGGGACCGCGCGGGACGGTCCGGCGCGCGCTGGCCGGAATCCCGCTGGGCCGCCCGGAGGGGTTCCGCCGTGGAGCGGGCTGATGCGGGGCGGGGCCGGCCGGTCCACCGGACTCGGGCCCGGTCGGCACACCCGGGACCGGGCCGGTCGGCGTGCCAGGGACCGGGCCGGTCGGCATCGCGGAGGTGGGACCGCCCGGCGCACCCGAGGGCGGCTCGGCGGGTCCGGGACGCCCACGCCAACCGGGCGGACCGCCCGCCTCGACGGACGACCAGCCACCGGTCGGCTCGCCCGTCGGGCCGGCTTCCCGCCGCCCGCCGGGCGGCGGGACAGCCGCGAACGGCGGTCCACCCGGGGCCCGGTCGCCGTGTTCCGTCGGCGACGGACCGGCAGCGAACGGCGGCCGACCTGGAGCCCGGTCGCCAGGTCCGGCGGGTGGCCGGGGGCCGGAGGCCGGAGGCGCGGCGGCGGCCGGCCGGGGCCCGCTAGCGGGCGAAGCAGGGTGAGGCGGACCTGCCGGAGACGGACCAGCGTGAGGCGGACCGGCGTGAGGCGGACCAGCCGGGGGCGGACCAGCGTGAGGCGGCGGACCGGCGGGCGGCCGGGGGGCCGGTGCGCCAGGCCACGGCCCGTCGACCGGACGGGAGCGTGGTGTCTCGGTCGGGAGCCGGCGGGGCGGAGCAGCCGGTGGACCGGCGGACGGATCCGGTGCGCCGGGTCCGGGCGGCATCGGGGCCCGGCCGCCGGGCGGCGGCGGGACTGCTCCGGGAGGTGGCGGGACGGATCCGGGAGGCGGCGGCGGAACGGACCCGGCCGGTGACGCCGGGCGTCCGGCGGGCGGCTGCCCCGGACGGACCGGAGGTACCTGGCCGGGACGGTCGGTGACCGGCGGTGCCGGCGGGCCGGGGCGGGCGCCGGGGCCGTCCGGAGGCGGGGCGACCCCGTCCGGGCCGAGTTCGCCGCGCTGCTGCTTCGCCGAGCGCAGGTCGTCGATCCAGCCGAAGTCCTCACCGGGGCCCGGGTCCTCCGGGGCGGCCTCGGGTTTGCTCCGGCCCCAGCGGCGGCCCTTGGGACGCCGCTCCTCCTGGCCGTCCTCCGGTCGCTCCGACGATTTCACTGTTGACCCTTCCCGTCGGCGCTGCGGCCGACCTCATCCGCCGCGTGGGCGTCCGTGCCCGTGGACGGGCCGCCGTCGACTCCGGACGGCGGCGTCTCGGCCCGGTCCGTCGGCGCCGCCCGGTCACCCGTGCTCTCCGCCGGTACGCGGGCGGGCGCGGGCAGCCCGCGGACGATCCGGCGCAGCAGCGGCAGCCGCGTGGCCACCGATCGTTCCGCACCGTGGTGGCTCGGCTGGTAGTAGTCGGTGCCGACCAGGTCGTCCGGCACGTACTGCTGGGTGAGCACGCCCCGCTGGTCGTCGTGCGGGTAGCGGTACCCGATGCCGTGGCCGAGCCCTCGGGCGCCGGCGTAGTGGCCGTCACGCAGTCCGCGCGGGACCGGGCCACCCCGACCGGCCCGGACGTCGGCGATCGCCGCGCCGATCGCGGCGGTGGCCGAGTTCGACTTGGGGGCGGTGGCCAGGTGGATCACCGCCTGGGCGAGGTTGAGCTGGACCTCTGGCAGGCCGACGTACTCGACGGCGTGCGCGGCCGCGGTGGCGACGCTCAGCGCACCGGGATCGGCCATGCCGACGTCCTCGCTGGCGAAGATGACCAGCCGTCGGGCGATGAACCGGGCGTCCTCACCGGCGACCAGCATCCGGGCCAGCCAGTGCAACGCGGCGTCCACGTCCGACCCGCGCATGCTCTTGATGAACGCGCTGGTCACGTCGTAGTGGGCGTCACCGGCCCGGTCGTACCGCACGGCTGCGGTGTCCACCGCCCGCTCGGCGGTGGCCAGGTCGATCCGGCC
The DNA here is from genome assembly GCF_040642635.1 of Micromonospora sp. NPDC047793. Classification (NCBI taxonomy): domain Bacteria; kingdom Bacillati; phylum Actinomycetota; class Actinomycetes; order Micromonosporales; family Micromonosporaceae; genus Micromonospora; species Micromonospora sp. NPDC047793. The sequence continues at coordinate 27,619 of NZ_JBEYSG010000027.1, read as the reverse complement.
GGCGCCCAGCGCGGTCGCCGACCCGGCTGCCGCCTCCAGCGCGGTCAGCGCCTTGCGGACGTCCCCACCGGCCAACCGGACCAGGTGGTCCTCCGCCTCGGGCTCGCAGACGAGCGCGCCGCCCAGACCACGCTCGTCGGTCAGGGCCCGGCGCAGCAGCGCGCGGACCGCCGCGTCGTCGAGAGGCTGAAGGGTGAGCAGCACGCACCGCGACAACAGTGGCGAGATGACCGAGAAGTACGGGTTCTCCGTGGTGGCGGCGAGCAGCGTGACCGTACGGTCCTCGACGGCGGCGAGCAGGGAGTCCTGCTGGGTCTTGCTGAACCGGTGCACCTCGTCGATGAAGAGGACGGTCGGCGGGCCACCGGTGCGCCGCTGCCGCCGGGCGGTGTCGATCACGGCCCGGACGTCCTTGACTCCGGCCGAGAGCGCCGACATGGCCACGAACCGCCGGTCGGTGGCGGCGGCCACCAGGTGGGCGATGGTCGTCTTGCCGCTGCCCGGCGGGCCCCAGAGGATGACCGACATCGGCGCGTTGCCGGCGACGAGTTGCCGCAGGGGCGCTCCCGGGGCGAGCAGGTGGTCCTGACCGACGAGTTCGTCCAGGGTGGCCGGGCGCATCCGGACCGGAAGCGGCGCGTCCGGACCGGCCGGAGTGAAGCCGCCGACGCCGCCGGAACCCGTCGGCGCACCGGGTGCTGCCGTGGGTTCACTGAGGGTGAACAGGGCGTCGGACTCCATCACGAGAACAGTACCGGGCTCGGTCAGCCGCGCCCCGGCCGGCGGCCCCGGTACCAGCGGCCGCCACCGCCACCGCCGCCCCGGCCGACGCCGGCCAGGAAGAGGGCCAGCAGCAGCAGGCCGATCAGCACGAGCGTGTTCCAGTTGAACAGGTCCGGTGCGCCGAGGTCGGTGTCGAGCAGGTCGAGCAACAGGGCGAAGCCGAAGACCGCAGCGGCGGCGATGGCGAGCATGTCGTTCCTCCGGTGGGGGTTCCAGTAGGTTCGGCGCGGGATGTACCCGATCGGTCGGCTCGCCAATCTCCACCCTGGATGCGAGCCGCCCCGCAGCGCCCCCACCTAGGCTGTTGCGGTGATCATCCCTGCGGAGGCGCTGGTGGGCCGGGAGGCGATCCTGACCGCCGTGGACCACCACCCCTTCTTCCGGCACACGGTGCCGCGCCACGCCCCGGTGCGCGGCTGGCGACACGAGGGGGCGGTGTGCTGGCTGCTGTCGTCGCCACAGTCGACGGTCTGCGCCGCCGTGGGGCCGCCGGACGCGGCTGTCACACTGGTCGCCGCGCTGGCCGAGGAGCGGACGCTCGACCCGGGCCAGTGGGTGCACCTGCCCCGGCGGGATCCGGCCACCGACCGCGCCGGTGCGGTCGTGGCGGCGTACCGGGACTGGGACTTTCTCTGGACGACCGGCGCGCCGCCGCCGCAGCCCGGTGAGGAACACGTGGTCCGCCTGGACGCGGCGGACCATCCGGCGCTGACCGCGCTGATCGACGCGGCGTTCCCCACCAGTACGGCGCGGCCGGGCGATCCCCGGATCGTCGACTGGTACGGCATCCGCGACGGCGACCGGTTGATCGCCGCCGGGGCCGACCGGACCCGGGACGAGGTCGGATTCCTCGCCGGGCTGGTCGTCTGCCCGACACACCGCAACCAGGGGCTGGGCGCGGCGCTGACCGCCGGCATGACCCGGGCGTTGTCCCGGCGGTACGACATGGTGGCGCTCGGCGTCTACCCGGACAACACCGGCGCGATCCGGTTGTACCGGCGGCTCGGCTACACCGGCGCCTTCCCGCTCACCTCGGTCCGTCTCCCCGCACCGGCGGACGCCCCGGCGGACGCGCGGGCAGCCCGCCAGGCCGGCAGGTAGAGCGGCGCGGCCACGGCCAGCACCACCGCGCCGACCAGCATCGCCGTGCCCACCCCGGCCCGGTCGCCGACGAAGCCGAGCACCGCCCCGCCCAACGCTCCCGCCGGCATGGCCACCATCGAGTTCACCGAGATCACGCTGTTGCGGTAGGGACCGTCCACCTGCCGGTGCAGCAGTCCCATGTGCAGCGGATTGGACGCGCCGTGCACGGCGTAGCAGGCGATGAACGCGATCAGCACGCCGACCGGACCGGCCAGCAGGGCCATGCCGACGACCGTGACGCCCTGCACGATCCGCAGCAGGGCGGCACCGGGTGCGGCCCCCAGCCGACGGATCAGCAGCGGGGTGAGCGCCGCACCGCCGGCCGACGCCAGCCAGGCCACGGTGTTGGCCGGACCGAGCAGGGCGGCGGCCCGGTCCGGGTCACCCACCACCTCGGCCAGCCGCACCGGCAGCAGGCCCTCGAAGGTCATCATGCCGAAGCCCCAGAACAGCTCGACCGCGACCAACGCGAGCAGCACCCGGGACCGACGCAGCAGGCCGAACGCCTCGCCCACCATCCGCGGCGCCGCGCGGACCGAGGACCGCAGCGCACCCGCGCCCGCCGCCGGGCGCTGCTCCACCAGCAGCGCCAGCAACGCCACCAGCGCGACGGCCTGCAACAGGACCGCGATCACGATCGGCGTGGTGAGCGCGCTGACCGGACCCACCGGCCCCAGCGCCACCAGCCCGCCGCTGAGCAGCGCACCGGCCGCCATCGACAGGCCGAGGACCGCGCCACCCTGACCGAGCCCCTTCTCGTACGCGGCGTCCGGGTCGGCGGCGAGGGTGCTGTTGACGTACCAGGACTCCAACGGCCCGCTGTCCAGGGCTCGGAACACGCCCTGCAACGCCCAGACGGCGGCCAGCAGGGCGAAGGAGTCGGCGACCACCAGCAGGGCCAGCGACACCAGGCCGACCACGTTCGCCACCACCAGCACCGGCCGGCTGCCCAGCGCGTCGGCGAACCCGCCGGTCGGCAGCTCCAGGGCGAGCACCACCACCCCCTGCGCGCCGACGGCCAGGCCGATCTGGGTCAGGGTCAGGCCCCGCTCCTGCATCAGCAGGATGGTCACCGGGATCATCAGACCGACCGGTAACCACCGGAGCCCGTGCAGGATCAGGAAACGACGGCGGATCTGGAGCACGGACAGGTCGCTCGTCACCGCTTCTCCCCCATCAGCAGCGGGTGGCTGGCCAGGACGACCTGCACCTGCTCGGCGCCGGGCGCATCGGGATCCGCCTCGGCGTGGTAGCGCTGGAGGATCTGCAACAGCTCCGCCTGGAGTTCCTTGAGCCGGGCCGCCGGGATGGTCATGAAGACGTCGCTCATGCCGAAGGCTTCGCGCCACTGCGGCGACCACTGGTCGCGTACGGCGAACCATCGCTCGGCGTGCTCGACGAAGAGGCGCACCTGGTCGGCCTGGATCCACTCGATCGCGGCCCGCGCGTCCGGATCGTCGTCGAAGTCGGTGCTCTCGAAGCTCGTGACGTCGTGCGCGGCCCGCCACCAGCGTTGCCGCCCGGCGCCGCGGTCGGTCTCCTCGACGACCAGCCCGACCTCGGCCAACTGGCGCAGGTGGTAACTGGTCGCGCCGGTGTTGGTGTCCAGCAGCTCGGCGAGGGTGGTGGCGGTCGCCGCCCCCTTCACCCGCAGCGCACCGAGCAGCCGGTTACGCAGCGGGTGCGCCAACGCACGGACCTGCCGATGATCGATCCGCACCCGTCGCGGTGCCGGCTTCTGCACGTCTCCCATGACCACACCGTAGCGGTGCACAGTTCTTATGCACAAGTATTGTGCATAGAGATCGTGCATCCGGGCGGAGCGGTGTTCGTGGTTCGACTCAGACGGCGAGAAGCTCGGTGACGCCACGCAACCGCGTCCGCAGGAGCGTGGCGGCGCGCGTGGAATCCAGACGCACCTCGCCGGGACGGAGCACCCCGGCAGCGACCCCGGTGGTGGTGTGCAGGCCGGTCGGGTCCAGGCCCTCCCGCCGGGCCACGGCCACGCGATATGAGGTCGGCGGGCGCGTCGCCCGCCGACCTCACGCGGTGTCGGTCAGGTGGGGTCGGCGACCGGGGCGGCCGGACCGGCGGTGCCGGTGTGCGGGACCTGGGCCGGCTTCGGCTTGGCGTCGATACCGGCCTCGGCGCGCTGCTGCCCGGTGATCGGGGTGGGCGCGCCGGTCAGCGGGTCGAAGCCGCCGCGCGTCTTCGGGAAGGCGATGACCTCGCGGATCGAGTCGACACCGGCGAGCAGCATGCAGACCCGGTCCCAGCCGAACGCGATACCGCCGTGCGGGGGTGGGCCGTAGCTGAACGCCTCCAGCAGGAAGCCGAACTTGTCCTGCGCCTCCTCCGGCGTGATACCGAGCAGCTCGAAGACCCGCTGCTGCACCTCACGACGGTGGATACGGATCGAGCCGCCGCCGATCTCGTTGCCGTTGCAGACGATGTCGTACGCGTAGGCCAGCGCCCGGTCCGGCGCCTCCTCGAAGCGGTCCATCCACTCGGCGTTCGGCGAGGTGAACGGGTGGTGCACGGCCGTCCAGCCACCATCGTCCGTCTTCTCGAACATCGGCGCGTCCACCACCCAGCAGAACGCCCAGGCGCTCTCGTCGACCAGACCGGCCCGCTTGGCGATCTCGATCCGGGCCGCACCGAGCAGCTCCTGGGCCGGGCGTGCCTCCGGGCCGGCAGCGAAGAAGACGGCGTCGCCCGGCTTGGCGCCGACGGCGTCGGCCAGCCCGGCCAGGTGCTCGGCGGAGAGGTTCTTCGCCACCGGCCCGCGCGGCTCGCCGGTCTCGGCGTCCAACACCACGTACGCCAGTCCCTTGGCACCGCGCGCCTTGGCCCAGTCCTGCCAGCCGTCCAGTTCCTTGCGGGTCTGACCGGCGCCGCCGGGCATCACCACCGCACCGACGTACCCGCCCGCGTCGATCGCCCCGGCGAAGACCCGGAACTGGGTGCCGCGCAGGTAGTCGGTCAGCTCGGTCAGCTCCACGCCGTAGCGCAGGTCCGGCTTGTCCGAGCCGTACCGGGCCATGGCGTCGTGCCAGGTGATGCGCGGGATCGGGCGCGGGATCTCGTACCCGGCCAGGTCCGACCAGAGGGCGGCGGCGATCTCCTCACCGAGGTCGATCACGTCCTCCTCGGTGACGAAGGACATCTCGATGTCGAGCTGGGTGAACTCCGGCTGCCGGTCGGCCCGGAAGTCCTCGTCGCGGTAGCAGCGGGCGATCTGGTAATACCGCTCCATGCCGCCGACCATGAGCAGCTGCTTGAACAGCTGCGGGGACTGCGGCAGCGCGTACCAGCTGCCGGGTTGCAGGCGGACCGGGACCAGGAAGTCGCGGGCGCCCTCCGGGGTGGACCGGGTCAGCGTCGGCGTCTCGATCTCCAGGAAGTCCCGCTCGTGCAACACGCCACGGGCGAGCTGGTTGGCCCGCGAGCGCAGGCGCATCGCCCGGGCCGGGCCGCCCCGGCGCAGGTCGAGATAGCGGTACTTGAGGCGGACGTCGTCGCCGGCCACCACCTGGTCGTCGATCGGCAGCGGCAGCGGAGCGGCCTCGGAGAGCACGTCCAACTCGGCGGCGGTCACCTCGATCTCGCCGGTCGGCAGCTCCGGGTTCTCGTTGCCCGCCGGGCGACGGGTGACCTCACCGACGACCTTGACGCAGTACTCGTTGCGCAGCGCGTGCGCGTCCTCCTCGCGGAAGACCACCTGGACCACGCCGGAGGCGTCGCGCAGGTCGACGAAGATGACACCGCCGTGGTCGCGCCGGCGGGCCACCCACCCGGCGAGCGTCACCGTGGTGCCGGCGTCCGTCGCGCGCAGGCTGCCGGCGTCATGGGTACGGATCACGACGTGCGTCTCCCTCGTCTGGCTCTACGTCCGTTGCTCCCGGCATTCTGTCAGCCCTCACCCGTCCCCGTTCCCCGGGTGCAAGGAAGGGCCCCCTGTTAACGCCTCGTGCATAGCAGGGGTCCCCTACTAACACCAGCGCGCCGGTTGGCGTTAGCAGGGGACCCTTCCTATACCGCAGGCGTTAGCAGGGGACCCCTGCTTACAAGCCGGGCGGGCCGCCGGAGGAGGAATCCGGCGGCCCGCTGGCGGAGGAGAAGGTCAGATACGTGAGTACGGGTCAGTAGACGCTGACGCCGTACCGGCTCAGCACCGGTCCGATGGGCTGGAAGAAGGTGGTGCCGCCGATGCTGCAGTTGCCGCTGCCGCCGGAGGTCAAGCCGAGCGCGATGGTGCCGCTGAAGAGCGAACCGCCGCTGTCGCCCGGCTGGGCGCAGATGTTGGTCCGGATCAGGCCGCGCACCTGACCCTCGGCGTAGTTGACGGTGGCGTTGAGGGCGGTCACCGAGCCGCTGCGCACACCGGTGGTGCTGCCGGAACGCTGCGCCGACTGGCCGACGTACGCGTTGCCGGAAGCGGTGATCTCCCGGTAGGTGCCGTTGTGGAGGTAGACGTTGCCCGGCTGCACGACGCTCTGGTTGGCGTAGCGGACGATGCCGTAGTCGCTGCCCGGGAAGACGCTGCCGGTACGCGAACCGAGCAGCGCGGTCTGCGCCGAGTTGCTGTACCAGTTCGCGGCGATGTTGGTGCAGTGGCCGGCGGTCACGAAGTAGTAGGTGCTGCCGGCGCGCACGTTGAAGCCGAGCGAGCAGCGTCCGCCACCCTGCGCGTAGATCGCCTCGCCACCGGAGATGCGGGTGCTCAGCACACCGGCCTGGGCCTCGATGCGGACGGCGCCGTTGGTGCGGGCGGCGGCGGCCTTGACCCGCTCCAGCTTGGCGCCGGTGACGGTGCTGTCGACGGAGACGACGACCTGGTTGGTGGCGGGGTCGGTCCACCAGGCGGTGCCCGGGATCGCGGCGGAGCGCTCCAGCACCGCGGTGGCCCGGTTCAGCTCGGTGGCACCACGCGTGACCAGCTTCGGGGTGGCGCCGGCGGCGGCCACCTGGCGGGCCGCGACGGCGTCGGTCACCGCGACGACCATGGCGCCGCTGGCGTCGGCGTAGGCACCCGCCGCGCGGTCGCCGAGGCGGTCGGCGAGGGCGGAGGCCGCGTCGGGTGTGGCGGACGCGGGCGCCGCCTGGGCCGGGGCACCGGCCAGTACGCCGGCGACCAGAGTTCCGGCGGCGGCGACGGAGAAGACGCGGCGAAGCATTGACCTTGTGGGTCGCATGTAACAGCCTCCCGGTAGGGGGTTTCGTGCCCTGTCACGTCGACAGGAGCGGGGGCAACTCGGCCACCTGGGGAAATGGCCAAGCGAGGGAAAGTATTCACACATTTAAGATCGTCAACAAGCCCCGCCTCCGGCCGAATCGACCAACCACCCCCAAGTCATCTCTCTGCAACATTGTGGACACAGACGGTCATCTATACGCTCTGGTCACCGCCGCCACCCGGCAACCGTGAACCGGAGGCCACCCATGACCCTCGTCCGACGCGCGCTGGCCACCCTCGCCGCCGCCCCCGCCCTGGCCGCACCCGGCCCGGCACCGCTGTCAGCCGGGGAGCCGGGTACGTCACCATCCTGATCGACGCGAACGCGCCTGCACCGGCCAGTCGCTGCTGGCCAACCCGACCTCCACCGCCCAGACCGAGGTGGACCGACGCCACCGGGTACGGCAGCGGGTGATCGACTTCAACGGCCAGCTCGCCGCCGCCTGCGCCGCGTACGGGTCGAACTGCCGGTACGACGACAACGCGGTCTTCGGCTACCCGTTCAGCCTCTCCCAGCTCTCCGGCTGGGACTACTTCCACCCGAACGCCAGCGGCCAGCAGGTCCTGGCGAACGTCTCCTACCCCGTCGGCTTCGCCTGGTAGCCGCCGAGCACCACCGCCGGAAGCCGGCCGGGCACCACCGCCGGAAGCCGGCCGGGCACCACCGCCGGAGACCGGCCGGGCATCATCGCCGGAGACCGGCCGGGCGTCATCGTCGACGGGCGCCCGGCCCCGGACGCGGCACGACGTCACGCGCGTCGGTGACGTGGTGCCCGTCCGCGCAGTGCAGTTCCACCCCGACCTCGGCGCCGCAGTCGCGGTGTCCGACGCTCAGCGGCGGCCCCTCCGGGTCGGCGAGGTACCGGTCCCCCCAGGCCAGCACGGCGACCAGCACCGGCCACAGATCCATTCCCTTGGGGGTGAGCCGGTACTCGTGTCGCAGCCGGCTGCCCGGCTCGCGGTACGGCTCCCGCCGGAGCACCCCCTGCGCGACCAGTGTGGCCAGCCGGTTGGCCAGCACCTGCCGGGGGACGCCGGTGCGTACCCGCATGTCGTCGAAGCGGCGGACGCCGCTGAACACCTCGCGGAGCACCACCAGGGTCCACTTCTCGCCGAGGACCTCCATGGCGCGGGCGACCGTGCAGTTGTCGATCGACCAGTCCAGGGCCACGGGTCTCATGCCCGCCAGGCTAGGTCTGATTGACAGACCCAGCAAGCCCTGACAGGCTGCGTCCATGACGCAGACGCAGGGGGCGACGCGCAGCCGCACCTTCTCCTGGTCCGACCCGGGCCTCAACGCCGACCAGGTCGGCCGGCGCAGCGGACTGGAACTGCTCCGCGCGATGATCGCCGGGGAGCTGGCCGCCCCACCGGTGATGCACCTGATCGACATGTCCCGGATGGAGGCCGAGGAGGGCCGGGTCGTCGTCGAACTGGAGCCGCAGGAGTTCCACTACAACCCGCTCGGCACCGTGCACGGCGGCGTGCTCTCCACGCTGCTGGACACCGCCGCCGCGTGCGCCGTACACACCACGCTGCCGGTCGGCATGGGCTACACCTCGCTGGACCTCAACGTGAAGTTTCTCCGCCCGGTGACCGTCCGCTCCGGGACGCTTCGCTGCGAAGGCACCGTGCTGCAACGCGGTCGACGGACCGCCCTGGCCGAGGCCCGACTGACCGACGGGCGGTCCCGCCTCGTCGCGCACGCCACGTCGAGCTGCCTGCTGCTCCCCCTGGAGTGAGGGCTCCACCGCTGCCGGCTGCTCGGCCCGACGTTAGGAAGGGCCCCCTGCTATACGCGAGGCGTTAGCAGGGGGCCCTTCCTTACATCCGGGTTCAGCTGACCAGCGGTGTCAGGTCCGCCCGAGGCGGCGACCACTCCCCCGCCGCCGCGACGACCTGCTCACCGGAGCGGATGTCCTTCACCTCGTCGGGGGCACCCTCCGCGCCCGGGAACCAGACGTACGGGATGCCGCGTCGCTCCGCGTACCGGATCTGCTTGCCGAACTTCGCCGCGCTCGGCGACACCTCGGTGGGTACGCCCCGCGACCGCAGCGCCTCGGCGACCCGGTTGCTGTCGGCCCGCAGCTCCTCGTTGGTCACCGCCACCAGCACACAGGTCGGCACGGACCGGGAGACGGTCAGCGCCTCGGCGCCGAAGAGCAGACCGAGCAGCCGGGTCACCCCGATCGAGATGCCCACCCCGGGGAAGCGGGTGGTCCCGGCGCTGGCCAGGTTGTCGTACCGGCCGCCGGAGCAGATCGAGCCGAACTTCTCGTACCCGATCATCTGCGTCTCGTAGACCGTGCCGGTGTAGTAGTCCAGGCCACGGGCGATCCGCAGGTCGGCCACGCAGAGACCGGGCGAGTGCGCGGCGGCGGTCTCCACCACGGCGGTCAGCTCCGCGACCCCCTCGTCCAGCAACGGGTCGCTGACCCCGAGCGCGCGGACCGCGTCGGCGAACGAGGCGTCCGGCGCGGAGATCTCGGCCAGCGCCAGACATGCCTTGGCCTGCGCCTCGCTCGCCCCGGCCGTGGTCGCCAGCAGCTCCGTCACGCCGGCCGGGCCGATCTTGTCGAGCTTGTCGACCGCGCGCAGCGTCGCCTCCGGGTCGGTCAGCCCGATGCCCCGGTAGAACCCCTCGCAGATCTTGCGGTTGTTGACCTGGATGCGTACCGGCGGGATCGGCAACGCCCGCAACGCGTCGCCGATGACCAGCGGCATCTCCGCCTCGTGGTGCCCGGCGAGGGTGTCCCGGTCGACGATGTCGATGTCCGCCTGGAGGAACTCGCGGTACCGGCCCTCCTGAGGGCGTTCGCCCCGCCACACCTTCTGGATCTGGTAGCGGCGGAACGGGAACTGGAGCTTGCCGGCGTTCTCCAGCACATACCGGGCGAACGGCACGGTGAGGTCGAAGTGCAGGCCGAGGGCGTCGTCACCGGCCGGACCCTCCGGATCGCCCTGGAGGCGCCGGATCACGTAGACCTCCTTCGAGGTCTCCCCCTTGCGCAGCAACTGGTCCAGCGGCTCGACGGCCCGGGTCTCCAGCGGCGCGAAGCCGTACAGCTCGAAGGTGGACCGGATCCGGTCCAGGACGTACTGCTCGATCATCCGCTGGGCGGGCGTCCACTCCGGGAAGCCGGAGATGGGCGTGGGCTTGCTCATGATGCTCCTTCGGCACCCGCGCGAGCGGCGCGGGGAGGTCCTGGTCCGCGGCGACTACAGGCCGCGGGTGGGGGCCGCCGGTCGTCCGCCGCCCATCCCGGCCACCTCGACGAGGTACGGGTTGGTGGCGCGCTCGCGGCCGATGGTGGTCGTGGGGCCGTGGCCGGGCAGCACGACGGTGTCGTCGGCGAGCGGGAGGATCTTGTCCCGCAGGCTGGCGACCATCGTCGGCATGTCGCCACCGGCCAGGTCGGTGCGGCCGATCGAGCCGGCGAACAGCACGTCACCGGAGAGACAGATCTGCTCGGCCTCCCACGGCGAGCCGGCGCCGGGCAGCCGGAACAGCACCGACCCGCCGGTATGGCCCGGTGCGTGGTCGACGGTGATCTCCAGACCGGCGAGGCTGAGCGTCGTCCCGTCGGACAGCTCGGCGACATCCTCCGGCTCGGCGTACGGCAGCCGGCCACCGAAGAGCTGGGTGAGGTCCATCGACAGGGCCTTGGTCGGGTCGGCCAGCAACTCCCGGTCCGCCGGGTGCACGTACGCGGTGATGCCGCGCGCGCCGCACACCGGCGCGACGGAGAAGGTGTGGTCGAGGTGCCCGTGGGTGAGCAGCACGGCCGCCGGGTGCAGTCGATGCTCGGCGAGCAGCGCGTCGAGCCGGTCGATCACCCCGATGCCGGGGTCGACCACCACGCACTGCTCCCCCGGCGCGGCGGCGACCACATAGCAGTTGGTGCCGAAGGCGTCCGCGGGAAAGCCGGCCACGAGCACGTCCGCTCCCCTTCCGTCGAGTCGTCCTCGCCAGCAGCCTACCGGCGTCCCCCGGCGGGCTCGGGCCGGTCGTCCCACCGGCGCGCGGGGGCAGTGACGGACTCCGATGCGGATGTGCACCGACCTCGTACACGACTTTCCCAGCCGGTACCCGTACACTCTGGCGGGCGTGTGGCGTGGCGCACCTGCCGCCCGACGGGTACGCGACCACCAGGTGACGACCAGGGTAGAGGAAAGGGGAGCACGGGTGGCTTCCAGCAGGGACCGGCAGCGCAAACTGGCGCGGGCCAAGCTCGACCGGCAACAGGCCCGCCGGGCCGCCACCGTCAGGCGCCGCCGACGGATCCGAGCCGGTGTCGGCACCGCCCTGATCCTCGTGCTCGTCGTCGCCGGTTCGGCGTGGGCGCTGGGCGCCTTCGACAGCGAGCCGACACAGGACACCGCGAACGACGAGGTCTGCCTCTGGACCCCGCAGAACACCGAGGGCAACCCGAACCTCCGCCAGGTCGGCGAGCCGGCCGCCACGGGCCTGCCGGTGACCGGCACCCAACCGATGACGATCACCACCAACCAGGGCGACCCGATCTCGGTCGAGCTGGACCTCGCGAACGCCCCGTGCGCCGCCGCGAGCATCGCCCACCTGGCCGGGCAGGGCTTCTACAACGACACCAAGTGCCACGAGATCACGGCCGACGGGGCGGTGCGCTGCGGCGACCCGAGCGGCACCGGTCTCGGCGGCCCGTCGTACTCGTTCCACAACGAGAACGTGCCGACCGCCCCGGAGGCGTCGCCCAGCCCGTCGCCGGACCAGCCGCCCACGTACCCCAAGGGCACGGTGGCGATGATCAGCAACCCGCCGGGTGCCAACGGCAGCCAGTTCCTGATCTTCTTCGAGGACTTCACCACCGCCGAGCCGAGCTTCCCGGTCATCGGCCGGGTCACCGGCGGCCTGGACGTGGTGGAGAAGATCGGCGCACTGCCGACCGTGGAGAATGAGGCTGGGGAGAAGGTCAAGCCGAAGGACGACGACGTGGTCATCCAGAGCCTGACCGTCGGCGAGCCGGGGCTGGACCCGGCGTCGCCGGCCGAGCCCACGCCGGCGGGCACGGCAAGCCCGGCGGCATCCGGCGCGCCCGAGGCCAGCGCAAGCGCCGGCTGACCGGTAATCGGCGGTTCCACCCGCCCCAGCGGCATCCACATACAGTCCAGGAGGATCGAGGCGTGACGTCCACCAGAGAGCGGCAGCGCGCGGCGGCCCGCGCCCGGCTCGAGAAGGAGATGGCCGAGCGGGCCACGCGGGCGCGCAAGCGCCGCCAGACCCAGGCGGTGGTCGGGGCCGGAGTGGTCCTGCTGCTGGTGGTCGCCGGCACGGCCTGGCTCGCCACCAACCTGATCGGCGACGACAGCGGCGGCGACACCGCCGCCCAGGGCGGCAGCACCGCGGAGTGCGGCTGGGTGGAGATCCCGGCGGGTGAGCGGACCCCGACGACCAAGGACGTCGGGTTGCCGAACGCCGAGCAGAGCCGGGTCGGCACCCAGACCATGACGATCACCACGAACCTCGGCCCGATCACCGCGCGGATCGACCGGTCGGCGGTGCCCTGCACCGCAGGCAGCTTCACCCACCTGGCCGAGCAGAACTTCTTCGACAACACCAAGTGCCACCGGCTGGTGACCGAGGGCATCAAGGTGCTCCAGTGCGGCGACCCGAGCTCCACCGGCGACGGCTGGCGCGAGACCGACGGCACCGGCGGCCCGGCGTACCGCATGCCGGAGGAGAACCTGCCCACCGACAAGCGCCCGCCGTACGAGGCCGGCGTCATCGCGATGGCCAACTCGGGCCAGCCGTCCAGCACCGGCAGCCAGTTCTTCATCGTCTACGGCGACTCGCCGCTGGACCCGAACTACACCGTGCTCGGCACGATCACCGGCGGGATGGACATCGTCAACGACGTCGCCGCCGCCGGTGACGACGGCGCGTTCGCCCAGCAGGCCGGCGGCGGTCACCCGAAGAAGGAGATCGTCATCACCGACCTCACCATGAGCGACGCCTGACGCCTCGGTTCCACGCGAGAGCGCCCGCCGGCTGAGCCGGCGGGCGCTTTTCGTCGTCCGGTCGTACGCGTCAGGCGCCGGAGGTGACCCGGTAGGCGTCGAAGACCCCGTCGACCTTGCGGACGGCGGCCAGCAGATGCCCCAGGTGCTTCGGGTCGGCCATCTCGAAGCTGAACCGGCTCACCGCCACCCGGTCCCGGGTGGTGGTGACGGTGGCGGAGAGGATGTTGACCCGCTCCTCGGAGAGCACCCGGGTGACGTCGGCGAGCAGCTTGTGCCGGTCCAGCGCCTCCACCTGGATGGCGACCAGGAACGTCGAGGCGGAGGTGAGCTTCCAACTCACCTCGACCACCCGTTCGCCCTGGGCGCGCAGGTCCTCGGAGTTGGCGCAGTCGTCGCGGTGCACGCTCACCCCGCCGGACCGGGTGACGAAGCCGAACACCGTGTCCGGCGGCACCGGGGTGCAGCAGCGGGCCAGCTTGATCCAGACGTCGCTGACACCGCGTACGACCACACCCGGGTCGTGGCTGGAGGCCCGGCTGCGCGGCGGCCGGGTGGCCACCGCCGTCTCCGCGATGTCCTCGGCCGCACCCTCCTCGCCGCCGTAGGTGGCCATCAGCTTCTGCACCACGGACTGCGCGGAGACCTGGCTGTCCCCCACCGCCGCGTACAACGACGCCACGTCGGCCAGGTGCAGGTCCCGGGCGATCGCCATCAGGTTGTCGGAGGTGAGCATCCGCTGCAGGGGCATGCCCTGCTTGCGCATGGCCTTGACGATCGCGTCCTTGCCCTCCTCGATCGCCTCCTCGCGCCGCTCCTTGTTGAAGTACTGCCGGATCTTCGTCCGCGCCCGGGGGCTCTTGACGAAGCCCAACCAGTCCTGCGTCGGCCCGGCCGTCTCCGACTTCGAGGTGAAGATCTCGATCACGTCGCCGTTGGACAGCGTCGACTCCAACGGCACCAACTTGCCGTTGACCCGCGCCCCGATGCACTTGTGCCCCACCTCGGTGTGCACCGCGTACGCGAAGTCCACCGGCGTCGACCCCGTCGGCAACGGGATCACGTCGCCCTTCGGGGTGAAGACGTACACCTCCTGGCTGGACAGGTCGAACCGCAACGCGTCCAGGAACTCGCTCGGGTCCGCCGCCTCCCGCTGCCAGTCCAGCAACTGCCGCAGCCAGGTCATCTCGTCGATGTGCGCCGGCGGACCGACGATCTGGGTGCCCTTCTCCTTGTACTTCCAGTGCGCCGCGATGCCGAACTCCGCCGTACGGTGCATCGCGTACGTGCGGATCTGCATCTCCACCGGCTTGCCGGTCGGCCCGATCACCGTGGTGTGCAGCGACTGGTACATGTTGAACTTGGGCATCGCGATGTAGTCCTTGAACCGCCCCGGCACCGGCTGCCAGTTCGCGTGGATGACCCCCAACGCCGCGTAGCAGTCCCGCACCGTGTCGACCAGGATCCGCACACCCACCAGGTCGTAGATGTCGTTGAAGTCCCGACCCCGCACGATCATCTTCTGGTAGATCGAGTAGAGGTGCTTCGGCCGACCCGTCGTCTCCGCCTTGATCTTGGCGGCCTTCAGATCCACCTGCACCTTCTGCGTCACCTGCCGCAGCAATGCCTCACGCTGCGGCTGGTGCTCCCCGATCAACCGGTTGATCTCCTCGAACCGCTTCGGGAACAGCGTCCCGAACGCGAGGTCCTCCAGCTCCCACTTGATGGTGTTCATACCCAGGCGGTGGGCCAGCGGGGCGAGGATCTCCAGCGTCTCCTTGGCCTTCTGCTCCCGCTTGGGCGCGGGCAGGAAGGAGAGCGTCCGCATGTTGTGCAGCCGGTCGGCCAGCTTGATCACCAGGACACGCGGGTCCTTGGCCATGGCGACGACCATCTTGCGGATCGTCTCGGCCTTCGCCGCGTCGCCGAGCTTGACCTTGTCGAGCTTGGTGACGCCGTCGACCAGCAGCGCGACCTCGCCACCGAAGTCCGTCCGCATCTGGTCCAGTGAGTATTCGGTGTCCTCGATGGTGTCGTGCAGCAGCGCGGCGACCAGCGTGGTGGTGTCCATGCCCAGGTTAGCCAGGATGGTGGCCACCGCGAGCGGGTGCGTGATGTACGGGTCGCCGGACTTGCGGTACTGACCCGAGTGCCACCGCGCGGCGGTGTCGAAGGCCCGTTGCAGCAGCCGGGCGTCCGCCTTGGGATGGTTCTCCCGGTGCGACGAGATCAGCGGCTCCAACACCTCGCTGACCTGCGAGGACTGCCACGGCGCGTTGAACCGCGCCAGCCGCGCCCGGACCCGTCGGCCGGTGGGCGCGTTGGAGAGCCCGAATCCGCTGCTCGGCAACGGGTCACCGGTGGTCGCGACGGACGCGCCGTCGGACGCGGTGGGGACCGCCACGTCGCCGCTGGGCGGCACCCGGCCGGGTGCCCCGGCGACGGCCGGTGTGGCGCCGTCGGGGTCGGTCAGCGAGCCGTTCGCGTCACCTGTCGGGTGCACCGTGCCCTCCACCGGAGGGACGACATCGTGGGACACCGGCCTCCTCACCGCTCGCCGGGGAAACACCGACCGTGCGTCGGCCGGTCTGGTCTCGCGCCTCTCGGACGGCTCACCGTCCGGTCAGCAATGGGCAATGCTACCCGCACCGACGGTGCCCTGCCGCTCCGCCGGACGTACCGTGCCGCCTCCGTCGCCGGGGGCGGGTCGGTTCAAACGGTCAGCAGGGCATGGACGGGACGGGGCGCCAGTTTCGCCCGCCCGCCCAGGAAGGAGAGCTCCAGCAGCACGGTGAAACCGGCGACCGTGCCACCGGCCCGTTCCACCAGGTCCAGCGTGGCCGCGGCGGTGCCGCCGGTGGCGAGGACGTCGTCCACGACCAGCACCCGGTGTCCCGCCGTGAAGGCGTCCTGGTGCACCTCCAGCGTCGCCTCGCCGTACTCCAGCTCGTACGAGGCGGCGTACGCCGGGCGGGGCAGCTTGCCGGCCTTACGCACCGGCACCACACCGACCCCGGTCGCGTACGCGATCGCGGCGGCGACCACGAACCCGCGCGCCTCGATGCCGACCACCGTGTCGAAGGAGTCCCGCCCGTGGTGCGCGACGATCCCGTCGATCACCGTCCGGAAGGTCTCACCGTCGGCGAAGAGGGGCATCAGGTCCTTGAACATGACGCCCGGCTTCGGGAAGTCGGGCACGTCCAGCACCCGGCTGGCCACCAGCCGGGCGGTCTCCGGGCCGCTGTCGCCGCGTACCGCGCTGCTGTGGGTCTCCGTCACGACGCTTGGTCCCTTCCACCAGACAACGGCGCCCTGCACGCTGCTCGCACAGCATGCAGGACGCCGTCGTGTTCGTCCCTACCGGGTCGGTCCCGGCCCGGTCAGCGCCGTTTGGCGCCACCCGGGCGGTTACCGCCCCCACCGCCGGGGCGGCCACCACGGGCCCCGCCGGAACGCTTGCCGGCCGGACGCGCGCCCACCTTCGGCGCGGCGGCACCGGCCAGGGCGGCACCCGTCTCGGCGGTCACCGGCTCCTCGTCCGCCTCGATCGCCTCGGTCGACGCCGCCTTGCGGGAGCCCTTGGCGGGCGTCTCGCCCTTGGCGATCCCGGCCCGCCGGGCCTGCACCCGCTTGTTGTGCGCGTCGATCCGCGGGTCGCGGTTCTTGAGCACCACCAGCAGCGGCGTGGCCAGCGTGATCGAGGTGATGAAGGCCATCGCCATACCGACGAACAGCACCAGACCGAGGTCCTTCAGGGTGCCCGCGCCGAGCAGGCCGGCCCCGATGAACAGGATGGCACCGACCGGGAGCAGAGCGACCACCGAGGTGTTGATCGACCGCATCAGGCTCTGGTTGACGGCCAGGTTGGCCGCCTCGCCGTACGTCTGGTTGTTGTTCGCGGTGATCCCTCTGGTGTTCTCCTGCACCTTGTCGAAGACCACCACCACGTCGTACAGGGCGAAGCCGAGGATGGTGAGGAATCCGACGATCGTCGACGGAGTGACCTCGAAGCCGACGATCGAGTAGATGCCGGCGGTGAGGACCAGGTTCATCAGCAGCGAGAAGAGCGCCGCGATGGCCATGTTCAGCTCGAAGCGCAGGACCAGGTAGACGGTGACCAGCGCGAGGAAGATGACCAGACCGAGCAGGGCCCGGTTGGTCACCTGGCTGCCCCACGCCTCGCTGACCCGGTTGCTGCTGATCGACTCCGGGTCGATGGTGAACTGCTGGCCGAGGGCGGTCTTGACCGCCTGGACCTGCTCGCCGTTCAGCTCGGTGGTCCGCAGCTCGTAGAAGTTGCCGCCACCGCCGCCGACCTGCTGCGCGGTGACCACCTGGCCGCCCTGGGCAGCGACAACGTCCTTCGTGGCCGCCTCGGCGTCCTGGAGGGTGCCGACGCTGGTCGGGATCTGGAACGAGTTGCCGCCGGCGAACTCGATGCCGAGCTTGAACCCGGTGAAGATGACGCTGGCCAGTGCGATCGTCGCCAGCACCGCGGCGATGGTGAACCACATCTTGCGCCGGCCGACGATGTTGAGGCCGGCCTCGCCCCGGTAGAGGCGAGCTGCCAGACCGTTCTCAGCGGACATGTCACGCCTCCTTGGCGCGCTGGTTGCGGGGCTGGGTCGGCGCCGAGCGGGCGGGCAGCACCCGGCCGAGCCCGCTGACCCGCGGGGACAGGAACGCCTTGGTGCTGGCGAGCATCGTCATGATCGGGTGTCGGAACAGGAAGACCACGAGCAGGTCGAGCACCGTGGCCAGACCGAGGGCGAAGGCGAAGCCCTTCACCGTGCCGACCGAGACGATGTAGAGCACCACCGCCGACAGGATGGTGATGGCGTTCGCCGAGATGATCGTCCGGCGGGCCCGGATCCAGGCTCGCGGCACCGCGCTGCGCGGGCTGCGGCCCTCGCGGATCTCGTCCTTGAGTCGCTCGAAGTAGATGACGAAGGAGTCCGCCGCCACACCGAGCGAGACGATGATGCCGGCGATGCCGGCGAGGGTGAGCGTGAAGCCGATCTGCCGGCCGAGGAACACCATGGCGCCGAAGAGGAGCAGCGCCGACGCGACCAGGCTCAGGAAGATGACCGAGCCGAGCAGGCGGTAGTAGAAGAACGAGTAGATGATGACCAGCAGCATGCCGATGCCGGCCGCGAGCAGACCGGCCCGCAGGTGGCTGGCGCCCAGCGTGGCGGTGACGTTCTGCTGCTCCTGCGCCTCGAAGGTGACCGGCAGCGCGCCGTAGCTGAGGTAGCCGGCCAGTTCGCTGGCCTCGGCGTTGGTGAAGTTGCCGGTGATCTGCGAGCTGCCGACGAGCACGCCCTGGATCTGCGGCGACGAGATGATCTGGTTGTCCAGCACCACCGCGACCCGGCAGCGCCCCTCGTCACCGAGCGCGGAGGCGTCGCAGGCCTGGCCCTCGTTGTTGAACGCCTCGCGGGTCAGCGCGGTCCACTTCTCCCCGCCGCTGCGGGTGAAGTCCAGGCTGACCACCCACTGGCTGGTCTGGTCGCGCACCGCGGTGGCGCTGCTGACGTCGGTGCCGAGCACCTTCGCCACGTCCAGCAGGTTCTTGATGGAACCGGCCTCACAGGAGACCGCCTGCTGCTCCGGGTCGGAGATCGAGGCCGGCGGCCGGTCGTCGAGCTGGAGGCAGCTGATGGTCGGCACGTTGAACTGCATCTGCGTCGGCAGCACCGCGACCTCGCGGCCGGACAGCTCGGCGAAGGGCGCGAGCTTCTCGGCCAGCGACGGGTCGGCCGCCAGGTCCGCCGGGGCCTGGAGGCCGGTGGCGGCGGCCCACGCCTCGGCGCCGACCTTCTGCTCGACGGCCTGCCGCTGCTCCTCGACGCTCTGCGGCACGTCCTCCTCCGCGCTCGGCGACGGCGAGGGCGTCGCGGCGGGCGACTCGGTGGGCGTCGGGGTCGGCGCGCCACCGCCCTGGCCGCCGGCCGACGGCGAGGAGGTGACCTCGGCCTCGGGCGTGGGCGACGGGCTCGCGGCGGCGTCGCCGGACGGCGTCGGCTCGACGGCCCCGCTCGGGGTCGGCGCCGGGGCCTGGACCGTGCCGCTGCCGTCGGCGATCTTCAGCACCTTGCGGAAGCGCAGCTCGGCGGCGCTGCCGACCTCGGTGAGGTCGCGGTTCTCGCCGGGCAGGGAGATGACGATGTTGCGGTCGCCCTCGGTGATCACCTCGGCCTCGGCCACGCCGTACGCGTTGACCCGGCTCTCGATGATCTGTCGGGCCTGTTCGAGGTTCTCCGCCGTCGGGGCCCGTCCGTCGAGGGTGTTGGTGGCCTCCAGCGTCAGCCGGGTACCACCGACCAGGTCAAGACCGAGACGAGGCTCGAGCCGGTCCTTCCAGCCCCCGCTGGCGCCGGCCGAGAAGAACACCAAAAGGTAGAGGACGACAAAGATGGCCCCGAGTACGGCCAACTGCCGTCCCGGGCGCATCTGTCCCTGAGGTGGTGCCACGGCTGTCCTGTCTCCCTGTACGGTCGCGCCGCCGCGGGCGCGGCGGCGGGTCGGCCGGCTGCCCGGCC
This sequence comes from Micromonospora sp. NPDC047793, assembly GCF_040642635.1. Taxonomy (NCBI): domain Bacteria; kingdom Bacillati; phylum Actinomycetota; class Actinomycetes; order Micromonosporales; family Micromonosporaceae; genus Micromonospora; species Micromonospora sp. NPDC047793. Next base: position 7,921 of record NZ_JBEYSG010000027.1, on the reverse strand, counting down.
CACGGTCTGCCTTCCGACGGCGCCCGGGCCGGCGCCGCCGCCTCGGGTGGTCGACGCGGGCGCGTGGACCGGTCGAGCCGGAGCACCGACGCCCGGCGTCGGCCATCTATCCAGTTGTCACACGCGCGCCGCGTGCGGCGACCACCCGCTCGGGGACGCGTGCGGGCGGCTCCATCCGGGCATGACCGCCGCGCGACGGTCGACCGGGTGGTCGGTGCTCAGTCCTTGACGGTGTCGCTCTCCTCGACGGGCGACTCGACCGGTCGCTCCGCCTTGGTGACCACCCGGGCGATCGCCGGACGGGCGTAGCGGGTCTGCACTCCGGGAGCGATCTCGAGCAGGACGCTGTCGTCCTCCACGCCGGTGACCGTGCCGTAGAGCCCGCCGATGGTGACCACCTCGTCGCCGACGGAGAGGCCGGTCTGCATCGCCTCGGCCTCGCGGCGGCGCTTCTGCTGCGGGCGGATCATCATGAAGTACATGACGCCGAAGAGCAGCGCGATCATGAGGATCGGCGTGAAGCCCGCCGCTCCTCCGCCTTCTGCTGCGTAGTGCACGGTTGTAGACCTTCCCATTGGCCTCCGTCACGGTGCTGACACCGAGCGGAGGCGGATTTTCACATCCTGTGCGGACCGCGGCGAGTCTAGTCGCTCTATCTGGGAACGCCGAATGCGGCACAGATCACGAACAGATCACGGCTGGTCGCTGTCCACGGAGAAGAGATCGGGCACAGCGGCAGCCTCGGCCCCAAATGTACCATTCGGGGGTGTACGTCCCAGGTGGTGCCAGGCGGCATCGGTCGCCACCCGGCCGCGCGGCGTACGGGCCAGCAGCCCGGCCCGCACCAGGAACGGCTCGCAGACCTCCTCCACCGTGTCCGGCTGCTCCCCGACGGCCACGGCCAGGGTCGACAGGCCGACCGGGCCACCCCGGAACGAGTCCACCAGGGCGGTCAGCACCGCCCGGTCGAGCCGGTCCAGGCCGAGCGCGTCCACGTCGTACACGGTCAACGCCGCGCGGGCCGTCTCGACGGTGACCACCCCGTCGGCGCGTACCTCGGCGAAGTCGCGGACGCGGCGCAGCAGGCGGTTGGCGATCCGGGGGGTGCCCCGCGACCGGCCGGCGATCTCCACCGCCCCGTCGTCGGTGATCGGCACACCGAGGATCCGGGCCGAGCGGTGCAGCAGCAGCTCCAACTCGGCGGGGGCGTAGAAGTCGAGGTGGGCGACGAACCCGAAGCGGTCCCGCATCGGGCTGGTCAGCAGACCGGCCCGGGTGGTCGCCCCGACCAGCGTGAACGGCTCGACGTCGAGCGGGATGGCGGTGGCGCCCGGCCCCTTGCCGACCACCACGTCGACCCGGAAGTCCTCCATCGCGCTGTAGAGCAGTTCCTCGGCCGGCCGCGCGATCCGGTGCACCTCGTCGATGAAGAGCACGTCGCCCTCGGCGAGACTGGTCAGGATCGCGGCCAGGTCGCCGGAACGCTCGATCGCCGGGCCGCTGGTCACCCGGATGCCGGTGCCCAGCTCCGCGGCGACGATGTTGGCCAGGGTGGTCTTGCCGAGGCCGGGCGGCCCGGAGAGCAGGATGTGGTCCGGTGGCGAGCCGCGCCGCATCGCGCCCTGCAACAGCAGGTCGAGCTGGTCGCGGACGCGGTGCTGGGCGATGAACTCGTCCAGCCGCTTCGGCCGGACGCTGACCTCCGCGTCGCGCTCCGCCTCGCTGACGTACGCCGAGACCAGCCCGCCGTCGGGCGCGGTCACCGGGACCGGCCCAGCAGCCGGATGGCCTGCTTGAGCAGCACCGGCACCGGCGGCGTGGGACCGTCCACGGTCTCCGCGACGGCGGTGACCGCCTGGTCGGCCTGACCGGCCGTCCAGCCGAGCCCGATCAGCGCCTGACGGACCTGCTCCGGCCAGGCCCCACCGGTCACCCCGGCCGCGCCGTCGGCACCGACGGCCACCGGGCCGATCCGGTCGCGCAGCTCCAGCACCAGACGCTCGGCGCCCTTCTTGCCGATCCCGGGTACGCGGGTCAGCGCGCCCGTGTCGGCGTTGGCGATCGCCTTGCGTACCGCGTCCGGGGTGTGCACCGCGAGCACCGCCTGGGCCAACCGGGGCCCCACCCCGCTCGCGGTCTGGAGCAGCTCGAACAGCGCCCTCGCGTCGTCGTCGGCGAAGCCGTAGAGGGTGAGCGAGTCCTCCCGCACCACCAGGCTGGTGGCCAGCCGTGCCGACTGACCCACCCGCAGGTCGGCGATGGTGCCGGGGGCGCACTGCACGGCCAGGCCGACGCCACCCACCTCGATCACCGCATGGGCCGGGCCGGTCGCGGTCACCACACCGCGCACACTGGCGATCATCTCGCTCCTCCTCGTCTCGCCCGGTCCGCCGCGACGGCCAGCTTGGACCGGGTGCCGCCGCGCCACACGTGGCAGATGGCCAGCGCGAGGGCGTCCGCGGCGTCGGCCGGGCGCGGCGGCTCGGGCAGCCGCAGCAGCCGGGTGACCATCGCCGTGATCTGCGCCTTGTCCGCCTTCCCGGAGCCGGTCACCGCCGCCTTCACCTCGCTCGGCGTGTACGTCTGCACCGGCAGCCCGGCGCGCGCCCCGGCGAGTACGGCGATCCCGCTGGCCTGCGCGGTGCCCATCACCGTACGCACGTTGTGCTGGCTGAACACCCGCTCCACGGCCACACTGTCCGGCCGGTGCTCGGCGACCAGCTCGGTCAGCGAACGGTCCAGATGCAGCAGGCGGGCCGGCAGCTCGTCACCGGGATCGGTGTAGACGACGTAGTAGGCGATCAACGTGCAGGGCTTCCCGGGGACCCCCTCGACCACGCCGACCCCACACCGGGTCAGCCCCGGGTCGACGCCGAGCACCCGCACGCCGCCTCCTCCCCCGGCCACCGGCCAGTACGTGTGTTCGACACCCTACCGATGCCGTCCGCGAGCCACGCTCCGGGACACGCCCGGCACCGTCGCACCACGCCACCGGAGTCGCCGTGTGGCCCGACCCGGTCTCATCCCCACCAGAACAGCGAACCGAGCACGGTGTAGAGCGCCACCAGCGCCAGACCTTCGAGGTGATTGACCGTGCCGTCGATGGTCACGAAGACGACGAGCAGGGCGGCCACGATGACCGCGACGATCTGCAACGGCGGGAAGATCAGCGTGAACTCGCCGGCGCCGAGCAGCGGGGCGATCAGCATGAGCACCGGGGCCAGCATCAACGCGACCTGGAGCGCGCCCTCCATGGTGATCGCGGTGGCGGTGTCGGCGTCGCCCCGCAGGCTGAGCTGCACCGCCGGGGCGAGCTGCGACAGGTTGCCGACGGTGGCCACCAGGAAGAGACCGACGAAGGCGGCGTTGAGGTTCATCGCCTCGGTCGCCGGCAGCAGGGCGTCCATCAGCCAGTCCGCCTCGAACGCGATGAGCAGACCGGCCACGGTCACCAGCACCAGTACGCGCGGCAGCGGCCACGTGCCCACCTTGGCCTCACCGGCCCCGTTGTGCACCGGCGGCGGCGCGTCGGCGTCCTTGCCGAGCCGGAACGGCAGCGACACCACGAAGACGGTGAGCAGGGCGATCGCCACCACGTAGGAGACCGCGGTGGTGTGTTCGGCGGCGGGGGTGCCGAGGTTCACCGCGATCGCCGGGGTGATCAGGGTGGCCATCAGGAGCACGAGCATGACCCGGGTGACCTTGGCGTGCCGACCGTCGATGCTCATCGTGCCGTTGCGCAGCCCGCCGGCCAGGTAGGACATTCCGTTGCCCAGCAGCAGCAGGTTGAGCACCGACCCGATCAGCGCGGCCTGCACCACGGCCACCAGGCCGGCGCGGAGCGCGAAGATGCAGATGATCAGCTCGGGCAGGTTGCCGACCACGGCCTGGAACGTGCCGATGGCGGCCGGACGCATCCGGCCACCGAGCTGGTCCAGCGACCGCCCGAGCACCGCCGAGGCGAGGGTGATCGCGGCCAACACGACGAAGAACCGCAGCACCGGCGCCGCGCCGCTGAGATGGGCCAGGGCCGCGAGCATCGCACCGAGTGCGGTCGCACCCCACAGGAACAGGTCCACCAGGCGCCCGACGTCCCGGCGGGGTTGATCGATCTCGGCCGCCGGCGTCTGCATGATCGCACCTTATGGGGCGGCACCACCGGGACCACCATCTCCGGTGGCCGGTGTGACCCGGACGACGGCGCCCGGGTCACCGTGGCGACGCTCAGTGCTTGCCGTAGTGCTCCCGGGTCTCGCGGATCGCCTCCTCGGCCGCCGCGCGCTCCTGCGGCGTGGCGCCCCGCTTGGCGGCCATCCGCGCCCGCAGCAGCTCGAACACGATCGGCAGGACCGAGATCGCCACGATGGCGATGAGGATGAACTCGATGTTCGTCTTGACGAACGGGATCTGGCCCAGGAAGTAGCCGAGCACCGTCACGCCGGTGCCCCAGAGGATGCCGCCCACCACGTTGTAGATGACGAAGGTGCGGTAGTTCATCCGGCTCACCCCGGCCACGATCGGGGTGAACGTCCGGACGATCGGCACGAAGCGCGCCAGCACGATCGACCGGGCACCGTACTTCTCGAAGAAGTCATGGGCCTTGAGCAGGTTCTCCTGCTTGAACAAACGGGAGTTCGGGCGCCGGAACAGCGCCGGCCCGACCTTGCGGCCGAACAGGTATCCCACCTGGTCCCCGGCGATGGCGGCGATGGTGATGAGCAGGCACACCAGCCACAGCGGATACTTGATGTACTGCCCGTCGGCGACCAGCAGGCCGGTGGTGAACAGCAACGAGTCACCCGGCAGGAAGAACCCGATCAGCAGGCCCGACTCGGCGAAGACGATCACCAGGATGCCGATCAACCCGAAGGTCGAGATCAACCACTCCGGATCGAGCCAGTCCGGGCCGAGAGCCAGGGTGGTGGTGATGGGCGTCGACACGGAGACCTCCGAAGACCGCGGCATTCGTCCCGACCGGCGCGGGACGCCCGTAGTCTAGGCCGCCTTCGATCGCCCCGGTGCCCGACATCAGCTCACACCGATCCGCGCAGGTCACGGGCGTTGCGGCGGGTCGTGAGCCGTCCTCTCGTACCAACGCGTCCCGCCGCGCCGCACTGCGGACCGTGCCGTACTTCCGGACCGTGCCGTGGTCCGGGCGAGGTTCCGGCTTGTGGTCAGCGGGCGGTGATGCCCTCCAGCACCTGGTCGACGACCTTCTCCGGGAGGGTCGTCGTGTCGAGGTCGGGGTTCCAGTTCATCACCCGCTGGATGAGCATCGGGCCGGTGAGCATGGCCATGGTGACCTCGACGTCGAGGTCGGCGCGGAGTTCACCGTCGCGTACGCCGCGTCGCAGCACCTCCCGCATCACCGCGCGGCGCGGCTCGATGATGTTCTGGTAGAGCGCGTACTGCTCGGGGTCTCGTTTCACCACCGGCACCAGACACGGCATGATCTTCGCCGCACGTGGGTCGATGTGATGCCCGATGGCGCTGACCAGGGTGATCAGGTCCTCCCGGACGGACCCGCCGGCCGGCTGCGGCGGGTCGCCCTTGAGCGTCCGCAACGCGTCACTCAGCAGCGCGTTCTTGCCCGGCCACCGTCGGTAGATGGTGGCCTTGCCGACTCCGGCCCGGGCGGCGATCGCCTCCACCGAGATCGCCTCGATCGTGCTGCCCTCCGCCAGCAGATCCAGGGTCGCCTCGACGATGGCCTCGTCCGCGCGGACGCTCCGCGGCCGACCGGGCGGTCGCGGGGCGTCCGCGCTGCTCGTCATGCCGGCATTGTTCCTGACATCAGGGCGTACCGGCCAACTCGGGCTCGCCGACCGGCGTCGGCGCTGCGGCGGCGGCCCGCCCCGGCATCCAGCGCAGCGCCACCGCGACACCGGCCGCCGCGACCAGCGCGGCGAGTACCGCAGACAGGTGCATGGCCGAGACGAAGGCGTCGTCGGCCGCCGCGATCACCTGCGGCGCCGCCGGCCCGAGCTGACCGGCCACGCCGTACGCGCCGGAGATCGACTCCCCGGCCACCGCCCGTGCCTCGGCCGGCAGGTCCGCCACGGTCGGGGCGATGCCGGTGCGGTACCCGGCGGCCAGCACCGAGCCGATCACCGCGACACCGAGCGCGGCGGCCACCTGGCGGATGGTGTTGCTGACGGCGGAACCGACGCCCGCCTTCTCCCGGGGCAGCGCCGACATGATCGACTCCGTGGCGGGCGGCATGATGTTCGCCATCCCGGTCCCCTGCAGGAAGAAGACGACCAGCACCACCCAGATCGGCGTGGTGGCGTCGACGAAGGCGAACGCGCCCAACGACACCGTGGTCAACAGCAGTCCCACCGCCGAGACCGCCCGTGCACCGTACCGGCGGACCATGGTGGCGCTACGGGGCGCGAAGACCAGCTGGGCCACCGCGAACGGCAGGAAGAGCAGGCCGGTCTGCAACGGGCTGTAGCCGCGTACCAGTTGCAGATAGAACGAGCTGAAGAACATCACGCCCATGGCGGCGAAGAAGACCAGCCCGATCATCGCCACCGGCGCGGCGAAACGCGGCACCCGGAACAGTCGTACGTCCAGCGACGGGTGGCTGCTGCGCCGCTCGTACGCGACGAACCAGGCCAGCACCGCCAGGCCGCCGAGAATCGTGGCCCAGACCAGCGGGCGACCGAAGCCGTGCTCGCCGCCGTCGATGATGCCGAACGTCAGGGTCACCAGACCGACGACCGAGAGCAGCACACCGACCACGTCGACGCGCCCCGGCGCGGGGTCCCGCGACTCGGGCACCAACAGCGCTACCAGGACCACGCCGAGCGCCGTCACCGGCACGTTGATCAGGAAGACCGAGCCCCACCAGAAGTGCTCCAGCAGCAGTCCGCCGAGCACCGGGCCGATCGCCACCGCCAGCCCCACCGCGCCGGCCCAGATACCGATGGCCCGTCCCCGCTCCCTCGGGTCGAAGACGTTCGAGATGATCGACAGGGTCGCCGGCATGATCGCCGCGCCGCCGACCCCCATCAGCGCGCGGGCCGCGATCAGCTGGGTCGGGCTCTGCGCGTACGCGGAGAGCAGCGAGGCCAGTCCGAAGAGGACCAGCCCGACCAGCAGCATCCGCCGCCGCCCGGCCCGGTCACCCCACACGCCGAAGGTGAACAGCAACCCGGCGAAGACCAGCGTGTACGAGTTGATGGACCACTCCAGTTCACCCTGGGTGGCCCCGAGCCCGTGCACCGGGTCGGCCAGCGTACGCAGGGCGACGTTGAGGATCGTGTTGTCCAGGACGACGACGAGCAGGCTGATCACCAGCACTGCCAGGATCGCCCACCGCCTCGGGTGCCCGGTGTTCTCGTTCGGCTGCATCCCCCGACACCCTTCACATTTCGATACGGCCAAGTACCGTAATCCCCCCGAGCCTAGGCCCCCCAATTTCGATACGGAACCGATCCGTATTCACTGTGACCCCGATCACCCCCTCCCCCCGCACTCCGCAACCCCCGCCGGGCCGGATGCAAGGAAGGGACCCTTCCTATACACCAGGCGTTAGCAGGGGACCCCTCCTTGCACCCACCCCCACCCCGCTGGACCCCCGACGCAAGGAAGGGTCCCCTCTTAACGCCTCGGCGCGTGGGCACGGGAGAAGCGAGGAGGTGGGTTGATTTGTTGCTGCCATAGCGACAACAAATCAACCCACCTCCGGTGGGCATGCCTGACCAGGCGCCGCTTATGAGGCTTTTGTCGGCTCCTGGCATCAGGGCGGCGGAATTCGTGGCGGGCGGAGGACGTTGTAATCGGGGACTGGGCACGCAGGGCCAACGCCCGAGTACGGCTACGCCGGATCCCCACGGGAATGGCCCGCCTCCGCCAGTCGTTACACCTGGACCCGGCACCGCGAGCGGCCACCACGCCCCGCCAGCCAGGGCCACCC
>NZ_JBEYSG010000026.1:18858-75136 GCF_040642635.1 Micromonospora sp. NPDC047793 | reverse complement strand
CACGGACACCTGAAAGTCCCCGTCGACCACGTGCGCCACGGCGTGCGACTGGACCGCTGGGCCGCGCGCCAGCGAGCCGACTACCAGGCACAACGGCTTCCACAGGACCGGGTCCAGTCCTTGACCGAGATCGGCTTCGACTGGACACCCACGACGCGAGCCTGGGAGCGAGGCGTCGCTGCCGCCACCGCGTTCCGTGCCGAGTACGGCCACCTGGACGTGCCCACCGGACATGTGGTCGACGGACTCGACCTCGCCCTCTGGCTAGGGCAACAACGCGGCTACCACCGCAAGGGCACCCTCGCCGCCGAGCGAGTCGCCGCCCTCACCGCCCTCGGGATCGACTGGACCGCCAAACGCCGCCCCTCCTACCAAGACGGCTTCACCGCCCTGCACCACTTCCACGCCACCCACGGCCACATCCGAGTCCCGTACGGCCAGCTCATCAACGGCATCAACCTCTACGATTGGCTCGGCGCCCGCCGCACCGACTACCGACTCGGACGCCTCACCACCGACCGCATCCGCAGCCTTGAAGCACTCGGCATGCAGTGGTCCATCCGGGACGCCACCTGGGAACGCAACCTGGCCACCGCCACCGCCTTCCACCAGCGCGAAGGACACCTGCACCCACCCCGAGGCCACCGCGACGGCGACATCGACCTCTCCCGGTGGATCCACGCCCAACGCGCCGCGCGACGCGACGGCACCCTCTCGCAAGACAGGATCGCCGCCCTCGACGCGATCGACATGCACTGGGAGATACCCAGCGGCTGGAGCGGATTTCACCAGGTCACCGCGAGCCGAAGTAGCCGCTCGCACGGCGACACCGGCCCCACAGCACCTGGCACCGCACCGTCACCTCCAGCCGACCTGGCCCCCCAAACAGGGCAGCCCACCGGATGAGAACGCCTTCTGAACCCGCTGTAACACCCCGCGCACCATGCTGGAGTAGCTATTGACCCGCCTGGAGATCGCCTTACTCAACTTCGAAGCCGGCGGCCTACGACCAGGTCAGGGACGGTACCTGCGACTGCTCGTCGACGCGTTCCATACCGTCGAACACGCCCCCGCGTTGCTGCTGCTCAATGAGGCGAAGTACTGGAGGGAGGACGGGAGCCGACCCTTGCACCAGGCGGCCGAGCTGCTCGCCGACCGGTTCCACACCCGCTACGTCGGTCTGCTCGGGCACGATCCCGACAGCCCCATGCCGTCGGCGATCATCTACGACCCCACCGTGCTGACCCTCCGAAGCTGGCCTGAGGCCGGTGACCCGCACCTGTTCCCCGACAAACGCAACATCGCGGTCTTCGCCGTCACCGACACCGCCGACGTCGAAAGCGACCGCGTCGAGTTCGCCGCGGCCGTCACCCACTGGACACCGCACTGCGGCATCCGCCGCCGCCAACAAGCCGCACTTCTCGACCGCTACGGCACCACCCGCCGACCCGTCATCATCGGCGGGGACCTCAACTCCACCGCCAGCGGCGACCACCTCCCCCAACGGGACTGGACCGCCGCCGACCACCGCACCCGTGCCCAGAAAGGCCGACGCCTACCCGACGGCACCTGGACCGCCGACACCGACGCCGTCGACCACCTCATCGGCCGCTGGAATCCCCACACCCGACAGCGCGACGACGGATGCGGCTTCCACGCCCTCGCCGACCTCGCCTGGCAAACCAACCCGGACACTGAGCTGCTGCCCACCGTCAACGACCAAGACCACGTCGGCGGCGGCCTGCTCATCGACTGGCTCCTCGCCAACACCGCCATGCTCCCGCACGTCATCCCCGACAGCTACCACGTCCACCTACCCCACACCAACCCGCCGCCGTCCGACCACCGCCTCATTACCGCCACCCTGACATTCCCGACAATATCGTCCGGTAAGGGCGGTTGACGATGATGTGGATCTCGGCACCAGTGGAGTCGGAATCAGCGGCTGTCCGGGTGATCCGTGTGGCGCATCGGATCGCAGCCCTCGTGCTCGTCCACACGCCGATCTCGCTGATCGCAGGCGCGGTCACTTACGTGGTGACCGCCACCGCCCTGCGTGCGGTGGCACCGGATCTTCCCACGTCGGCACGCCGGTAACGCGATGACGTAACCCTGACTGTGGGTTGTTTGCCGGACACCGGCGGACTTCATTGACGCCTACGGTGATGGCAACTCCTCAGAGGAGTTTAATGTTCGTCTCGTAGAAGGGAACGCGCTTCAAGGCCCCGCGAAGATTGATAGAGGCCAGTGCGATTAATGATAGGCGTCGTCGCGCGCTAAGGCATCAACCGCCTGTAGCGAGTCACCTCCTCACGTGTTGGTCGCATCTCGGCAGCGTCTACCGACACCACTCACGCTCGGCTGGTGTGCCACACCCATCGCGGCCCCCGTCGTCGCCGAACCTCGTGCTCTCCCTCGGTCGTTGGCACCCGCGAGCCGCGCTGTGCCTCCAAGAAGGCGCTGGACCGCGACTGGGCGCGGATGGCCGCGCCACTTCCGTGAACCCCTGGGCGGGCCATGTGCCAGGCGGCCCATGCCTATCGAGCGAGACCGAATCGACCTCAGGTGTCGCGCCGCTGATCAACGGAGTCGTCCGCCAGTCGAATGCAGGTCACCCCCTCCCGGACATCGCCTGCCAGGCTGACGAGGGGTCACCATTCACTTACTGGAAGCCAGAGTGCTTGGCAGGTTAAGGAGTAGTTTCCGGAAGGCTCGACCGGTCAATACGAGTCCAGCCGAGTCCATCTGGTTGACGCGGCAAGCGTCACTCGGGATATCGTGTCCCTACGTTCGTAGGATCACCCTGCTCGAGAGGAATGCGCGTACCGTGGCGAAGCAGATAATTCAGAAGCTGATCGATGACCTGGACGGCGGAGACGCCGAGGAGACCATCAAGTTCGCTCTCGATGGCGTGCAGTACGAGATTGACCTGTCGAGCAGCAACGCCGGCAAGCTGCGCGAACTGTTCGCTCCCTATGTCGCCCATGGCACGAAGGTCGGCCGAGGCGGAGTGGTAGTCGGTGGACGCGCTGCTCGCGGCCACGGCACGGCCAGCACCGACCGCGAGCAGAACAAAGCGATCCGGGCATGGGCCAAGAAGGCCGGCAAGGACATCTCCGATCGAGGACGAATCCCGCAGGAAATCGTCGACGATTACCACGCGAAGGCCGGCAGGTAAAGGCACACACACGCCGACCCTGCGCGCACCTCGACCGCACCGTAGTCGTGGTCCCGTGACAGCGGCGTCGTCCTGCGCCACCACGCTAGTTATGCCCACACAAGATTCACTGGGCGACGTTCGATGTCGCGGCGTCGGTCGGCGTCGCGTTCACGGATGACGTGTGCCACGTGCGGATGTCCCGCGTTGCCAGCTTGTAGGCGTGAACGAAGTAGTCACGCACGCCGGGATCATCCTTCAAGAAGCAGCCGGAAGAGGACACCGCTGGCGGCTTCGCTTCCCGGACGTTGTGTTCCGTCGGCGGGCGTCTCTAGGCTGCCACCGTCGGGTGGTAGGCGCGAGGCGTTCGAGCGGGGTGATGAGGCGATGTCACTGACCGACACCATCGGCGCCGACCTGCAGGCGATGACCGCGGGTGTAGACCGGTCCCAGCAGGAGACCGCGGCGGTCGACCGCGCCATTGAGCAGATCGCCGCTCGCGCGGTGGCCTCTGGCTTCATCGGTATCACGGCCGGCCTCGGGCGGGTACGAGAGGTGCTCGGGCAAGCCCAATCCCGGTTGAACGAGGCATCGGGCGTCCTGAGTGAGGCATCGCGGTCCGTAGGTTCGGTGGCGCAACAACCATCGCCACAGGAGACCATCGCCGCGCTCACCCCAGTGCTCGCGGCGCTCAATACGGTGGATGGCAGCGTGGCCGCTGCGGCATCCGCTGTCGACGAGGCGCGGCGGCTCACCATGGCGGCGCTGTAGGGCGGTCAGCCCGGTCCGACGCTGGCGCGTCTGCAGCAGGTGATGCAGATCCTCGCGGCTGTCTGTACTCGCAGGACTGAGGCCCAAGGCCGGGTCGACGCGGCGCTGGCGCAGGCACGGCAGGTCGGTGAGCTGGGAAACTGACCATGGGCGGTGGTCGCGACCTCAGCTCACCGCCCACCCCACGCGACACCGCCACGAGTGCGACCGAAGACGCCCCATCCGCGCGGCTGCCCGAGTGGCTGACGGACGCCGCCCGAGACCTGCCTTGGCGGCAGGCGAAGGATCCGACCTCCGGTGTGGCGCTGATCAACGGGCAGCGGATACCTATGAAGTCTGGCCGTGACCCGGCTGCCGCCGTCGACCTCAAACCGGCGTATCAGCTCATCGCTACCACGACCGATCATCTGGAGGCCAAGCTCGCGGCCCGGATGCGTCGCGACCACGTCACCCAGGCGGCCGTGGTGACGAACAACCCGCCCTGCGACTACACCCCCTACGGCTGCGAGAAGATCCTCTCCCGGCTACTGCCAGCCGGCGCGCAGATGGACGTGTTCGTACGCGACGATGACGGGCAGGTACGCCACTGGCGCACCTACACCGGCAACGGAAAGGCGATCGGATGAAGGTGACCTGGACCTACGACCGGGGCGACCACCGCGACAACCACGAAACCGACCTGACCGACGCCGATGCCCTGGAAGCCCTCCTACGCGAGATCGACCAGGCCGGCGAGCCTGTCGTCGTCACGATCTTCAGCGACATCACCGACGACCCCGACGACCTGCCACCCGGCCTGCAGATCGGCCTCGGCCACCGCACCCACGCCTTCGCGGTCCACATCGCCGACGACGGCGGCTACCTCAACGACCCCACCGTGCCACCACCGGACCAGCAACTCCACTTCGACCTCGGCGGTGTACCCACCGAGTACCCCACCGAACACCTGCGGCTGCGACCAGACACCGCCATACAGGTAGCAGGCACCTTCCTCAAGACCGGCGGAACACCACCACACCTGCCCTGTCCTGAGTAGCCGCGGCGAGATCGGGTGGGGTGGCTGGCGGCAGGGGCACTGAGGGCAGTCCGCTGACGCCGGCCGGGAGATCGACCGTCTCCTGTCTTTCGTGTCCAGGGATTTGGCGCCCTTCGGGCACCTTCACGCCTCCGTTCTTCGGAATTCGCGAACTCCTGCGAATGTGGTTGCCGCTCCTGCAAGGAACTGTAGCGAGCCGGAGATCAGCGAATACCAGGCGTCGCCCCGAGTGAGAGCCAAGGCCGATCCTGTAAACCAGAGGAGCGCGAAATTCAGAAAGCCGCAGCCGATCAGTCTTCGTCGGTTCCGCATCAGAAGACCACCCTCGCTGTCTGTGAAGTTGACGGCCACGTCCATCCGCGATCGGTGGCGGCCGAACCTCGTCGAGGCCGTCGAGTCACGTCTGCAAGATCCGCGATCTTGTGGAGGCGGAGGCTCCCAGCGTGGTCGACAGTCACCGCTCTCGCTCCACGAGCGCGCGCGACCGGAGCAAAGACTCCGGGCAGGACGGCAGGGATGAGCCCCATCAAGCCGGTGGCCAACAGGATCCAGTGGGTCACTCGGTGTCGCCCGTGGCTGTACGCGACCGCCGCCCTGCGGCTAGCACACTGACCATCAACAACCACACCAGCAAGACTTCGTCGAAACGATGGGGCAGTGCCTGCCCCCGCACCTCGCTGAACTCTTCCAGCGCTCCGATGGTCGCTAATGCTGACAAGCCGGATAAGCCAGTCAACGAAATCGTCAATAGCCGACGCGAGGTGTGGACAGCCATTTCCGCCCTCCTCGGCGACGGCTTGAACTCGGCGCTGCCAGTACACCAGCCGTGGCCCGCGTGGATCATCCACCGTCCGCCTAAGGATGTCGGCAGATGCCACGCGGACTCCGTCTGACCCGTCGCGTGCACCGCCCACAAGCGGCGAGCGCGCTTTCCGTCGGGGATCTCGGTGAGTGGGTTTCAGCAGCGGACGGCGCTGTCGCTGACCGCGTCACGCGGCGGAACGGTGTCCGCCCTCCGCCTCAAGGTCGCCGACGCGGTGGCGCCGGCGGGGGATGAGTTTGGTGGTGGCTTCGGCGGTGGAGTGTTTGAGTTCCTGGAGCACGCTGGTGTAGGTGTCGGCGGTCAGTTTGTAGCTGGCGTGTCCGAGGGTGTCTTGGATCTCCTTGATGCCCGCTCCGGCGGCGAGCATCAGGGTGGCGGCGGTGTGTCGCAGGTCGTGGAACCGGATGGGTGGGAGTCCGGCGTTGGTGACGTGCCGGTCGAAGCGGGTGGTGATCAGTTCGGGGTGCCATGGGCGTCCGTCGCGGCGGACGAAGAAGACGTCGCTGTGATGCCACCGGTCTCCGGCGGAGAGTTTCCAGGCGGCGCGCCGGGTGAGGTACTCGCGTAGCCCCGCCACCGTGTCCTTGGCCAGCGGCACCACTCGGTCACCGGCGGCGGACTTGACCGCCTTCTCGATGACCTTGTAGCCGACGCTGGTGCGTTGGTCGACGATGGTCAACTCGTTGGCGGTCAGGTCGACGTCGTAGTCGTGGAGTCCGGCGAGTTCACCGCGGCGGGGTCCGCGGTGCACGGCGAGGTCGAACAGAGTGGACAGCTCCAGGTCGTGGGCGTCGACGTAGTCGAGGAACTCGCCGACCTGCTGTGGGGTCCACACCATCACCGGGCTGGGACGTCGGCCGGTGTGACGCCACCGGTTGACCGCGGAGGCGGTCCAGAGTCGCGGCTTGGGTGGGGCACCGGAGCGCAGGATCACCGACTCCGCCGGGTTGTGGTCGACGAGCCTGTGCCGGTAGAGGCGACGGGCGTCGTTGAGTGCCTTGCGGAGGGTGGCCAGGATGCGGTGCATGCTCGCCGGTCCGACCGTCCGCACCCCCTTGACGCTGTCCCGCACGGACTGCAGCGTGCTTTGGCGGGCGGTGAGGATCTCGGCGTTGCGTGCCTCGATGCCGGCGAACACCGACTGGATGTGCCCGGCGGTGAGGGTGTGCAGCGGTACGTCGCCGAGCTTGGGGATCCAGTACTTGTTGATGTGGTCGCGGTAGCTGCGCATGGTGGCCGGTGCGAGGCCGGTGACGTCGGTGATCCAGGTGGTGAGATAGACGCCGAGGGTCAACGGCGTACCGGCACCGGCCGTGGGCGTACCGGCGTCGCCGCTTGCTGGGGTGGTGTGGAGGTCGCGGGCGAGGGTGTCGCGGTCGGGTAGCGGTTCACCGTGCCGGAGGCGATGCAGCAGATCGGCCACGTGACGGCGCAGAAGTCTGTCGGTGCCGCCGAGGTCGAGCAGCGCCTGCGCGCGGTCGCGTTCGGTGGCGGCGGCGGCGCGGCTGTCGAACCCGGCCCGCCGTAACTGCCGTCTGGCCCCGGTGGCGTCGGGTGGGAGTTCGAGTTGGTACGCCCACATGCCGTGGTGCGGGTTCCATCCGTTGCCGCGGCGCAGCCTGGGGCACTTCACGCCGAGGCGCTTGCCGTTGTGGCGGCAGCCGCAGCGTTTGGTGATGGATCCATCGGCCATCGGAACAAGGTCTCCTTCGTGCCGATGCCGCACGGGGCATCGGATTGTCGGGTGTCGTTGGATGGTGATCCACGCTCGGTCGCGGGGACGGGTCAAGTCACCTGCGGTGGACGGTTGAAGTCGGTGGCGGTGAGGATGGCGATGATGGCCGGCACGGACACCCGGTAGCGGGAGCCGATCCTCATGACCGGTATCGGCAGCCTGTTGGACCGGGCCAGCTCGTAGGCGCTGGACCGCGACAGACCGAAGATGGCGCCCGCGGTGGCGACATCGGTGGTCGTGCCGAGCGCGCGAACCTTGTCGAGGCTCCACGCGCCACTGCCCGACGTCGATGTAGTCGATGTAGAGGTCGAGGGTCGGTCGGATGACATGACTACTCCTTGAATGGCAGTGAAAGTCGGTCGGGGATCTGGCGCGCCCAGAACGGGGCCAGCCCCGAGGATCAGTCGGTATGCCGGAATCGAGGTCGGCGGCGCCAGCCGTGCGGCGCCTGCGGATGCGGCGGAAGGCTGCTGAACGCGGGATCTGGAGTCCACGGAGATGCGCCGGCTGCTGGCGGAGCACGGGCTGGAGATCACCGCGGGCAAGATGTCGGCGCTGTGGACGACCACGCCGACGTCGATCCGCTTAGACGACCTCGACGTGCTCTGCGCCGTGCTGAACTGCACCCCGGCGGAGCTGCTGCTGTACGAGCCGCAGCAGGTGAAGGCCCGCCGTGACGAGCTCAAACGGGCCGCCAACGCCGACATCGCGCCGACCGGCAGTCAGGTCGTACCGCGGCTGGGCCGTCATCGATCCCTGCCTCCGGCACGACGACGGCGCCGCCCAGCGTCCACGCTGCGCGCCTGACCCGTTGCACCGTCTGCCGGCAGCCGCCGGTGGCCATGCGCAGAACGGGACGGTTTGCCCGGCGCCGGACGCCCAGCCGTAGGCACACCTGCCGGATCGGGTCGTGGCTGCGGGACTTCTCGTCGATGTCGATCTTTCGACGAGATGTGACACAATCGACCAGTCCGGTCGACGGAGGGTGAGCTTGATGTCTGACGTTGAGTTGATCCTAAATGCGTTGATGGTCGGCGCGGCAGCCGGCACGACGGCCGGCGTGACCTCGGCCGCACAGTCCGTGGTCGTAGACGCCTACACCGGATTGCGGGATCTGCTAAGCCGGGCATTTGTCCGGGAAGGTCGGTCGGATGCGGTGCTGGAGGCGGTCGAGGCGGAGCCCGGCGCCTGGCAGAGCGACGTCAGCGAGGCCCTCACCATCGCCCGCGCCGGTGAGGACCCTCAGGTCCTCGCCGCTGCACAGGCGCTCCTGGCCGCAGCCGATCCGGCCGGGCGGCAGGCAGGCAAATACCGGATAGGAACATCAACGATCAGCGGCGGGCATGTCGGGGACACCATCAATCAGGTCACCAACAACTTGGGAGCGACGGGCGAGTTCCACGCCCAGGTCAGCTTCGGCGCCACTTCGATCCCCCCAGCCCAGCCGGGTGTGGCGTAGGGTCACCCATCCCCGGCGCACCGACCGACCTGGCCCAGCGTTCCACGAACGTCAACTTGGGCGCACAGGGAACCTTCCGCGGCCCCGTCACCGTCCATCACCACCAGTACGCAGCGGAGTCTGGACCAGCTCCGGTTCAGGTGGTGCACGGCCTGCCCCCAGGCATTGCCACGTTCACCGGTCGCGGCGAGCAAATCCGGGAAATCACCGATTCCATCACCCCCCTCACCGGCGGCGTGGTGGCCATCCACGCGGTCGATGGCATGCCTGGGGTCGGTAAGACCGCGTTGGCCCGCCACGTCGCGCACCTGGTGGCTGACAGATTCCCGGACGGGCAGCTGTTTGTCGACCTGCATGCCCACAGCCCGGACAGGGCCCCGTCCGAGCCGGGCGATGTCCTCGCCGGGCTGCTGGCCGCGACCGGCTTGACCGCCGAACACATCCCCGAAGGCACGTCGGCCCGCGCGGACCGGTGGCGCGACCGGATGGCAGGAAAGCGGCTGCTACTCGTTCTGGACAACGCCGCCACCGGCGAACAGGTCGCCCCGCTGCTACCCGGCTCAGCGGGCTGTCTCGTTCTGATCACCAGCCGCCGCCGGCTGGCCGGGCTGCGCCGCGACTACGGGGCCACAATTCTGCCCCTCGAAGTCCTGCCCGAATCCGAGGCTGTCGCCTTGTTCACCCGCGTCCACCCCCACCGGCTCGATGCTGCCGGGCAGGCCGCTGTGGTCCGCCTGGTTCGCCTCTGTGGCTACCTGCCGCTGGCCATCACTGTCCTCGCCTCCGGTATCGGCACCGATGGGCAGGCCGGCGGTGTCACCGATGTCCTGGCCGACCTGGAAGTCACTCAGGACCGTCTCGCCGGCATCGACGAGTACCGCGACAGCCTGGAACTTGGGGTTGCCGCCGTGTTCGACCTGTCTTACCAGCGGCTGACCGCAGAACAGCAACGTGTTCTGCGGCTGCTGAGCCTCACACCGGGCACCGATGTCGACCTCTACGCTGCAGCCGCCCTCACCGATTTGCCGGTCACCGCAGTCCAGAGGCATCTGCGGGACCTGTACACCCACCACCTGGCCGAGCAGCCCGCTCACCACCGTTACCGGCTCCATGATCTGATCAACCTCTACGCCCGCGCCCACACCATCACCGACGAAGCCGACGCGGCCGCCGGCCGGTTGCTGGACTTCTACCAGCACACCGCCGCCATCGCCGCGACGCGAATTCGGCGCCGGGGCACGACGCCCCGCCACACCACCACTCCTGCATGCACTAGCCCCATACCAGACCTACCCGACCAAGCTCAAGCCGCAGCATGGCTCCGCGCCGAACGCGCTAACCTGGCCGCCTGCGTCGCCTACACCCGCCGGCACAGCCAACACGCCCGCACCGTCGACCTGGCCGCCAGCTTCGCCGCTTTCCTCCGCCAAGACGGTCCATGGACCGACGGCATAGCCCTCCAGACCGACGTCCTGGCCATCGTCAGGGGGTTCGGTGATCGCAACGGAGAGGCCTGGACCCTCAGCGAGCTGGGCAACCTGCGGGTGGCGACCGGTGACTACCCGCAGGCCACCGTCCTGCTGGAGCGTGCGCTGACCATCCATCTGGACATTGGTGACCGCCACGGCGAGGCGTACACAGTCACCGAGCTGGGCTGCCTTCGTCGGTTGACCGGTGACTACCTGCAGGCCGCTACGCTGTTGGAGCGTGCACTGACCGTCTTCCGGGGCTTCCGTGACCGCAACGGAGAGTCCTGGGTCCTCTGCGAGCTGGCCAATCTGCGGCGGCTCACCGGTGACTACCCGCAGGCCACCGCCCTACAGGAGCAGTCGCTGACCATTCGCCTGGATATCGCTGACCGCCACGGCGAGGCCTGGACCCTCGCCGAGCTGGGCAGAATTTGGCGGCTGGCTGGTGACTACCTGCAGGCCGGTGCCCTGTTGGAGCGTGCACTGACCGTCTTCCGGGGCTTCCGTGACCGCAACGGAGAGTCCTGGGTCCTCTGCGAGCTGGCCAATCTGCGGCGGCTCACTGGTGACTACCCGCAGGCCACCGTTCTGCTGCAGAAGGCGCTGACAATTGCCCGGGATCTCGGCGACCGCCAGACTGAGTCCGAGGTGCTTAACTACCAGGGGGAACTGTTGCGGAGCTCGGGCAATTCTGAGCAAGCGCGAGCATGTCACGTCCAAGCACTTCGACTGGCCCGTGAGGCAGGAAGCCCCCTCGACGAGGCGCGGGCGTCGGCGGGTATTGGTCGATGTGCGGTCGCCACCGGTGTCATCGACGGTATCGCCGACATGAGACGGGCCCTAGAGATCTTCCGGCGTCTCGGCGCGGCCGAGGCCGCCGAACTGGCGGCTGAAATCGACGCGCTCAGCTGACTTCTTCGCCTAGCCCAGCACGTCGGTCGCAGCGCGCAGGCTGTTCACCAAGCGTTGCTGGCCTTGTCTGACCAGACCTCTGGCGGCGACATCGCCGTTATGGACGAAGGGCGCCCTGGAAACGCGGTCATCCACACACCCGGGGCACCCTTCAGTGCGCCATCACGAAGCTCAGCACCCGGCGGAGCAGGAAGTGTCGTGCGGCCCAAGGCACGCTGCGCCCCTTCGCAGGGTCCCGGACCGGCACCTCGATGTAGAGTCAGCTACTGCTGACGCCACTCCAATTCATGGCTCTCAGCACTTCGGAAATCGCGAACTCACGACCTTTCTGGGTGTAGGTGACCAGGCGCCGGTAGCCCCGCGCTCGGGCGGCCCGCCACGTCGCCGCGTACAGCAGTCAGTTCGCGTCGCGGGTGCCGTCGGTGGCGACCCCGGTCACTTCGACCTGGGTGTGTGCTGCGGCTACGAGCGGTAGTGGCCCCCGTCGCCACGTCTCGCAGTGTGCTGTTCCCGCAGCTGCTGGAGGCTGACGCCGTCCTCGGTGCGGAAGGCTGGCCAGCCGGCGGCGGGATAGCCGACGATCGCCCTGGTGGCGCTGTCCGGCGTGGGGCAAATCCGGCCTTGCTCGGTGATGAGGTTGCCGTGGACATCGACAGTGACGGTGTGCTGCTCACCGATGCGCGGCCGGTTCCAGACCAGACGCTGACCGGGTTGCAACATTCCGGCGCGTACGAGCGCGCCGAGCGGTGGCTTCGCATTCCAGGCCCGTCGGTGCCCACCCGACATGAGCCTCGGTCCCTCCAGATTCAGGTTCAAGACACCGCGTAGGACATCGTTGAAGGTGTCCCCCGTGCGGCCCAGTTCACGCAGCGTCGCATGGACCTGATCGTCGATGTCTATCTGGTGCACGGCGGCCGTCCTTTCCCTTGAACAGCGTGCAGGGTCCGACGCCGATGGACCGGGACCGGTCCCATTCACGCTCGTCTCACGGGGATAGGCAAGTCCGCCGCGGCATCCGTTGCCGGCCCGCTGCAACAGCGTGCGGGCATTCCTCAGGTTCGAATATCCGCGGTTGCGGTTAGCGTCAGGCCGTCGTCGAGCATCCGTGCGTCCGGACGCCCGACGACGGCGACGCCGACCAGGACGTCGTCCTGGTCGGCGGTCCCGATGCTGAACTTGGGGTCCACGTGGCGGCCGGTGATGCCGATGCCAGTCCTCGACGAAGCTGCTGGCTTGGGCGAAGGTGACCGGCACGGTGTGTAGGCGGCTCACCCGCCGTCCTCGCTCGGCGTGTGGTGGGGCAGATGTGGGGCGAGTCGGTGCAGCGCCTCGTCGTGGAACGCGGGGCTGATGTCGACGCCCAGGTACCGGCGGCCGAGGTGCAGCGCGGCGAGACCGGTCGTGCCGGCGCCACCCGTGGTACGCACACGTTCTAATCAACCGCAACGCCTTTGACCGTGGGAATACGCGGAAGTGTGGCTCCGTGACTCTTTCGGCGGTTGCCCGCATCTTTAGGCGGCACCTTGAAGTTCAAAGGGTGTCGAAGGGATGCGTGCGGTGATGAGCGGACGTCCAGGGCTACGGCTCGTCCAGGGAACAGTGGCGGTTGCGGTGGCGACCGGTGAAATCGAGCAGCCATGGGCGTTTCAGGCCCGGTGTGTCGGCGGCTGGGTCTCCAGCATGGTGGCGCGTAACTTCAGCGCGCTCACGATCGAGAACGACAATGCCACCCTGGACCGGTTTCTGGAGTTGGCGGGCCAGACGGCATGGGAGTTGACCCCCGCCGACGTGGATCGGGTAGTCGAGGCACTGGTCGCCAGGGGCACGGGGTCGGTGACGCGCCGAGACTATGTGAGGACGTTTCGTCAGTTCTTCCGCTACCTTCTGGCGCGGCACGCTGTTGAGATCGAGCAGCGGTTCGGGGTGCGGCTGCAGGATCCGATCGACGAGTTCCACGCTGGCCGGCATGTGGACGACACGACCGCGATCGTGCCTCCGACGCCGGAGCGGATGGATGAGTTCTTCGCCTTCATCCGCACCCGTATGGGCGTGGCCCGCAAGTGGGCGCCGTGGGCGCGTGACTATGCGCTGTATCGGACCTTGTACCACGCCGGGCTGCGGGCGTCTGAAGTCACCAAGCTGGAGATCCGCGACGTGCACTTCGACCGCGGTCCGTTCGGCAAGCTGCACGTGCGGTTCGGCAAAGCGGCCAAGGGGTCGGGACCGCGTCCGCGCTGGGTGCCGATGCTGGACGACCTGCACCTGATCTTGCGCTGGTACCTGCGCGATGTGCGGCCACGCTTTCGCAAGAACGAGCCGACATTGTTCTGTGACGAGGGTGGCGGCCTGCTCAGCAGCGGTACCGTCCGCAACCGGTTGAAGTATCTGCTGAAGGTGGAAGGACACGGCCGGGAGAACGGGTTCAGCCCGCATGCCCTGCGCCACGGCTGCGCTACACGCAACTACGAGCGCGGCGTCGATCTGGTAGCCATTCAACAGATGCTCGGACATTGGCATGTAGGTACCACGATGGGTTATGTGACGCCTTCCGCGACGTTCATCGAGGATGCGTACCGCAGCGCGGTCAGCGCCACGTTGAACGAGTTGACCGGCGAGCACGGCACGAATAAGGAGTAGCGCCATGCGAATTCGGTGGAGGCTGCGGATGGCAGCCGCCCAGCGCGAGGTGTGGACAGGCGCGCAGCTACGCCGACTGCTTATCGACAAGGCCGGACACGAACTGTCCTCCGCGTCGATCTCCGCGTTGATGACCAAGCAGCCAAACCAGGTGAAGCTTGAGACCCTCGCCGCACTGTGCACCGCGCTGCAATGCACCCCCAACGACCTCATCGAGGTCGACACCAGTCCGGTGACGCAACCCATCGCACCAACCCAAACCCGGACGATCGCCCGGACAGCCGGTGAGCAGATCAGCCCGGCCGGCCGCACCCCGCCGCCGTTCTGACCATGACCGGACTCAGCGACATCCGACGCGCGGGCCTGTGCACCGACTGCGGCACGAACGGCATCTTCGCCGCCCAGCGCTGCCGTCGCTGCTACACCGCCGCCGACGTCACCATCAGCTGCTCGCGCTGCGGTGCCCAATCACGCGCCACCCCCGGCCGGCTGCGATTGTGCGGCGACTGCCACGACCTGCAGCCGCAGCTGCTGTCGCGATGGCTGGACAACCGCAGCTCGGTCCGCAACGGACAACTGCCGACGTGGTTCTTCACCGCCGCGACCGAATGGGTCGCGATATCGCATTCCAAGCAGGTGATCCGACATCTGCTACGCGTTGAAAAGACTCATCCTCGCCGGCGTCTGCACGCCGGACGAGCTACTCGCGACGCTGAGCCGCGAACCCGGAGGCCGCAGCACCGCAGCCATTCTCGGAGACTTCTTCACCCGCCACGGCGTCCCCACCGACGGTCCCGACGCCGCGGTGGATGCCTGGCGGCAAGGACGACTGGACCGCCTCCCGGCCAGGCTTCAGCCCGCCGGCCAGCAGTTCGTCAACTACCTGGTCAGCCAGCAACGCCGCCCGCTCCTGTACGGCGGGGCCAGCCTCAGCGACAAGACGATCGCCTACCGCATCAACGTCCTACTCCAGCTCGCCGACCATCTCGACACCCGAGGCGTCGACGACTGGGCTGCCGTGACCGCAGAGGATCTGGAAACGTTCCTCACCGTCAACACCGCCCAGCGAATCCCGGCCCTGCGAGACTTCTTCGCCTTCACTCGACGCCGAAAGATCACGCTGATCAATCCCGCCGCCCACCTGCGCCGCAGCCAACGCAAGGGATACGCCGGACTGCTGATCAACCACACCCGCCAGCGGCAATTACTGCACCGCTGGCAGCGGGACGATACTGACCCCCGCGAGCGAGTCGTCGGGCTGCTATGCCTCATCCACGCAGCCAGCAACGAGGACGTGCGGATGCTCAGCCTTGACGACATCGACCTCGACCGGGCAACCGTCCGTCTACGTAACCGGCGTCATCCCGTACCGCTCGACCCGCTGACCGTTGAGGCGATCCGCGTCTGCCTTCAACAACGTCCGACAACCGCCACAGACAACCGATTCCTGCTCGTCACCCACCACACTCGGCAGCACAACCGGCCATGCTCCATCGGCTTCCCCGTCCGGGCACTAACCAAGGTCGGCGTCACGCCCCAAGCTCTGCGCCAAACCCGGCTATCCGACCTCGCCCAGCGTGCCGACCCACGCATGATGGCCGAGGCCATCGGGATCACCAAGGAGGCCGCCGCGCACTACATCATTGGCAACGTGCACCGCGCGGAGGACGCCTTCCCAGGCGCTGGTGATCAGCCGCCGAAGGAACACGACGAATAGTGCGGCCCGATTTGACGTCAGTGCGTCGCGTCGAACCGAGTGGCGCTGGACTTGTCGATTGCGTGAGTCTCCATCTGGCGGCGGGCCGGCGGGGCACAGCTGGGGGTATTCCGCAATGCGGCTGCGCAGCGTTTTGACGGTCTCCCTCGGCGAGGTCGGCACCATCGCCGACGTCGTCAACGACACCGGCGGTGCGGTCCCCCACCGCCAAGTCCAAGTCGTCGCCTACCCTGACCTGGTGGTGACGTTCCTCTGAACCCGGCGCTCACGATCTGGTCAGCGGCTCATCGGCGGTCACCGCGGCGGTCAGCTGGCGGCGTACCCGCAGGCGGTCAGTGCCGGAGAGCTTGAGATAGTGCTGTTCGCCGAGCCTCAGCGCGATCCCGAGCATGTCGTGCAGTATCTCCGCGGGCATCGCCGCCAACTGGTCAGCAATCGTCACCAGATCTTCCTCGTAGCCGCGGGAGAGTAGGACGTTGTGCGCGGCGATGCGGGTCTTTCGGGCTCCGTTCCGGCGCATCAGCAGCAGGAATTCGACAGTGCCCGGCGCCCGGCAGTGCAGCAGCGCCCACGCGACCTCCCGGCCCACATAACCGTTTTCCATGCCGGACCGGGCCGTCAGTTCGGCGAGGACGGCGTCGGGTTCGACCTGGGTCAGAGCCGTTGCGGCGGCCACACGGCTGGACGGTCCTAAATGTACGAAGAGGCCGCTGCCCGGTGTGTACTGCTGTTCGGTCTCCACCTCCGTCTCACCCCGCAGGCAAGCGAGCAGAACCTCTCTGACGTCCGGCTCCTGCTCGCGTCCGCGCAACGCCTCGATCGCTGCCACGACCACGCCCTCGTGTTCGCCGGGCATACGGATCCGCTCGAGTAACGCGACCGTCAGCCCGGTGTCGTCGCGGCCTGCGCACGCGCCCACGGCGAGCCGCCGCACCTGCGGGGCCCTGTCCCGCAGCGCGGCCGGCAGGATCTCAGCGAGGCCGGGCGGATCCGCCTCGACGAGCGCTTCCATGGCGCTCGCCCGAATACCGTCGTGCGGGTCCGCGAGCAGTGCGGTGATCGCCGCGACCAGCCGCTCGTCACGGCGCCCGAAGGCGGCCACCAGCGCCGGTCCGACGAGCGCCACGTCGCCGCTGCTCAGCAGGCCGAGCAGCGCGTCATCGATGTCGGCCGGGCGCATCGCGCGCAGCACCCGCGCGGCTCTGTGCTGCGGGCCACCCGGATGCCTCAGTCGTTGCACGAGTGCGTCCACCAGTTCGGGTGTCGGTGCGACGGGCCCGGTGTCACGGCCGAAGTGATCGAGGGTGTCGTCGCGATCGATGACCTGGCACAGGTAGGCTGCGGTGAAACCGGGTGCCTGCGATCCGCAGCGGTCGAGGGCGGCGCGAGCCGCCTGCGCGTCCGCGTCGCGGCGATGACCGGCTGGTCCGTCCCAGATGATTATGTCGTCGCCCGCGGCCGCCGCTGCCAAGTAGGTGTCCAGGCGCCGCAGTAGCAGGGCTTCCGCGCGCGGATGCAGCGGAGACTTCACGGCCTTTGCCGCCGCGACGAAGACGTCAGGATCCTCGTCCGCGAGCCCGGCGAGAATCATCTCAAGGGCTTCCGGACCGGCGCCGTGCAGCACGGCGTAGCAGGCGGCGCGGACCGCCGCCGGCTGGTCAGCGGCCAGACAGGGCGCGACGGTCTGGACCCGCAGCGCTACAGGGAGGGCCCGCAGCGATGCAGCACATGCCTCGGCCACCCGCCACCGCTCGTCGGAAGCCCTCTCCAGCAGCGCCCGTAGCACGGACGGCGACGTTCGTCCCGCCAGGGCCTTCGCGGCCTCCACCACGACCTGCTCGTCCGTGTCATCGAGCCGGGCCAGCAGATGGGCCGTCGACGGCGGTGTGTCGACGGCCGCGAGACTGCGCACTGCGGCCAGGCGCACGCCCTCGTCCGGATCCTCGGTGAGCCGCAACAGCGGGCGGACCACGGCCGCCGCGGGCACGGAGATCCCCCGCAGCGCTGTCACGACCGTCCACCGCAGGTCGGGATGCCGGACCGCCCGGTCCAGTTCCTGGTGCAGCGTGTCCCGGGCGGCCGGGGTGAGCAAGTCCGCGGCCTGCGGATGTTCGGAGATCACCCGGATCTCCATCAGCCAGGCCTGCCGGAAGGCGTCGTCGTCGCGGTCGCTGAGCCAACCCACCAGCCGTCTCGCCTCGTCCGCCTCGAGCAAACCACCGAGCATCGAGATGACCTGGAGCCATTCGGGGTCGAACCACAGGTGACATTCGATGATCTCCCACCGGTCCGGTTCGTCGAGGGCAGCCAAGTAGCAGGCGACGAGGTACTCGGCGAACGTCCGGTGGGCGAACAGGTAGCGGGCGCGGCGTCCCCGTGAAGCGTCGCCTTCGGGGACGAGGATGCCCAGGTCGACCACGAGCTGGTCGACAACCTGACCGGCGGTGCCGCCCAGTTCCCGCAGCATCGGCGACTCCCGGATGATCCTGGTGAGCGCGTCGCCGGGCATCAGGTCGGCCCAGCCGCTCCCTCGGGCCGCGAAATGGAAGGCGACACCTTGGAGCAGGTCCAACAGCGCCTGGTCGGCCGGGCCAGAACGGTCGGGGCCACGGTGTGGTCGTTCGAGGAACCAGCGCAACATCCGCCCGTACAGATCAGTCCTGGTCCTTGGAATGTCCTGGCCGTTACCGGCCAGCGAGCAGAGCAGGCCGAGCAACAGCGGAATCCTCGCCATTCCCGCCACCGCGGGATCGGTGACGGCCTTGAGCAGGCGTCCCCTGGCCGGATCGTCAAGACCCCAGGCGTGCACATAGGCCACGACCTGTTCGCCGGTCAGCGACAACAGCTCGATCTCCGCCGCGTCCGGGCTCTCGATACCGGTGTATCCGGCGATGCGGCTGGTCACTAGCCACCGCGGGGCGCCGGGCCGGCGGCAGCAGGCGGCGAGCGCCGCGCGGACCCGCTGTCGTGCGGCCGGGTCGGGCACCTCGTCGAGCCCGTCGACGAGCAGCACGGCACGGCCGGCGTCGACCTGCTCGGCGAAGTACGTCTGCGACCGCTCGGCGAGCTGATCCTGGCTGACGGCGTGCCGGGCGGCGGCGTCGCCGAGGGATCGTCCTAGCACCTCGGCTAGCTGGTCCGCCCGGATCGGGACCGGAACGACGGCGTCGCGGTCCTCGTCGAGGGCTTGCAGCGCCTCCATCGCCAGGCGGACGGTCTCGTTGCGAACCAGCCACGACTTGCCGAGTCCCGGGTCGGAGAGCACCACGATCCACGGGGCGGAGTTCCGCAGCTCGGTCCACGACCGTTCGGTCCCTGAATCGGCGTCGTCGAGTCCGGCAAACTCCACCGGCGGCTGGTAGGCGCGGTCGGTCTGCTCGCCGGAGCTGCGGTCGGCGAGACGAGCCTTGAGCCGTACCCGCACCCGCTGGTGCAGGTGCGCGGCCCGGTCGTGCGGCAGGAACGGGGGAAGGGTGCCGCGGGTGTCACGCAGCACGGCGCGCAGGTAGTCCAGCAGGTCACGTCGGCGCTGACGGGGGCCGGCCGGTTCGAGGCCCGCGTCGTGGTGATCGGCGCGCCGTCGGTAGAGCAGCTGGGCGAGGTCGCGCAGGTCGGACTGAGTGACCGCGGCGCGTGTCAGCTCCTGCCACAGGTGCTGCGGGAACGCGTGGACGAACTCCTCGATCGACAGGGTCTGTTCCAGCATGTCCGGGTCGCGGCCGGCGTCGCGCAGGGCGTCCCGGAGCGCTTCGCCGAACAGCCGCTGGTTCTCCGGTGACGGCGCGGCGATCACCGCCATGAGGCGCTCGGCGACATCGGCGGTGAAGACGGGCCCCCAGTCCGCAGCCACGGCGTCCATCCACTCCGGCGACGCCGCGAGGTCCTCGTGGCACGCGGCGGCGAAGGCGGTGGACAGCGCTCTCGCGGACACGTGGCCGAGAGCCACCCGTTCGGGGTCGCGACGGTTGTGCTGATGCGCGCCGGTCGCCGCGACGGCGTCCGCGATGATGTTGCCCAGAGCACCGAGACCCACCGTCACCAGCACTTCCAGCATGCGACTCCTCCTCCTCCTCGGCCCGAACCCACTATCAGCCTAGGGCGGTCACCGCTCAGCCTTTCAGCAAAGAATCCGAGTCCTTGAACCGGCGCATGACCGGCTGGCTGTCTTCACGGAACATGCGCCAGAACCCCGTTCACAGGAACGAAGCCATTGGAGCCCGAGGCGCCACGCCGAGACGTCGTTCGGTTCCACCTGTGGACAGAAGGCAGCAACTCGCACACCTTGGCTGGAACGTATGCGTTTTGGAGAACGGGTCCAGGACCACGCCGTCGGGCGGGCAGCCGGCCGCGATCGCCCGCAGCGGCAGGTCGATCGGGAACGGCGCCACATGCGATCCCCGGTAGGGGCGGGTCGCGATCCGCCACACGTCGCCTGGGTTGCGTCCCTTCGGATGGGCGGCGGTGTGGGCGTGGCCGAGCGGAACGAGGTTTCCCCGCCCGGCCCGAGGCTCGACCCGACTCTCCTCCGCGCCGTACTTGGCGGCGCCGTAGGCGGTGGTACCGCGGCGGCGTGCGGTCGCCCCGATCCCGCCGGTGCGGCCTTTGCGGGATCCGCCGATGATCCGGGTTCCGTCAGCGGCCTGCGGTCTGGCCAGCGGGATCCGAATCGGGTCGAGGTGAAGTAGTAGGAGTGGGATCGGGTGAGCAGGAACAACAGTTCGTAGCTGGCGGACAGGCGGTCGCGGACGGACTCGGGCATCGGGTTGCTCTTGGCCCAGATGACCGCGTTGCGCAGCCACCACCCGCGCGATTGCAGGGCGAAGGCGACCCGCCAGGGCACCCCGACCAGGTTTTTCGGAGGGAGCATGTCCTGGACGCGCGGCCTGGCGGGTCGCAACCCGCCGGGTTGCGGCCGACCGGCCTTGAGGCCGCCTGCGGCGCTGCTGTAGCAGTCGCCGAGGTTGACCCAGCAGGTCCCTGTCGGTGTGAGGACTCGTTTGGCCTGCTCGAAGACCGCGACGAGGTTGTCGAGGTAGTCGTCCAGGGTGGCTTCGAGTCCGTACTGCGGGTCGACCCACCGGGCGCGGCAGGCCGGGCAGGTGATGCCGTCGGTGCGGCGGGTCCGGCCGAGCGGGTGCGGGCAGGCCGGGTCGCCGCCGCTCCAGGCGCCGGTGCCGTAGTCACGCAACCCCCAGAACGGTGGGCTGGTGACGACGCAGTCGACGCTGGCGTCGGGCATCGCGGCGAGCACCCGGCAGGCGTCGCCGAGATACAGCTCGACCGGGCCGAGTCGCCGATATCGGTAGTCGTCCAGGCTGGTGGGATCGGTCATGCCGGCACCGCCCACCGGTGTGGGCACAGCAGCAGCCGCAACGCGACGGCCGCCTGTTGGGGGACGACGCCGTTACCGAGGACCCGCAGCGCGGCGGTGCGCGGCACCGCGAGCGTCGGATCGGTCACCCAGTGCGGGTCGAGGCCCATCAGCCATTCCACGAACGGCGGCGCGAGGACCGGTTTGCCGTGCCGTCCCGGTTGGGTCGGTGCCGGTGCCGGACGGTCGAGCAGCAGCTCCCAGCGGGCCACCGCTGCGGCGTACGGACCCCACCGGTCGGCGTCGGGCCGGCCCAGTCCGGTGACGGTGGTGCGTAGGTCTGCTCCGCCGTCGCCGTGCCTGCCGGGCCCGTGCGCGTCGGAGGCACGTGGCGTGGGTAGCGTCCGGACCGGAACCCGCACGGCTGCCGAGGGCAGGGTGAGGTCACCGTGCGACCCGCGTTGCCCGGGGCAGCCCTTGACGCCGTCGGTCGCCCTGGGGGTGGGCAGCAGCACCTGCGACAACGGTGGCCGCCATCCGGTGCCGGCCCGCCGGCCGGGGGTGCCGGTGTCGCTGGCCCGCGGCGTCGGCAGCAGCTTCGAGGCGACGCCGGACAGAGACGGCCGGCGGGCCGCCCCCGCCGAGGGGGACATGTTCGACCCGTAGCCGACCGCGGTCGGTGTCGGTAGCAGGCCGTGGCGGGTGCCGGTCGGCTCCACCAGGTCCGGCAGACCGTAGGGGTGGCCGGGGCCCTTACCGTCACGGGCGCAGGGTGTCGGCAACGTCGGCACCTCCTCCCCGCGGTGGGGTGGGGGTGGCCAGCAGGAACAGTCGGTCGCGTCGGTGGGCGGCGCCGACGTCGGATGCGCGTAGGCATAGCCAGCTCGTGTCGTACCCGATCGTGGCCAGGTCACGGTGGACGACGTCGAGTCCTCGCCGTAGGAGGGCGGCGACGTTCTCCACGAACAGCAGCCGGGGTCGAAGTATGCGAACGGCGTCGGCGACGTGGTTCCAGACGCTGGAGTGTGCGCCGGTGATGCCGGCGCGTCGGCCGGCGTTGCTGATGTCCTGGCAGGGGAATCCGGCGGTGACGATGTCGACCGGCGGGACCCGCGTCCAGTCGACGGTGCGGATGTCGCCGAGGTTGGCGACGCCGGGCCAGTGATGGGCCAGGACGGTGGCGGCGTGCCGGTCGGTTTCGGCGTACCAGGTGAGCCGGCCGCCGAGCACCAGCTCGACGGCCAGGTCGAGACCGCCGTACCCGCTGCACAGGGATCCGATTCGTGGGGCAGTGGTCTGCGCACCGCTCACGCCACCTCCCCGAGCCCGTGGCCGGTCGTCGATGCGTCGTGGGGGCAGGTCCACGGCCCGCAGCCCGGCGTATCCCCCGGCCGGGAGCGCGGGCGCAGGACCACCTGGTCGAGCGGCACCCGCTGCCGGTGCAGGAAGAACTGCCCGCGCAGCGGATGCCCGTCCGCGTTGGCCCGGGCGGAGCCGTCGCGGATGGCGTGGTCGAAGGCGACCGCGTCGGCCCACTCCTGCGGGCTGTGCTCACGCAGCGCGAACCAGAAGGCGTCGTCGTGGAACGGGCACCCCACACACGACGACTTCGGGGTGTCGGCGAGACCGTGCCGGGCCAGGAAACTCAGGCAGTCGGTTCGTCGCCAGCCCAGGTCGAGCAGCGGGAAGACGTTACGCATGTAGCCGACGTCGGCGTCGCGGGCGCGGTGGACCTCGTCGACCGAGATGCCGATGGCCATCTCGGCGACGACTCCGGCGGGCACCCGCCGCGGATGGGGATGACCGAGGCGGCGCCGTACTTCTGCCTTGATCGGTTTGATCTTGTATTCGGAGGTGCACTGCCGTCGGGCCATTCCCCGCTCGCCGTTGGGGCCGAGCGTGAACAGGGGCATGCTCGCGAACCGGTGTGCGGGGTCGAGGGCGTCGGCGCGGATGTCGCCGGTGCCGATGCGCACGACGTCGATGCCCGCCTGGGCGGCGATGCTGGTCAGGTGGTGTAGGTGCCGGTAGACCGGTCGTGGTTCCCACCGGGTGTCGGCGAAGATCGCCGCGTCGAAGCGGGGGATTGTCCCGTGGACGGCCAGCAGCAGGAGCGTGGTGCTCTGCACCCCGGCGCCGAGGGACAGGAAACGGTAGGTGGGTGCGGTCACTGCACCACCCCGGTCCCGTCCTCGGCGGCCTTGGTGAAGATCAGGACGTCTTCGTGGGCGATGAGGTGCATCGGTGTTCCGCCGGCCCTGGCCTTACGGACCTGTTGGAGTTGGAAGAACGACGGTCGGGCGACGAGGTGCCCGTCGCGGACGGCGGCGAGCAGGGCGACGCACCGTTCGGTCGGGACGAGCCCGGCGCGCTGGCCGGCGGCGATGACGGCGCTGGGCAGGTCGACCAGTTCGCCGCGTTTGCGCCAGGGTCGGGCGGTCACCACGACGACCCCGCCGGGGCGCAGCAGGGTGTGGCAGCCGGTCAGGATGCGGGTGAATCCGTCGGCGAGGCCGGTCAGGTCGCGGTAGGCGAGGTTGCCGCGGTCGTGGCCGTCGTTGTACCGGTCGTCGTACTTGACGACCCCGTGCTCGCCGGGCCGCACGAGGCCGTGCACGGTCGGCCCGTAGGGCGGGGAGGTGACCACGAGCGCCACCTGCCCGGTCAGCGCGGCGGGGACGAGGGCGGTGAGGCGGGTGGCGTCGCCGCGGATGACCGAGGCCCGTCCGGTGGCGCCGTGGTCGTGGGCGTGGCGGATGTTGGCGTCGGCGATGTTCGACCAGCGGGGCTCGTACTCGATGCCGAAGGCGTCGCGGCCGGCGTGGACGGCCTCGACGAGGGTGGTGCCGATGCCGCACATGGGGTCCAGGACCAGGTCGCCGGGGCGGGTGTAGGCGTCGACGGCGTGGGCGGCGATCGCGGGCAGCATCCGGGCCGGGTGCTTGACCGACTCCGGCACGTACCGGCCGCGTCGTTGGACGGGGCCGGTGGCCTGGGCGGTGACCCAGACCGACAGGTCGTCCGGGTCGGCGCGGTGGCGTCCCTCGTTCTCGCGGTGCCCGCCGTGGTCGTTCCCGCCCACGACGGGGTCCTGTCCGGAGGGTGTGGTGGTGGGGTCAGGCATGGCCGTCACCTCCGGTGCGGCCTCGCCGGGCACGGGGTTCGGCGGTGTGGTCGGGGTGGGGGGTGAAGACGAGCAGGTCGGCGTGGACCCGCAGGTGCGCGACCTGCCACCGCGCGGTGTCGTGGGCGAGGGTGAGTAGTTCCTCGTCGGTGACGTGGTAGACGAACTGGTCGCCGTCGGTGTCGGCCTCGACCGCGACGATGTGCTGCAGGTAGCCGAGGCCGGCGGCGGCCGCGGCGGTCACCAGCGGACCGAAGTCCTCCGGCGTGGGCTGCGTCCCGGCGGGCACACCGACGACGAGGACGAGGCATCCCCCGGGGCGCAGCAGCCGCGCGCAGGCCGCGAGGAGCCAGGCGAGGCGGACCCGCGCGGTGGTGTCCGCCGTGTGCAGCGGCCAGCACGCGACCACCAGGCTGGTCGCCGCGTCCCGCCGACCGTCGTGCGGCGGCGTGGGGGCGCCGGTATCGGGGTGGTCGCAGTCGGTGAGGTCGTCGCCGAACCACGCGCCCAGCTCAGGCGGGTCCTCGCCCCCGTCGGTGTCCGGCACCGGCGTGCCGGTGACCGGGGTGGTCCCCGACGCTGGGGGCGGCTCGGTGGTGGTGGGGCTGATGATCAGGGTGGAGCTGTCGGTGAACCAGGCCCGGTGGTGGCGGCGACCGCCCGTGGCGCAGATCGTGGTGAGGGCGTGGTCGGTGGTGAGGTCGACGACCGCCTCGCCGGGCCGGCTGTAGGCGGCGACGAGGCGGTACGCGAGGCGGGTGGGCAGGCTGGTGTGGGCGTCGGCGTCGGTGCGGGCCGTGCGCCAGACCGTGATCGGGACCGGCGGGTCGCCGGCGATCAGGTCGATGAGTGTGGGGTCGGCCGGCGGCTGGTGGCCGGTCTGAGGGTGCGGCGGGTGCTGGCTCATGTGGATGTCGGCTCCGCGCCGCGCCGTGAAGCGCTGACACCCCCGAACCGCGCCCTGTGAGCCGTGACGAACACTTGTTCCGCTCGCAGCCACTCACAACGCCTGACAGACGTAGGGCTGGGCGGTCCCCCGGCCGCGAGACTGGCGTGTCCTGCCGATCTTCTAGTGGTTGATCGTTGACCATGTGCCAGCGGTGCGTCGCGGTGAGCTGACCGATAAGGCGCGGGCGGTGATCGCGCCGCTGCTGCCCGAGCTGGGCGGTGCCCGGGGGCGGTGGCGGGATCATCGCCAGGTCATCAACGGGATCCTGTGGAAGCGGCGCATGGGCGCGCCGTGGCGTGAACTGCCGGAGCGCTTCGGACCGTGGGAGACCTGCCGGACCAGCCTCGTCATCATCGCCGCCATCGTCTGGCTTTCATGATCACTCGGATGCGTCATCCGAGATCACCAGCGCGTTCAGTCCATCGATCACCCGAAAGTCGAGATCCCAACGCCCAGCGAGATCGGTGATCGCCGCGTACTCCTCACCTGTCAGCCGCACCCGGTAGTCGAGGACGTTGACGCAGAGCGTGTCCAGCCCGAGCTGCTCCTCGCCCGCCATCACATCCACCATCGAGTCCGCGAGCCGCGGATCCAGGGGTGCACCAATCTCAGCCTCAGCCTGTGCATCCGCCCGTCCAGACAGCGCCTCGACCAGACGCTGAAAACGCCGGCGATCCTCGGTCCAGTACATGGCCGAAGCATGTCATGACCAGCAGTGCAGATCCATGATCGGCAGGACACGCCCGAGGTGCGGCTGAAGTGCGCTCACCCGCTATCCGGTCCGTTTCTGTGAGGCGACGGATACGGATCTCTCTCGATCCCGCCTCCACATGTCGTGACGGAAGCTGGCCGAGCTGCCGCTTTCGGCAGGCGAGCTCAGGGAGCTGCTGCACCAAGCTAGTCCTGTTTGTTGTTACTGATACTGGGTTGCGTCGCTCGGTCGTGAGCGTTTCCGGTGGAGCGTGTGGCTTACCGTGATCGGCGTGGCGTTCACTGTGGATCAGGCTGCGGTAGCGGGAGTCGGCGTAGCGGGAGTGATCTCCGTCAGCGCGGCCGATGGCCCGTACACGGTGTTCGACTCGGTGATGGGTGTGGTTCTGCTCATCCTGTTCTTGTCGTTCTATGAGCGAGGGACGCCCGGTGCG
This sequence comes from Micromonospora sp. NPDC047793, assembly GCF_040642635.1. Lineage (NCBI taxonomy): Bacteria > Bacillati > Actinomycetota > Actinomycetes > Micromonosporales > Micromonosporaceae > Micromonospora > Micromonospora sp. NPDC047793. The sequence continues at coordinate 48,891 of NZ_JBEYSG010000026.1, read as the reverse complement.
CGGTCCTCTGACCGCTTTCCGGCCGCTGCGGCCGCGGTGTTGGCCGTGATCTTCTGTCTTGTCCTGTCGCCGTTGGTCGAGGCCTTCTGGCTGATCGGGGGGTATGACCGGCGGGACTTCGCAGTCGACTCGACCCTCGCGGCGGTCTGGATCGTCCTCTTCTCGGTCTTCTGGCGCTCGCCCATCCGCCGGGAGGTGCCCCGTATCTTGACGGCCATTCAGGGCCGGATGAGAGCTGCCGCCCGGGAAGGGTGGGCGACGCGCGGCAAACGCACGGAGACGTGAGAGATCCGCTCGACAGCGTGGCCGCCTGAACGTCTGCTGCGCCGCCAGGCGATCCGCAGCCGGTAGGGGTGCGTGACCCTAGTGGTGGACCACAGAGCCGACCAGCGCGGTGAAACCTGTTCTGGTGTCACAGCGCCGATGTCGCCGGCCCTGGCACAGCCTCCGGCCTCGCGGGCGATGGCCGCCGCCCGGGAATGTCACAGGTTCGCGGCCGGCGGCAGGGTGCTGACAGCGCCGGGTGCTGACAGAAGCACCGTGATCGGACCGGCTGTCACCGCCGTTCGTCCGGGACCGACACGATGACAGCCGCCGCCACGACCTCGCGTGCCGGAGCCCGTTTGTGACACGGCGCCGCGACAGAGGCGCTCTCACAGGGTCTGTCACGGTGTCACAGGGCAGGTCAGTCGCCCTGCCCGGATCCGCTGTCAGCAGCCTCCGTCGATGTCCGCTCTGCCCGTGACAGTGATCCGACCTCTGACAGCCGCCGCCGTCGGGCGCCCAGGGGGTGGCGTTGTCAGAGCCGTGTGAGGCCCTCGTGGCGGAATCGATGTCACCGCCTGCCGTGACGACACCGGCCGGGCGGCACCGATACCGCCCTTCGCTGTCACGGGAGTGTTGTCATGAGTGTGTCCAGGGATTGGCCGTCGTCCGCGCTGGACGCGGCGGCGACCGCCTTCGCCGCGTTGACGTGTGAGCCCGCGCCGCTGGCGCTGGACTGCGCGGCGTTCGGCACCGCCACGGGGTTGCCGGCGCGGGTGATGCCGTTGCCGGAGCTGCGGGACTGGCTGCTGCGACGTCCGCAGGCCTACACGGCGCGCGACGAGGTGTGGCGGGAGTTGATCCGTCGGGCCCGGCTCGACGGGCCGCAGTGGGTCGTCGCCGCGGTCGGTATGGCGTTGCCGGCGCTGCGGCGGTACGCGGCGCGGCTGGGTGAGGGCTACGACGGTGATCCGGCGGACGTGGACGCCGAGATCCTGACCGGGTTCCTGACCGCGCTCCGCGACCGGCTGGACCTGACCCGACCCGCGCCGTATGCGGGGGTGTGTAAGGCGGCGTGGCGTGCCGGGCGTGACCTGCGGCTGCGGCAGCGGGCGTATCTGGCGGTGGAGGACATCGAGCACGTCGCGCTCGGCGCCCGTAGCCCGAGCGTGCCCTACGGGCATCCGGACCTGCTGGTCCGCCGGGCGGTGACCCTCGGGATCCTCGACGCACGAGATGAGCGGGCCTACATCGACGTGCGGCTCGGCCGTCGGGCGATCGAGCCCATCGCCGCCGCGATCGGTGTCAGCCCGGACGCGCTGCGCATGCGGCTGTCGCGTATCGACGACCGGCTCGCCGACGCCCTGGCCGACGGTCTGCTGACCGGTGTCGCGTCGCCGCAGACCGTGGCGCGGCTGCGCAGGCGCGCCACGCACAGCGCGCAGCGTCGTGCCGGCCGCGCCACGACCGCCGCCCGGCACACCGCCGACACGTCGGCTCCGGTGCCGGCCTGACCGAGGCGCGTACCGGTGGTGGCCCGACGGTGTTGACCGTCGGGCCACCACCGTCTCCGACCTCAGAGCGCGTCGCCGACGCCGAGGACTGTCAAGGGTGGTGAGCGCGCCCCGTCCGCACTCACGGGACCTCACAGCCGACCAGGTGGCTCATTGCGCGAAACAGGTGACACGGGGTGGTGGCAGGTGCGCTGAGCAGGGCGGTGAGTCCGCAGCCCGCATGTGTGGGTGGGTGTGAGCGCGGCAAGTGTTCGCCAGAGCCCACAAGACCCGGTTCGGGGGTGCGGGACCGTCCCGAGCCGTACCGCTCGCCGATCCCGCCCGCCGCCGGGCGACACAGGCAGCACCCCCGAATCGTGTGCCTCGGGTGCCGCGCCACGAGATGCGCTGACACCACATCGACGACCGCAACCACCCATGAGGGAGGACCAGCTCCTCCCGGGGCCGACGCGGTTCGGTCGCCTCCTGCGCCCGGCGGCGGTCCTGTCCCAACCGCCTACGCAGTTCGCCCCACCACGGGACGTCCCGGGGTGGGGCGGGAAGGGCAACCCTGATGTCCCGCACCCCGCATCCCCTCCGACGCGCCGCTCGGGTCGCGCTGCGCGTCGCCGTACCGGCGGCCGGCCTCGCCCTGACACTCGCCCTCCCGGGCGCCGCGTACGCCGGCCCCGGCGCCGCCGTGGAGCTGGCGGCGAACTCGCTGCCCGCTGTCATCACCAACCTCCGCATGTGGATCATGGGGATCCTCGCCGCGCTCGCCACCCTCTTCCTCGTCCTGGCCGGCGTGTACTGGGCCACCGCGGGCGGTGACCCGTCCCAGGTCGAGAAAGCGAAGCTGGCCCTGCGTAACGCGTTGGTCGGCTACGGCCTGGCCGTCCTCGCGCCGGTCCTGCTGCAGGTCGTCCGAGGCATCGTCGGGGGCTGACCCATGACGGTGTGGATGCTCGACCAGATCCTCGGCTGGATGACCACCGCGGTCCTGGCGTGCCTCGACGCGATCTTCGACCTCATCACCGGTGTCCTGCTCACCACCCCGAGAGTCACCGCGCTGCCGCAGGTGCAGGCGCTCGCCGGCCGATCGGTGTGGATCGTGGACGCCGTGTTCGTGTTGGCGTTCGTCGCCGCCGGAATCCTGATCATGGTCGCCGGCGGCGACGAACAGGCCCGCTACACGGCCAAGGACCTCCTGCCCCGACTGGTCGTCGGATTCACCGCCGCGCACTTCTCCCAACTGGTCTGCGCCCAGCTCATCGACCTCACCAACGCCCTGACCGCGGCCGTCGCCGACGGCTACGACAGCGACGGCACGTTCACCGCGATCCAGACCCACCTCACCGCCGCCCAGGACCGGGCCGTGCCCCTGCTGTTCCTCGTCCTGGCCCTGATCATCACGATCTTGATCGCGACGACCGCGGTCCAACTCATCGGCCGGTTCGTCGCGCTGCTGGTCCTGACCGCCATCGCCCCACTGGCCCTGGCCTGCCACGCCCTGCCGCAGACCGACCCGCTGGCCCGCCTGTGGTGGCGCGCCTACACCGGCTGCCTGGCGATACCCGTCGCGCAGGCGTTCTTCCTCACCGCCGGAGAACAGGTCCTGCTCGACCCGGCGACCATGCTGCCCGTGTTCGGGATGCCCGCCGACCCCGGCGGCACCCTGAACCTCCTGGTCGTCGTGGTCCTGCTGTGGACCACCGTCAAGATCCCCGCACTGATGGCCCGCTGGGCGGGCCAGAGCGGACACGGCACCACCGCGATGCTCGGCGCCGCCGCCCGCGTCGTCGTGGTGCAGCAGCTCACCCGCACCGTCCCCGGACTCTCCACCCTGCGAAGGACCGTCAGATGAGCACCCCCGAACCCGACACCGGCCCGGCACGCACGCGCATGCCCGCCGACGTCGACGCCCCCGACAAGGTCGCCTACGGCCTGACCTTCCACCAACTGGCCATCGTCGCCGCCGGAGCCCTCACCTTCTACGCCCTCTGGCGCGCCCTGCACACCGTCATGCCCGGGCCGGTCCTCGTCGCCGTCGGCGTGGTGCTCGGCGGGCTCGTCATCGGACTGGCCCTCGGCCGCCGCGACGGCCTACCGCTGGACGTGTGGCTGCTGCACGCCATCCGCCACACCCGGGCACCCCGCGCCCTGTCGACGACCGACACGACCGCCACGACCCCGTACTGGGTACAGGCACCGAAGAGCCGCATCATGATGCCGGCGCCGCTGACCCTGCCCGCCGATGCGATCGACGACGGCGGCGAGATCCACCTCGGCGCCACGCGGGCGGCGATGGTCGCCGCGACCAGCGTCAACCTCGCGCTCCGCACCGACGACGAGCAGGCCGCCCTGGTCGACGCGTTCGGCCGCTGGCTCAACAGCCTGTCCACACCGACGCAGATCGTCGTGTCCGCCCAACCGGTCGACCTGCACTCCGCCGCCCGCACCCTGTCCCAGGCAGCCGACCGGCTCGCCCATCCGGCGCTGACCGACGCGGCCTGCGACCACGCCCGCTTCCTCGACGACCTCGCCACCCGCACAGATCCGCTGCGCCGGCAGGTCCTCATCGTCACCCGCGCCACCACCACCGACCGGGGCGATCACACGGCCCGCCGGCGCGCCGACGACACCGCCCGCACCCTGTCCGGTCTCGGCGTCACCACCCGCGCCCTGAACGGGGCGGCGGTCACCGCGGCCCTCGCCGCCGCCGCCGACCCTTACCGGCCGCCACGACCCGGCGCACTCGCCGCCCCCGACACCGTCATCACCGGCCCCGACCCCTGCATGAAAGGACCGCGATGAGAACCCCCACCCACTCCCGCGCCCGCACCCGCCGGACGTCGTCGCTGGCGGGCGCCGTCGCACCCGCCTCGGTCGAGGTGACCCCGCGGATGCTGCGCGTCGGCGACGCCTACACCGCGACCCTCGTGGTCACCGGCTACCCCGCCGAGGTCGGCCACGCCTGGCTGGAACCCCTGCTGTCCTGGCCCGGCCGACTCGACCTGGCCCTGCACATCGACCCGCTGCCCGCACCCGTCGCCGCGACCCGGCTACGCACCCAACGCGCCCGTTACGAGTCCAGCCGCCGCGCCGACGCCGAGTCGGGCAAACTCACCGACCCCTACGTCGACGCCGCCGCCCACGACGCCGCCGACCTCGCTCAACGCCTCGCCCGAGGGCAGGCGAAACTGTTCCGCGTCGGCCTCTACCTGACCGTGCACGCCCGCACCGAAGACGAACTCCTCCAGGCATGCGCGCAGGTCAAAGCCGCCGCCGCGTCCACCCTCATCGAGGTGCAACCGGCCACGTGGCGCCACCTCGCCGGGTGGAGCACCACCCTGCCGCTGTGCACCGACTCGCTGCAGATGCGCCGCACCATGGACACCCACGCCCTCGCCGCCGCGTTCCCCCTCGCCAGCGCGGACCTACCCGCCCCACTACCCGGCGACCCACCCGCAGAAGGCGGCGTCCTCTACGGCGTCAACCCCGACTCCCACGGCATCGTGTGGTGGGACCGCTGGACACAGGAGAACCACAACTCCGTCGTCCTGGCCCGCTCCGGCGCCGGCAAGAGCTACTTCGTCAAGCTGGAGATCCTGCGCAACCTCTACCAACAGGTACACGTCGCCGTCATCGACCCCGAAGACGAATACCTACGCCTCGCCGACGCCGTCGGCGGCACCCTCGTCCGTCTCGGCGCCCCCGGCGTGAAGATCAACCCACTGGACCTACCCACCGGCGACACCCGCCCCGACGTGCTCACCCGCCGCGGACTGTTCCTCCACACCCTCATCGCCGTCCTCCTCGGACAACAGCCACCACCGGCCGAACGCGCCGCCCTGGACCGCGCGATCCTCGCCGTCTACCGCCACGCCGGGATCACCACCGACCCGGCCACCCACCACCGACCCGCACCACTACTACGCGACCTCACCGGATGCCTGGACGCCGACACCGACCCCGCCGCCACCAACCTCGCCGCCCGCCTCGCACCGTGGGTACACGGCTCCTTCTCCCACCTGTTCGACAGCCCCTCCACCACCCGCCTCCACGGGCACCTGGTCGTGTGGTCACTGCGGCAACTGCCCGACGAACTACGCACCGTCGGCACCCTCCTGGCACTCGACGCGATCTGGCGTCAGGTCGACGCCCCCACCACGACCACCACCCGCCGACTCGTGGTCGTCGACGAGGCATGGCTACTGATGCGCGACGGCGAAGGCGCCCGCTTCCTGTTCCGGATGTCCAAAGCCGCCCGCAAACGCCACGCCGGACTGACCGTCATCACCCAGGACGTCAACGACGTCCTCGGCACCGACCTCGGCCACGCCGTCGTCGCCAACGCCGCCACCCAGGTGCTCCTCAAACAGGCCCCACAAACCATCGACGCCGTCGGCGATGCGTTCGGCCTCACCGCCGGCGAACGACGACTCCTACTGGCCGCCCGCGTCGGCACCGGCCTGCTCATCTGCGGCACCAACCGGACGAGCTTCGAGGCGATCGCCTCCGACACCGAACACCACCTCGCCACCACTGGCTTCGAGTTCGACGGATCTGATCGGTAACCCCCGACCGACCGTGAGGATGGTTCGTGTCACGGACGGTGATGCAACCATCCGTAGCGGACCAATGAAAGGCCCAGAGCCCGGGTGAAATTGATCTGTGCAGGGCTACCGCGTACCGGATTCCTATTGCCGGGCGACGGCATGCCTCATGTCCAGCAAACCCGTGCTACCTCTGGCGAGATGCACGCCTGGATGGCGCTGCTTCGACTGGACGAGGGGCAAGGTGCGGTTCGGTCAGGAGACGGTCCGTCCGCCGGTTCTCGGCATCATGATCGGTTTGGGTGGTGTCGGATGTTAGTTGTGGCATTGATCTGATGCGCTGACGTCAGTAGGGATAGGCGTAACTACCGAGTTCGAGGGGGATGAGATTTGGACGCGACTGTACTGCTGGGATTGGCCACGTCTGCTGCGACGACGTTAGTCGCGGCAGCGGCCACCGACGCATGGGGGTACGCCCGTTCGGGGTTTGCTCGGCTGTTGACCCGCGGTGACCAGCGCCGCGAGGCGATCGTCGCGGGTCGGTTGGACGCGTTGCAGAGTGAGGTGCAGGCGGCTACGCCGGACCAGCGAGAGCAGGCCCGGCAGCGACTGCTACCTGGCTGGCAGATCCGGCTGGCAGATCTGTTGGAGGAGAACCCCGACTTGGCGGAGGCAATACAGCAACTGCGTGACGAGTTGCGGCCCCAGCTTCCCGTCGTTCAGCAGCAGTGGGTGCAGAACGTGACCGCCACTGCGGGCGGCGCGACCGCGCAAGGGGCGATGTTCGGCAACATCATCAACCACCCGGCACTCACACCACCGCGCTCGACACCTAATGGGCAAGGTCCGGACGGTGGGCGGTCTGATCAGTGAGCGGGCTAGCGGGCGCAACACAGAACATTACTGCCGTAGCTGGATTCGCCTACGGGGTGATCGGTGCTGATCTGCACGTGTTTAGTGACGGAACTCCGCTGTATCTGCTGGAGCAGCACCAGTCGCCCGCGGTGCCGGATCGCACGTGGCTGCGGCAGCTGCCCAGCCGGATGCTCAACGCGCGCGCCCAGGTCGTGGCGTTCACTGGCCGTCAGCAGGAGTTCCGGAATCTGAACGAGTGGCTGACCAGCGAGCCGAGGCTGGCGGTGCGGTGGCTATCCGCTCCTGGTGGCCAGGGTAAGACCCGATTGGCTGCCAACTTAGCGGAGACCGCTGTCCAGCAGCGGTGGAAGGTCGTCACCGCGATCCACGGTGTCGGTGCAGTGCGGTCCTCGCCGGCCAGTCAGGATTTGCGCCTTGATGGGCATCAGGGGGTGCTGCTGATCGTGGACTACGCCGACCGGTGGACGAGCAGTGCGCTGACCTTCCTACTGCGCAATTCGCTGCTGTATCAACTGCTGCCCACTCGTGTGCTACTGCTGAGCCGTACCGCCACCTCTTGGCCCGCCTTGCGCGCCGCCCTCGCCGACCCACAGCTCCACGCCGACACCTCTCTGCAGCCACTCACGCCGATCGCTGACAGCGACGGCGCCCGCCAGCAGATGTTCACTGCGGCCCGGGATAGTTTCGCTGCCCTCTACGACCTGCCCGACCCCGCCGTGGTGGGAGCACCGACAAGCTTGGAGCACCCCGACTTCGGCCTCACGCTCACCCTGCACGTGGCAGCCTTGGTGGGCGTTGATGCACACGCTACCGGCGGCCGGCCGCCAAGCGATCCGCACAACCTGACCAGCTACCTGCTCGACCGGGAACATCTACATTGGGAACGGCTCTACGAGCAACGCATCAGGGGCTTGGACTACCAGACCCCGCCCAGCGTTATGGCCCGAACCGCGTTCACCGCCGTGCTGACCGGCCCCATCTCCGACCTTGACGCCCACATGCTGCTCGACAAGATGGAACACGAACTACCCGCTCCGCGAGTAATCACCGACCACACTCGCTGTTACCCTGCCACCGACCCAGCGCAGCCCACTGCCCTGGAACCGTTGCACCCAGACCGGCTCGCCGAGGACTACCTCGCCATCACTCTCGCTGGCACCATCGAGCAACCCCCGCACGCCTGGGCCGCCGTCCGCCTGCAACAGACCCTGGCCCAAGCCATGGCAGACCAACCGCCCGCCAACCTCATCGCCAGGTCGGTGACGTTCCTAACGGCGGCCGCTGCGCGGTGGCCGTCGCTGGGACCGGCACACCTCTACCCACTATTGCGTGAACGCCCTCAGATAGCCCTAGCCGCCGGCGGCGCAGCCCTCGCCACCCTTGCTGCCATCCCCCATGTCGACCTCGCAGTGCTGGAGGCCATCGAACCGCTGCTTCCCCAGGACCGGCACGTCGACCTGGACATCGCCACCGCCGCGATCACCACCACGCTGACGCGCCACCGCCTCGCCGCCACCAGCGATCCCGCCGAACACACCCGCCTACACCTCAACCTAGCCCGGCGACTAGCCAACGCCGGTCAGCGCGAGCAGGCCCTGAGCGTGGCCGAGGAAGCCACTGCGGGCTACCGACGGTTGATCGAGGTCGATCCTGCCGCGAATCTTCCCGATCTCGCGATGTCGTTGAGTAACCTCGGTGGCTTCCTAGCGGCGTTGGGGCGTCGGGAAGAGGCACTGGCGCCGGTCAGGGAAGCCATTTCCATCTACCGCGGGCTGGTCGAGGTGAACTCTGCGGCCCATCTTCCCGATCTCGCGATGTCGTTGAGCAACCTCAGCGGCATCCTGACGGAGTTAGGGCGTCAGGGGGAGGCGCTGGGTCCGGTCGGGGAGGCCGTGGCCCTCCAACGCCAATTGGCCGATATCAACCGCGCCACCCACCTACCCGGCCTCGCGACAGCAATGATCAACCTCGGAACCTCCCTATCAGGGCTAGGGCGCTGGGAGGAGGCGCTGGATCCGGTCGAGGAGGCCGTGGCCCTTCAATGCCAGTTGGCCGAAGCCAACCCCACCACCCACCTACCCGACCTCGCGACAGCACTCAACAGCCTCAGTGGACTCCTGTTCAAGCTGGGGCGCAGAGCAGAGGCGCTGGACATAGTCGAGGAAGCCGTAGCCATCCGGCGCCGATTGGCCGAAGTCAACCCCACCGCCTACCTACCCGACCTCGCAGCGTCGTTGACTACCCTCGGAACCTCCCTATCGTGGCTGGGGCGCCAGGAGGAGGCGCTGGAACCGGCCGAGGAGGCCGCGACGATCCACCGTCAGTTGGCCGAGTCCAGGCCCGCGGCCCACCTACCCGACCTCGCAGCGTCGTTGACTACCCTCGGAACCTCCCTATCGCGGTTAGGGCGCTGGGAGGAGGCGCTGAGCACGGTCGAGGAAGCCGTAGCCATCCGGCGCCGATTGGCCGAAGCCAACCCCACCGCCCACCTGCCCGACCTCGCGAAATCGTTGAATAACCTCGCCATCTACCTGGTGGAATTGGGGGGTCGACATGAAGCGCTAGCCACGGCTGAGGAAGCCACGGCTATCTATCACCAGTTGGCCAAGGCCCGCCCCGCCGCGTATCTATCGGAACTCGCGGGGTCATTAGACAACCTGGGCAACCATCTGGCGGAGGTAGGGCGAAAAGAGCAGGCGTTGCATCGGGTGCAGGAAGGCCTGGCGATCCGGCGCCGATTGGCCGAAGTCAACCCCACCGCCCACCTACCTGACCTCGCAGCGTCGTTGCATAACCTCGGCGGCCTCCTGTTCGAGTTGGGCCGGCAGGAGGAAGCACTGGGGACGGCTGAGGAAGCTGTAGCCATCTATCGCCAGTTGGGCGAAGCCAACCCTGCTACCTACCTGCCCGACGTCGCGATGTCGTTAAGCAACCTCGGCACGTACCTATCGACCTTAGGGCGCCGGGACGAGGCGCTGGACGCGGTCAAGGAAGCTGTAGCGATGCGTCGCCAGCTGGCCGAAGCCAAACCCGCCGCCCACCTACATAGCCTCGCGATCTCGTTGGCGAAACTCGGTCTCCGCATGTCGGAGATGGGGCGCCGGGATGAGGCGCTGGACACCACCGAGGAAGCCGTAAGCATCTATCGCCAGTTGGGCGAAGCCAACCCCACCGCCCACCTACCCAACCTCGCATGGTCGTTGTGCGCGTACGCCCAAGTATGCGTCAACACCCGGCACAACTTGTCCCAGGCGCTCACTTCGGTACTGGAAGCGATCCGCCTTTATGAAGGCCTCGTCATGGAGCTGCCCCAAGCGTTTGAGTCACCCCTATTAGCAGCGCACCGTACTCTGGCCGACATTCTGGACGGTCTTGGTTGTCCAGACGAGGCGGCTGAGATGCGGCAACAGCTCGCCCCTCCCAGCTTGGACCGCCGCCCGAAACAGGGATGACGGCTGTCTCGCGGAGGTCGTCTACTCCGTGAAGGGATCCTACGGAGTTGCTCGGGGCCGCTGAATTGGAAGAACCTCTGTCAGGTGCGGCAGGTGCCACCGTGGTCGGGACCGTTGACGGTCTCGATGTAGCGCATGGCTCCAGCAGCGGACAGACCAGACAGTTCACACAGCATCCGTAGGTCACCCTTGGTGGCGTTCGCTTCATCGAGGATGCGGTCTTGGCGCGGACATACCGAGCTGTTTGCGGATCCACCAGAGTGTGACTGGCCGGTCGTGTTGCTTCCGCAGATCAAGCATCCGAGTCTCGTTCATCCTCAACCCGATCCGTCGCCACAACGACACCGCCAGGCAGTCCAGGCGCGGCCGACAGGAACTTACGCGCAGACGGCAGCCGCTGCCGCCACTGGGAGAACAACAACTCGACGTCGTCCTCGCCCGGTGGCACCTACGCGGCCCCGTAGTCAGCATTTACTGCCGGTTGAACTGATCAATAACCTGCTCGATAGCACAGCCAATCAGCTCACGGATATCACCCAGGGCGCCGGCCGATCGGGAAGTTGAAGAACTCTCCGAAACTCCATGCCTCCTCTGGCACGGTCAGAGCGGCCGGCCCCCACGGCGCTGCGCGTCGAGGAAAACGGTCCGCGTCAGCCGGCTTCGCGGTTCGCGCCGGCCCGACAAGGAAACAAACAAAATCCGGCAAACCCGGCTTATCGCCACTGGCGAAGCTGTCACAGATCCCGCGCTCCACGCAGGTTGGCAGGTACAACGACCGAATTTCCCACCCGCCCCGGTCAGCTAAGCCCACCCACGCGCCCCGACCACCCGCCATCGACGGCACCCCACCTTGATCAGCTACCGCGCCTGCGGGCGAGCCGATGCACCTCGATGAGGAGAACGACGTGTGACTCCGACGACCACTCAGGCACCGGCGCAAACGACGCCTCTGCCCACTCTGGACCTTCTACCCGCCTCGAACGGTGACATCAGCGGTGCCCTGGTCGATGCCGCCCTATGGGCCGGACAACGGCTCTGGTTGGCGGCAGTCGTCGCCGGCCTACTCGCTGCCTGGATCGCGGCCCGCAACCTGGTCGACCTCCATCGATATCGACACCACAACCAGCGGGCGCGCCTGGTCACGATTGCGCCTCCGCCCGACGTCGACCCGCACGGTGCCGCCGCTCTGTGGGCGAACCTCGCCGGCGTGCTCACCCCGTCGCGGCGACGACGCCTGCTCTACGGCGCCCCGCACGTCGTGTGGCAGTACACGTGGTCCGGTCGACAGCTGCTCATCTCGATCTGGGTCCCCGGCACCGTTCCCCCGGGGGCGGTCGAGGCGGCGGTACGGGCGGCGTGGCCCAGCTCGGCCACGACCACCGACGAGAACCCCGCGCCGCCGATTCCCCTGCACGCGCACCCCGCCGCCGGTGGGCACCTGCTGCCGGTGTACGCGGAGTGGCTGCCGCTGTCCACCGACCACGACACCGACCCGTTGCGCCCCCTCATGTCCGCCGGAGCGCAGCTCACACCCGGCGAGTACGCCTGCGTGCAGATACTCGCTCGCCCGGCCACCCCGCGTCGGGCGGCACGGGCCCGCCGCGCGGCCTGGCGCCTACGGTCCGGCACCACCGCCGCACCGGCGATCGACCCGGCCGCGCCGGTGCGGTGGCTGCTCGACGCGTTCCTGCCCGCCGGCGGCACCGGCCGCACCACGGCCCCGGCCAGGCGGGACCCGACCGTCGAGCGGGACGTGCGGGCGATCCTCGACAAGACGGCGCACCCGCTGTGGCAGACCGGTATCCGGTACGCGGTCGCCACCACCAGCCGCCGGCACGGCGCCGACCCGCTCGGTCGGCTGCGGGGCATCGCCGACACCCTCGCCTCGGCGTTCGCCATCCACACCGGCCGCAACCGACTCACCCACCGGACGCGGATGCCCACGCCCGTGGCCGTCCTGGCCGCCCGCCGCCTCGGCCCGGGGTTCCTCACCTCGGCCCCGGAACTCGCCGCACTCGCGGCGCTACCACAGGATCTCGCCGTCCCCGGCCTGGACCGGGCGCGCGCCGCGTCGATGCCGGCACCGGTCGCCGTCCCCAGCGGCGGACGCGGCGTGAAGATGCTCGGCGACGCCGAGATCGGCGGCCACAGTGTCGGGCTGTCGGTGCCGGATGCGAGGTATCACCTGCATGTGATCGGGTCGACGGGCTCCGGCAAGACCACCCTGCTAGTCAACATGGCCCTCGACGACATCAAAGCGGGGCGGGGCACCGTGGTCATCGACCCGCACGGCGACCTCGTCCTGGACATCCTCGACCGGCTCCCCGCCGACGTCGGCGACCGCGTCGTGCTCTTCGACCCCGACCAGGACAACCCGCCCACCCTGAACCCGCTCGAAGGCGAGGACCCCGACCTGGTGGTCGACAACCTCGTCAGCATCTTCGGGAACATCTTCGCCAAGGCATGGGGCCCACGCATGGACGACGTCATGCGGGTCGCCTGCCTCACCCTGCTGCGCCACCACAACGTGACCCTGCAGCACATCCCCCCACTCTTGAACTCGCCGCAGTTCCGGTCCGCGATGACGGTGGACCTGGACGACCCGGCCGGACTGAGCGGTTTCTGGCAGTGGTACGACGGCCTCAACGACAGCCTGCGATCGCAGGTCATCGGCCCGGTCCTCGCCCGACTGCGGTCCTTCCTACTGCGTGACTTCGTCAAGCGGACCATGCGGTACCCGAAGTCCAGCTTCGACATGGGCCGCGTGTTGGACGGCGGCGTGCTGCTCGTCCGCATCCCCAAGGGCGTGCTCGGCGAGGACACCAGCCGGCTCCTCGGCTCCCTCGTCCTCGCACAGGTATGGCAGGCCGCCACCGCCCGCGCCGCCATCACACCCGACCGGCGACGCGACGCGACGCTGATCATCGACGAGGCGCAGAACTTCCTCACCCTGGCGAACTCCCTGGACACGATGCTCGCCGAGGCACGCAAGTACCGGCTGTCGCTCGTACTCGCCCACCAGGACCTGGCGCAGTTCCCCCGCGACCTACTCGCCGCCGCCTCCGCAAACGCCCGCAACAAGCTGTACTTCACCTGCGCCCCGGAGGACGCCCGGGTGCTGTCCCGACACACCACGCCCGAACTGAGCGAACACGACCTCACCCACCTGGACGCATACACCGCCGCCGCGCGTCTGGTCGTCGACGGCCGCCACACCCCCGCGTTCACGATGAAGACCAGGCCACCGAGGCCGCCCGTCGGTGAGGCCACCGCCATCCGGCAGGCAGCCGCCGCAGCGGTACCGGTGCAGGACACCAGCGCCGTCGACGAACTCGTCGACCGACTCAGCCGCAAGCCCGACGACCGGCGGTCCCGCCCGAAGGGCACCCGCGCCTGAGCCTGCCAGCCGGTGGCATCACCCGGGTCGCGCACCGGCTCGTCACGGGGCTCGCCACCGGTGACCGCCGGACACCAGCCGCACCGTGCCGACCTGGGCTGTCAGTGCCGCACACGGCCCTGACAGACCCTCCACACCGCCCCGACCTCCACCAGACACCCCTCCCGATCGGGAGGGGACCTCATCCTGCCCAAGGAGCAAACCGTGTACTCCCGTGTTCCGTCCGCCTCCAGCAAACCGGATCCCCTCGCCGTCTTCGGTCGTATCGTCCCCCGCGACCACGCCCTGCTCGCCCTGCTGGCCGAGCACTACCTGCTGTCCACCGACCAGATCACCCACGCCCTCTTCGACAGCCGTCGCACCGCCCAGCGGCGGCTCACGATCCTGCACCGCCTCGACGTGCTGCACCGCTTCGGCCGCAGCGGCGCCCACGGCCGCTACGGATCGCTGCTCTACACCCTCGGACCCGTCGGCCTGCAACTACACCCGAGCGCCTACCACGACCCCGCCGGCACCGGCGGCAAACCGCCCCGCAGCTCGCTGGAGCGCAGCAAACGGATCGCCGCCAGCGGCCAGGTCAACCACCTGCTCGGCGTCAACCAGTTCTTCACCGACCTGATCGCCACCGCCCGCCACCGCGCCGACGCCGACCTGTCACGGTGGTGGTCCGAGCAGCACGCCACCACCGTCTACGCCCAGGCCGGCATCCGCCCCGACGGGCACGGCGTCTGGACGACGACGGGCACCTCGACGGGCTTCTTCCTGGAACACGACAACGACACCGAGAACCTGGCACGGGTCGTGGCCAAGCTCCGCGGCTACGAACGCCTCACCACCTTCGGTCCCCGCTACCCCGTGCTGTTCTGGGTGCCAAGCCGACGCCGCGAGGCCAGCCTGCTCAACGTCCTCGCCGGACTGCGTAGCGCCAGCCCGATCGCCACCGCCGTGCACGGCCCCGACCCCGCCGGCAGAGTCTGGACGCTCGTCTCGAACCCCACCCACCGGCGGCACCTACACGAACTGCCCTCCGACCACGGACCCGACACGGTCACCAACCCACAGCGCTTCGACGACCTGTAGAACGGCCTACTGACCACGTCTACCCAGAACGAGATCATTTGTGAGAGTCGCGGAGTCTCACAGCGACCCTGCCGACATCCGCGAGACAAGCGCCGTTCGCTCTCACAGCGCAGGTCAGCCCCACTAGTCGGCGATCAACTCGCCGGCCCGGCCTGACAGAACCGGCCGCTACCGTTCACGGCACCAATCACACCTCCATATTTCTCCACCCCGGTTCGGTCCCACCTCAGGGATCCCCGCCGCACCCTCCGGTGCGTCCCGCCCACCCGCTCACGCCGGTCGGCAGCACACCGCGCGGCGACCCCTAGGTCGCACCAACCACCCGCTCCACGGCGCGCAGCACGCGCCCGCATCACCGACCCGCCCCACGTACCCGGTAGACGCGGTCACCCCCGCGCCCTGCGCGCAACTCAGTCCTGTCGATCACCCGACCCACGCACCCGGTGGGCCGGGCCGCCGTCATGCCCACAAACCCATACCTGGAGGTTCCATGTCCCACGCCAACGGCACCGCGCTGACCCGTCACGGCAGCCGCGTGCACCGCCTCACGCCACCGCCCGCCGAGCGGCCGAAGAAGACCGGCCCGCGTCCCGTGGTCGTGCCGCAGGCGGTGATCCGCCAGATGATCGTCTGCGTCTCCGACGACCTCACCGCGGTCCTGCACGCCAGCACCCGCCACCTGGACCGTCACCTCGGCGTGGGCGGCACCAGCTGCCGCAGGTTCTGGGCCACCCCGACTCTGCGGCCGTGGCAGCGCCGCCACCTCATCGACTGGCAGAAGGCCACGACGGGCCCGCAGTGCTGCGCCGGCGGCCCGGTGCGTCTGCTCGACCTCACCGGCATGGGACACGCCGCGCACATGGGCGCGGTCCTACGCCACCAACAGTGGTCCCACGTCGTCGCCGGCACCCGGCCGGCCACCCCGTGGGCGGTGTTCCTGCAACGGCACCTGACCGACCCGTCGGACTACCCGATGCACCTCGCGACCGCCGAGTTCCACCGGCAGCCGCGGGTGCAGGCCATGCGCATGCACAACGCCACCGCGTACGGCCCGGGCCTGGAGGTGGCGGACCTGGAGATCTTCCAGGCCGGCGCCAGCGCCTACGCCAACTACCACGCCCTGTGGGCGTCATGCACCGACGCCCTGCTCACCGAGGACGGCCACCGGCTGCACCCGGCCAGCGCGTTCTTCGCCGACCGGATCACCTACCTGCAGCAGGCCCACCACCACCTGCAGTCCCTCCACGGCACGCAGCAGCTGTTCGCCATCGACCTGCGCACGCCGTAACCGCACTGGACGCGGTGGCTCACCCCAACCCCGCCATCGAGGGCCGGGCGAGCCACCCGCCCGAACCCGGTCCCGTGTGCCGACCGGACCTGGACGGGCCGGCACACCAGCGCCGCACACACGCAGGCGGATGTGCCGCCCCGTCCTCACCTCACCCATGTCCCGCACCCTGCTGGAGGCAGCATCATGTCCCGTTTCCTGTACTTCGACCTGCCCGCCGTCGCCGCCCACGCCCAGCATGCCGTCCTCGCCGACCGCAACCAGCCCACCCGAGGCACGGGCGCGAGTGGTCGCCGCGACGCCGAGCCGGCGCTGCAACTGTTCCGCCACGGCGGATTCGTCTGGCTCGCCGGTAACGGGCTCGACCGCGCGCACCATCCGGCACCCGCCCTGGCCAGGGCGCTGCACCACCTGACCGTTCCCGCGGTCCGACTGCCCGAGATCACCGATCCACAGGACCTGCCGCTGCTCGACAGCGACGGACCTCAGCTGATGGACCTCATCACGCGAGGAGTCACCGACGGCGCGAACCTGATCATGGTCGACCCGAACACGCTCACCGTCGGCGTCGGCCGCCTGCGCGCACGCCGAGCCCCGCGCTGAACCACCCGCCGCCCGGACGGCACCCCTGACCTCGGAACCCCGAGATCCCAGGGGCGCCGTCCGGTGCTCTCGTCCGACGCCACGAAGCGCGTGTCCCGCCTCGACCACAGCCCGCTCCCGCCCACAGCCGCGCGGGGGCTCGCACCGCGACCCGCAGATGCCGGGCCCGCCACTTGACCGGGAGACCTTCCCCACCCCCACCACGCCCGACCGCCCTGGCGCCGTCGCATCCGCCTGCCCGGCCATAGAGCCGTTCACGGCCGAGCGCCCCGGGCCAGGGGGTGCCCCACTACACCACGGCCTGAGACAGGCCGCTCTGTTCCTCTTCCCGCCGTTTCCCCCCTTCACCCAAGGAGGTCTGATCCCCATGTCCCCACGACTGTGGTTTCGCGTGCAGGACGTCCTGCCCCTGGCGGAGCACGCCCTCGCCTGCCCGACCCACCGCCTCACCCGCGCTCAGCTCACGGCCGGTGAACACAACACCCCCGCACTGGCGCTGCGCCGTCGAGGCAGCAGCGGCGACCTGCGATCCAACGGCGTACCCGTCTGGTTCACCTCCTACGGCGTCGAGCAGGTCGCCGACGGCACGTCGTGGCGCCGCGTCGACGAGCCCACCGCACCTGACGATCACTTCTTCCTGCCCCTGCGACACCCCGACCCGCAGGGACGCCGCCTGATCGACGTGCTGCGCGCCGCAGCCGACCTCGGACACTCCTGGATGGCGATCGACACCGACGTGGCACCGCACGCCACGATCGGTCTCGCACAGGTGGAGATCACCGACCACCGTGACGAGATCACCCCACCGGGAACGCGCTGGCGACCGGGCATGGTCACCTCACCGCAGGTCGACCATCTCGACTATCCCGCGCTGGTCGCCGACGGCTACGACACCGGCGACGACGACCACCTCATCTGCCGCTTCGACCCACGCACCACACGGCGCATCGTCGATCACCTGTCCGGGCCGTGGCGGGCCGCCACGATGCCAGGGGAGTACCCGCTGCCACGCCTCGACGGCACCACCCTCGTGCTGCTGGAAGAGACCGACCTCGGCGACACCGTCGACCTGACCGTCGACGACCGCTGCCACCCCGACCGCGACGGCTACTACAGCATCGGCGCCTACCGGTGGCTCTGGCTCCCCGCGCCCGCCACCCCCGGCCGAGCCACCCGGATGCCCGTGCGCGACCGACTTCGCCTGGAGACCACCGCGCTGTCCGGCCGCCTCCGCGAGCACACCACCACCCACCGCCGACCTCAACGGTGACGCGACACCGCAGGCCCACACCTGACCTGACGGCCCGCACCGGACCGCCCACCCCGGGTGCCATCCCGACATCCGGGCATCGCACTTGATCGACGCCGAGAACGAAGCGTGGATCAGTGCCACCTCGACCGCAGAAGGGACCCACCTCATGACCGATACGACGGAGCCGGTACCGGCTCACGCGATGTTCAAGGTCCTCGCCGCCCTCGCCGACCTCGGTGAGGCCACCGCCGCCGCCGTGGCCGACACCGCCGGCCTCGGCTACTCCACCGCCACCGCGAAGCTGCGGGCGTGGGAGTCGACCGGACAGGCCGAGCGCGTCCACACCGACAGCAAGGTAGCGGTATGGCGCCTCACCGCAGACGGCACGGCCACCGTCGGCGCGCACCAGAACCCACCACCCCAGCCCGCCCTCTCCGCCCCGCCCCCTGAGCACCCGACGAGTGCCCCGCAGGAGGAAGACGCCGACGGCCCACCCACCGTCGCCCCGCAGACGCCCACATCCGATGGCGCGGCGGACGCCTCCACCACGTCGGCGGCCGACGAAGACTCCTCCGACACCGCCGACGTCCACGGGCACGCCATGGCCGCCGCCGACGACCAGACGGACCCGCCGCCCGCCGAGCAGCCCGAACGCGACGCGCCCACCGCCGACCAACCCGAGCGGGACGGACCCACTGCGGACGAGCCCGATCGGGATGGACTCACTGCGGAGGTGCCCGCACGCGACGAGCCCACCGCCGACGAGCCCGAACGGGATGCACCTGCCGCCGATGAGCCGGTCACGGCTGCGAAGAGTCGACGCAGCAAGGGGTCGCTGGCCGGGGCGGTGCTCGACGTCCTCGAAGCCCACCCCGACCGGGCATACAAGGTCAGCGAGCTGTGCAAGCTCATCGACGCCGCGAACGCCGGCACCGACGCCAAGAAGGCATCGGCAGGTGCGGTCGTCAACGCCGCCGACAAGTTGGTCAACCAGGGCAAGGCCGTGCGGACCGTCGAGCGGCCCGCCACCTTTCAACTCGCCCCCGCCGAGCAGTAGCCGGCACCCAAATTCGTGAGCAGCCCGGGGGCGGGCGTCAAGTTTGACCGCTGTCCGCCCACCCCCGGTGCTCCTTCGTGCAAAGGAGCCACATCAGTGTCGCAAACCGTGCAACAGATGCTCGCCGGCGTCGGCGGGATCCTCGCCGGCCTCGCCCTCGCCGCAACCGCGTTGTGGCGCCAACGGCAGGCGTTGCGGGCAGCCCGCTACGACGCCACCCACGACGAGGTCACCGGACTGCCCAACCGAAGGATGTTCCTCGACCGGCTCCGCGCCGCCCTCGACGACGACACCGCGGTCGGCGTGGTGCTGCTGGACCTCAACCGGTTCAAGACCGTCAACGACACCCTCGGCCACGAAGTCGGCAACGATCTCCTGCACCAGATCGGCCGCCGCCTCGCCGGTCTCACCGCACCGGTGCGTGCCGTGGCGCGGCTCTCCGGCGACGAGTTCGCCCTGCTCGTGCACGGCGACCGCGACGACACCGAAGCCGCCGCCTACGCCGCGTGGCAGGTGATCGCCGCCGCGCCGATCCGTGTCGTCAACGCCACCCTGCCCCTGACCGCCTCCGTCGGATACACCCACCACCGTCACCCCGACACCAGCATCCGGCGACTGCTGACCGAGGCCGACAGCGCCATGTACGAGGCCAAGGCCGCCGGCTCCCGGGTGCGCGAGTACCTGCCCCACCGCACGCCGACGGTCCGCAGCCGCGACCGCCAGCGCCACTGACCCCACCGCCGGCCCGAAGTCACATTCCCCACCGGACGACCCCGCAGCCACCCCGGCTGCGGGGTCCCTCCGCTGTGTCCACCCCGACAAGGAGACCGCTGTGCTGTCCTTCAACGCCGTCCACACCCTGACCGAGAGCCTCCTGGCAGTCGACGCCCGCGTCGATCGGCTCGGCTGGGGACGCCCACCTCGCCTGCTCCTCGTCCAGGATCGCCCCGCCCCGGCGGAACCTCGGTGCGGCAGACGCCAGATGCGCACCGTCCACCTCCCGCTCAACCCGGCCCGCATCGGCCGATACCGCGCCGGCCTCGCCGACTTCCTCACCGACCTCACCGACGCGCTGCCCGCCGGCCGCCCACCCGCCCGGCCCACCCTGGCCGCCTGCGTCGACCTGCACCTGATCACCACCCTGCTCACCGACCCCACACCCGGTCTGCGTCTGCTGGCCTGGGCGCTCGACTACGAGGACGTGCTCATCGAACCCAAAAGGCTCCACGAGGTCCGCCGCATCGACGCCGTCGACAGCGATCACCGCCGCTACCAGGTCACCCGATGGCGCACCGCACCCCACATCACGGTCGACATCGACGAACACGACACCGACCAGGCGATCCACACCGCGCTGGCCACCCTCGTCGACACCACCCGCCTTGACCCGCGCGCGCCGACAACCGCCTGGCCTCCAGTCGCGACGAACAACCACAGCCCTCGGCGGCCCCGCCTCGAAGCCTGATCGGGCCGTGCTGCCACACCGCCCCCGCCCCGACGACTTGACCTTCATCAACAGATGAGCGTCGATCAACATGGTCATCGGTCGAGCCGGCCATCAGGCACAACACCCCGCCCCGGTCCGGACGGTGACCCCTGCCCGAAACCTGAACGAAAGGCCATCCCGCCATGCCGGACCGCAACCGACCCTCACGACAGGCCCTCCTCCCACGCGACGTCACCGACCCGCTGCTGTGGCGACTGGCCCTCGACGTCCTCACCGCCCACCCGACCGGACCCGACGACCACTGCGTCAACCTGCAATGCGCCGACCACACCGGACCCTGCGTCCCGGCCCGACGCGCCCACCGGGCGATGCGGGCCGCCCGCACCACGCCCGCACCCCCACCGCACCGCGTCACCCGCGTCCCCGAGCGGTTCGTCGGCTGGTTCACCGCCACCGCCACCGCCACACACCTGCGATCGCGGATCCCGCAGCGACTCCCAGACCGGATCCCCGGCGCGCCCATCACCGCCGCCCACGCCGCCTAGACCCCATCCGACCGCTTCACCGGCCCCCGTTCAGGAGGACCCATGACCTTCCGTACCGAGAACACGCTCGCCGGCTACGCGCGAGCCGCCGTCACGATCAAGACCCGCATGCACGAGTACTGCGCCAGCACCGCCGGACGCGAGTATCACCGCGCGTTCGTCGAGACCCACTGGACGGGCATCCCGCCCGTCGACGGCGCCGACGACACCGATCCGCACCACAGACTCGTCGACGTCCTCGACCGCACCGCCAGCAACGCGTGGGCTCACGGCGAGGCATACGTCCTCGCCCCCGCCATGACCGCCATCGTCGCCGCCGCCGCTGCCGCACTCGACCTCACCGGCGACCTGCTCACCGCCGACGCCGCCCCCACCGACCGCGGCGTTCTCTTCCTGCCCGAACCGATCTATCACCGCGCCCTGTCCGGCCAGGTCAGCGGAATCGCCGCGATCACCTGGAACACCATCTCCTCACCCACCGGCAGGTCATGGCTGATCTGCGGCTGGGCCGACCGCGACGACCCCGACGACCCCCACGCCGCCCGCATCCAGGACTACGCGCGACAGGACCCGACCCTGCTGTCCCGACTCGGCCCCTACGTCCTCACCGACGTCAACCTGCTCCCAATCGCCACGCCCGTGCCCACCACCGATCAACCGGACATCGACGAACCCGACCGCGACTGGGAGACCGCACCCGACGGCCGCTACCTCATCACCGACGCCACCGCCCGCACCCGCGTGTTCGCGGCGATCGCCTACGCGTTCTGGCGCATCCAAGCCCAACCCATCGCCGTCACCACCCCGGCACCCCTGGACCGCCCCACCCGCCGCCGCGCCGCACGCGCCTCGATCACCCACGACACCCGCGTGGTGATGCTGCGCCGCACCTCCGCCCTCACCGAACCCGCCACCGGACCCGCCAGATGGCACTACCGGGTCCGGTTCGTCGTCCGAGGCCACTGGCGTCGCCTGCTCGACAGGCACGGGCAGGCCTACCGGATCTGGATCCACGCCCACCTCAAAGGCCCGGAAGACGCCCCACTGCTACACGGCGAGAAGGTCGCCGTCCTCGCCCGCTGACACCCGTCCACCGACACCGATGACCGCGCGGCCTACCCATCGGCCGCGCGGTCATCCACGCCCACACCCCACCCGTCGCGCAGCGCCTCACAGCCCGCCGTCACCGACCCGTCCCCGACCACGCGCAGACCCTCGGAGGAGAGCCATGCCCCATCAGGGTCCCGACCCGCACCGTGCGACACACCCCGACACGACCGCCTCGAACGACCACCCCGCCGACACGCCACCCACCAGGCAGACGCCCCCAGGTCATCCGCTGCGGCACAGCCCGCTGCACCTGCCCCACGACCGACTCACCGTCACCAGCCTCGACGAGCGGGACGGCGACCACTACGTCGCGTTCACCGCCACGCTCTGCCTCGACGGCACGCCGGTAGGGGAGATCGGCAACGAGGGCGACGGCGCGGCGACCCGGCTGCGATGCCACGACCCGGCCCGGTTCACCGAACGCGACATGCACGAGTTCGTCCGCGACTGCCGATACCGGCGCCAACCGACCGACGAGGAGACGGTCCTGGACCGCCTGGTCGCGGAATACGACCTCGACACCCGCATCGCGACCCTCACACCGAACTCCACCATGGCCAGGACAGTCGACATCGACGGCGACTACTGCGGTGACATCGTCACCGTCGAGACCGACGACATCGGCCGACTCGACCAGCCCACCGGGCGGGCCGGCCTCGCGATCTATCTGGCGACGGCCACCACCAGCCCGTGCTGCAGAGGCTGGCAGATATGGCGTCACGACACGTGGCACCGCGTCGCGCCCCTCATCAGATGACCCAGGTCGACACCTGCACACGCCTGACAGGCCACCACCCTGCGACACCCTCCCGCGTGGACCACCAGACCTGGGCGCACCAGCCCGGCACCACCCCGCGGCAGGACATGGTCCGCGTCGTGTCGACGGCCACGTAGGGGCCCTTCTCCGTCACGGCACCGGTCACCGCAGTCCCCACGGGGCCGCCGTCCACCCGACCACAGAGGTCCGATGCGGCTCCGCGATCACACCACCTGACGGCAGGCCCTCGCCCCGGGACGACCTCCGCAACCCCATCCACCAACAAGCCTTCCTGAGAGGAAACAGCACGTGAGCACACCCACCCTGATCGGCGTCGCCGCGTTCCGCGGTAGCTATACCGCCCGCCACCTGCAGTTCGGCGAGGAACCCGAGAAGTTGGTACCGCTGCTGCGCCGGATCTGGACCGACACGTTCGGCCGCGACACCGACGCCATGGCCACCGCGCTGCTGGCCCACAACTGGTGGACCCTCACCGCCACACCCAAGCCCCGCCGGTGGGACCGGCAGCCGCCGGTACCGGGAGTGGGCTACCCGGCCGACACCGACATCGACCCCCGCGAGGGCTCCCTGCGCGAACCCGTCGCCGGGGCCCTCGAATGGATGTACCTGCTGCACCTCGACCAGCGGCGACTGGTGGTGTACGAGGCGACGATCCACAGCCGGTGGCTGCGGCACAGCGCCCACCACCTCGACCCGGCCGAGGACCTGTTCGTCACCGCACCCGCCCTCGACGACGGCGGCGCGGAGATGACGGTGTGCACCGCCTGCGGCGCCGTCGACGAGATCGACCACATCACGGTGCCGTCGATGGCCGGCTACGGCCACGACACCGTCACCTGCTGCACCCGCTGCGGCTCCTCGGTCGCCACCGACCCGATGTTCGGCGACCACGTCACCCGCAAGCCCTGGCCGCCGCAACACCCCACACCGGACAACACCCGATGGCCCCGCACCCCCAGCGCCATCTCGGCCCGGCGGCCGAAACCTGTCCATACACTCGCGATTGGAGAGCACCGTGATCTACCAACGCGGCGACCGCGTCGCCCTGGTCCACACCAGCGACCCGCACACCCTGCTGCGGCCCGGCGACACCGGCACCGTCCGCCGCCACGACCAGCGGCACCACATCGTCGAGGTCACCTGGGACAGCGGCTCCACGCTGTCGATGTGCCTCGACGACGGCGACCGCATCGCCCCGCACACCACCACCGCACCGCCGACCGGCGACCCCGTCGGGGACGCCACCGCATGGGCCGCCACGCTGCAACGGATGCGCGCCGCCGGCACCGAGGCCGGACAGACCGCCGCCGAACGGTGGGCGCAGCACACCATCGGCGCCCAGGCCGGCGGCGACCGCCGCCCCGCCGCCCGCCGGATCCTGGCCGGCATCGCCGACGGCGACCCGGCAGTCCTCGACGCCCTACCCCACTTCACGTTCGACGACTCGGTCGACACCAGCGGATGGGAGCTGTTCGCCGACGCCACCGGCGACGTCACCGGCTGGTTCGGGCTGCGCATCCCCCAGCGCGACGAGGCGATGACCGTCTACCGCGACGCCTTCGACACCGCCGCCGCCGACCGGGCCACCGACCTGTGTCGCCTCGCGGCCAGCCCCACCGGCCGCGACGTGTCCCACCTCCACCCCGACCAGATCCGCCTCGGTGACGTCGGCGTCTTCTCCGGCGACTGGGCGCACACCGAAGGCCCTGACGGCCGCGACCGCATCGCCGTCGGATTCGTCGGCACCCTCATCGACCACTGGAACGGGTGGGCCGTGTTCTCCTGCACCCGCACCGTGGCCGAGGCGATCGTCGACGACCAACAACGCCACCGCGACCAGCACCGCCGGCACCTGCGCGACGCGGGCGTACCGGCCGACGAACTCGACGGGCGGGTCGACACCACGCTGGCCGACCTGTCCTTCGACGGCGACGTCATGGTCGCCGACCAACGCGCCATGTTCGACGACCCGGACGCCATCGACCGCATCACCCCCGACGCCGACGGCCGTTACGTGGTGATGGGTTACAGCTGGTGCTGGGAGGCCGTCGACCCGTACGACTGCGATCGGATCGTCGGCGACCTCCCGGACCAGCCGAACCCTCGCTCGGATGGCTGGCGCAGGACAGCGCGCCGACTGACAGCGACAGGATGACCGGCGGAAACGACAGCCCCGTACGGCCGCCACGGTGACCACGATTCCCCGTTCCACAGCCGACACCCATCCGACTTAATCAATCGAATCAAGGTGTCGCATCGTCGGCGCTGACGCCGCCCGCGCCACGCCGCTCCCGACCAGCACGCACCAGCGGCGAACCTGCGCGTCGCCGTAACCCTCCAACACCACCACTGGGGTGTGGTCGCCCACCTGCCCGGCCCGAACAGGGCCGCCAGGGGTTGGCCCCACCCGTCTCCGCTGTGCGGCACCCACCGCCCGCGCACCCGGAGACGGGTGCGCGGGCCCGACCTGCGAATCGAGGCAACCACATGACCACACCACACCCGCCGACACCGCCCGCCGCTTCACCCGACGTCCCGGCCGGCACCGGCGCTACGCCCGATGCCGCCTCCGGCCGGTCCGGCTACCTCTACCGCGCGGTCGCCCTGCACCTCGCCGGTCACCCCGACGACATCCTCAAGGTCGGCGAGATCACCCGGGCGATCGGCGCACCGTCCACCGGCGCGGTGTTCGAGGCACTGAAGAAGATGGCCGCCGCCGGACACGCCACGCACCTGACCGGGCCGCACCGCTTCCAGATCACCCAGGCCGGTATCGACGCCGCCGGAGCGATACCACCACCGGCCCCACGCGCAGCCCGGCACGGACCACGCGGGACGGGCCGGCGGCAGCCGGTCACCCGCCCCAACGGCGAGTTGTACTTCCCCCGCAAGCTGGCCGGCGCCACCGACGTGGACGTGCTGCGTCGGCTGCGGGACAAACGCATCCCGGTGCTGCTCTACGGCCCGCCCGGCACCGGCAAGACCGCCCTGATCGAGGCCGCCTACGCCGACCTGCTCACCGTCGCGGGCACCGGCGACACCGTCGTGGAGGACTTCCTCGGCAACTTCATCCCGCTGCCCGACGGCGGGTTCGAATTCGTCCACGGACCGCTGGTCACCGCGATGCGGCAGGGCAGGGCGCTGCTGGTCGACGACGCCACCCTCATCCCACCCAAGGTCCTCGCCGTGCTCTACCCGGCGATGGACGGCCGACGGGTCATCACCATTCCCGGCTACCGCAACGAACGCGTCGAGGCCGTCGACGGGTTCTACGTCATCGCCGGACACAACCCCGGCGTGCACGGCGCGATCCTCACCGAAGCCCTCGCCTCCCGCTTCGACGTCCACATCGAGGTCACCACCGACTGGGACCTCGCCCGTCACCTCGGCGTGTCCCGACCCGCTGTCGAAACCGCCGTCGCTCTCAACGGCGACCTCGCCGCCGGCCGGATCAGCTGGGCGCCGCAGCTACGCGAACTGCTCGGCTTCACCCGCGTCAGCAAGACCCTCGGTCCCGCCGCCGCGGTGGCGAACCTCGCCGGCCGCGCCCCCGCCGAGGACCGCGACCACGTCCTCGCCGCCCTGCGCCAGCGATTCAGCGCCGACATCACCCCACTGACCCTCGGCAAACAGCGCTAACCCCATCAGAGAGGCCACCGTCATGCCGCACCCCTCAACCCACCGCACCACGGGCCCCGCCACGGCCGGCGACCCGGACTGGCGGTCGTGGAGCGACGCCTGGACCCGGCACCTGCCGACCCTGACCGGCCGCCACGACCTGACCGTCACCGTCGCCCCCGGCGCCGGCGGCGCAGCCCCCGCCCGCTTCCTGCCCGACGCGCGCCGCATCGAGGTCGACGCCACCCACATCGGCGCACCCGAGATCACCAACCCGTACAAAGCGGGCCACAAACGGGTCGTGCCCACCGCCTACGGGCTACTCGTCCACGAGGCCGCCCACGCCACCCACAGCCTGTGGGACACCCCCACGGACACCCCACCGGTCGTCGCCGACGTCGCCGCCGTACTCGAAGAGTCCCGCGCCGAGAACCGCCACCGCAGTAGACGTCGCGGAGACCGCCGCTGGCTCCGCCACGCCGCCACGACGCTGCTGCAACCGGACGACGCACCGGTGGACGACGCATGGCACGCCGCTCACCTCGCCGGCCTCCTCCTGGCCCGGGTCGACGCCCGCATCGTCACCGCCAAGGACGTCAAAGGCGTTCGCGCCGCCATCACCACCGTCCTGGGCCGCACCACCCTGCGGCAGCTGCGGGACGTGTGGCGGCAAGCGCACACCGTCGACGACACCGACGCCGCCACGATGATCGACCTGGCGTGGCGGTGGTGCCGCATCCTCGGCATCGACCCCCACCAGCGTCCACAACCCCCACGACCCGACCCCGGCCAGTTCGCCGGGCACCTCGCCCACGCCGTGACCGACTACCTCGCCCACGCCCTCGGCCTCACCCCGACTGAGTACGCCGACCAGCAGATCCAGTCCCGACACGGCGCCCCCACCACCTGGACCCGCCGCGAACCCACCGACACCGAGCGCGCCGCCGCCCACCACCTCGCCGCCCGGCTCCGACGAGCCCGCACCCACGTCCCCGAACCCGACACCCGCCCCAGCCCCACACCACCCGGACGGCTACGCACCCGCCACGCCATCACCGCGAAGGCACAGATCGCCGCCGGCAGCATCCCCACCGCCACACCATGGCAACGCCGAACCCAGACACCGCCACCCAAGCCACACCTGCACCTGGGCGTACTCGTCGACACCTCCGGCTCCATGTACGCCTACGCCGCACCCATGTCCTCCGCCGGGTGGATCCTCGCCCACGCCGCCCGCACCAACCAGGCAACCACCACCACGATCAGCTTCAGCACCGGCGCCACCCTGCTCGTCCCGCCCCGCCGCCACCCCACCGAAGTCCTGGAGATGGGGATCGGCGGCGGGAGCACCGCATTCCTCGACGCAGTCAAACTCGCCGACCAACTCCTGCACCTGCGGCAACCCGGCAGAGTGCGGATGCTCGCCGTCGTCTCCGACGGCGACCTACCCAACCTCGACTCCGCGCAACGGCTCATCACCACCCTGCACCAGTCCGGATGCGCGGTGCTGTGGCTGCGACCCGACGCCCTCACCGGGCACACCTTCGCCTACACCACCACGCTGCTGGTCGACGACCCGGTCCACGCGGTCGCCGCCATCGCCGACGCCGCCGTCACCGCACTCGAACAGGCGTAACCCCAGCACCCGCCCAACACATCAGCGAGGTTCTCGACCTGCTGCGCGCGCCGGCGCGGATACTGCCGCCACTCACCTGAGCGGCCAGCAGCCGCCACGTCGACTAGCCCGGCCAGCCCTCGCCGCATCCCGTGAGGCAGGGCGCTGACCTGGCCTGACCTGCACTGCACCCACTGCGGCCGGTGCCCGGCCGCCCGCGCACCAGCGCACCGCCCGGGCACGGCCGTACGGCCGTGCCTGGGCTTCCCTGTCGATCGCAAGGAAACCCGGATGGCGCGGCCACACCTCCCGCCCGATCGCGCACGACGCGCCACCCTCACCCATCCGTCTGACCCTGACCGCAGGCGCGGCAGCCGCGCATCGCCGTAGTCGGTGGCTGCCTAACCGGCGCCACCACCGCCCTGCTCCTACGGCACGCCGGTGGCTTCGACCACATCACCGTCTACGAAACCGCCCCCGCCGCGGCACCGCGCGGCGGGGGCCTCATCGGCCTGGAACCCGCCCTCGACGCCAACACCTCCGAGACCGTCATCGAGGTCACCCGCGCCCGCCAGCCCATCCACACCACCCAGCGGTTGTATCCGGAGCGCTTCACCACAAGGGTCGGCGTACGGATTCCAAGGCAGGGTCAGGTACGCCAGACGTACACGGGCCGGGTTGCCTGCCGCTTGGGCTGCGGCCGTAGTCATCTGCCGTCTGCTAGTGACTCTGTGTTACCAATGGAGTCGAGCCGGCACCCGGATTCGGCATGTCCATAGATTCGATCTTGAGCCGACCGCTGTAGAGGTGGCCGGTTCAGGATCACTCCGATCAGGCAGTGTCGCGAGCTATCTCGTCAGTATGGGGTGACTTGGGTGGGGCCAGTTTGGAGTGCTGTCCGGCAGCGCTGTTCTGCAAATCGGCCAAGGTCGCAGCTGCCGCGTCGCGGCGTGCGGTGAACACCTGCGGCTCGGCGGCAGCGAGCTCGTCAAAGTACTGCACACCTTCAGCAACCGCATCAAGAATCTGCTCCGACGTCTCTTCGACATTGCACGCTACGTAGCCAACGTTCCACAGGGAATTAGCGAGGTCGGGCAGGTAGGCGTCGCGGTTATCGGCGGCCAACTCCCGATACAGGTTGACGGCTTCCTGGCTGGTCGCCAGCGCCTCGGCCCGTCGTCCCGCCTCCGCCAACCGGTTCGCGTGGTTGTTCACCGACGCGGCGAGGTTGGGCAGGTAGGCGTCGCGGTTATCGGCGGCCAACTCCCGATACAGGTTGACGGCTTCCTGGCTGGTCGCCAGCGCCTCGGCCCGTCGTCCCGCCGCCGCCATCATGGTCGCGTGGTTGTTCACCGACGCGGCGAGGTCGGGCAGGTAGGCGTCGCGGTTATCGGCGGCCAACTCCCGGCGCAGGTTGACGGCTTCCTGGCTGGTCACTAGCGCCTCGGCCCGTCGTCCCGCCTCCGCCAACCGGTTCGCGTGGTTGTTCACCGACGCGGCGAGGTTGGGCAGGTAGGCGTCGCGGTTATCGGCGGCCAACTCCCGATACAGGTTGACGGCTTCCTGGCTGGTCGCCAGCGCCTCGGCCCGTCGTCCCGCCTC
>NZ_JBEYSG010000026.1:0-18762 GCF_040642635.1 Micromonospora sp. NPDC047793 | reverse complement strand
GTAGCGTCGCGGTTATCGGCGGCCAACTCCCGATACAGGTTGACGGCTTCCTGGCTGGTCGCCAGCGCCTCGGCCCGTCGTCCCGCCTCCGCCAACCGAAGCGCGTGCCATGCCAGTAAGGAGGCATGGTCGTTCGGTTTGGTCGCCTCGGCCGCAGCGTCTAGGGCATGGGTGGTCAACGCGAGCGCGGTCCGGCTGAACTCGATGGACGGGTACGGCACCCGATGCGCTGTCCGCTGTGCCCAGACCGGGTCTAGCTCAGCAGCGACGAGAAGGTCGGTGACTCGTGGGGCGAGCACTCCAGGGAACTGAAGACCGACCTGGAGTACCGCCTCGGTCATCACCGGCAGATCTGCGGCAAGCGCTACGTCGATCATCTCAGTCGCGTCGCTCTGGTGGCTGCGGGCGCGACTCAACACCGTCAACGCCCGCACCGCCTGACTGGGCGTCAACCCGTGCAGGATCATGCTGCGCTCGGCCGGGGTGCTTTCCCGCAGGACCGCGACCGCGAGATCCTCGGCGAGCAGGTCCGGCTGCAACGTCCCCAACCCACCACCGTTCCCTGCCTGCGGGTACAGGCCGTATAACCAGTCCACATAGCCATCCGGCTCCGCGTCGCCCAAGCCTGGCACTCGACCGATCAGGCCTACGGTGTGCTCACGGTTGTCCGCGCCCAGCAGCGCCGCCACGGCCACCAGCCTCCGCAACACGGCGTCGGTACCCGGCTTCCCTGCGCCCGGTAGGCCGTCGCGGCGGGCCCGGTGGCGCCAGTATCGGGCTTCATGACCCAGTACCTCGGCCAGCACGTCGTACCGGTCATCCCCACGCGGCCCACCCAAGACCGCCAGCAACGCCAGGGCATGCAACCTCAACACCGGCACGTGACTATTCAACCCGTGTAGCACGACCTCGCCAGCAGGACGGCGACGCAGTCGACCGGCGAACGCCACCACCGCTTCGTCCACAATCTGCCGCGGAGTGTGGCCCTCAATGCCCGCCGGTACCTCGATCACGTTCGCCGACACGGTCAACGCGTCCACCAGATGCGCCTGCGGCGGATACGCAGCCGACAACGACGACCACCACAACCCCGCCGACCGCGCCAATAGCAACACGCGTACACCGCCGGCACGCTGTGCCACACACAACAGATGCGCCAGCGCTTGTGGATCACGGGCCTCGGCGTAATCCACCGTCAGCAGCAACCGGCTCGGCCGCTCAACCGTCTCCAGCAGCCCGATGACCTCCGCTTCCTTATCGGGGGCGACCGGCCACCACTCCCAGTCCGTCAACCGGCCGGCGAAGTGCCGTGCCAGGCGGGTCTTGCCTACCCCACCCGCACCTACCAGCAGCCGCACCACGCTTGCCGCTGGATCCGCGCACCAGCCGTCCAATGCCTGCAGCAGCCATCCACGACCGACGAACCCGACCACCGCCGCCTGCGGATGCAACAGCCACACCACCGACTCCGGCAAGTCGGCCACCAACATCCCCGCTACCACCCGATCACGCCGCTCGCCCCGATCAAGCGCGGCCCGAACCCACTCCAAGACCGACGGCGCGAACGCCCCCACCAAAGCCGCCGTCGCGCCCGCGAGCACCGTCCAACGCACCTTGCCATCAGTGACCAACGCCCAGACCGCCGCCGCCGCGACCGCTGCAGGAACCAGCACCGCCCACCAGGAGCGCCGGATCCACCTCACCCCATCCCGAAGCACCCCCGCACGATACTGAAAGTAATCAAACCGGCACACGGTTCGATCATCCGACATGGCATCCGCCCAACGGCAGTCCGCACCCGAGGCAGCGGATGGAATCAGCAGCACCCGTCACGAAACGCCACCGACTCGGATCGCCGCTGCACCACGCGGCGCACCGCCAGCCGTAGACCGAACTCGGTTCCGGCGCCACCACCACCCGGATGGCCGTGCCGGTGATGGACATCGACGCACCCACCCGCATGGTCTGGCCCATCGGCGCCGGATGGGCGGTGCTGCTCGGCGACGCCCTGGCCCCCGTACGGCCACACACCGCCCGAGGCGCCAACAACGGCATCGAACAGGCCGCCGCCCTCACTGCCGTCCTCACCCAACACCACCGGTGGGACGCCGACCTCCTCACGGCCCTGCACGGATGGCAACGCCGCTGCCTTCCCGACGCCGTCACCGCCGTGCGCCAGGGGCCACTGCTCGGCGCGCACCTCGGCAACCAACCCTGACCCGCCCGACAACCCCCTTGACCATAGGAGAGCCCACCGATGGCACTGCATCTCTACTTCGATCTCACCGCCACGCTGCGACTGGCCGAACACGCCGTCGCCGCCCACCAGCACGTCCCCTCCTTCACCGAACGAGAGGACCAGAGCCCCTGCCCGGGGGCGTTGGAGTGGGTTCACGACGACGGCGTCTACCTGATGTCCAATGGCCTGCCCCGACTGCAGGACCCGGACCGGCCCGGCGCGAACCTGACCGTGCACGCCCACGGCTGGAACCCTCGCGTCGACGGCCACCGCGCTGACCGTGACCTCGGTGGCGACGACTTCGTCGAGCATCTGCACCTCACCGAGGAACCCGCTCCACTGATCGAGGATCTGCGCGCCGCACACGCCGCCGGCTTCCGGTGGTTGGACTTGGTCGTCAGCGCGGAGACCTTCGAGGTGCGGGTCGCCCGCACCCGCCGCCCCAACTGATCCCCGCCAACCGACGGCCCCGCCCGCACCGAGCCCGGCGGGGTCGTCGGCCCGCACATCACCCCGACATCCCGTGTACGGGGCCTCATCCCCGCCTTTCGACACCGCGACCGGCATCGGTCGCGGTGTCGCCGTTTCCCGAGGAGTTCCGTGTCCAACACGAATCGCGCCACCAGCGCCCAAGATCCCGTTACCAGCCCTGATTCCGCGAGCGGAGCCGCCGCGGACACCGACAGCTTGGCCTACCCCATCTCACCGGAATACGTGCAGTCGTGGACGCTCGTGCGGGCGCTGTCCGAGCTGATCGCGAACGCGCTCGACGAAGACCCGAACGCCCAGGTCAGCTGGGCCGAAGGGACGCTGACCATCGCCGACGGGGGACCGGGTATCCCCGAGGAGGGCCTCATCCTGGGTGTCTCGACCAAGTCCGCCGAGCAGATCGGCCAGTTCGGCGAGGGCAAGAAACTCGCCTGCCTCGTGCTGGCCCGCAGTCCGCAGATCGGCGGCGTGCGCTGCGAGACCGTCGGCTACGGCTTCGTCCCCACCGTCGAACGCCGCAAGCTCCTCGGCGGTCTGATCCCGTCGCGCTCCGCGCAGGGCAGCGAAGTCCTCGTCTACCACTTCCACCCCAACACCCGCACCGCCGGCACCACCTTCACCATCGAGTGCCCCCAGCAGTTGGCGCAGGAGGCCATCGGACGCTTCCGTGCCCTGGCCGAGCCCGACTACCAGCCGCCCGCAGCACCAGGCGTGTGCGTGCGCGACGGCCAACCGGGACGGGTGTGGATCGGCGGGGTGCTCGTCACCCGCATGCCGGGTCTCCTCGCCTCCTACGACCTGTCCCTAGACCACAAGGCGCTGCAGAACCGCGACCGCACCGTCGTGGAGGCCGCCGCACTGCGCACCGCCGTGCGCCGCATCCTCGCTGACAGCGAAGACCCACAGATCATCAGCCTCTTCGCCCGGCATGTGCTCGGCGGCGGGAAACTACGCGAACAGGAACAGTTCTTCGACGTGGTCCGGCTGCCCCGCCCCCGCGCCGCGTGGCGGACCTGGGGCCGCACCCACCTGCCCGAGCAGACCTACTTCAGCGTGCCAGGCGGTGAAGAGGCGGCACTGGACCTCAAAGACACCGGCCACACCGAGCTGGCCACCACCGGCCTGAGCTCCTACCAGCAGATGGCCGTCATGGACCTCCTCGGCGTCGAAGCGGCCCGCGCCCGCCAGAGACGCCACCACGCCCGCAACCGCAACCGGACCAACTGGGTCAGCCAGAAAGCCCTGACCGACGCGGAACGCGCCCTGCTCGACGAGTGCTGCCAGCTGGTGCGCTCCGCGATCGGCCCATTCGCCCTGCATCAGGTGAAGGTGTACGACCACAGCGACGAGTCCCCCTGCGCCGACGGCTTCTACCGGCCGCTGACCGGACACGTGGCCATCCACCGCGACGTGCTCACCGACCGACACCAGACCCTGCTGGTGCTGCTCCACGAATCCGCGCACCGGGTCGGGCACCGCGGCGGCGGCCACTGGACACCGATCCCCGACTACCACGACCGCAGCCGCGGATTCGAACACCTCCTCAGCGACTACGCCGCCCGGCTGCTCGGCATGCTCGCCGACGGCACCGCACTGCCGCACATCGACCCCACCCCCGCCGCTCAACCTGCCGGCCGGGACCGCAACTGGCGGGCCGACGACCCGAGCGTGCCCGCCGTGCGCCGGGAACTGGCCCACCTCCTGCTCGACCAACTCCCCCGAGCACTGGCCTGCGGTGGCTTCCGCAGCGCGAAGGAAATGGTCGCCTCCACCGCGGTGTATCCCGGCTACTGGCGCCTGCTGACCAACCCCCGCCCGGTCGGCCACCGCCCGTTCCGCGGCGACCAGGCCGGCGACTACGACAAGGTCGCACTCCTCGCCGAGGCCAGCGGCGTGCACCCACCCGTGGTGTGGCTGGGCTACCACCTGTGCGAAGGCCCCATCCACGGACGCCGCCGCGAGACCTGGGGCCGACCCGGCCCATGGACGGCGAAGATCCGCGCCGACATAGCGCGCGCCTGCGCGGACCTGGCCGCACTCGGCGGCCCGTACGCCGCACACATCCCCGCGCTGCAGGCACTCGCCGACGGCACGGTCCCCGCCCCACTCGACGACGACACATGGCACCAACCGGCCCGCGCGCTCCTGGCCGCCGAACGCCGACGCCTCAACCTCGACAAGTCCTGACCCGCAATGCGCGTCGCGGGGACCGCGCACACAAGCGTCGCCGCCCCGGCCACGGAAACGACTTGATCAATGCCCGAAGTCGAGCGTCACTGCACCTGGCCCGCCACCGCCCGCAGTCGGCACTGCGCCGACATGACCATGGTGCCGACCTGGCGAGCCAGCACGACCACCTGCCAGACCGGCCTGAACCACCCACCCACCAAGCACGCGGGGGCCCACATCCACGGCCACGGATGTGGGCCCCCGCGCCGTATGACAAGGAGTCAACGATGGACAGCACGTCCCCACCCGCAGACGAGCCGGACGCGCATCGTCCGGCCGGGCTCAACGTCGGCGATCCGGACCTGGGCAAAACCCGACTGCTCGCCCGTGAGTGCGCCACCTGCATCTTCAAGCCCGGCAACCCGATGCACCTCGAACCCGGCCGGCTACGCCAGATGGTCACCGAAGCCCGCGGACAGGCGGGCTACATCATCTGCCACTCGACCCTGCCATACGCCGACAGCCCGGTCCCGCCCGCGGTCTGCCGCGGCTTCGCCGACCGCTACCGCACCTGGCAACTACAGGTCATGCAACACCTGTGGGGCTTCGTCGAGATCGAGCCACCCGACCCCGACTCCGCCTCTACCCCTGCTTGATGAGGAGATATCACGTGCCGAACACCGACGACTTCCTCCGACGCCAGGACCACATCATCGACACCACCGGCTGGGCCGTCACGCACGTCCTGCCCACCCACGACGATCCCGACACCACCGCCCCGTTCGCCTACACCGTCGGGCTCACCGCCCACGGCCACCCCGAGCTGATCACCGCCGGACTGCCGCCCGAGGTCGCCCACACACTGCTCAACGACCTGGCCCAGCGGGTCTACGACAAGGCCGAACGGTTCACCCACGGCCAGACGGTCAGCGACCTCATCGCCGGCTACGACGCGATCATCATCGACGGGCCACCCACCGACGACCTTCATCCCGGGATGGCGATCGCCCGCTACGGCCGCGACCAGATCCGCCTCCAGCAACTGGTGTGGCCCGACCAGCAGGGCCGATTTCCCTGGGACAGCGGGTACGACTTCGACCCGCACGTGCAGCCGCTGATCGCTGACCTGTAGCGGGCAACTCGACCGCTGCGGCCGAGATCCGACGGCTCCGCTGGTCCACAACGACGCCACCGTCACCGGAACCCGGCGTGAGCGCGTCGGCAGGGTTCACGCCGGGGCCATCCGGTTAGGGCCTCCTGGTGAGGTGTCGTCGCGCGGATGGGCCGCTGTCGCCGCGGGCGGCGGCCGGAGTGCTGCCGAGAGCGGCCCAGGCGCGCGGCCACGGAGACCCGCGATCGACTGGTCGGAGATAGAGGGCTAGCGGGGACAGCTCAAATCCTCTGCAAGCATCTGCGCGTAGGCGGAGCCGGGTATCAACAGCTGCCCAGGCTCCTCGTCCGGGTTTTGACAACCGCGCACGGGGCTCAAGTACACCCACTTGTGCTCTTCGGCGGGGCCGGTGACCTCAAACGGATTCCCGCTAGGGTCGCTGATAGTCATCTGTTGTCGCGAACCGTCTGATATGTACTCGACCTGGATGCGCCATCGGCAATACGACTCGGCTGCTTGGACGACGACCCGGACCACGGTCGTCTCGCCGTGCGCCAAGGAAATCTTCTTCTCGGCAAAGAAGGGCGCGCCCACGCCGTCCTGCCACGTGTAGGAGCGAAATGTCGGGTTCGCTTCCTCGATGTTGGCGACCAAGACGATCTTGTCATCGGACCCGGCTTGAACTATCTCCTCAAACACCCCGCTCACGGGTGGCGCGCATTCCCCATCGAGCACCGGCCGCATGTCCACGATCTCCACACCCGTCGTGCGGGCGCCTTTGAGGGTGACTTCCTGCGTGCTCGACTCGACATCTATCGCGCCAGCCGCAGTCAGCAGCGCTCCAAGATTAGGATCGTAAGAGGGGATCGAGTCCACCACGCGCGGATCCGAGCTCTGAAACACGTGGCCCCCAGGCGCGAGAGGCCCTTCAGGTGTAAGGCGATGGACATCCACCACTGTGATTGGATCATTTCCGATGATCCGCTCACTGATTTCGCCAGGCGATCCAGCGCCCGCCTCGAGTAACCCCCTGACGACATCCGTCAGGTAGACCCCGATCGTTCCTACTATCAGCACGATCGCCCAGGTCGCTGATCGCTTCCACCACGGGGCGGACTGTCCACTGCCCGCCTGATCTGCGCTGCGAGATCCACGACGCGGTCTTCCCCGGTTTCGACGCCGCGCCATACGCGAGTCAACTCCCCAGTGCGCGCACCAATATCTAGCCGCAAAGAAATTATGGACACCGTAGCCCGAGTTCGCATTGCGCACAGGGCAGGTGTCCGAAGCGCGACCCAATTAGCGCTCTCAGGCCTCCGACCACCGGCTCCCCTGCATCATCTGCCGGAAGTCCTGCCTGCGGACCTGCCCACCAGAGAAACGTCCCGGACGGCACCGGCATCCGTCCAACAGTGTGAAGCAAGGTCACTCCCCGGCTTGGCATCCACGGCATCCGACGACGACCTCTCACCAACCGTCCACAACCGCAGTCACCTTTACGACAGGACCCGTGAGCGGCCACACGATCAGGACCACGATCAACCGGCTAGTCCGAACCATCGAGGAGCCACTCTTGACGATGCCGCCGCAGCCGGCCCCCGGCGACGCATACAGCAACACCCCGCCTACCGCCCCGCATCAGGGAGCCGGCGCGGACGGGCAGCCGCCATCGCCAGGACCGATCAGCCCGCCCACCAGCGGCGGCGGTGCCAATCACGGCCGAGTGCGGCTCATCGCCGCTGGTGCCGCCGTCCTTGCGGTACTCGTCATCGGAGCGGTCGGGTACGCCGTGTGGGACCGGTACGTTCGTGAGGATTCCGGTCTCGCCGCCTGCAAGGCGATGTCCGAAGGGCGGCAGCCCGACGGCAGTGAAGACGCCGGTGAGGACGCGAAGCTGACCGAAGCCCAGTACCGGGAGGCGCGCAAGGTGTTCGAGGACTCGCGGCACGAGAAGATCCGCGAGCACGGCACGGCGCTGATGGACATCGTGTGGCAGGCCGACCAACTCGACGACGACGAGGGCTTTGGCGCCCTGGCGTATCTAGGGCCACTCGGTACCCACATGACTGGTCTGCAGACGGCTTGCGCGGATCAGGGCGTCATCCTCAACCTGAATCGGGACTGAACCGACGTGACCACCAGCATCCCGCTCCGCGGTGGCGCGACCCTGGCAGCCCTCGCCCTGATGCTGGCCGGCTGCGGCGGCGACCAGACCGACAGCCCGATTCCGGTAGCCGCCACCCCCGTCGCCACATCGGCGGCGCCAGTCGCCGGTCCCACCAGCCCCAGCCCCACCCCGGCCCCGAGCACCAGCCCTACAGGCGATCCGTACGCGCCGCTCACCATGGGCACGTCGACGACCGTCGCCGACGGGGCCGCCACCGCCACCGTCTACTCCTACCGGCACAACGTCGCCACGACCGCGCCCCGCCCCGACGAGCAACCTGGCTTTGTGTGGGCAGCCGCCGATGTGAAGGTGTACGCCGGAAAGGACGTCGCGGATGGCATCAGCGTGTCGAACCTGCCGTGGACGTTGGTGTACGCCGACGACACGCAGTACGACGCCTCTTCGATCGGCTACCAACAGTTCCCCAAGCCGAAGTATCCGTGGGGCGAGAAGCTGCTCGCTCCCGGACGATGCGTGCGGGGCTGGATCACGTTCCCGGTACCGGGCAAGCCGCGATCGGTCGCCGTGGAGTACGCGCCGGACGATGTGCTTGTCGCACCGCGATGGTCAGTGAAGTAACCAGCAAAGCCATTCGCGCAACATCGGTCTCCCGCCCTCGGGGGGAGCACTCCTGACGCCCGCGCCGCAACTGCCCACGACCTGATCGAGACTGCCGCCACCCGTGAGCGGTCATGCAGATTCCCTCCTTGCTATGGGCGCCGCCGGCTGGCAGGCATGTCAGCCGGCGGGCCCTCGCGCCGCCCGGAACCCATAGGGCGTCCATGCTCTCGCGCGACACCTGGCCGCCGGGGATAGTCGGCTGGCAGGTGTCGGTACACCGATCGCAGCGACCTGCCGATCTTCTCCGCGAGGGCTTCAGGTGCAAGGTCTGGATCTATTCGTAACCAGTAGGCCACCGCCTCCGCTGTGCTCGAGGGCACTGTCGCTTCTCCGTTGTCGCTGGCGGGGCCGCCAGCGGTGCTCGGCCCGGTCGACGTGCCGGGACAGGGTGTGGGCGCCGACTTCCTGTCGTCTGGTGCCGTTGTCGAATGGGTATCCGTCGCGGGCTGCTGTTTCTGCTCGGCAGGACCTGGCGCGCTTGACGCACGACGCGGCGGCACCGGAGTCGGCGTCGCTGAGGGCGCGGCGCCGGTGTCTCCAGAACGGCGCCACCATCGGCGGCGGCGACCGGCCTGCTGTCTTGCGATGATCGTTTCAGGTGCCAGGTCCGCGGCGAAGAGCGTGGTCAGCCCGGCGTAGTCAGCGGTGGCCGCGAGCCGCTGCGCGATCTCGTCGAGGTCGTAGACGTGTACGGCGATGGCGGCAGTGGCGGGATCCACGGCCCTGCGGATCTTGCGACGAAGCACGGCGGCGATCACCTGCTGACGATGTTCCCGCGAGATCCCGACACGGGCTGCTTCCAGCGATTCGTACAGGTCGAGGCCGTCGGCTTTGGCGATGGACCGGGCGCGGATGGTGATGGCGGGGTGGCGGAGCCAGTGGCCGATCAGCTCGTAGGCGGGTGGGGTGGGTGGTAGGTCTCCGGTGGCGCGGAGGCGGTCGCGGCGTTGGTTGCCGGCGTGCATGAGCCAGACGAGGTAGCCGAGGGCGGACATGGCGGCGTAGAAGCCGCCGAGGAGGTGCTCGGGGTGGACGATCCAGTTGAAGGTGACCGCTGCGGCGGCGATGACGGCGGACAGGATCCGGGATGCCAGGGCGCGTTCGCCGAGGCGACGTCGGACGTCGGCGTTTGCCATCACGACCACACCGCCGAGTTCGAGGGCGGCGACGGCGGGGATCGCGACGAGGATCGGTATGCCGAGGGTGTCGACGCTGCCGGTGACCTGCCCGACGAGGGCGACGAGGAGCACCAGGACGTAGAAGGCCTGCCGCATGCGAGCCGTGCGACGTACGGCGGTGGCCAGATCGGCGTCGAGCGCGTCGCGGGACATCGCGTCGGTGCTGTGACGTCTCGACGACGCGGACCGACCGCCGAACTCCGCTGTGGCACCGCCCACCGGGGCCGCCGTCGTCGCGGTCGTGTCCCCGCTACCGTCGGCCCAGGCGGTGTACGCGCTGGCGCCGATGCCGGCGGCGGTCTGGTCGGAGGTGCCGCGGACAGTGCCGGACACCGCTGGGGAGTGCCGCGTCATGAGCGCCGCCCGCCGTCGCTGGATCTGGCGTGTGCAGGGCCGGTGGTGAGTTGGTCGGCGAGGTCGAGGGTGTCCTTGCTGGGGGTGGCGTCGATGTCGTCGAGCCGGTGGATGAGGGTCTCGCGCAGGGCGCGGACCTCGTCGAGGTGTCCCAGCGCGGCGTGGGCGCGCATCGCCTGTTGGTAGACGGGTTCGGCGTAGGGGTCGTGGCGGATCGCGGCCTGCAGCACGGTGACGGCTTCCGCCGGGTCGCCGGTGGCGGCGGCGAGGGCGAGGTGGGCGTCGAGGGCTTGGCGTCGGATCACCTCGCGGTGGACTTCGATCCATTCGTAGTCGAATCCGTCGGCGAGAGCACCGCCGTAGGCGTCGACCGCGGTGCGCAGCGCGGCGAGACGGGTGTCGGGGGTGGTGGCGCGGTGCGCGACGCGCAGGGCGTCGCGCATGCGCCACAGGTCGACGTCCATCAGGTCGCGGGTGAGGGCGTAGCGGCGGGCGGGATGGGTGAGGTAGCTACCGGGTCCGCCGGTGCGGGTCAGGGTCTTGCGCAGGGCCGACACGTAGGTGTGCAGGCGATGCGGTGCTTTCGATCGTGGGGCGTCGGGTAGCAGGTCGTCGAGGATGGCGTCCTGGGTGGCGTCGCCGTCGTGGACCACGAGGTAGACGAGCAGTTCGAGGGCCTTGGCGCGCAGGGGGATTGTGGTGTCCATCTCGACGATGCGGGCGGTGCCGAGCGTGCGTACCGCCACGAGGCCGCCGGGCTGTGTCGTTTTGGGTTGATCGCTGTGTCCCGACGGCGCTACTGCCTGCCGGCCGCTGGGGAACTCGGCACCTTCTGGTGCCGAGTAGGCGCTGCCCGCTGCGACGGTGCAGGCGTGGCCGTCGTCGGGCACAGCTTCTGCGGTGCTGTCGGCGCGCGGGCCGGGTGTCGGTGTCGGAGCGGCGGGGAGGTCGACCGACCGGGTCGACGGGGGTTGCCCCGTGTGCGTCTCGGCGAGGGTGGTGATCAGATCGACCGTCTCGGTGGGGGTGAGCACGGTGAGCCGACCGAGGTCCGCAGGGCCGGTGGCGTGACGGCTGGTGCCGTCGGCGGTGGTGGTGCCGTCGGTGTCGACGACGAGGGTGTCGCCCTCGGGCCACCGGCCGAGCAGGACGCCGTGGATGTCGAGGCGGTTCCCTTGGGCCAGGAGCGCGGCGACGCGGGCACGTTCGTGGCGGGCCGCCGCGTCGGCGATGAGCAGCACCGGCGGCAACGCTTCCTCGTGGCCGGCGTCGGGGAGGTCGGCGACGGTGTCGACCTCGTGCTGGTAGAGCAGCCGGGTGCGGTGCAGCGCCTGCGTCTCGCAGAGGTCCAGGGCGGCGGCGAGTCCGTCGGTGACGGTCAAACGGGGACTCTCCGCCAGCACCGAGGTCTCCAGGAGGGCGGCGGCGGTCGTCGCACAGATGACCACCGTGCCGCCCCCGTGGACGGCGGTGGTGGCGAGGGCGGCGGTCAGGAACCCTCGAACGGCCGCCGGTGCCCCGGGGCCGGTCAGGCCGAGGCCAGCCGGTGGCCATGCCGCCGCCACCGCGTTGTCCCGCCCGGGCACCACCGGCCCCCGCCCGCCAGCGAGATCCTCCTTGCCGATCGACTCACCGACTGTGCCGGCTGACGTTGGACGGTCGACGCCCCCCGAGGAGATGGACCGGTCGTCCGTCAGATCGGCGCTGGGGGAGTCGGTGCCGAGGATATCGACGTCCTCTGCGGTATACCGCCGACGTAGGCCACGTCGAATCTGGGTGACGACGGCGGGAAGCGACGCGAGGTCGACGTCGCCCCGCCGCTGCGAGCCGGGTGGCTGTGGCCGGTAGCGGCGTCGTCGCAGGGCCCAGACCAGGGCGGCGGCTGCCGTGATCGCGGCGGCGAGGCCGAGGTCCATCCAGCTCCCTGTCCCCACCGCGATGCCCTCGGCTGCTGGGCCTGAACGGCTGCCGGGCGGCGACGGGCTGGCGGCGGGCATGTCTGAGACGGGCGGCGCCGACGGGGACGTGGCTGTGGACCCGGAGTCCACGCCGTCGTCGCCTGGTGCGTCGGCGGGTGGGCTCGGCACGGCGGCGGGTTCGCCGGGTTCGGCCGTTCCCGGGGAGGGCGGGTCGACGTCGGGTTTGGGTGGTCGGAGAGTGGTTGGAGGGATCGCGTCTTGCGGTAGGGCCAGGGTCCAGCCGGGGTGAATCAGGTGGGGGTTGGTGAACGTACCGCCGGCCGTGGCGAAGTGCCTGCCGCGGTTGAGCGCCCAGATCTCCGGCCAGCGGTCGGCGTCACCCAGCCGCTTCTTGGCGATCGCGGACAGCGTGTCCCCACGCCTCACCACACAGATGTCGCCCTGCTCGGACGTCACCCCGGTCGAGCGGCCGACAGCAGACCGCGCCGTCCGCGAGGTATCGGCTGCTCGAAAACCATCGGTGGCAGCGCCGGTTAGGCCGGCTGTTCGGTCCGACGTGAGGTCGCCGTCGGTCGAGGCTCGGTCGGACCGCGCCGCAGTGGCCGTGCCCGCCCGCGTCGCGACCGACACCGCCGCGCCTTGGTCCTGCTGCGCTTCGGTGATGCCCTCAGTCGGCGGTGCGTCAGGGTACGTGTCGGTGACCGGGGCGGCGTGTGCGGCGACGGGCAGGGCAGCAGACGTGACGGCAGTGGCACCCAGCACCGCCGCCGCAAGCCCCTGCACCGGACCGGGCAGACGCACCGCGAACCGCCACCGCCCCCGAGCCGCGAGACGCCGACGCGCCCGGTGCGTCACGAAAACGCCGAGCAAAGCCCAAAGCACCCACGCAGCGGCTAGCAGAACCGCCGTAAGGAACCCGGAGGTCAGCGGCTCATGCAACCACGCCCGCACCTGCCCGACAGACGGCACCGAGACAACCGGCCCACCGACCAGATGCAGCGCCACCAACGGCGCTGCCGCCATCACGACCGCCGACACACCCGCCACCGAGAACCGTGCACTCACCCCGCCACCTCCTTCCCGGGACGCCTCAACGGCGGCCGATTGCGGTGATGGCAAAGACCGTAGGAGCAAGGCAGGGGGCGCACCGGGAATCCGCTCCTGACAGCACCTCACACCACCTGACACGACCTCACACCGGCAGTTCACAACTGAAACGCCTCATCTGCGCCCAGTCGCGTGGTTCGGCTGGGACGCAAGTCAGGCGACCGTGGCCAGGCGTGCGGGCGCCGCCACTGAGTCAGAGGCACATTCACGGACAAAGATCACCGCCCGAGAGAAAACATGTGCCACTGGCCATCGGCTTACAGCCTCCGCCCCGATGCTCACGCTCAGCCACCGTCACGCAGTCGGTCGACGTGCAGGCTGCGGCAGTTTGCGCACCCGATCATGCCGAGGCGATGGCGTCGCCCGTTGGCCCAACGCGACGAGCCGTAGCCGCGACCGAACCTCAATTGACCTGCTCTTTCTGCCGAGCCGAGAAAGAGCACGTGACTCACTTCTGAGATGATCTCGCGATGGAGCGGGAAGAGTTCTGGCGTTTGGTCGAGTCCATAGGGCCGCAGCCGGACGACGATGGCTTCGAGTCTGGCCGCC
Source organism: Micromonospora sp. NPDC047793 (assembly GCF_040642635.1). Taxonomy (NCBI): domain Bacteria; kingdom Bacillati; phylum Actinomycetota; class Actinomycetes; order Micromonosporales; family Micromonosporaceae; genus Micromonospora; species Micromonospora sp. NPDC047793. The sequence continues at coordinate 4,859 of NZ_JBEYSG010000026.1, read as the reverse complement.
GAGTTGGCGACGCTGTCGGTGCCGGATATCCAGGCGTTCGAGGATCATCTGGCTGACCTGCTGCACGGCTTGGACACACACGCTCACGCCCGTGCCGCCCGAGCCAGGGGCGACTGGTTCCTCTACGTCCGCTGCGCCGCAGTCGCCTCCGGGCGAGCAGCCTACGAAGAAGCGCTCGCCGATCCGCACAAGCTTCGACGCTCCGCACGGCGCGAAGCAGAACCCCTTCCCTTCGTCGCGTCCCAGGCGTACGAACGCAGCACCGGCTTGCCATGGCGTCATGAGTCACCGGTCAGCTACGAGTCTGGAAGCAACCTCACCGGCTGGAGTGGCGATGACACTTCCGGCAAGCTGCCACTCTGGCTGAGGATGATCATTGCCGTCCCCCGCCCATTACGCCGCGGTACCCAGCTGCCTGTCCATGACAACGAGCGAGCGCGCACGTCACGTGAATGGACCTGCCGTGGCGCTAAGCGGGGCTAGAAGTCGCGCCGACGCGTTGATTGGTCGCCCCCTGCGAGCCGCCTGAATCAAACTCTTGACTACGATCTCAACGCCCACGAAACCCAAGCTACGTGTGGATCGTGGCAGATCAGTGCGTCGCGTCGCAGCCTAGGAATTTGGACGTTGCTAGGTCTTTTACCCGCCATCGGCTACGCTCCCAGCGTAGCCTAACCGAAGTCCGGTTCGTGAATGGGATGGAGCATCCGTGCCCCCTCTTGACCGCAACGCTTGGAGCGCTAAGATTCACAAACGCTTGACGGTCGGACGTACCATTGCGCTGGTCGGATTCTCGTCGGGCGCTATCGTGGTCTTGTTGATAGTGTTGCTTGGTCCCGTAGCTTGGTGGGCTACGCCCTCGAAGCATCTCCAAGGTAAAGAAAAGACCGATGCTCGAAATGGAACCCGGCAGGTTCTTCTGGCAGCTGCTGGCGGTACAGCAGCCTTAATGGGTCTGCTCTTCACGGCGAGGACCTTCCGCCTCACTAGACGGGGGCAGTTGACGGACCGCTACTCCAGGGCAACTGCGCAACTCGCTTCTGAAAAACAGACCGAACGCCTGGCGGGAATCTACGCCCTTGAACATGTGATGGCCGAATCTGTGCGCGATCACGGTGCCGTAGTAGCCATCCTAGCTGCATTTGTTCGTGAGCGCCGCCCGCTGAGTGGGGTTTGCGGGGACTCCGTCCTTGTGGATAAAGAGTCGGCCAGAGTGGAGGCGGAGAAGGGTGGCGTTGATGCGGCAGGCAGATCTGCAATAGCCAAGCAATTTCCGTCCGACGTGCAGGCCGCACTGACTGTGCTCGGTCGCCGACCTCGGCGCCCTGAACAATACGGCGTAGACTTGCGGAATTCGGATTTGACCGGTGCCGATCTTTCGGGAACTTACTTCCCCAACCTTTTGATCGAATATTCTTTTCTATCCGGAGCCAACCTCTCGGAGGCCGAGCTAACGGGCCTGGTTGCAAACAACGCTGATCTTGAAGGCGTCAACTTGAGAAAGGCCCGGCTTAAGAATGCGCAACTGCGGGAGGTTGTCGCCCATGGCGCCTGTCTCGATGGCGCCCAGTTTGGCGACGCAGATTTTCATGGGTCTGTTTTCAGGGAGATCTCCGCGGTGGGGGCGAACTTTAGGGGCGCGGTCATGGACTACGCAGTTTTCGATGAATCGAACTTCGGTAAGTGTGATATGCGAGAAGCAAGCCTCATTGGCGCGAGTGTCAGGCGCGTCAACCTTTCTTGCGCACGCCTCGCGAAAGCGAATTTGTCAAAAGCTAAGATCCAGCGATCGAACCTTCTCGGTGCGGATGTGCGGGAGGCCAACTTCGACCGAATTGGCATGGAGGGGGCTGTTTTTTACAGCATATTGCCCGAAGAGGGGGTCGCGAAGAATCTAACCGCGAATCAAGTCCTAAAAGGCTTTAGGGATCACACGACGGTGCTTCCTCCTGAACTTAGGAATCTGCCTCCAGGGCTTCAGCGGTTCAAGGGCGCGATACGTTTCGCAAGTCAGCCGAATGACTGAAATTATCGAGCGCGAACGGTGGTGCGATGTATCTGCAGCGCGCTATCATCGGCAAATCGGGGTGCCGCTAGGAGCAGTGCTGTAATCGCATGAAGTAGTCATTCGGTGACCGCGATATTCGTCCAGTCCGTCGCTGTGCTGGATCCACGCGGTAGGCAGGTGCCTAATCGTCGGTCTGCGCTACTTGGGTCTCGGCTGTGCAGGGGCGATGTCAGGCATGGCTGTCCGGCCGGCGGTGGTGAGTCGGCGCGTGTAGCGGTCGGACAGATCGGCGGCGGCCGCATGTTCGCCCAGGTGGCTGAGGATGTCCACGGCTCTTTGGTGTAGGTCGGCGTTGTACGGGTCGACACGGATCCCGCCCTGTAGATAGACGAGTGCAGTGCGGGGGTCGGGTGCGGTATCGGCGAGAGCGGCGTAGGCGTCGAGCACTCTGCGTCGGGCGGCTACCCTGTGTGGTTCGAGCCAGGGCCATGTGTGTCCGGCGGCGAGGTCGCCGGTGTAGGCGGTGACGACTGCCTGCCAGGCCGTTGTGGTGTCGGTGAGAGAGGATGCCGCGTCGTCGGCAGCGGTATGCAGGTGCCACAGGTCGACGTCGACGTGTTGGGGGTGAAGGCGGTAGCGGTCGCCGGCACGGTCGAGGACTGTCACGCCGCTGGCGGTGCGGGCGGTGGTGCGGAGTTCGCTGAGGGTGGTGTAGAGGCGTCCGGTGAGTCGGTGTGCGGGTAGTCCGGGCCAGAGCGCTTCGGCCATGAGGTGGCTGTCGGCGCCGTCGGCGTGGACGGCGAGGAAGACCAGTGCCTGCCACGCCGCGGACCGTCGCAGGACCACTCGGGAGCCGTCGATGAGCAGCTCCGGTTCGCCCAGTACCCGTAACCGCGTGCCCGGCGGCGGGTCGCTGCGTCGTGGGCGGGCCTGGCGGGGTATCCGCGTTGCCGGTGTGGTGGAGGTGTCTGGGGCTGGTGGGTTGAGGTGACCGGTGACGGTGAGCAGATCCGCTGCGGTCACCTCGTCGAGCACGCACATCCGGTGTGCCGCCGTGGCGTCGGAGGTGCGGCCGTCGGCGTCGATGTGCCATGCCAGTGCGTCCGGCCACGACCCGAGCACGACCGGGGTGGCCGCGTCGGTGACGAGCGTGTCGGTAGGGGGAACATCGAGGATCAGCACCGCCGGCAGTCGCCCACTCGATCCCTGCGCTCCTGCCGCAGGCTTCGAAGGGGCTGCCAGGGTGGTGGCGTGCACGCTGGTGTCGACGATCGTCAATCCCGACCCAGGCCGTAGCCGCTCCACCGCGGGCCCGAGCAACATGCTGCCCGCGCGGCGGGTGATCACCACCTGCGCATCCGTCTGTCGCATCGCGCTCAGGAGGACACTGACCAGCAGGCCCCGCGCGGCGTCGAGCGCACCTGGTCCGACCAACCCCACTCCCGTAGGCGGCAACCCCATCGGCAGCACCGCCGCCGGTACGGATACAGGGCGGTCGACGGTGGCGGCGGTGATGGCCGCCACGGTGGCCGGCAGAGGCGTCAGATCCGCCCCGTCGTTATCGGCGGGGCGGGAGTGGGGACGGTAACTGCGGCGGCGGCGTAGCCACATCAGCCCGACCGCGACCGTCACCTGGTCGGCGACCTCGCGGGGCAGCCACCCACCGGCCACAGCGACACCGCCATCAAGCCCAGCCCGCTCACCCTCATCCGCTGTAGGAAGACCTGTGCTTCCTGTCGGTGGCACCGCGTCGACGCCGACGGCTGGTGTGGCGGGGGTGGGGATGGTGAGGGCGGCGGCGCCGGCGATCCCGGTCGCGGTGGCCTGCCACGGAGTGGGTAACGGCAGGCGGCGCAGCCACCGCACGCCCGCCCACATCCGCACCGCGACGCGGACGGTGATGATGTAGGCGACGAACGCCCACAGCAGCCACGCCAGCACGACCGCCATCAGCATCAGGTTCTGGCCGGTCAGCGGGTCCCGGATCCACTGCCACACCACCAGCCGCACCCCACCGCCCGGCGACGGCCACCCCACCACCCTCGCGAGCAGCAGCGGTGGACCGGCGAGCACCACCACGAGCACGACGAGCGACACGACCTGCCGCGGCCAACGCATCGTCACCCACCTCCTACCGGACCGCGTCCCAGCACGGCGACGGTGGCGGGGACACCCCTCGTCACCGGGCGGCCGTCACCGGGGCGGGGTGGATGATGCGGGTCCACAGACGACCCAGCCACCACACCCCGACGGCGACCGCGTAGATGACCGCCAAGATCCCCGTCGTGTCCGGACCCGCCAGCGCCGCGATCAGGATCGCCACCGGCGCGCCGAGGACCAGCCGCAGGACCGGCCGCGACACCAACGCCGTGACCACCCCGACCCCCAGCAGCAGGCCACCGAACCGGCCGCCGAAGTCGATCCACACCAACATGTGCGGCCACCGCTCCGCCGTCACCGACCACTGCAGCACCAGCATCCCCACCGTCGCCGTCACCACCGACGACACCGGGAACGCCAGGAACTGCGACCACCCACCCACCGGCGTACGCCACCGGCGTACGGCGATCAGCGCGAGAACCGCCGCCACCACCACGATCGGCACGATCGGCGCCACCGACCAGCGCAGGAACGGACCCAGCTCCATACCGATGTACTGGCTGCCCACCACCGCGTACATACACGCCACGGCGACACCCAGCCAGGAGGCGGTGAGGATGCCGGTGGCGACCTGCGCCCCCGGCGACAACGGCAATCCGGTGTCGGTCCGCGACGCCAACGCCGCACCCAGAACCGTGCCCACACCGAGACAGGCGAGCATCGCGAACACCGACGCCATCGCCAGCTCGCC
>NZ_JBEYSG010000025.1:0-86207 GCF_040642635.1 Micromonospora sp. NPDC047793 | reverse complement strand
GCTCATCGGGGTACTTCTTCGGTGCTGCCACGGATGACTCCCTTCAGCTCCATCAGAGCATGATCGAAAGCCTCCGAGCTACCGGGGGAACCTCAGGCGTCCGGTCAGTCGTTGGGCGGGTAGTCCTGGCCATAGGGTCTCGGCCAGGTGGTGGCTGTCGGTGCCGTCGGGGTGCACGGCCAGCAGGACGATGGTGTGGAGGGCGGCGCTGCGCCGTACGGGTAGGGGTGTGTCGTCGAGGAGCAGTGCCGGTTCGCCGAGTACTCGTACTCGAAGCCGCTGATCGGTTTCTGTTCGCGTAGGGCTGGGTTGGCGCGGTATCCGGGGCGGGGGTGGGGGATCGGTGTCGGGGTGGGTGTGACCGGTGACGGTGAGAAGGTCGATGGTGGCGACCGGATCCAGCACGCAGACCCGTGGTCCGGCAGTTGTTGGGGCGAGGGTGTCGTGGGTGTGACCGCTGGTGTCGACGTACCAGGTGCTCTGGTCGGACCAGGCCTCCAGGACGAGCGCCGTGGCGGTGCTGTCGGTGAGGGCGACGGCGAGTTTTCTGTCCGGCGGGTCCTTGAGGAACATGATCGTTCGGGTGGCCGTGGTGGCGGACTCGTCTGGTGTCGAGGTGGACGGGGAGAGCAGCGTTGCGGCGTGGTCGGCGTCGTCGGCGATCGACAGTCCCGGGCCGGGCTTTAGTCGTGTCGCGGCCGGGCCGAGCATGACGTCTACTGCGTCTCGGCTGATGATCACACGGGCCTGTCGGTCGGCGCGGATGGCGGTGAGCAGGGTGGTGACGAGCAGGCCGCGAGCAGCGTGCAGGGCTCCGGGCCCGACCATTCCGACTCCCGCGGGCGGGAGTCCTTTGGAAAGGGCTGCGGTAGGCGGCGGGCCCGCCGTGGCGGGTGGGTGGAGGTTGGTGGGGTGGGCCTGAATTGCGGTGATGGTGGGCGGTAGTGCGGTGAGGTCCGCGTCGGGGTGTCCGGGTTGTGGTGGGTGGCCGGGCAGGTAGGCGCGGCGGCGGCGCAGCCACATGAGTCCTGCCGCTGCGGTCACCTGGTCGGCGACCTCGCGGGGCAGCCATCCGCCCGCCACGGTGACCCCACCGTCGAGGCCGGCACGCTCATCCTCGTCAGGTGCCGGCGTTCCGCTGCTCCCCGTCGGCGGAGTGGCGTCGACGTTGGCGGAGGGTGTCCCAAGGGTGGGGATTGTGAGGGCGGCGGCGCCGGCGATTCCGGTCGCGGTGGCCTGCCAGGGGGTGGGCAGAGGCAGGCGCCGCAGCCACCTCACCCCCGCCCACATCCGCGTCGCGATGCGGACGGTGACGGTGTAGGCGACGAACGCCCACAGCAGCCAGCCCAGGATCACCAGCATGAGGATCAGGTTCTGCTCGGTCAGCGGGTCGCGGATCCACTGCCAGACCACCAGCCGCAGTCCGCCCTCGGGCCATGGCCAACCGACTACCCGCACCAGCAGCAGCGGCGGACCCACCAACAGCACCGCGACCAGGCATAATGTCGCGATCTGCCTCGGCCAGCGCATCCTCACCCACCTCCGACCAGGACACATGCCGGACTGGCGCGGGGGAACGTGGGCGGTGACGGGTTCATCCGGGTCGCACCATCGGGGCGGGGTGGATGATGCGGCTCCACAACCGCCCCAGCCACCACAGGCCGACTGCTGCGGCGTAGAGGACGGCCAGGACGCCGGTGGTCTGTTGACTCGCCAGCGCGGCGATGAGGATCGCGAACGGCACGCCGAGGACCAACCGCAGAATCGGCCGCGACACCACCGCCGTGATCACCCCGATACCCAGCAGCAGACCACCGACACGGCCGCCGAAGTCGATCCACACCAACATGTGCGGCCACCGGTCTGCGGTCACCGACCACTGAATCACCATCATCCCGACCGTGGCGGTCACCACCGATGACACGGGGAACGCCAGGAACTGCGACCATCCGCCCGTTGGGGTGCGCCACTGACGCACGGCGATCACCGCGAGGACCGCCGCGACCAGCAGGATCGGCACGATCGGCAGCAGCGACCAGCGCAGGAACGGACCGAGTTCGGTACCGATGTACTGGCTGCCCACCACCGCATACATGCAGGCCACGGCGACACCGAGCCAGGACGCGGTGAGAATGCCGGTGGCGACCTGCGCCCCCGGCGACAACGGCAGCCCAGTGTCGGTGCGCGACGCCAGCGCCGAACCGAGGACCGTGCCCGCACTCAGACAGGCGAGCATCGCGAACACCGACGCCATCGCCAACTCGCCCCAGTTCAAAGTCGCCCACTTGCCTAACGCCGCACTGCTCCATACCGGGGTGAACAGCATGTGCGACACCAGCGCCAGCGACGCGAACCCGGGCACCGTGACCGCGACTGCCCGCCGCAGCGTCGGCAGCGGCTCCGGCACCACCTCCGCACGGCCGCCCAGGCTGCGGCTACCGGCGTCGGCCGCACCGTGAGCGGCGGCGAGCGGCGGATTCTGCACCAGCAGCGGCACCAGACCCGTCTCCGCCATCACCTCGGCCACCAGCGGCATCTGCGCCGTCCCACCCGTACACCACAACCCCGCCACCGCCGCAGGGTCAACCTCCGCCGCAGCGACCGCCTCCCGCACCAGCCTGGCCGCCCGCTCCAACACCGGACGTGCCGCCTGCGCCAACACCAGACTGTTGACCACCACCGCCGGCCCGGACGGCACGGGCACCGTCACCGCAGGATGACCGGCGAGAGCGTGTTTCGCCGCCCGAACACTCGCCGTCAACGCCAACTCTTCACCGGCCTCAGCACCGGCGGGGGTAGGGGAGAGGGCGGCGATCAACGCCCGGTCGATGGCATCGCCACCAGCATCCGGATCGGCGAGAGTCGAGAGGATCTCGAAGCCGACCGGACTGCGCCGCAGGACGCTCACCTCGGCGCCGCCGCCCAGGTCACACACCACGATGACCGAGCCCACCGGCAGGGGAACGCCTCCGGCGAGCAGGTGCGAGGCCACCGCCACCGGCGCCTCCACCAAACGCGGCTGGGGCAGACCGGCCCGATGCGCGGCATGCCGCAGCCAGGTACGACGTCGCGGCCCCCACCCCGCCGGCACCACCAACCGCACATCCTCCACCGCACCGCCGGCAACCCGCCGGGCCTCGTTGACGGCACGGCGTAGCGTCGCCGCCACCAGATCTGCCGCTGACACCTCCGTGCCCGCCACACTCACCTGCTCATCCGCAGGGCGACGGGGGGCGGGAACGAACCTTTGCGGCTGCGCCACAGCCGCCTGCCACGCCTGTTGTCCCGTCAGGATCGACCCGTCGTCAGCGACCAGTACCGCGCTGGGCAGCGCAGGTTCGCCTTCAAACAGCAGCGGCGACCACGATCCGTCCGGCCACGCCAGCAGGCCGGTAGTGCTGGCGCTCCCACAATCGATTGCCAGCCGTGCCTGCCCCGATTGCATGCGCCATAGTCAAACATGAATCGTACTTTCACGTCACGGCAAAACTACGTTCCGCTCCCGGCATTCCGGGCAGCAGGCGCGCGCCCGACCCGGCCATGGCGACGGCTGTGCCTGGGGGCGTTCCGTGGGTCCCCCGGACCTTGCTGCCAGTGGGCCGGGGCGTCGCGCTTCCCGCCGGTAGCGAGCGTCATTGGAGTGCTAGGTGCTCGTGTCGCCCCTTGGAACGACGGTCAGCTGCGGCTGCGTAGCGCGCGGCGCCCCCAGCGAGGGTCGTTGCCGGACTCGGTAAGGGCCGTTTGGAAGGCGTGATTGTAGGCGGTGAAGAGGCAGTCGGCTTCGTCGAGGCATGCGGCTGCCTTCTGTGCCTGTCACCGCAAGGCCGCGAGGTGCCCTACGGCCTCGTGCAACCAGGTGTCGGCGTACAGCCCCCGAGCTCAGAGGTAGGTACGGCTGCAAGTGCACACCGGGACCGAGTCCGGTCTACGTCCGGCGACCCGCCGGCTGGCCTGGCCGTGATCCAGTCGGTGACGTTGGGTGATGCTGTTGCTGAGCCCAGCCGTCTCCTCAGCGCGCGGATTTGACGATGTGAGTGCGTTCCCCAGGCCGAGGTTTTACTGCGAATCGGATGGAGGGTAGAGCAGGTCGAGCAAGTAGTTGACGAGAGGCTCACCTTCGAGTTCATAACGTACTGCAGCCTCGAGCGCCAGGCAGTAAAGCGCTTGGTTTCCGTCAATGGGGAGCTGAATAGTCTCATTCTCCGCTATCTCAAACTCTTCAGTCACATCTAGAAGCCTTGCCAATGCGCCCTCAGCTGTATGGCGATCACCAACGGCTACAATCTCGCGCAGAATGACGTCAACATCGCTTTCGCCAGAGTTGTCGGCGCCGCCTTCATGGCTGTAGAACATGTCTTTGCTGGTCGCGCCGGTAGAAAAAACCCTTTCTAGCCAGTCGTTGTTGCGCAAATGTGATCTTTTTGGCCAAGCGCCATCGGCGGCAAGATGGGACGCAATCGTTAGGGCAAGCGCGATCTCCCTGACACGCATTCCCGACAATTGATTCCTAGCGTCAGCGATGATGGGGTCGCCAACCCGGAAGGCATCCGTGAGTAACGCGTCCATCTGAGATCTGCGAAGCCCTAGGAAGGTTGCCGTGTATTGCGGCTCGACTACAGCGACATTTTTCTTCTTTTTGAATGCTGACTGTATCGCGCGCACAATTTTCTGTCGTTTCTTATCCTTCATGTCTGCCGCAAGGACAACGAAGAACATTAAAGGGGCGTAAGCGTCTTCCGAGGCGGAGTATTGCAGTTGAAGCTTGTTAACGACTTCATGGGTGTCCAGCTCGATATGAGACTTAACTTGAATGCAAATGAAGCGCGTGGCTCCGGTCGGGCTGTGAAGCCTAATCAGGATGTCCGCACCTTCGTCCCGAATGCCTTGAATGTCATACGTTAGATGGGAATCCCGATGGAAGCCTTCCAGAAGTGAAGTAACCTTCTCCCTTACTTCAGGGAGCAGGTCGGCATCGTGTCGTAGGTCTTTTAGGTGAACCGTATCGCTGACAGCGGCCAGCCGAAACCGTAGCGCATTAGACAACAGCCGACGAACAAGTCGACCTGATCCGATCTCACCGGGAATCTCACCTTCATCCAGCACTTGCACATCTTATTGATGCAAGACACTTCTGGTAGCTCGATCAGCCTACCTGAACGGCAACCCGCAGCCGACTCGCCACCCGTCAAACCGGGCTTATCGGGCGATTCGCGAGCTTTCGGTCCCGCGCCTGGCTGGGGCGGTCTACCTAAACTCGGCTTGCGACCACTCCTCGGCGTGCGGGGGCGCCCTTTCTGGGCCTCTACCGCCGCTGGGATTCGAGCCAGCCCGGAGATGGGCGGCTATGTATGCGGCGTGGTACCAACAAGCTGCTATTCGCGCACCTTCGCGCCGATGACAGCCCGAGCGTGGTCCTCCGGCTCCGACGCTGAAACCGAGTAAAGCATATTTTGTGGCTGGTCGCGCGTGTTGGTCTTACAATGTCACACTGTGACTAACGTATTTGATCGAGTGGAGGCCATGTCGGCGACGGTGGCGCTCTGGCCAGAGGACCCCTCTGCCGGTAGTGGTTTCGCCGGTGACCGGGCGCTGTCCGCGCAGTTGGATTCATACACGGTGGCTCGAATCCAACTCTTGACGTCGATTAGACGCCTGAGAGACGCAGCTCGGCTCGTGGTAGATGATGACGGCTGGGGCACTCACCTATTGATGCTCCGACCGTCTCTTGTACTGGCTGCCAAAGCAGCATGGATTATTCGTCCGCACCCCTCGGAAGTACGCGTACAAAGGACACTCGGCGTACTTTTGAGCGATCAGAGAAGAGGTGCCAAAGCCATGCGAGACGCCGTCTCGCAAGGTGCGCCCCCTGAGTTCGAGCAGGTAGCAAGAAAGTTTGAGAAAAGCCGTGATCAGCTCGCCGATCTAGTTGCTCTAGCTCCTGTTGACCCTCCAGGCGACCAAACAATGATTCGAGAGTTGGGAGCCGATGTCGATCGCTACTATGGAACGAAGGACGCATCGTCAGACATGCAGCTTCTGTGGAATGTTTCCAGCAGCCTAGCTCACGGGGAGAAGTGGTTCTCGCTGCTATCTGGCGGACTTCAGCGCAAGCCGTTCGCGGCTATAGTAACGACGCGAAGCCTCGATATCGTCTGCAGTGCGATTAACACGACGTCCCTTCGCATCGTCGAGCTTGTAGTAGCTCCATCCGTGCCAGTGCATCAGCCGGCTAGATAGAGCAGCGGTCGCGCCTGTCGGCCAGATCGCGATCTGAAACCCGCCCAGTGATGATTCAGGACGTTTGGGGGCGTCCTCATCTGCCGCTAAACCGATCGTCACGCTACGTGACCGGCGGCTGGGTAGATCGAATGCTCGGCCGTGCCGAGTTGAGTGCACGTGATGCCGGTCGCGAATCTCGCGTTGGCCTGTCGTCCGTGACTGCCGGTTATCCCGTCGGTTCGACTCGTGTCTCGGCCTTAACGATGATCGAGACCGGTCAGGCCGAATGTGTCCTTCGGATGGTGGATTCTGCGCAGCGGGCTCAGGTGGCGCTTGCGGCGATGGCCGCGTACCTGCGGTCCGGGCGGTCCGGGAACTGCTGTTGCAGGCGCTGAAGTTCGGTGAAGCCGGCCTTCGTCAGGAGGGCGACGAACTCGTCCACCGGCCAGTGGTACGCAGTGAGGACCTTGTGGTCGAACGCGGCCACCTCGTCTTCGCTGTCGAAGAACCCGATCACCAACCTGCCGGAAGGGGTCAGCATCCGGCGGAACTCGGTGAGCACGTGGTCCAGTTCCTGGGGCGGCAGGTGAATTGTCGAGTACCAGGAGAGGATGCCGGCCACCGAGTGGTCGGGGACGTCCAGTTCGGTCATCGAGCCGAGCCGGAACTCCGGCCCGGGAAAGTTCGCTCGGGCGTGGTCGATGAACTCACGGACCAGGTCGATGCCGGTCACGTCGGCGCCGAGCGAATGCAGGTAGGCGGTCCAGTGGCCGGGGCCGCAACCGAGATCGAGCACCGCGCCTTCCAGGCCGGCGAGGTGGCCCCCGACGAGGGCCGTGTCATCCACGTGGGCCTGCCAGTCGCTGTCGAACAGAGCGATGTACTGCTCTGACCTCGACGAGTAGGCATCCCGTACCGACTGTCCGCTCACCGCGACACTGTAGACCTGGCGCAGGATGCTCAGGTGCGCTTGAGTACGGCGGCTCAGGCGGCCGGCGGCGGTCGGTTCATAGGTTGACACCCATGACCTCGACCATCGAACTCGAACGCCTCGTCCGGACATCAGACCTGCACGGCCGGCGCGGTCGTCACAGCCGCCCCGGCCACTATCGGACTGACGCGGAAGTTGCGGAGTGTAGTTGTCGAGTGGGTCCGCCGTCTGACATGGAGGTTTGCTCGGCAGGCGCCATCGGCCCGTCTGGCACGTCGGTCTCTGTACGCGTCGGCGTACCTGCCTGTGCATTCGGTCCTGTACGCCGACATCAGGCGGGTGACCCTCCCGGTTGGGGCGGGTCAGATGTCGATTTCGGCGGTGACGAGGTGGTGGTCGGATGGGAACGGCGGTCCGTCGGGGACGTGGACGTGGTAGCTGCTGGTGATGACGTGTGGGCGCATGGCGTTGTTGACCAGTAGGTAGTCGGTGAGGTCGGGGCCGCCTTCGCCGGGTTTGTGGATGACGGTGGGTGCGATGGGGAGGTCGGGGTTGGCGAGCCAGGCGAGTTCGGCGATGGCGTGGTAGCCGGAGCCTTCGAGTCGGCGTTTGGTGGTGGGGTTCCATCGGCCGATGAGGTGGTCGAGCGCGTCGGTGTCGGCTTTCCATTGCCCTTCGGGGGTGCCGTTGTTGATCCGTTTACCTTTGTGGGTGCGGATGTGGTGGTTGGCGGTCTGCCAGTCGCGTTGGGGGAGGTGTTCTCCGCTTGCGGTGGAGTTGAGGTCGCCGCCGCCGATGAATGGGAGTGGGTTGGTGCCGTAGCGGTCGATCAGTTTGGCTTCTTCCAGGCGGGCGGCGCCGCTGCGGGGGTTGAAGTGGGCGACCCAGGCGCCGAACTCGGCACCGGTGGCGTTGACCTGGAATCGTCCGACGTTGCGCTTGTCGGCGAAGACGTCGGGGTCGTGCGGGTCGTCGCCGGGCCAGTCCAGGTGGGTCACGAGGTCGGCGTTGTAGAAGATGGCAGGCGGGATGGGGCCGTGGTGACTGGTGCCGAGCAGTCCGGTGTAGGGGGCGTCGAGGACTTCGGTGAGGGCTTTCTCTGCCAGGCGTAGCCCTTCGTGCTGGTTTCGCCGGTAGTGCTTGGCTTCACAGAACAGGATGATCGCGGGCGCGACATCGAGAGTGGAGAAGGTCTGTTGCAGGGGTTGCATGGTGAAGGTGCCGTCGCGGTAGCCGCCCGCCTCGTAGTTGTAGGTGGCGATCATCAGGTGCGTCATCGGCGGTTCCTTCGGACGTAGTGGTTAGCGACGGCTGACGCCGCTGCTCAGCGCGACTGCGCGGGTCGAGACGGGCCGCTGGGCTGCGCCATCGCGAGGCATGTCGCCGCGAGGCCGTCAGAGGTGAGACTCCGCAGCTCGCATGCATGCATGCGAGCTGATTCGAGTGCCGAGTCGTGGCGGCGGCGTTGCCGGTACCCGCCTGCCCCTGTGTGGCAGGGGCAGGCGGGCCGGAGGTCCCTGCCGCCAGGCTATTGAAGGTTCTTGATCTTCATTGTGGTCGTGAGGTTGTTCGTGGCTGTGGCTCGCAGGGGTGGGCGGGGCTGGTCCTTGCGGGTGAGGATCGTGGTGTAGATCCAGGTGGCAAAGGGCTTGTGGGTGGGGTCGGTGTAGATGGTGGGGGCGTCGCAGGGGTTGTCGGGGGTGGTTTCGCGGCTGGCGACGCCGGTCGCGGTCCACAGCGGCCGGGTGCCTAGGACGGTGTGTTTGTGGAGGGCGGGGCTGCCGGAGTCGCCGAAGCAGGCGCCGGTGTCGTAGCAGACCTCGCCGGTGCCGATCATGCCGGTCGCGCAGGCGGCGGCCGGGAGACGGCGGCTGTCTCGCTCCTGGAGCATGGCCGGGGGCGTGGCTCCGGGTGCGGGTGGGAACTGGGTGAGGCCCCACCCAACGAGCCGGACGGGGCTCTGCTCGGGCGCGGGGCGCAGGGCCAGTGGCATCAGTGGTGCTCGTGCCGGCGTGGTGAGTTCGACTAGGGCGAGGTCTGCGATCGGGCTGGTGGGTGCGTTCGCGCCCCATGCCCATGTCGGGTGTAGGTAGACCTTCTTGCCGGTGATGATCTGGCCGCCGGTGGTGCGGTTGCTGCTGGTGAGGCGGGCGGTGATGGTGTGGCCGGGCATCGCGACGGGGGTGGGCGCGGCGGTCTGGTCGCTGACGCAGTGGGCTGCGGTCAGGATCCAGGAGGGGTGGATCAGGGTGCCGCCGCACAGACCGGTGCCGAGGCCGGGGAACTCGACCTGGATGCTCGTTACGCCGGGGTAGGTCTGGGTGGCGTTACGCCCGCCGACGATCGCGGAGGCCGGTGCGGCCGTGCCGGCGAGAACGCCGGTGAGTGTGACCGCCGCGATGATCGACCGTGTGAGGAGGTTCATGGAGCCCTTTCTCGATGGGGTTGGTTTTACGGCCCGGCACGATGCCGGGTTGTCTTCTCGGGTGGCGCGGTGCGCGGGGGTGCCCGGTGGGGTTACAGATCGCCCAGGTGTTTCAGGACGACCGTGATGGTGAAGCGGATGAGGGTGGCGGTCTGGGTGAGCCAGGAGTGGTGTTCTGCCAGCAGGACGGCGCAGGCGATGGCGAGGATCAACACGAGGGCTTCCAGCTCCGGATGGCGGTGGTTGTCAGCCGGCGTGGCGTCCGATGTGGGACAGCGCGAGGTTGCTCTTGACGACCAGGCTGCGGTGGTGGAGCAGTTGTCGGAAGCTGTCGATGTCGGCAGGTGGCATGCCGGCGGCGATGAGCCGGGGGCGGATGACCTCGGTGGTGGCGTGGGGTAGGAGGCATGCGGGGCTGCCGCCGGTCCAGGTGCCCGTGTCGCCTCTGGTGTCGACGGTCAGGCCGCGGCGGCGCAGCGCGTGGTGCGCGCGGCGGCCCCAGCGAGGGTCGTTGCCGGACTCGATGAGGGCCGCCTGGAAGGCATGGTGGTAGACGGTGAAGAGGCGGTCGGCGTCGTCGAGGTTCGGGGCGGACAGCACGGAGGTCTGCCAGGTCGCTTCGAACTCCTCCACGAACAGCAGACCGCCGGGCGTGAGCGCGTTGACGAGCGCGGTGAGGACCGTCTCGCGGTGGTCGGCGGGCAGGTGTCCCAGGAGCAGGCGGACGTGGATGAGGTCGAACATGCCGCCGGGCAGAGGGTCGGTGACGATGTTGTGTTCCAGCAGGGTGACGCGGGGGTGGCGGCGGCAGGGGGACAGGTCGATGTCGGTGGCGATGACCTCGCCCTGGGGGGCCATTTCCGCGAGGATCGCGGCGACGCGGCTGCGGCCGGCAGCAACGACGAGGCATCGCGCGTCAGGCCGGACTCCGGCTTCGCGGAGTCGCCGCCGGGAGAACGGGTCGTACAAGTCGGCCAGGGCGTTCAGCATCATCGCGTTGGCCGGGCGCGTGCCGGTGGTGTCGTGGAACAGGTACGTGGACTCAGACACGGTTATCTCTCCATGGTGAGCGTTAGGGGTTGGCGGCAGGGCGGTACCGGGGCGCGGACGGGCCGCGATGGTCAGGCGGTGGTGTCGCGGACCCACGGGGCCGCTGCACGGCAGGTGACGGTCAGGAGCCCGAACAGGGCGGTGCTCATCGCGGCGAGCAGGGTGATGGCGGCGAACGCGAGGTCGGCGCGGGTGCCAGCGTTCTGGATGACGACACCGAGCCCGCCGAGCCCGCCGAACAACTCACTGACGACGGCGCCGATCAGGGCCAGTGGCAACGCGATCCGAAGCCCGTTGAACAGGTGCGGCAGGGCAGCCGGGAGGCGGATTGTGGTGAAGGTTCGCCAGCGGGAGGCGGTGAGGGATCGGGCCAGTTCGACCAGCTCGGTTGGGGTGGTGGTGAGTCCGGCGGTGGTCGCCAGTGCGATCGGGAGGAAACACATCAGCCAGACCAGGACGATCTTCGGGCCGGTGCCGAATCCGAGCGCGATGATCAGGACCGGGACCAGGGCGGGTTTCGGGATGGTGCTGAGGATCAGCAGGGTCGGTGTCACCGCCTGGGCGAGAGGGCGGGACATCGCCAGGACGATCCCGAGTGTCAGGGCGGTGGTGATGGCCAGGGCGTAGCCGGCCATCGCGGTGGCGAGGGTGACGCCTGCGTGGTGCAGCAGGTAGCCGGGTTGGTCCCGGATGGCGGCGGCGACCGCTGGTGGTGCCGGTACCACGTACGGGGCCACGTCCAGTAGCTCGACGCCCGCCCACCACACGGCGACCAGTCCGACCATGCCCGCCAGCGGCGCGACAGCATTCTCTATGGCCGCTCTGAGGCGACCGGCAACTTGGTACAGGAGAGGTGTCACAGGTCCAGGGCCCTGGGTCAGCCGGCGAGGACGGGGGTGATGATGTCGTCCGGCGTCAGTCCCCGGCCGAGGGCACCGGCGGCGTGCAGGATCGCGATGTTGCGGGCTACTCGGCCGAGGTCGAAGTGGCCCATCTGCCCGTCGGTGACCGGCGTGACGTAGCCCTTTAACGCGGTCAGCTCGGCGGTGGCGAGGGCAGCCTGCTGACCCTGCGTCTCCGGCTGCCCGGCATACACCGCGCCGGCCGCCTCCGGGTTTCGTATGCAGTAGTCCAACCCGGCCAGCAGGGCCCGGTTGAAGCGGCGGACGACATCGGCACGCCGCTGCCCGGTCTGCGTGGACACCGCCATCGCCGACCCGTGGAGATCACCGATGTAGTCGCTGAACGGGAACACCACCAGGTCCTGCTTGGCCACCGACCGCACCGACTCCACCGCCGGCACGAACTGACTGATCGCGTCGACCTGCCGCGCAGCGAGCAACGCCGCGTGCTGCGGCGCCACCGGATTACCGACCCACGTCACCCGGGACGGGTCGAAGCCCGCCAGCCGGGCGTACGTCGGGAACAGCACGTAGTTGATCCCGCCCGGCAGGTACGACAACCGCTTACCCTCGAAGTCGCGGGGCACCCTGATTCCGCTCGACCGTAGTGCGACGAAGCAGGCCAGGTTCCGCTGGTGCAACACCGTGGTCAGCCGGAAGTCACGGATCCCGTCGGGCTTACTCGCCTCGATCATCGCCGCACTGACATCCAACGTCGCGACATCGACCTCACCGGCGGCCAACAGCTTCAGGTTCTCCCCACTGCCCTTACCCGGCAGCACCTCCACATCGAGTCCCTCCTCCCGGAACCACCCCTGCGCCCGCGCCACCAGCAGCGGCGCCTCCCGGCCCTGGAAACCCGCCCCCGTCAGAACCCGGATTTTGTCGGTGGTGGAGCTGTTGGTCCTGTCTCGGGCGCAGCCGGTGACGGTGGTCAGGACGGTGCCGGCCAAGACGGCGGCTCCGGTGGTGGCCAGGCGGCGACGAGTGATGCCCATGGGTGCCTCGCTCAGGTAGAAGCGCGACTCGCGCATAGCGCGAGCCGACGGGGTTTGGGGATGGACTGCTCTCCCCACCCGACCCAGCTCACGGGGGGTATGCCGCAGGTGGGTGGGGAGAGCAGGACGTGACCCGTTCCGCGCCTGAATCCCGCTTTCCTCCGCAAGGGCCGGGGCGGTGGGCCGACGCGAACAATATGCAGCTATGCCGTACAAGTCAACATAGGCGTACAAGTAATGTCTGCCTATGCCGACTTGGTCGTCTTGCTTGCGCAGGTTGGCTGTGGTGCCATAGGGCCACCTACGCAAGGGGACAAGATCACAATGCCTGCACCATCCCAACCGGCCGAGCCGGTCTACCGGCGCATCATGCGTGACCTGGAGGCAGCCATCGAGCGCGGCGACCTCAAGCCCGGGGAGAAAATCCCCTCCACCGCCGAGCTGCGCGAGCAGTACGCCTGCGCTGCGCACACAGTGCGTCAAGCCCTCTCCCGGCTACAGGAACGGGGCATCCTGCAAGGCCACCAGGGGCGCGGCGTGTACGTCGCCGAGACGGGCACGGACGACTAGGCCGGCGGCTTCCACGTGCCGGCGTCGAGGTTGACGAGCATACCGGGTAGCTCCCTGACATCGAAGCTCGCCCACAGACGTGCCACAGGTCCACCGGTGACGGTGGACAGCCGCCAACCGGCGACCTCCACCGTCGCCCCGTAGACGAGGCTCGCGTAGTCCACCCGCACGTACACGGTGCTGCCACCGTGCGGGACCGCCAGCACCACCCGCCTGACGGCGTCATCCTCGCCGCCCTCGGCTGTCATGACCGTGCTGTGCGCAAGATCTTCACCAACGCGGTGGTCAACTCCTCGGCCTGCCGCACCGGCAGGTAGTAGGAGTCGCTGCCGTCAACGCCGTCGCCCACCAGCAGGCGAGCGAACAGGACCCCGTCGGGATCCTCGACGAACCGCACCAGTTGCGCGGCGACCGTCGGCCCCTGCCTGCCCGGCAGCGGCGAGCAGGCGTAGAGAGGGCCCCGGTGCGCTGGCGGCGGCGCCGCCGGGTCGAATACCCTACTGCCAGGGATGCACTGGCTCGGGTCACACCAGTCCGGATGGTCCATCTGCTGTAGTCCTGTCCGTAGAAGGGACGGCGGCACCGAATCGACGGCAGCGCCGCCACCGGGACGCCGGTAGGTCACCAGCACCGCGAACGGCGAGCTGGCATCGATCTGGCCGGGACACCACCGCGCGTCGCCCTGCGACGGACTGGCAACGAGGGTGGAAGGCATCGTCGGTACTCCTCTTGCCATCAGTCGGTGGGGTCTTCGTTCGTCACGCCCTGCGGCACCGTGAACGCGCCGGTGCGCGGGTGGCCGATCAGGTCAGCGCGTGGGTGCGGTTCGGCAGGCGTCGACCGATGGTCCAGCCCTGCCGCGACTCGTCCACGAGCCGCCGCACCGTCGCCTCGTCCGCGCCGTACAGGCGCGCCAAGAACCGCATGTCCGTCACGCTGATGCCGCACTGCCCCTGCTCGATGCGGTAGACCTTCGAGGTCGCCCAGCCTGCCTCGGCCGCGACCTGACGGCCGGTGAGGCCACGAGCGCGACGCATCCGCTGAAGCTCGTGCCGGTAACCACGCAACTCCTGACCAGGCACCACACGAGGCAACCGACGACCCTGCTCAACCAGCCCGCGCACCTGCTTCCGCAACGCCGCCTGGTCGCCGGGTGGATCGGCAATGAGGCACACGATCGCCTGCACGACATCGTCAATGCTGGTCAACTTAGCGTGCAGCCCATTGAAGTCGGGATGATCCATCCGCTGCTCCGTCCGTCACGAGGTGATCATGCTGGGACGGCCGACGCCACCGACCGGAGCGGCAGCGCACCGTCGACCCGGTCGAAGATCGGGTCAGGATCGGTACGCGCCATCACGTCACGCGGCAACACCGAGTCGACACCGGTGGCACCACCGGGACGCCGGTACGTTGCCAGCACCGCGACAGCAGACCGGTTCTCGATACGGCCGGGACACCACCGCGCGTCGCGTGGCGCCCACACCCAGACCAGAGCCCCCGGCTCGTAGGCGCAGCTGGCGGCTATCTCATCAGACCGCCGCTGCACCGGACTGACCACTGGAGGCGGAGACATCCTCGTCGCTCCTTCTTCCTTGCTGTAGCACCGCGCCGACGATGATGAGGAAGTCGACGGCGGTGGTTCGTGCCTCACAGCCGGGGACGTGGCAGATCGGGCACGATTGGAATGGTCGGCGCCAGTTTCCAAGCGCGGAGAGTTTGGCGGCAGGGGTGTCAGTGATCCCCACTCCCGGCCTGGTTCGCCCCCGGACAGCCGACAACGCCACAGGTCACAGGGTGGCGTGGCTCGTTTCCTTCTCGGCGGCGTGCCGCAACGCCGGCACCATCTCCTCGACGTTGAGCCCGTTGAGGTAGTCGATCACCAAAGCCCGCACGCCCTTGATCGTTTCCGGCATCTGCGCCGGATCAAGACCTGACGGCGGAATGACGGCACGGAAGCGGACATCGTTGATCGCACTGCCGATCAGCCGCTCGGCCACCCATTGAGGCACCCGCTCCTTCAACACGAAGGTCAGGTGCACGCTGCCCTCAGAAGCGTTCCGCGAGTGCGGATTGTGTACCCACCCTCGCGGCAACACCAGCACGTCACCAGCGGTCAGCTCGAACTCGTGGTCCGGGCCGGCTTGCGTCCACTGCGCAACCCACTCGTCCTGCCACAGGTCGGTCGACATGGAGTGGTCACGGTAAGGCGCGTCGACTCTCGGCTTCCACAGCTCCCAGGTCTTCGACCCTTCCAACTGCACGACGATGCTGAGGTACTGGTCCCAGTGGTAGTCCAACCCTTGATGGCCGGGCGGCGTGATGAAAGCGGTGACGTAACCCGCGCAGCCAGTCTCGGCCTGAATGCCCGCGCACAAGACGCCCAACGGCGGGTGCCATCGATTCAGCTCCCGCAACTGAAAAGTGCATCCCTTGTCCAACAGCACCTGCGCGGAGGCCGGCAACACCCGGTCATCGGAACTGTACCGCGCCGGGTGCAGCCCTTCGCCTCGATGGAACACGTTGACGTAGGCACTCGGCGCGCAGCCAGTGTCCAGGAACCCCCGGATCGTCTGCGCGCTGATCACCCGGCCGATCGGGCTGTCGCCGGGCAGCGTAAGCGTGTAAGGGCGGTCGGGCCACGCCGCGACAAGATCATGGGCGGCTTCGGACCCGAGGAGCAGTTCGAGGGACATAGGTATCTCCCAAAGTTTCAGTGCGGTGGGAGGGGACACGGGGTGCGGGTGTGGTGGCGATGCGGGCAGCAGATCACCACGTACACGATCACCCGGTCGGCTCCGACGCTGGTGGTGTAGTGCCACACGGCGTCGCTGCCGGCCATCAGACCGGTGCGGGTGTGATGCAGCCGTGCTTCCTGGGGCAGGTAGCTCAACGTCCGGTCCGGCGGGTGCTTGGCGTACGTCTCCGCCAGCCAGCCCAGCGCGCCATCCACGTCCGACCAGGTGCGCTCCCGGGCGGTCTGCGACCGACGCAGCAGGTAGTGGCCCGTCTCGATCGATGGAATCGTGGCTTGGACGAACGCCACCGCCTGCGCGGAACTGAGATCCCGCCCCGGTGAGCGTTCGTGGTCGTGCTTGCGGTCGAACATTTCATGCCGGCCTGTCCACGGCCCGTACCCGTGCCAGTGATGCTGCAAGCTGCTCGTCACTATGCCCCCAGAAATGAGGGCTGGCCGCGCGCTGCGCGACCAGCCCGGGTCGATCAGATCTCGCCGGCCTGGTAAGCGGCGAAGAAGTTGTCCAGCTCGCCGCGTTTGAAGACCAGCAGCGGTGAGTCGGCGCCCAGCTTCGAGTCTCCGATGATGATGGCGTTCGGGTCGTTCGGGTGGACTCCAGCCGCCACGCAGCTCTCCATCGTGTTGGTGATTCCCCCACCGCACAGTCGCCGGAGGCTGACGTTGGAGATGTCGCCCGCGTACAGGTCGTCCGCGCCCGGGTTACTGCCCGGAGGTTTGCCCTGATCCATGATCGTCTTCCCTTCGGGAATGCCGCTATGCGGGGATTCGGTCCCCGCGCCGTGTTGCAGCGCCGCCGGGAGCAGGAACAGAATGGTGGCCTTTGGCACGTCCAGGTCGACTCGCACGCTCACCCCTCCCGATGACTGCTGGTGGGGCTGCCGTGGCCACCACTGCACGCACGCACCAGGGAAAGTGCGCGCTCGGGTGGCCGGGACCACCGCAGCCCCAGCGGACTTCCGCAGGCCACTAGCCGCGACGTCTATGTCAGCGACCAGCGACGCTTTGTCCGGACGGACCCTCCGGTTGGTCAGTCGGAAATCGCCAGGGTCGAATCCGGTTAGCGGCCACCGACATGCGGCTTCGTGGCCGCCTACGACACCGCGCTCGGAACGGCGCCGATCCTGACCACTCTGTTTGTTCTCCAATGCCGGCACCCAGCTCGCACCCGCGAACCGCCGCACAGTGTCGACCATCGCAGCCGCAACAACAGTCCCGTGATACGGCAAGAACCCACGACGCCGATGCATCCGGCCCAACACGGCGTGTGCCGTACGCCGACCAGCCGGGACGACAGGGCTTGCGAGCAACTGCCCAAGCGATGAAACGAACATCGGTGCAACCTGCTGCGGGAGAACCCACACGCTGCGGGCCTTCGTGAATGAACAGGAGTGTTTGGCGGCGCGGCCATGCGCGGCAAGGGTGACCGCCAGTGAAAGCCTCAGATCAGACATCGCGCCGACCCGCCCTGGGGCGACGACCTCTAGGAGGCAGCGCTGGCCTGGCCATCACCTCAGTGGCCCCAAGGCGCCGAACCACCACTACGCATGGAGCCGGGACGCCGTGGTCGCGGCTCGTCTGCGGACGCATGCGTTGGTCCACATGCTTGCCGAGCGCAATCTGGGCCGCCTTCGGAACTTCCGCACCTGCTTCAAGGGATACCCTGGTGGCTCTGCTTGAGGAGAGGATGCGGCCAACAGGATCAAAGGGCCGGTCGTCGGCCGGAAGAAACCACTTCACCCGACGCATCTCCTTGCCACCCTTCTCTCGTCCGCGTCATATGAGGGCCGGCGCGCCACCAGAACTTCCTCAGGCCAGGTGCGATGCTTGACACGTCCATGCCGCAGTCCGCGCGGGCGCACTAGTCCACGGTCGTCGATGCCGACCATCCCAACCACCACGCCCACCGCATCCGCCCTTCATGCAGCCACGCCTGCTTGGATTCGCCGTCCCTGAACCGTGTAACCGACAACGGCGTGGAGGACAGGCTCCCAGCTCGCGCATGCGGGACGCACCTGTTCCAATGGCCATGTCTGGACTAGCTTGTGGGCAACCTTGACCAGCACAAACGCATCCGTACGCCCGTCTTGCCCACCACAATGGGTATGGTGCGTTAGAACATCGCCCGTCGCCAGCAACCGGCACCTGCCAGGAGGGAGCAACATGGGCACAACCCCTGCATCTACTGGCCGAGCCGTCAGCCCTCAGTCGCGCGGTCGCGAGATGGCTCGCCTCGGCAAGGAGCTATGGCAGAAAACGGCATCGGTGAAGACGGTAGCCACCAAGCTGATGAGCCTGCACCCAGAGGTTCCCAGTATTCAGGCATACCGATATGCGGCAGGGCTTTCCCAGGACCAAGCGGCGCTGCGCTATAACGAAGTGACCGGGCATCAGACAACTCTCGGCGGAACAACCATCAACGCGTGGGAAACGTGGGCACGCAGCCGGGGAGCGGGATCTCCACCGACCTTCTCTAGCCTTCTAGTGCTTGCCGAAGCATATGGACGGGGTCCGCTCGGAGTCGCTGCCGAGAACATCTCGCCGAGCGATCTGATCTCAGAGGCATACGAGCGGCTGCCGCCAGAGGATCAGATTTCACTAAAGAGGTTCACAGCGAGAACGAGTGAATTTCCGCATCCAGCCATGGGTCGAGCCGTTAATGTCGACCGACAGATCGGCACCCAAAGTCAGGTCATCGGCCCCGACTTTAACCTCGTCGCCCCTACCGTTGATTACGGAAACCCTGAGATCTGCGCCTTCTCGCTGCCGAACCCCCAACCGGGAAATCTTCTAGATCTTAACTGGGAGACTTTTGGATTTGGAATCGAGCGGCTTACTAGGCAGATCAAGAACCTGGGAAGACGTCTTGAGATAGATATCTGCTTTGGCGTCAACGAGGCAGGCTTGGTGATGGCTACCTTCCTGGCGTCCGCCCAGTTTTCGCGCTGCTCTATAGGCTACCTCCGTTGCAACAAGGTGCGCGATAGCATCACCCTCGACCCAACTTCCTCTTATCCTGAGGCCGGCGAAGCTCCTTCGATCCTCATTTGCGACTTCGAAGTCAAGCATGCGGACGTGGTTGGAATAATCGCCAGCGAGGTTCGGCGTAGATACCCAGGTGCCTTGCTCTATTTTGCAGTATTCGGCGCGATGACCAAGGGATCAGAGTTGGAAGTGGCAAGCTTCGACGATCTCACTGGCGCACAGATAATGCGAGCTGCCGGCTTTTCGGCAGTGTTCATAGCCGCAACGATGAGCCCGCCCGGCATTGAGCCACCCCTCGAACTGCGTTGATCATCCACGGAGGCGCCATGAACGACGCAACCCACTTGCCTGAGCTTGCCAAGCGCACGGCGAATGTAGTGGAGACGCTCATGCTTGAGATTCGCCCCAAACTAATGGAGGCCGCCTTTTCGGGAAGGGTCGGCGAGAGTCACAACGCGCGCCACTCGGACAATTTTCTGTCGGTTCACGACATGCGGATGCATGATCGGTATCGCGAGCTCATGAGTCGCCACATAGAATCATTCATATACGCCTCCGAAGAAGCCGACCCGCAAATAGTAGGCAACGAGAGAGATCCGGATCTGTGCGTCCTTGTCGACCCGCTCGACACGAGCGAGCTGGCCGTGCGGGGACTTCTTGGATACACGCACGTAATGATCTACTCGCGAGCGCTAGCGCGGCCGATTGTGTCGATAGTCGGGGATATCTACCACCACGTCCGGCTCTACCTCGCGGCCCGACACGACGACGGGAAGGACTGGGCTTACGCCTACACGACAGATGGTGGCTGTCACGCACTGCGTCAGCGAGCCCAGAAGAATCTGTCAGAATCGCTGCTCACGAACTTTCTCATGCGGCCCGGCGAGCGCTTTCTCCCGCTGAGTCGGCAGGAGCGTCTAATGAGTGCCCTGGACCGCCCGACTGAGGATGGCAAACGCCGCGGCAGGGTAGGGGTAGATTTTGGCTCGGTAAGCCTTTGTCACGTCGCCGCAGGATTCACCGAAGGTGTACTGGAGTTTGCGAAAGGATTCGCGATATGGGATTTGGCTCCGGGGCACTACATCTTACACTCAGCGGGCGGCACCGTGCTCGATCTTGCAGGTAAGCCAATTCCACTCGACTATAATTTCAACACGCTGGCAGACATTGCACACGCGATGAACCGAAGGCAGAAGTTTGTTGCCGCCGGCAGCTATGAGTTGGCTCAGGAGATCCTGCTCCACCTCGACCTACCTGAATAACTGCCGCTAGGTGCTCGCTGGTGGCGCCTGGTTGGCTCACCATCGCAGCTCGGTCCACTCGGTGTAGCCCAGACGGCTCGTTGGTTGCCGTCGCGATGCCTTGTTGATGATGCACCCCTTCGGCACCGCTAACCCAAGAAATCCAAATCGGGCAAAGCGTCTACTATCTTTATGGTTTCCAGGCTGACGGTCACGACTCTCTTGATCAGATCCACCACGTAGCGCGGATCGTCAGACCAGTCGTTTGGGTCGTTGACGATGCCTGAATCCTTATCGGTCTTGACCTGGTACCGCTCGATGATCCACTCGATGGCCGAACGGGCACCGAGCTGGTAGCGGTACGCCTTCTCGGGAATGTTGCTGAGGGCGATTCGGTGGTTGTAAAGGATCGTCGATCGATCCACCGCGCCCTTGGTCCTGGCAAACTTCATCTTGCTCACTCGGTACAACTGGTCGAGTGGAGTCCTAGACACGTCTCCCGCAGCCGTCTCGACGATGCCGGGATGTGGTTCCGTCAGCTCGTAGCCGATGTGTAGATCGGCGAGCCTCCGTCCACTCTCGGCGAAGCCGTAGAAATCGACGACCATCGGGATGCGGGGCAGGGACTTTTTCAGGTCGGCCGCGAACCGTTCCCGGTACTCGGGCGAGTGCAGTAGCCCATAGGTGTAGTAGAAAATGTCGTCCTTCGTTATTTCCGGGTCGCCGTGCACCTTCCGATAATCATGAAGGGCAGAGTCGGTGATGTTGTCAACGCGTTCATATTGAGCTGATTGCCCGAAAGCGGCGAAAAGATCGCCGGCAGTATCTATTTCGCGATAGGCGTAGCGCGGAAAAAATTGCCCTCCGCTGCCTGCGCCCGTTACGTGAAGGTCGGGTAGAGCGTCGGTCATTAGAACAGAGAACGGAACGGCTGACCCGCTTCCGGCGTTGTAAAAGCCGAGATTCTTGTGCTCTGGGGTCGGAAACAATGTTGGCAACTGGTAAGTTCTTTGGTTCAGGCGTTGGTTGAAGTATATCCACTGCTTGGAGAATGGGCGGTAAATTGCGGCCCGGACGGAAGCTGGATCGAAGGTGTAGCGATCACCCTTGTGAATCCTGCCCCTGTCTGCCTCGTTCCAGCTGATCTTCCTAGCGTCAAGATCGATAATGGCGTCGACGTGCGCCGGCGTCAGTTTCTTCATGCCCGACGCATCGCGATACTCTGCGAACTTATCGACTTGCTGGTTGTAAAAGTCAATCATCGACTGGATGTTGTCCCGAAGCTTGGTCTCCGAGAAGTTGTAGACCCAAGGATCGCGTCCGCTCTTGATGCCACTTGAGTAGGTGTCAAAGATCGAACTAGCGCGATGCGTTTTGCTCTTCTGGCTTATTAGGCGGAACGTTGCAAACCGTTCGTCTCGCTGGTTGATCCAGTCGCCAGCCGCGTTCGGTTCCAACCTGGTCCACTCGACCGTCTCAAGGCTTTGCGAACTAACGATGCGTAGCTTGTCTTCGCGGCTAAGGTACTCTCCGACGTCCCGGTAGTGCAGATTGCACTCAACAGCGGCTGCAACTTCTTTGCCGCCCTTGATTAGGATCAGAATGGCAACGGTGTTCCTGCTGCCGGATCCGAAGATCTTGCCACCTTCGCGGCGAGATAGCTCGCCGGCGGTGCGCTGGTTGCCTCGAAGGTTGTAGCAGTAAATGGTATCAAATTCGGCGACCAGCGATTTCCGTAGGCCATCCGCAGTGTTACCGTCGATGTAGCCACCATTTGACACGAAGGCCACGACTCCCTCGTTGTCGATGCGGTCAGAGGCCCAACGAATAGCTCTGATGTAGGAGTCGTATAGCGAATTTTTGTTCGTGGCAGTCGAGAGGGCGGCGTACGTCTGCTTGATGCGCCCGTCGAGAACCTCGTACTTCAAGTTTTGGTTGTTGTCGTTCTGACTGTCCTGCCCTACTGAGTAGGGAGGGTTGCCAACGACGACGGTAAGTTTTTGCTTCTGTTGCTTCTTGGCGCGTTCGCTGTTGCCCTCGAGGACGTCGAGTCCGTCCAGCTTGGCCGTGCCTTCGGCGAGCTGGAAGGTGTCCGTCAGTACGATTCCCTCGAAGGGGCGGTAGTCGCCGCCGACCAGATCGTGGAACGCGGCCTCGATGTTGACGGCGGCGATGTAGTAGGCGAGCAGCACGATCTCGTTGGCATGCAGTTCGCTCGTGTATTTACGAAGCAGGTCTTTTGGCTTGATGAACCCGGACTGGAGGAGTCGGACCGGAAAGGTGCCGGTGCCGGCGAACGGGTCGATGATCTGGACGCCTTCGTCCGACAGCGAGCGACCGAAGTGCTTACTCAACGCCTGTTCGCTCGCGCGGATAATGAAGTCGACGACCTCGACGGGGGTGTAGACGATGCCGAGGGCGTCGGCGGTCTTTGGCAGGGCGGTCTTGAAGAACTTGTCGTACAACTCGACAATGACGCGCTGGCGGCCCTCGTGGTTGTCGATACCTTCGGCGCGCACGCGTACTGATTGATAGAAATCGTCGAGCTTCTTGCTTTCGGCGTCAAGGCCTTGGTCGTCGAGGATGTCGAGCATGCGCTGCATGGCCTTTGAGACTGGGTTTTGCTCGGCGAAGCCGTAGTCCTTGAATAGCGCGTCGAAGACCGGCTTGGTGACGATGTGTTGGGCCAGCATGTCGATGGCGTCAATCTCGTTGACGCCGGGGTTGATGTTGAGGCGTAGCTCGCTGAGGAACTCCTCGAAGGCGATTCGCTTCTCGGGCAGCGTCAGGGCGGCCTTGATGCGGGTGCCGTGACGGTCGGCGATCTGGGCGATGTCGCGAGCCCAGTCCTCCCAGTACTGCCGCTGGCCGACCTTGTCGACGATGCGGGCGTAGATCGCCTCTCGCCAGTCGGTGACCGAGAAGAGCGCCTCCTGGATGTGCTTGGCGCTCTGGGCTTCCTTCGCCTTCGCAGCCTCGCCACTGGCGGCCGTGCTCGATCCGTCGCGGTCCCCGACCGACTCATCACCCGGGCCGACGCTGCCGATGCCGATCTTGTTATCGGGCTTGTTCTTGTTCAGCTCAATCTGATTAACGGTCGCATTGAAGCGGTCGTCGTGGGCGCGCAGCGCCTGGAGAACCTGCCACACTGTCTTGAAGCGCTGGTTGTCGGCGAGCGCCTTCTCGGGCGCCATGCCTGCCGGGATGGCGACCGGCAGGATGATGTACCCGTATTTCTTACCATCTGCGCGGCGCATCACCCGGCCGACGGATTGAACGACGTCCACGACCGAGTTGCGGGGGTGGAGGAAGAGGACGGCATCCAGGCTCGGCACGTCTACGCCCTCGGAGAGGCAACGGGCGTTGGACAGGATGCGGGCGCTGGCCGGGCCTGGGTCCTGGTTCAGCCAGTCCAGCAGCTTGTTGCGGCGCAGCGTGTTAAACGTGCCGTCGACGTGCTCGACCTCGCAGCGCAGCACCTCGTCGTCGGCGTCGTCATAGGCGTCGACCACTTCGGTGAAACGCTTCGCGATCGCCGTGGAGTCGGCGATCGAGCGAGCGAATGCAACGGCCCGTTTCATGGGTGCCTCGCCCTCGGCGAACCCGGAGCCGTCTGCGAACGTACCGGTCCGTTTCGCCATCGCGTTCCAGCAGCCGATGATCTTCGCCGCGTCGTCGAGTCTCAGTTCAGAGTCCCCACCGGCAAGACCCTGCTGCAGAGTCTTGGCGACCCGGCCCTCGTCCACGGTGAGGATAAGAACCTTGTAATCGGTGAGCAGACCCCGCCCGACGGCTTTCCCGAAGCCCAATCGGTGGAACTCAGGACCGTACGTCGTTTCGTCGTCCATTGAGGCCAGCAACGCGTCCGCGTTCCTCGCTTCGGACTTGGTGTCCTCGTTGTAGATCCGCGGAGTTGCGGTCATGTAGAGGCGGCGGTCGCCGCCGAGATACGTGTCGTCGTGGACTCGGACGAACGACGACTCGTCATGGCCGGCCAGCGTGACGCCGGTCGTGCGGTGTGCCTCGTCGCACAAGATCAGGTCAAAGCGGGACAGGCCCTTGCGCTGGGCCGCCGCGACGGTTCCGATGGACTGGTAGGTGGAGAAGACCACGGTCAACCCCGGCTCAGCCTCAACCCTGGCCATCTGCTCGATCAGGCGGTCCGGGTCAGTGGTGGCGGGCAGGGCCAGGTCGTAGGTGGCCATGTCGTTATCGTCGCCCGTGGCAGTCCGCTGCTTGCCGACCTTCGTGTCAGAGCACACCGCGAACGCCCGCAGCGTCACCTCGGACTCGTACGACCATTCGCGCAGGCTCTGCGATAGCAGGGCGATGGAGGGAACCAGGAAAAGCACGGTGGTGCGCTCCGCCTCTCCAGCGACCGCGCGCTCGCGCTGTAACCGTTCGGCGATCTTCAGGCTAGTGAACGTCTTGCCGGTGCCGCACGCCATGATTAGCTTGCCACGGTTGTGTCCGGCAAAACGGACGAAGACGTCGTCAATCGCCTCACGCTGATGGGGGCGGAGATCATGCTTCTTCCGCAGCGTCATCTCGACGCGGTCATCGAGGCTGGGAATGTGCCACTGCACGGGGCTCTGCGCGATCTCGTCGAGCCCGATCCGCGTGACCGGAACCTGCTGACCGGCGAGCGCCGCCTCAGCGTGAACGTTCCACTTGTCGGTCGTCGAGATGATCAGACGGCGGGTGAAGCCACCCTTGCCGGAGGCGGTGAAGAAGGAGTCGATGTCCGCCTTCTCAACGGTGTGGTGCGGCTCGTAGAACTTGCACTGGATGGCGCAATAGCCACCCGTCTCGCGGTCCTGCGCGACCAGGTCGATGCCGACATCCCGCTTGTCGCTCTCTGTCCCCGGCCAGTCGGCCCACATCCACACCCGGCTGAACTGCTCGGTCCACTGCGGGTCTGTGCTCAGGTACTGGAGCATCAACTTCTCGAAGCCTGTACCACGATCTCGATTGCTCGATGAGCGGTCGCGGATCGCCTTGATGACGTCGTGCACGGTCGTGGTCGTCGTCACTGAGCTTCGGATCCCGTCACAGTTGTCGGCGGGCCGTCCGCCCGCCGGAAGGAGCACCAGAGGTACGCGACTCTACCGTCACCCACCGCTGCCGGGGATCCTGCGGCAGTGACGAGAGGCAGCGGGAACCAGCGAGGCGGCAGCGTGGGCGTTCCGCGCGGTTACTCACCAGCGGTGAGTAGTTGCGGTCGCTCGCCGTCAGTCGTGAGGAAGGTTGCGGCGATTCAGTGTCGATGTCGTTGCCCGAAGAGCATTCGCGAGCTGCACGGCACCTTCGCACATCAGGCGGCGCTTGGCATCGCTGCAGGTGGGGACGGTAACTCGTAGCTGAACTCTTTGCCGCCGCGTTCGGCAACGCCTCGATGGCGGATGAGAGCTCGGGCTGCGACCAGTCGCTTGAGGCGGTTGTTGGCGTTGGGCGCTGATATCCCTAGCCGGGCTGCTAGGTGAACCGCAGTGAACCTGCCTAGGTCGCGGGCGGCATGGTAGGTCTCGTTCAGCACGGCTGGGGCGCCGACCAGGCTGACGCCCTCGGCGTTCGCCATGGCGGCTACCAGTTCGCGTCGCTGCAAGCAGATGGTCATGGACTCGAAGTTGTCCTCGTTGAGGCCGGTCAGCAGGACGACCGCAGGTGGTACGTCGAGCGACGTGCTCAACATCCCGTAGTACCGACCGAGGAACTCGTCGGCGAAGCTGATGCTCATCGCTACAACGGCGGTGAAGTCGATGGCAGCAGTGCCTTCACCAGTGGAAGCAGCGAGGGTGTCTTCAAGTTCGCGCAGTGCAGTCTTTGCAAGCGCCCTGGTCGCAAGGAAAGTGCCGTGCCGGCAAACGGCGTAGGTGGTCGGCAGCGCGGGATCCGGTTTCACCTGCGTCATTGAAACACGTTGCGGAGCGTTACGGAACCCGAACGCGCAGCCACGCCCATGCGCCCCTGATCGGAGTAGCGACACTGCGGCTGGTGATGATCCGCCTTTGGCGCACGACGACGCTGGCAATCGCACTGCCGCTACGAAGCACGAGTCTGCCGACGCCACCTCGCCTGGTGGCGTCGAGGAGGTCACTCAAGCCATAGCCCCGGATCTGCTGGGTCCCGGTCACTCCAGCAACCAAGGCGCGACGGAGCGCGGTCTCGTCGTCAGTAATGTTGGTGTTGGCGGTGTTTTGCCGAAGGTGCGGCAGCACGCCGATGCCGGTGTCGCAGACGGCGAACTCCAGACCCGGTCGCTTGCTGGTTCGGCCGCTGTACGCCTGCGCCGCGACGAAGGCGCCGCTGGACCCCGCCCGCCCGTGGGTCACGGCGTTGTCGATCAGTTCCGCGATGCCGTGAAATGCGGCCATGGCGGTTCGGTTGCAGAGCTGCGACTCGCCCATGCGTCCGAGGCCCTCGGCGATGCTGTCGGCGTTCGCGGGAGACAGCGCCGTCACCTCCAGCAGCTTCGTAGAGCAGTCCACGCGGCGCTGTGAGATACGGACGCCGTCGATCGTCGCGATGGGCGCGAGCAGGTCTACCACGTTCATCCGCTGCAGGTACGACGCGACGTCCTCGTCGTCAGGCATCCGTAGGACGACGTCGCGGCCATCGGTAGAGGCACTGGATGCGAGTGTGACCATCGCGGCGAGCTCCTGCGGGCCGGCGAATCGAAGCCGTCGGGTGTCGAGCACTAGTTGATTGCCGTCGATTGAACTTGCCGAGATCTCCGATCGCAGGAGGGGGTGTCGGCCGGAGAGATCGATCAGCACCACATCAGCATCCCAGCCGTGCCGCTGAGCGGGCGATCCGGCTCGCCGGTGAAGCCTCGCCCCGACTGCACTCCAGGGTGGCGTGCCACTGCATCATCTGTTTAAATGATCCTGATGAAACCGGAGGGCGAGGTCCGCCCTAACGCGAGGAGTGTCCCCCTATGACCATCGAACAGCAGGCCGCCCCGGCGTCTCGCGAGAAGGACAAGCACTACGCGATCGTTGTGAACGCGCAGCCGTTCACCGTGACCACCCGCGAGGTGACCTTCGCGCAGATCGTCAAGCTGGCGTTCGGCGTGGAGGGCGATGACCCGGACAAGACCTTCACCATCACGTACCGCAAGTCGGACAACGCCCGCCACGACGGCACGCTGGTCGAGGGCGGCACGGTCAAGGTCAAGAACGGCACCGTTTTTAATGTCACTTCGACGACTCGCTCGTAGCGCCGACCTGGTCCGCCTGCGTAACGAGGGGTACGAGGTGGCCGTCGACAACGGCCACCTCGTCATCTCTCACGTCCCGTACGCGACGCCGGACCGAACGGTCGCCTACGGCAAGCTGATCTCCGTGCTCAATTTGGCCGGCGACGAGACGGTCAGACCCGAGGACCACGTCGTCTACTTCGACGGCGCGACGCCGTGTGACCAGCACGGGCAGCCCCTGCGCAAGGTCATCAACAACAGTCAGACGTTCACCCTCGCGCCCGGACTCACCGCACAGCACCTGTTCTCCAGCAAGCCCGCCGCCGGGTACACCGACTACCACCACAAGATGACCAGCTACATCCGAATGCTCGCCGGTCACGCCCAAGCCATCGAACCGCAAGCCACGGCCACCACCTTTCCAGTCATCGACGTCGCCGAAGACCAGTCGATCTTCCGCTACGAAGACACAGCATCGAGCCGAGCCGGCATCAGCGCCATCTCCGCGACCCTGCAAGTCAGCAAGGTCGCCATCGTTGGCCTCGGAGGCACCGGCGCCTACGTGCTCGACCTGTTAGCCAAAACCCCGGTCGGCGAGATACACCTCTTCGACGGCGATACCTTCCTGCAGCACAACGCCTTCCGTGCGCCCGGCGCGGCATCGATCGAGGAACTGCGGAGCAAGCCGAGCAAGGTCGCCTACCACCATGAACGGTACGCCCGGATGCGCGCCGGCATCGTGCCGCACGAATACCACATCACCCTCGAAACGGTCGCGGAGTTGCAGGACATGAACTTCGTGTTCCTGACCATGGAGGGCGGCGCCACCAAGCGGCATATCCTCAACAAGCTCAGCGGCTACGGTCGCCCTTTCATCGACGTTGGCCTGGGCGTCTACCAGACCGCCGGCGGCACGCTGGGCGGCGTCGTGCGAGTCACCACCAGCACCCCGGAACATCCCGCCGACCAGCGGCGCATCCCGTGCTCCGATGATGACGACAACGACTACAACCGCAACATCCAGATCGCCGACCTCAACATGCTCAACGCCGCGATGGCCGTCATCAAGTGGAAGAAGCTCGTGGGCTTCTATGCAGATCTGGAAGAGGACTTCTTCAGCACCTACACCATCGACGGCAACCACATCACCAACGAGGACAACCGGTGACACGCCGCAACGCCGTATGCTACGAGTTTGTCGACTACGTCCCGTCCGAACTGGCCGACGGGACGATATACATTAGCGTCGAGTACGCGACGGCGGTACATTCCTGCTGCTGCGGGTGCGGCCACAAGGTCGTCACACCTCTTCACCCGGCCCAGTGGAAGCTGACGTTCGACGGCGAGTCGATCTCACTCGATCCATCAGTGGGCAACTGGAACCTGCCGTGCTCATCCCACTACTGGATCAACCGCAACCGCGTCCGCTGGGCCGGCGCGTGGAGTGAGGACAAGATTGCGGCTGGTCGGCGCAGGGATCGAGTTGCCCTACAGGAGGCTGTGAACGACGCGCCTCCGCCGGTTGTTGAGGACCCCGAAGAGCCAGTACGACAGCCGCTCGGACGGCTGAAGCGCCTACTACGTCGCATCCGCCGGGCGTGACGGCGAAACCGGCACGCAGGCTCAGTGGCTTGTCACGTCCGCGCACGTTGATGGGCGACGCGGCCTGGCCGGGGTCGCGCGAACGTCCAGCAACGGTCAACGGTGCCCCCGCTTACCCCCCGAAAACCCCTGCCAAGCGTCGACTGTCAGTGGTAAACATTGATAAGTTCGCGAGCGAATTTAAGCAGGTCAGCGACAGGTTTTGGCGATTAACGACAAGCTCAGGACCGTGACGTTCGGTAACCGTGTGTCGCGGGTTCGAATCCTGGGGATGCCGTCGCGGCAGGGTGCCGGCTTGCGTCGATGCTCGCCGAGCCCGCCCGCTCGAGCTGGCGCACCTGCCGGCGGGTTCACACCAGCCCCGGTGGGGCAACCTGGTCCGGGTACTTGTGAATGATCGTCCGCCGTAGCCGGGCGGGCAACATGGCAGGTGAAGTCAGCCGCCCTCGACCACCGCGCTCCACTTGTCGTGGCCGGCGCCGACGCGAGCCGTGCTGATCGATGGCATGTTCAGCGCTCGGTTTGGCTGGCCCGCGTTGGCTAGCGATCGGCGGGAGTGCAACTATCCCAAGGTCAAGGCAGCCGACGTGTGCTGGCGCAGACGCTGCTGTTCACGCTCCGTGCGTACTCCGTCGACCTTCGCGCCCCGACATCTCAGGGTGAGGTGGAGTTGTCGTACCGACCGTCCGGACGGTCCCGGTCCGTCGATGGCACTCGGGACGATGCGCACTCTGCGGTCGGCGCCGCCTGTCATCAGCTGCCCACGGTCGTCGAACGCGATGGTGGTGACCGTTCCGTCGTGCAGGCCTCTCTGCCACAAGATCCCAGACCCGGCATGTGCGGTTGCGGCGAGTCGATCGACCTGTACCCGCCCGTCGTGCTTGCCGGACCCCAGGAGCACGACGCCGTCGCGGGTGAGAGCGAGGTCAAGGCAGCTGGTGCGGCCGATGTCGAGGGTCCGGACGTCGCACTCTCCTCGCTCGTTGAGGAGTACGACACGTACCCGCTCGTCCGTGGCGACCGCGTAGGCGCGGCCGTCGAGCTGGGCCGAACACGTAACCACTCCCGTGGCCTCCCACTGGTCGAGGACCTTGGCCTCAATGGCGTCCAACCAGAACGCCCTGGTCCGACCGCCGTTGATCTCCTCTAGGAGCAGCGCGGAGCGCTCACCGGGCAGGGTGAGCCGGAATCGGGACTTCGTTTTGAACCGCGAGCTGAGCACTAGGGACTGGCCTTGAAGTTCGTAGAGGCTGAAGACGCCGCCACCGATGGTGGCGATACGTCCCCGTCGCGTCCGGTACAGCCGCTCGACCGGGTGCTCTGCCCTGACGATGACCTGACTCTCATAGCTGCCGCCGGGGTGCTGTCGCCACTCACGGAGCGAACCATCTTCGTAGGCCGCGACTATCCGCTCGTCAAAGGCGGTGAGCGCCGTGAGTCGAGCGGTCTCCTCCAACCGGACCCCGTCAAGGTCCGCGTTGGTGAGATCGGCGCCGGTCAGGTCGGCGTTGTCGAGGTTTGCGTTGCGCAGCGAGGTCCCGACGAGCCGAGCGTTCGCCAGATCCGCTCCGCTGAGTTGTGCGTGATCTAGCCGCAGGCCGGACCAGTCGCAGTTCGGCAGTTCGCCACGCACGGCGTAGAGCAGGGTGATCGAGTTACCGCCGAGGTAGGTCTCAGAGAGGGCGAGCGTGGCTGAGCGCGTGAAGCTCTCCAAGTGGCTCAACGCTGTCGGTTCGGCCTGCTCTCGAAGCAGTTCAGCGGCGAAATGAGTGATTTCAGGCAGTAGCGGAGTGGCGTTGAGGATCTCTCGGGCGCGCTGCGGATCGGTCCGAAGCCGGCGGACCAGGGCTCGGGCGAAGAAGTACTCCCGCATGGAGCGGTGAAAGAAGTCGACCGGCCACCTGTCGAGATTGTCCTCGCCCTCGCGCACGGCTTTGAGTAGCGACCGCACCCCGATCCTGGCGGTCGCGTCATTCTCAGTCCGGGCAGAGGATGACACTGAGGCCGGGACATCGTCGCTCATCTGCCACAGCATCGCCGCGATGCCGTTGGGTGCCTTCTTGGAGTAGTCGCGCAGGTAAACGCACGATTTGTTGGATCTTTGTAGTTCGACCGCGATGTCCTCGAGGATGACCATGAGGTTCTCGACCAGCTGGCCCCTGGTGAGCGAGAGGGCGTCGTCCTCAAGCAGTTCGAGCTTCCGCTGGAGGCTTTTCTGCACGTACGTCGTGTAGAGGATCAGTTCGCTGAAGTCTCCGTTCGGCAGCTCGGCGAGGGTGTCTTTGATCATCTGTAGGAACAGTGGCTTGGCAGCTAGACCGATGGGATCGTATAGATTGCGTAAGTTGTCCAGAACTTGGGCGGACCGGTCGTCGGTGGCGAACGTTTCGAGGTAGCGGACCCGTTGGTCCCGCGATCCGGAGGCGATTTCCCGGACCGTCGGCTGGCGCAGCTTGTCGAGCACGCGATCCCAGTCGCGAGCGCTGAGGGTCCGGCGCCGTGAGGTCACCAGTACCTTCGACCCGGTGAGCTCGGTCAGGCACGAGTCGATGCTCCGGAGGTTCTCGGTGATCGCTGCTGGGGAGAGGTCGGCCGTCATTTCGTCGAAACCGTCGAGGATCGCGAGCGTCTGGCCCCGGCGTGCCAGTTCGCGCCACTGGTCCAGCGTGGCGCCGAGTTCTTCGAGTCGCCGCTGCAACAGGGCGCGACCACTGCCGGCCTGGGCGAATTCCCGCAACGGGATGCGCAGCGGAAACACGCCCGTGGTCGGTGACCAGCGATACTCCTCGCAGAGCCGTCGGGCCAGGCTGTAGGTGAAGAGGCTCTTGCCCTCGCCGAAATCGGCGAGAAGCAGCATCGGCCCGGTGGACTCGTCGTGGGCCCAGGTTAGGGTTTCGTCGACAAGGGAGCCCTTCAGCAGGGCCCCCTTGTCGTCAGTGACCCTCAACTGCACCTGGTTGCCGTAGAGCTCGTCGAAGTGCCGGAAGTCCTCCGTCACGAAACAGAGGCGGTGCGGGTCGTTCAGGTAAGCGTGCCAGATCCGGTCGATCGGCAGCCTGGGCGCCAAACTTCTCTGGAGACTGGCGACCGCGCCCTCCGCCATCGCGAGTTCCCGAGTGCCTGGGTCCCTTCCGTACAACGCGTGGTAGACATCAGGAGCAAGGGCGAAGAGCCCCTCGATCCCGTCCTCAGGACTCCAGACCTGCACCGAGAACGGGTACTCCTGCTTCTCCTCCCAGGCGTCAAGCATCCGTTGGAGTTCGTTGGTGGGGCCGGTGTGTGGCGAGATCAGGATCCAGTGGTCCACCCTCGCCCCGCCCGGGTAGAACTTTTCCTGGGTCAGCTTCTCGGCTATGTCAGCGACCTTGATAGGTCGGTGCAGGTTCTTGCACTCCAGATGGCAGCGTACGGTCGGGCTGCCCGCAACGCTGCAATCCACTTCGATGTCGTGGCCGTACTGAGTACCGGCGTGCTGGTTGCGGAGGCGAGTGACCAACAGGTCCCGGTTGTTCGGATCGATGTGGAACAGCCGGGCGAACAGGTCGACGGTCGCCTGTTCCAGCACAGCGCCGGACTGCTGCGGAGTGCGTCCCGCCGCCGTGTTGTCGGCCGGCTCAGCGTCATCAACGTTGAGCTGCGCCCCCTCGACCGAGGAATCGAGGGCGCCATCGTTACCGCTCTGCGCCGTCACCCGCGGAAGAGCCGGGGCGAAGCGGTTCGCCTGGGCGATCGGTGTCCAGACGGTCCCTACAACCCGTCGATCGTCATCCGGGAGGCGCAGGAAGCCGAACTCCAACCTGAGCCGGGCAATCCGTTCGGAATCCCAGTCGCCGTCGGTTACAGCGTCCGGACCGAGGCGCTCGGCGAGCGTGGTCGTCGCCTCGTCGTACCGACCGTCGCGGACCATGTTTCGAAGTTGCATCTCCCAGCTGTCGGCTGGGCCGGTCTCCTGCTGACCTGACGAATCCTCGCGAACGTACCGTTCGACGGTGAGATCATCGTCGTTGTCCATCACGTTCGCCCGGTCGACCACACGGGCGAAACCAGGGATGTCCTCGAAGGCACGGTAGGTCGCGAGCAGTTGCTCGACCCGCTCGGGGACCAGGCGGCGGGTGCGGCCGGACTTCTCTGCCGGAAGGTCGGCGAACAAGATCCGGCCTTGCCGGTGGGCGGGCTTGGCTCCGGGTGGGCGCAGCACCAAAACGCAGGTGGCGAGGCTGGTGCTGTAGAAGAGCCGTTCGGGAAGCCCGATGACCGCCTCGATCACGTCGTCATCAAGCAGGGCGCTGCGGATCCGTCGTTCGGCACCGGAACGGAACAGGACGCCTTTGGGAAGCACGAGCACTGCTACTCCCTCGGCGCTGAGCACCGACACCGCGTGCTGCACGAACAGCAGTTCAGGCCGTCGGGCATGCGCAGGGAAGCCCCACCGGAAGCGCTCCAGATGGCGAGGTTCGTCTGCGGCGACACGACCTCCGAAGGGCGGATTCGAGATGATGCGATCGAATCGCTCAAGGACCCCGGCGTGCAGATGCCTCGGGTCCACCAGGATGTCGCCGCGTTCGATACCCGTACTGGGAATGTTGTGGATCAACAGGTTCAGCTTCGACAACGCCCACGTACTGCCGGAGATCTCCTGGCCGGCGACGGCCCGAGGCAGGCGTCCGCTCTGGGCAGCGACGTGCTCAGCGGCCTCGATCAGCATGCTGCCGATTCCGGCGCAGGGATCGTAGATCGTCGTCCTATGGGTGGGATCCAACAGCCGGATCATCAGCTGGGTCACCTCGGCCGGCGCGTAGAAGTCGCCAGCCATCGACGAGGTGGTCTCCGGGAACCTGGTGACTAGGTATTCGAACCCGTACCTCAGCAGGTCGGGCGGCATGTTCTCCGGGGCAAGCGAAAGCCCCGCGAAGTGATGGAGAAGATCCACCAACGTGCTGCCCGGGAGCCGGTCACCGCCGACTTCCCGGGTGAAGTCGATGTGCCCCAGAACGCCGCCGAGCACCGCCTGGTTGGCTGCTTCGAGCGCACGGAGCGCCTCGTTCAGGTGGTGCCCGACGAGGCCAAGGGAAGTGCGCTCCAGGAGGTAGGCCCACTGTGCCTCCTCCGGTACCACGAGCATGTCGGGATACGACCGCGTTGTGCTTGCGTCCGGTTGGGCCGGCACTTGACCCGGGCCTGTGGCGATCCCGTCGCTCAGGAGCCGTGCACGCCTGGATTCAGAGGTGTCGGAGACGTACTTCAGCAGCAGGACGCCGAGGAGATGCCACCTCGCGTCCGGGCCGAGATGCCTCCGACTGCCGAGAATCTCCACCGCTCTGCCCAGGTGACGCTCGACCTCGGCCAGGGTCGGCCCGGCCACGTGACCGCTGCTTGGCACAGCAGGTTCCTCGGCAGCGTCCAGCGCGCCGTCAAGCACACCTAGGGTGGCAAGCCCGTCGAGCACAGCGGCGGACTTCGCGGGCGTCAGGGCGCGGGCGGACTGAAAAACGTCCCGTTCATTCGAGCCGACCCACCTTCGCAACTCAGAGTATCCCGGCCCGCTGAGCCGTCGGAATTCAACGACGCTGTAGACGTTCACCCAGCCCGGGGCACCCGGATCCGGAGGCCAGAGCAGCTCGGCAAGCGCCTGATTGCGCAGCTTGCAAGCCAGGGTGCCGATCGCCTGTACACGGTTCTGACCGGTAAAGACGATCAGATCGCCGGATCGAAGCCGGTCGATAATCCCGTTGTGGCTCGGCAGCGCGCCCCAGAACCGGGCGGCACCACCCGGATGCTCGGCGAGGAGTTCGCGGGCCTCCGCTTCGCTCAGCGCAGCGCGCAGCTCGTCATCGAGAAAGTTCACAGGATCCGCGAGAGTGTCGGCGAACCGCTTCCGCGTCGCGCGGTTGCCGTACGAAGGAGCGATCAGGACGAGCGGGGCACGGTCGCTCGCGGCAGGTGACGCTTGGTCCGCCAGCTCGATCTCGGCCTGCTCGACGATCGTCTCCACGCCCGCGCCTCGTTGGGCGCCCACGAATAATGGCACATAGGACAAGATACGGCGGCGGTACGACAGGCCAGGGACAGCCTCGTCAGGACCGGCCACGGCGGAGCCGGACGAGCATCTGGCAGCCGTCGGGTTTCCGCATGTCCAGGCCATCGGCAGTCTGGCGGGCATCCCCTGTCGCTCTGAAAGATCACCTGCCCGGTCGGGCGGCCGGTGGCGACGGCGTTGGTCAGGGCCTGGGCGGGCAGGTCGGTGCGCAGGTGCTCGGCGGTGGCCCAGCCGACGACTCGACGTGAGGCGATTTCGATCACGGTGGCCAGGTACTGCCATCCTTCCCAGGTGGGGATGTAGATGATGTCGCCGCACCAGCGGGAGTCGACCCCGCTCGCTACCCGTTTGCGGGAGTGCCGGCGTCCTTGCGCGACGAGTTCGGCGTGCACCCGGGGTGCGCCGTAGGTGCCGGCCGACACGGCGTGAATGTCGGCGATCCGCGCGGTCAGGTCGGCGTCGTCACGGTCCCGCCGTGACGGCCTGGTGCGGTGTTGGTAGTAGGCGGAACGGGAGACCTTCAACAGCTCGCGGGAACGTTTCACGTTCCCGTCGGGCCGTGAACGGGTACGGGTTCACCGGGTCTCCTTGACGCGAAGAAAGCCGTCTTAGATTCAGGGAGCCAAGGCAACGCTGCCGGTGGATGGGTGGATCGTTTCAGGATGTCGACGTCCTCCCGCAACCGACGGTTCTCCCGCCGCAGCCGCGCCAACTCGTCACGCTCATTGCTGGTCAACCCATCCGACCGGGTGCCGGCGTCGAGGTCGGCCTGCCGGACCCACTCCCGTACCGCAGTCTCGGTCAGGTCGAAATCCCTCGCGACCTGCGCGACCGTGCGGTCACCCCGCCGGCACACCTCGACGATCTCCGCCTTGAACTCCGGCGTGAACGCCCTGCGCGACCGGCGTGGTTTCTCACCCATGCCTTCCATGATGAACATCCTCCCGAGAAGCACACAGCCCCTCTGAGCTGGGATGTCCGTCAAACCGGTCAGACCCAGCACTACTATGGGGCGAGTGCGAAGAACGCGACCGAGCTGATGAGGCCGAGCACAGCGACCACGAGTCCCCAGAACTCCAGCGGATTCGCCTGTGCCGTTGCGATCCACCACCTCCACGGCTGCTTCGCGTGGAAGCTGGCACCGAGGCCGGGCACGCCGCCAGGTAGCCCCTGGTGCAACCGGTGCAGCCCCACCAGGTTCAGCGTCTGCCCGACGACGGTGGCTTGGGGCGTCAACAGCGTCGATTCGCTGATCCACCGGGCCTGTGGCCCGCCCTCGAGACTCGTACGTGTCGACCTGAGATGGAAGAACGTGATGGTGTAGGCGGTGGCGACACCATAGGTCCGGGACACCTGAGTGGTCCGTATAGCGTCCAGCTCGACGAGCTGGTCGCGTAGGGGGTCGAAGGTGAAGTTTGGTAACTCCTCCTGTAGCTCGCGCACGGCGACTTCGTGCAGGTTGCCGTCGCCGCGGCGCCGGTGCCCGCCGGGCAGTTGGTACTGGCGGGCGGCGGCGTCCCACAACACCAGGTAGGTCCTACCGCCGCTACGCGAACGCGTACTGATCAGCACTTGAGCGACCTCGGTGCGACGTAGTGCTCTGGCGTGCGGGCCGGCGCCGAGGCGCCGTAGTTCGAGCAGATACAGAAATTGTGGACCGGACAGCACCTCGTGCTCACTGTACGGCGGATCGGCCGTGCCCAGCCGCGACCAGTTTTCCAGCAGCACCCTGCCGTCGGCGAGATGCTCGGCGAAGCTGCGCAGGAACATCAGCGCTGCGGGGCTGTCCGCCTTAACCAGCGCGGCGCCCTCGTCGTCCTCGATCTTCCGGAGTACGCCGAAGCTTTCGAGTAGCCTGGTCAGCAGAGAACCGGCGAGAGCGGCCGCGTCCGGCTGGAACCCGGCCCGCCGGCACAGGTCGCCTACTGGCGCAGGGCTCTCGTCGTCCCCGGGAATCGCGCGGATCGCCGTCACCAGCAGTAGGGTGAACCGGTCGGCCGACATTCCGTCCCCTTTGTTGGCTAGTCGCCCACGTGCAGATAGGCCGTCCAGACACGTGGGTTGTGCGGATACCGCTCGCGCAACCGAAGCACGGTGAGGTGCACCGCGAGGGCGGGCGATCTGGCGGTGATTTCCCCGTACACCGCTCGGGCGACCAGATCGGCCGCCTCGTCCCCGACCTGCCACAGCGTGCCTATCACGTGCCGGTAACCGGCGAGTTGGAAAGCCGACGAGATGTGGATCGCCTCGTCCACCAGGTCGGTGCCGCCGAAAGCGGTCGTGCAGGCTGACAGGTACGCCAAGAACGCGCCTTCCACCCGCAACGAGAACAGCTCGCGTACGGGCAACGGGCCGTCGTGGAGCACCAGGTGACTGTCGGCCGGGTTGTCGGCCGCGGCCGCGTGACAGGCGAAGTGTGCCCAGCCGGCGGTGGACGACCGGGCGAGGACCTCGGCCCGGGTCGCCGCTACCCCGATGATCGGTGGGTGTGGCGGGTAGCCGGTCTCGGCCAGTCGCGCCGCCACCCACCGTGCCTCACGCTCCGCCGCTGCCAGGGCGGTGTGCCCGGGCGCTTCGGGCACCGCCACCACGAGCGAGGTCGCCCGATGGGCCGGCACGGCGTCCCGGACCAGGGTGTTGATCGTCGCGGCGTACGACGACACCACCCGGTCCAGCACCGAGCCACCCGACGGGTCCGTGCTCATGGCGGCGTGCAGCGGGATTACGGTCAGCGGTCCGGTCGGTATCCACCACACCCGGGTCTGTGAGCCGGCCAGAGCCTTGCGCTCGTCGAGGTGGTCCAGGATCGGTCGCATGATCGTGTCCCAGGCCCAGCCGAGCACGACCCGTACCCGGTCGTTGGTGGTCCAGTCGTCATCGCCGATCGCGCTCAGCACCGCGTTCGCCCGGGTACGGGCCTCGTCGTAACTCAGCTCCTCCAGCGGTAGCCGGGTGACCCTTCCATCGATCACCACAAGCGCGTCGCAACCGGCGCGGGCGACGTTCACCGCGACCGTCACGCCGGGCAGATCGGCGGGAAGCGACTGGTCGACCGGCTCGAGGAACCGGTCGAACCCCGAAATGCTCCGGATCTGGCCGAGCAGCTGGCCGCGCTCCTGCTCTCGGCGCCAGCGCAGCCGTGCGTTCGCGAGATCACCGGTCACCTCGGCGGCTGCCGCCAGCGTCCGACCGAGGTTGTCGAAACGATCGGCCAGGTCCGGGTGGTGCCGGCGCAGGTCCGCGAGGTCGGTCTGCTGAGCGAACGCCTGTGCGAGCAGTACGCCCCTGGTACGTTCCAGCAGCCGGAGCGCCGTCTCCGGGGACGCGCCGGCGCGTAGCGCGGCAGCGGCCGCTTCCGGCCCGAGACCGGTGAGGCGGGACAGCCTGTGTTGCCGGTCGTCATGCTGGAGCTGGTGGTCGACGGTTGCGCTGAGCAACCCGATGGCGAGTTCGAAGTGCACGGTCGCCGCGGCCCAGTCGCCGGTTTCGACGGTCAGCACGGCCGCTTCGTAGCTGCTCGTCGCGCGGACCAGGGACGGCGCAGTTTCGACCGCGGCGGAGTCGGCGTAGGCACGGGCCGCCGCTCGGGTGTCCGCCTCCTGCCGGGAGGAGGTTCCGGAGGGCTCCTGCTCGGCGCGGCGCCGCAGCGCCAGGCCGAGATTGGCAAGAACGGTGGCGCGTACTGGGTCGCCGGGTTGCGCGAGATCGGCGGCGGCCCGCTGGGCGTCGACCGCCGCATCGAGTTCGGCTGGGTCGCCGGTAGCTCGGTAGCGGGCGGACAGTGCGGCGCCCAGGTTGGACAGGCAACGTGGTCGGACACCGGGCGGGTCGGTCGCGGCATCGGTCGCGGCGTGGCCAGCGGCGACGGCTGCGTCGATGTCGTCCCGGTTGCCGGTTGCGGCGAACCGTACGCGCAGGGCGCTACTCAGGGCGGACAGTTGCCCGGCCCGGTCCGGGTGCCTCGGTGCGGTGGCGTCGACCGCCTCCCGTAATAGCCGTACAGCATGGTCGATGTCGGCCGGCTGGCCGACGCGCTGGAACCGGGTACGCGCCGCGAGGGCGAGGGCGACGAGCATCCGGGGGCGGTTCCGATCGTCCGGAGCTGACTCCTCGACTGCCTGCTGGCCACAGTGGAAGGCCTGGTCGAGTCTCACCGTGTCACCGTTCATGGTGAACCTCAACATGAGGGCGCCGCCCAGGTTGCTCAGGTATCCCGGCCGCTCCTTGTCGGTGGCGCCCTCGACCGCGGCCCAGAACTCCCCGATGGCGCGATCGAGGTCGCCGGTCGCACGCCTGTGGTTGAACCTGGTGGCCAGCGTCGCGGCGAGGTTGGATCGGCGACCAGCCAGGTGGGCGTCATCGGGACCCGTCGCCGCCACGCAGCGGGTTGCGGCGTCCACCGCGCCGTCGAGCAGGGCGGTGTCGCCGGTCGCCTCGTAGCCGCCGACGTATGCCATGGTGAGCTGGCTGAGTGTCGGCGAGATGTCCCCGGGTGCCAACTGTCCGCTACCGACCACGAGGTTGAGCAGGTACACGGCGTCGGCGCACAGGTCGGGCAGTGCGAATCGTCGAGGGTTCTGCTGCAGATCTGTCGCCCGGACCCGCCAGGTCTCGACGTCCTCGGCCGATGCGGTCCAACCCCTGGCGACGATCTCGCGTACGGGCTCCGGTACCAGGTCGGGCGCCTGGCGGAACAACGTGCCGAAATATCTGAGCGCGGCCACCGCGTCGTCCACCCCGTCGAGCGCCGGCAGGTTCGCGATCAGCCGGTAGTGGTGGAACAGGCCCATCGAGTAGGTGACCGCGAGGTCGGCGGCCAATTCCGCGGCCAGGGCACGAGCGAGGGCGAACGCGTCCGGACCGTCGAGGGCGGCGCGGTCGCCACCGACGAAACGTTCCAGCCGGTCGTCCAGCATGGCGAGCAGGCGGGCGCGGTGGTCGACGGTTGGATTTGGGCCCAAGGGGCGCTCCTCACTCACGCTACGGACGTCTCCACAGGTCGTCGCTGTGCCCCGGACGGAACCCCGTCGCCTCGGCACACTGCGCGGCGATCACGAAATCGCGGGCAAGGTCCACGGGTCGTCGCATCGCTACCGAACGACACGCTCTGGCCGCCGCAGTCACGCCACCAGGTGAGCAGCGTGTAGGCGGCGGGCCCGGGCGTTTGACCTCCAGTACG
This sequence comes from Micromonospora sp. NPDC047793, assembly GCF_040642635.1. Lineage (NCBI taxonomy): Bacteria > Bacillati > Actinomycetota > Actinomycetes > Micromonosporales > Micromonosporaceae > Micromonospora > Micromonospora sp. NPDC047793. The sequence continues at coordinate 46,115 of NZ_JBEYSG010000025.1, read as the reverse complement.
CGATCGGTGGCGGCCAGGGCCTTCAGCACCGCCCGGAAGTGTTCCTCGAACCGATCCGGCGCGACCGGTCCGGCCGATGCGGGCCATGCCCGCAGCGGATAGTCCAGGTGCCTAGCACCTCAAAGACATCCGTCGACTCGACCATGCGCAGCGCCTCGTTCAGGTAGCCGCACCACGTGGTCGGCGTCGTGGATGCCGAACGCGCGATCGACCACCAGGAAGGCGCTACCCTCCACCAGGCTGTGCAGCGATCCGATGATCCGGTCGAACGGGTACCCGTCGAGCAGCGACCGTACCTGGGTCGGATGCCAGTGCGGCTCACCCAGCTCCGCCTCAAACATGATCCGCAACTGTGGATATCGCGACCGGCACCGGTCGATCGCCTCGGCGTACCCGGCAACGTCGAACGCAGGGGCGTGGAAGCGCCCGTCGTCGCCGATCATCGCGCGATACCTGGCCGGCATCGCCGTGATCCCCTCCGGGGGGAGATCGTCCGCGGGGGAGGTTCACGTGCTCGGTGAACGCGATCGCCGGCACGCCGAGCACGCCGGCCCTCCGGCAGCTGTCCCCCTTGGAGCCGGAGAGCGCGTCCCACGACCACTGCGAATGTACGCGACTGTCGGCTGGCAACATATTCTCATGTTCCGGGTGGCGGGCTGGGCCTGGCAACGCGATCGCCTGGACGGACCTGTACGACCTGTACCTCGTACACCCGAGGTGTGGGTTTCCGCGGCCCGGTGGCCCTAGCATCCGTTCATGCACGATGCTCCTGATCGCATCAAGGGGATACTTCGGCTGGCCGCGACGCGGGGACTTGTGCTGCGACCGGACACTGCGGTACTGGACGACACCGGCTGGGACTTCCAGGTGGTGCACGTCGATGCGGAGGACGGCGGCGAGTGGATTCTGCGGGTGCCGCGCCGCGCCGAGGTCGCCGACGCGGCACAGGCCGAGCGTCGTCTGTTGGCTCTGCTGCGTGGTCGCTTCTCGGTGGCAATACCCGACTGGCGTGTCGCCGAACCGGACCTGATCGCCTATCCCAGGCTCGCCGGTGAGCCGGCGGCAAGCGAGGACACCACCACCTACGAGTTGCACTGGCGGATTGACCCGGTTAGTCCGCCCGCCGCCTACGTGCGGCGGCTCGGTGCGTTCATGGCCCGGCTGCACGCCACCCCGCCCGCCGAGGCGGAGGCGACCGGTATCCCGGTGCGCGACGCCGACGGGGTACGGACCCGCTTCGCCCGCCAGATCGACCGGGGGGCGCAGGAGTTCGGTATGCATCCGAGCTGGCGGGACCGCGCGACACGCTGGCTCGACCGCGACGACCTGTGGGCCGACCGCAGTGTGCTGATCCATGGAGACCTCCACCCCGGGCATATCCTGGTCGATGGTGCGGGAGCGCTCATCGGCATTTTGGACTGGACCGATGCCGAGATCGGCGACCCGGGCCAGGAGTTCGTGGAGGCCGCGCGGAAGTTCCCGCCGACCGTGCTCGACGACCTAATCGACGCGTACCTGCGGCACGACGGGCCGGGCTGGCCGGGTCTACGCGGCCATGTGGTCGAGGCGATCGCCTTCGCCCCGCTGGCACTGGGCACGCTGGGGGTGGAGGCCGGTAAGCAGCGCTACGTCGACCGGGCCAGGGACTACTTCGGCGTACCGACCACCTAGGCACCCTTGCGACACCGGGCGTTGATCCGCGCGCCGATGTCGGGTTCCAGGGTCTGTCCGTCGACCCGCAGGCCGAGCCGCCGGGCGAGGTGCGCCGCGTAGAGGTCGGTGGCAGCCTCACCGAGATCGGTGACGGTCGCCGCCGCTGCCCGCCCGGACCGCACCGCCCGTACCAGGGTCAGCACGGCCAGACCGGCGACCGGCCACCACGCCACCGCGGTGACCGCGTACACCAGCGACCATGCGGCCCAGCGGGTGGCATCGTGGAAGGTCTGTTCCGCGCCGCGCAGTTCGGCTCGTGTCGACTCGGGTAGCACCAGCCACAGTCGCGGCCACACCGACGCGAGGTCCAGTCCGTACTCGTGACGGATCCGCGACTCCAAGGCCGACCTCCGGTCGCCGATCCAGGTCGGTGACCGGGGTTCGGCTAGGGCGATCCGTACCCGGTGACGTGGGCTTGCAGCCTGCCAGCGCGTGGTCCGCCACTGGCGCAGCAGTCGGGATATCGGCCCCGGCAGGCCGCTGCCCAGCCACAGCCGGCGCATCGGCTCGGTGAGCACTTCGGCGAGCAGTGCGGCGGTGAGGGTGGCAGCGACGGCGGCGGCGACCATGCCGACCGCCGCCGGCCAGTCCTCGCCGGCCGCCTGGAGTGCGGTCCGCCACCGGTCCGGCTGCCCGAAACGTACGGCGGTGACCGTAGCCACGGCCCACAACAGTGCGGCGGGCACGGTCCGCCACCATGGCGTCCTGGTTGGCTCGTCGGACAGCACCCGGCTATCCGAGGCTCGATCGCATGCGCCGTGGTTGGTCGCGGGTAAGGTGGCAGACCGGCACGGGACCACCTGGCGGGCGCTGCTCCTGGCGCGGACATAGCTTGATCGGGCACAGGTACGCCTCGTCCACCGGCTGCCCCTCGCTACCGGAGGTGCCGAAGCGTGGGTCGGGCGTGGGCCCGCCGAGTCGCCGGACGAAGTCGGTGAGGTCGTCGGTGCGGTCCAGCCCGCCGAGGGCGTCATCGCGGAACTGTTCGGCCTCGTCCTCCCAGCCCCTCAACTCGGCTGCGGTACGGACGTGCGGGTACTCGCGACACAGCCAGCCGATCCAAGCAACGCGTCGGGTGTCGTCCGAGGGCCGACCGGGGCTCGAGTCTCTTCCCGTGCCGGTGGAGCGGGCCGGACGGGGCTCGGTGTCGGCGAACCGTGCCACGGCCCGCGCCGCCAGCCGTAGGAAGAACGGCTTGTCCTTCTCCGGCGTCGAGGAGCGGCCGAGGAACAGCAGGGCGCACGCCGCGATGGACAGCAGGGTCTGTGAGCGCCATCTGTCCTCCAGCCCACTTGGGCGGACCCAGGCGATGGTCTCCGCGTCGGTCTGCTGCACCAGCATGGCGAGCCATCCCGGCACGAGGTGGGCCGGGCCGCTTGGCGGGTTGAGGAGCAGGTCGATCAGCGGCCCGTGCTGGGCCGAGGCGACCGCCTCCATGGACCGGGCGATGACGTACAGGACGAAGTGGACCGGGTCGCGGGTAAGCGGGCCGGAATTCTCGTACAGGGCGGTGTCGATCAGATAGAACGCCGACGGTTCGATGGTAGGCCGGACCTGGATCAACGCGTTGTCCGTGTGCAGGTCGCCATGGGTGCGGCCGATCAGCGGACGCACGACGACGGCCGGGTCGAAGAACTCGCCCCGCGCGACCGCGAACGGGTTCGGCAGCCGCGCCGGCTCCCCGGGGAGCCAAAGGTACGACCCCTGGTGCCGGTCGGCCCACCCGTGCAGGCGCCCACCCTCGTCTAGTTGGTCGAAGATGTGCTGACGGAAGAAGTGCGGCAGGTCCCAGGTCTCCCCCGGTGGGCTGAACGGTGGCCCGGCCCACTCGTTCAGCACCCCACGTACCACCCGGGCGCAGGCGGCGGCGAACGTGGGTGGATCGCAGGCGAGCAGGGCGGCCTTGGTCGGCTCCGGGTCGGCCGAGATGCCCAGCATCCGCCGCAGCAGGACGGTCAGAACCTCGCTGTTACCAAGCGTCTCGCCGGCCACGCTCTGGAAAGTGATCCAGCGTTTGGCGCCTGCCGGGATCGCCTCGTGGACGAACCGGCTCAAATGCCGGGCGAAGCTCCCGGCCTGCTTTACGGCCCGCAGGTGCCGGCCGTACTCGAGGTCGCGGATGCCGCCGCTGCTCACGGTGAGCACCTTGAGCACGAGCTGGGCCGTGGCCATGCGGCGGAGATCGGTCTCGGTCACCACGGCCACTGGTGCCCGACTGCGGCCGTTGACCAGCCAGTAGTCAAGCTGGTAGTAGCGATCGTGCAGTTCTGCCCAGGCGCCGAGGACGTCGGCCACTTCCGGGCCGAGTCCCTCGGCGAGGTTCGGGTCGACGTGGTCGGTCATCGGTGCGTCCTTCCCTGGCGGCGGGTGTCGGCGGTCGCCTGTCGGGCGCGATGGTGCGCCGCCGCGACGAGCATCCCGGTGGGGAGATGAGGGTTATCGGTCAGTGCTTTTTCGGCCGGTGGCGGGGGGGCGGGGCCGATCGCCGGCCGGTTCCTTCTCGGGGCCGCTGTGGACGAAAGCCGCCCACTCGTATGGATTGTCGCGGTAGCGGTCCCGGGCCTGCCGCGCGGCGAGATTCACCGCTCGCGCCGGGGTGTGGGTCGCGAGAGCCGCGTAGATCGCCGTGGCCATTTCCGCAGTCGGCTTGTCCGGCACCCGCCAGAGCGTACCGATCACGGTGGGGAACCCGGCGACCTGGAAGGCGGAGGAGAGGTGGATGGTCTCGTCGGGCAGCCGGCCGCTGCCCAGCGCCGTGGTACACGCGGAAAGGTAGGCGAGGTTGCCCCGGGGGACGCGTAACGCGGCGATGTCCCGGATCCGCAGCGGTCCGTCGGCGAGATCGAGCCGGCTGTCGGAAGGGCTGGCCGGATCGGTCCGAGCGTGGCAGGCGAAGTGCGCCCGGCCGGAACCGGTGAGTGAGTGGACGACTCGGGCGCGGGTCGCGTCGCCATCGGATAGCCGGACGACCGGGGCGGTGAGTGCCGCCGCGACCGCCTCCGCCTCCGTCCGCACGCTGGCGAGCCGGTCCGATGGCGAGTCGACGGCGACGACCAGGGCAGGCGGGCCGTCGGAAGGTCGCTGGTGCTGGACGTGGGCGAGCAGCCGCAGCGACGGTGCGTACGAGCTGGCCACCCGGTGCAGGGCAGATTGGTCGTCGCCGTCGCGGCTGCCGTGGTGGCCGGCGGCGTGCAGCGGCAGGACGCTGAGCGGACCGGTCGGCACCCACCACAGGTACGGCAGCGGTGCACGCGCCGCGCCGAGCAGATCGAGATGATCGAGGACCGGTGCGGTGATCGTGTCCCAGAGCCAGGCCAGGGTGTCGCGGATGGTTTCGTTGGTTCCCCACGTGTTGGCGTTGACCGCCGCGACGAACGTGTTCGCGTACCTGGTGGCGGCCTCGGCCGTGAGGTCCGGTAACGGCACCACCAGGGTCGACGCGGTCGTGGTCGACAGGGCGTCGCACCGTTGATCGGTGACGTTGACCGTGACGATCGGCCCGGCCGACGCCGCCGGGCGCAGCGCCGCAACGTCCGGTGCGAGCAGGAACCGCTTCAACCCGGGACGGGACCGGATCCGGGCGAGGACCTCGTCTCGCCGTACCACCAGCGGCTGTCGGTCGAGAACCGCCCCGGTGGCGGGGGACCGGTCGGTGAGCGAGCCGGTGGCCGAGTCGATCGCGTCGTGGAGGTCGCGGAGTTCGTCCGCCAGGTCCGGCGACTCCCGCCGGAGCGTCTCGTCGTCGCCGCGTACGTCGAGGATCTGACCGAGGAGGACCCCGCGCCCCTGCTCGGAGACGGCCAGGGCGCGGTCGGGGTCGCCGACGGCGATGGCGCAGGCCGCCGCGTCCCGTCCCAGGCCGCTGAATTCGACGAGCTGGCGTTCCTGGTCGTCACGATGCAGCCCGCGCCAGGCCACGAGGTCCAACCGCTCTAGCGCGGTCGTGAAGGCGGTCAGTGCCGCGGCCGGATCGTTCGCCAGCAGGTGCAAACGGCCGAGATGTACAGCGGCCGTGGTGCCCATTCTGGCCGACGCGGTCGGTGCCTCGGCGGCCACCGTGAACGCGTCGATCGCGGCCAGCCGTGGCTGCTCCGGATCGCCGTGCCCAATACGGGCGAGGTGGGCCAGACCGAGGTTCAGCGACGCGTCTGCAGCAACCGCCGGGTGCCTCGCAGCCTGGGACAAGGCCGCGACGGCATCCGTGTAGGTGGCCGGGGACCACTCGAGGTCCAGTGCGCTCACCAGCACGGCGCCGAGGTTGGCCAGGTGCATGAACCGGTCGGGATGCGCCGGGTCGACCGTTGCCGCCGCCTGCCTGAGTAGGTCGGCGGCCTCGGCTAGGACCTCTGCGTCCCGTTCGTGGGTTCCCAGCCGATGCAGTACGTTGGCGAGATCCGCCAGCCACTTCACCCGTTCCGGATGATCGCCCGGAGCGTCCCGGACTACCTCGTGCAGAAGGTCCCGGGCCTCGTGCAGTGCGGCCGGCTCCGGCTGGTGCTCGAACCTGTTGCGCAGGGCCAGGGCCAGGTCGGCCCGGAACCGCAGCCGGTCCGGGTGGGCGGCGGGCAGGAACATGATCGCCTCCCGTCGTCGCGCTATCGACTCCTCCAGTGCCACGGTGTCACCGGTCCAGGCATAGCTGACCCGCAGTGCCTCCGCCAACTGGCTGCGATAGAGCGGCCCGTCCGGTTCCTCGGCCGGCACGTCTCCCACCACGGTCCGCAGCACTCTGATCGCCTCCACCAGCAGCGCGGTGTCACCGGCCGCGACGGCGGCGGCGGAGAGCGCGTAACCGAGTCCGGCGGCACAGCCAGCCGCGTGGGGGTGCTCGTCCGGCACCAGACGCACTGCGTCCCGGAACGCCTCGACCGCCTCCCCGAGCAGCTGTTTTTCACCGGTGCAGCGGAATGCCACCATCCGGGCGGTGCCGAGGTTGGCGAGCATCGCCGCAGCCGTCGCCGGTGTGCCGCGGACCGTATGTACCGCCGCAGTGTGTGCGGCTAATGACTCCTCCGCGCTGGCACGCTCCCCGGTCCGCTCGCACCAGCGGGTCAGCGCCAGACCCAGGTTGGACTGGTAGGAGGCGTGCTTTGGATGGTCCGGGCTCGTCGCGGCCGCGCTCGTCCGAAGCAGGTCGACCGCCTCGGCGAGGTGGTCGAGATCGTCAGTCTGCTCGAACCAGCGGGTGAGACAGAGCCCGAGGTTTGACCGGCGGCGGGGATTGTCCGGCTCGTCCCGCAAGGCGGCCCGATGGGCGGTGACAGCCCGTCGCAGGGCGTCGACGTCCCCGGTGAACTCGAACTGGTAGGTGAACGCGGCTCCGAGGTCGGAGGCGTACAGGCCGCCTCGGCCCGGATCGAGGCGGGCCGCCCGCAGCAGTAGCCCCACCGCTTCGGTGAGTGGCGCCAGCCGCCCGGTGTCCGCCGCGGCGCTGATCAGCTCGATCGCCTGCCGTCGGCAACGGTCAGCGGCGTCGAACGGGTCTTGTTCGGTCACGGGTGTCACTCCAATCACCTGCGGTCACCCTAGTCGTCCGACGTAGACCGCGGTTGTCCGAACAAGTACGGGCTTGGCCGACCCGCTTCCCCCGCCGCCGGATGGCCGCTTCCCTGGTTACGGGACGACACGACTGGTGGGAAGGGTGCTGGCCAATGGGCGACTCACGACGGACGATCAGAACGGTGGACGGGCTGGTCGACGCCGGCTTGGTGGCAGACGGCGACCGGTCCGAGCTCGGCCGGATCGCCGAGCGGTACGCGATCAGCGTCACTACGACGATGCGTGGCCGGATCGGGGCCGTTGACGACCCGGTGGGGCGACAGTTCGTGCCCGACCGCCGGGAGCTGCTCGGTACGCCGGAGGAACTGGCGGACCCAATCGGTGATTTGCCCTTCACTCCGGTGCCCGGTATCACCCACCGCTACCCGGACCGGGTCCTGCTCAAGCCGCTGCAGATGTGTCCGGTCTACTGCCGGTTCTGCTTCCGTCGGGAAATGGTCGGTCCCGAGCACGGTGTGCTCGGCGACGACGACCTCTGCCGGGCCATGGACTACATCCGGGAACGGCCGCAGATCTGGGAGGTGATCCTGACCGGCGGTGACCCGCTGATGCTGCCACCGGCCCGGCTGCGGCGCATCGTCGACGAACTCGACGCCATCGCGCACATCGGTGTGGTCCGGGTCCACACCCGGGTACCGGTGGTGTCACCGGAGCGGATCACCGACGCGATGGTCCGGGTACTCACGGGCGACACCCCGGTCTGGGTGGTGGTGCACTGCAACCACCGCCAGGAACTCGGTGAGGCCGCCCTGACCGCACTGCGTAGCCTCGCCGACAGCGGAGTGCCGCTACTGAGCCAGACGGTGTTGCTCAAGGGTGTCAACGACACCGCCGACGCACTAGAGGACCTGTTCCGGACACTGGTGCGCAACCGGGTCAAGCCCTACTACCTGCATCAGAGCGACCTTGCTCCGGGTACGAGCCACTTCCGGACGAGCATCGCGAGCGGTCAGGAGATCGTCCGGACGCTGCGTGGTGCGGTGTCCGGACTTTGTCAGCCCACCTACGTACTGGACATCCCGGGCGGGCACGGCAAGGTGCCGATCGGCACCACCTACATCGAGCCCGACGGCGACGAATATCTCGTCACGGATCCGAACGGTCGCCATCACCGGTACCCGCCGGGATCGGCACCGGCCGGGATGGAGGCCGCGTGAACGCCTCATCCGCCCTCGTCGTGGCCGATCCCGGCGGACGTTGCGCGCCGGTCCGGTGGGCCATCCCCGAGCTGACCGTCGCCACCGTGTGGCGCGCGGCGCGCAGCGCGTTCGCCGCCGAGGCCGACGGCCGGTTGCCGCAGCACGTCAAACTCGTGGTCGACGGCGACTTCGTGACCGACGCGAGTTGGTGGCCGCACCGCGCTGATCCGGCGGGCGACGGCCCACAGCGGTGGCTCGCGACGCTGGCGACGCTGACCGGCGGCGGCCCGTTCTTCCTCTGGGCACGGGCCGTCCAGCAGCATCATCGGGGGCTGTTCGAGGCGTTGGTGCAGACGCTGGCGCCCTACCTGGCCCAGCAGGGTGTGCCCGGCGGTCCGGTCGAGGCGGAGGTCTTCTTCGGCGACTACCGCTGCACGCCGGGCGGCATCCACCGTGAGTCGTGTGCCAACCTGCACCTCGTCGTCGAGGGCGCCAAGAGCATGCACTTCTTCCTCGCCGATACCTGGCCACCGGCGGATGCGCCGATGCGCGTCGACATCGCGCCGGACACCGGCACCCGGGAGGAGTACCTCCCGACGCTGGACCCGGCCGGGCTGCTCGACCGGGCCCGCACACTGACCGCCAGGGCGGGTGAGGGCTTCCGATGGTCGGTTGGCACCTGGCACGTCGCGCAGACCAACGGCCTGGCGATGGCCCTGAACATCGCGATGTACGAGCAGGGCCTCGACCCGATCGTCGGCCTGCACCTGTGGAACGGCGATCTCGCGGGCGCGGTGCCGCAGGAGTGGCTGGCCCGGTATCGAGCCCATACCGGCTTCACGGGGGACACCGGTCGGCTCCTCGCCCACCTCTCCGGGCTGGCCATGCGTCCAGCGCCCCCCGTCCGGCCGACGAGGATGGTCCGGACGGTGGTGCGGCGCGGCGCGGCACCCCTGCTGTGGACCGCGGAGCCGGACACCGGCGCGCTGCTCGTAGCCGGAATGGGTGCGGTCATCCGCACAGTTGACACGGCCGAAGTCCGGGCCTGGCTGATCACCGTCCTCGGGGCCGCGCCGACAGCGGTGCCGCACTCCTGCCGGGCCACTGCCGTCTGGCTGTACCGACAGGGAATCCTCGACCAGGTGGAGGCGTCATGAACGGCACCGGACCGGAGACCTGGCAGGCCAGCGACACCGACGTGTTCGTGCGGTACGGCGACGCGTTCGTGCCCCAGCGACGTGGACAGATCGAGAGCATCTGCGACCTGGTCACCCCGCTTCCAACGCCGGAGATTCTCGACCTCGGCTGTGGTGACGGCAAGCTGACCGCCGAATTGCTCCAGCGGTTCCCGGCGGCGCGGGTCACCGCTCTGGACGGGTCCGCACGGATGCTGGAACTGGCCGGTCGCAGGCTTGCCCCGTTCGGCACCAGGGTCCGTCCGCGGCGGGCGGCGGTGGAGGACCGCGGTTGGCGCAGTGGCGCATATGGCGCGGTGGTGACCTCGCTTGCCGTGCACCATCTCGCCGATCCCGACAAACGGCAGCTCTACCGGGACCTGAATGCGATGCTCGTACCCGGGGCGGTCTTCGTAATGGCGGACCTCGTGCGCCCGGCCACCCGGGCCACGGCGGCGCTTGCGGCCCGCCGCTGGGATGCCGAGGTCGCTCGTCAGTCGGTGGCCATCCACGGAGGCCCGGCCGCCTCCGACGCGTTTCGTGACACCCGGTGGAACACGTTCATCCACCCCGATCCGGTGGACCGGCCGGCGACGCTGGTGGAGCACGTGGACTGGCTGCGGGCAGCGGGATTCGTCGACGTCGACGTGTGCTGGATGCTCGCCGGACACGTACTCCTGACCGCCACCCGGGCTGCCCCGCCGGAGGCGGTGTGATGGCCGCCGACAGCACCCGGACCGTCATCGCGAATCTTGTGAACGACGTCATGATTGACACCGCGCCGCACGGTTACGCGCGGGTGATGGCGGCAGTCACGCCTCGTAAGCTGTGGCAGGCGAACCCCGGCGACTGCGTGGTCCTCCTCGCTCCATGCGACCACGGTTTCCGTGACTACGTCGAGCAGACACTCGGGCTCGACCTGACCCAGGTCGACATCGTCGCTCCCGAGCAGGTTCGGGGAGTCCACGCCCTCAATGTCGTCGCGGACCTCGACGCGGCCGACCGGGTCGCGGCGCGTCCGACGCTCGCGCCGTTCGTCGTCGATGCTGCCGTCACGGCCTTCGCCGCGGACCGGGACCTGCGGGTGTACCCGTACCAATTCGGACCCTCGACGGAGACCCTCGCCGCCATCCGTGAGATCAACACCAAGTCGGGATTCCGGCGGATCGCTTCCCTCCTCGGTCTCCCGGTCGCCGACGGCGGTCACGCCCGCACCCCAGCGGCGTTGACCAGGCTGCTGGAACGGTTCCTGGTCGATCATGGGGCAGCGATCGTCAAGGTCGACCGCTCCTCGAACGGCAGCGGCACCGTCGTCATCCGCGCCGACGACCCGATTCCGCTCGACCGGCGTGTCCGCGACCTGGCGGGGGAGCCACCGTACCGGGCCTGCGGTTGGGTCTACGAGGAGTTCCTGCCGTTCGACGCCGCTCCCAGCATGGAAATGCTGGTCGAGGAGAGTGGGGTGAGCGAGTTCTACACCTGCGACCAACGCACGGTCGACAACGCGTGGACCGGAATGATCACTCCTGCTGCCCCCCGCTCACCATACGACGACCTGCTGCTGGCCGCGCGGCGGATTGGTGACTGGTTGCACGATCGCGGTTACCGGGGCATTTTCGACCTAGACGGTGGCACCGTGGCAGATGCCCATGTGGTCACCGAAGCCAACGTACGTCGTACCGGTGGTACCTATCTGCATGAGCTGGCCCAGCGACTGCACGGCACGGCGAGTCCGGTGCACTGGCGGGCAGATGTACGGCGCGGCGCGACCCGGATGGACTTCCACGCAGCCACCGCGACCGTGGCCCGCGCCGGCCTCGCCGACCCGACCGCCCCGGCCCGGGTCATCCTGCCCGTCGACACTCTCGACGTGGACGGCAGGTGGCGGTACCTCGTCTCCGGCACCGACGCCTCTGCGGTCGCCGCCGCTGAACGCGAGCTCATCCGGACCCTGGAGCTGTACTGATGTTGCACTCCGCACTTCACCCGGGCTACAGCCGCATCCACGGCGTCGGCATCATCGCCCTGCGTGACATTCCAATGGGAACCGCGCTTTGGTGGCCCTGCCCGAAATGCAGCGTGTTCTCCGAGAGTGTGCAGCCCAGCACACCCGAGGGCGTCTTGCGCTGGCTCACCGAGTTCGGCTACCGGCGGGCCGACGGCGGCCTCATCACACCCTGCCGTGGCGCACATCTGCTTAACCACTCGTGCGCGGCGACGGTGCTCGACGCCGGCCTGTCCGTCGGGATTGCCGTGGTCGACATCCGCAAGGGCGACGAGGTCACCTGCGACTACCGCACGTTCCGATACGACGACGCCTGGCACTTCACCTGCTCGTGTAACGCGCCTGAGTGCGCCGGAACGATCGCATCCGCGCCCGGCGGGCCCCCGGCGGCAGTCAGCGCCGCCTGGCGACACCGGGTCAACACCGCGCTCACCGCCGCCGCGACCGTCGCCCAGGAGACCACGGTGCGCGCCGGCGACATCAACGGCGTACGAGCCGCAAGAGGAGGGGACCGTGCGCGGTGACAAACCCCATACCCCCGAGCCGACCGCCCGGGACATCTTCGCGCAGGTCCGCGCCGACGCCCGCATCAACCAGCCCGCGTACGTGGCACTCGTCCTCCTGCTGACCGTCGGAGGCCGGGTGCCCTACCGACATGCCGTCGCCGGGCTGACGGTCGACGAGCGGGCGTTGCTGCATCTCGTCATGGGTATGCCGGACCTACGCGTGGAATCCGTCGCTGCCAAAGAACCCGCCAGTGACCGCGCCCTCGCCCCGGACGACGTGCTGGTCGCGTACTCGCCGCAGGGCAAACTGTCGCTGTTCGGGCCGGCGGAACGGCACCTCGCCCGGCCCGAGGATCTACTCGGACGGATGCGGGTGGGCGAGTCCATCCTCGAGCAGGTCGAGGAGGAGGCCGCCGACTGGCACCTCACCGAACGGCACGAGCAAGCGCGACTCGACCGGATGCTGCGGTCCTGGGAAGGGGCCAGCGAGCTCGGCGACCGGGTACGTCAGGTCGCCGACTGGATCGACCGGGTGGAAACCGTGCTCGTCTACTGCGGGCGCACTGTCTTCTCCCGGTCCGATGCCGGCACCAGCAATCTGCTCCGCGAAGGGCTGCTCTGCCGCCTCGCCGAGCTACCACTGCACCAGTGGGGCACCGAGGAACGTCTGTTCATCGCCGCCGCGCACCTGCTCTTCGCCGCCGGACGCGCGATCCGGTTCGAGGAGTTCAACGGAAGACAGCTGACCGCGACCACCCTGCTCGCCTGGCTGGCGTCGACCCGAAACCGCTACGCGCACGCCGCCGGCGTCGACCGACCCGTCGGCACGGCCGACCAGGACATCGAGGCACTGGCCCGCGAGGTCGCCGAACTCGGCATGCTGGTCGACAACTCTGGCTCTGTCAGGTTCCGCCGCATCTGCGGACTGACCTTCGCCAAGCAGGAGGTGCTCGTACCCCTTCCGCACGCCGAACGCCGGCACCGCGCCCTGCCTCAGCCGGTGCGGGCCTTCGCCGAAGCCTCGCTCGGCCTGGACGTCGACCGGCGACTGGACGGTGAGGATGCGGTCACCCGGATCGTGGCGGAGATCATCGCCCGGCCACCCGGCCAGGCAGGGCCGTTGCTGGAGCGAATGCTCGGCACGATGGTGTTGTCTGCGGTCGTGGACCTCGACGCCGACTACGGCATGTCGAGCGCGGTTCGTGACCCGCAGCGGCTGGCCAGCGTCGGACCGAGCCGGGTCGCGTCCGCCCTGACGCTGCGCAAGCCGGACTTCTTCTGTTGCGTGCTGCCGCATCCGACCCGACTCGACCTCGCACCGTCGCAGGTGGGGCACATGCTCTGGCTGGTCGCGCAACGAATGCAATACAACCGGTGGCACTTTGTGCCCGGCAACTTCGACCGCGCCGAGATCCCGACCCAGCGGCACTACTTCTTCCCACCGACCATGCCCGACCTCGCCGAGTCGGCGCAGTTCTGGCACGGCGGGCACGTAGCCGCACGGGTGCGCTACTCGATCCGTGCGCCCGGGGCCCAACTGTGGCGGACGCCGTTCACCGCGTTCGGCAACACCTACCGGGGCTGCTATGACCTGAGGGTCGTGCGGACGCACGGCGACCCGTTCGTCCGCCGTGACCTGTGGCTGGCGACCCGGTACAGCGGCTTGATCGATGCCTTCTGGCGTGCCGTTGTCACCTCCGACACCGGTCCCCGGGGCGATCTGCCCACGATCGAGGCGTTCGACCGCCACTGGTACGCGTCTGGGGCCTGGAAGCAGTTCACCCTCGCGTCGTCGACCGGCTCACCCCCATGAAATGCCGCCACAGCAGCTCGGTGCAGGTCTCCGGTGCCTCCAGGTTGACCAAGTGCCCGACACCCGGCACCACAACGGGCCGCGCCCGCCGTATCCGCGTCTGCAGGACCCGGGCGATTTCGTGGAAGTCCGGCAGGTCGAGCTCCCCGACGATGACCGAGGTACGGGCCCGGACCTCGTGCAGACGCTCGACCGCGCCGGTGTCCGACGGCACCCGAATGTCGGCGTGGGACCAATGCCAGCCGGAGTAATCCCTCACCATCGCCCGGACAGCCGCCCATCCGGCGCGATGTGCACGGACGGTGTCGAACAGTTCGTGGGCCAGCCAGGCGGCACGCGCCCCCGCCAGCCCGAGCATCTCGACATCGACATCCCAGTCGATCCGGTGCCGGTGCCCGCCGACGTCAGTGCCGATCAGGGCGAGCGACCGCACCGACCCCGGCCACCGCAGCGCGTAGTTCAGCGCGATCCTGCCGCCCATCGACACTCCCACAAGGTGCGCGGAGTCGATCCCGAGGTGCGCGAGCAGGCGGCGAAGGTCCTCGTGGTGGCTGTAGGGACCGGTGGGGCAGGACGACCGACCAAAACCCCGGCAGTCGTAGGTGACCACCCGGAAATCCGGGCGGAGACCACGAACCTGCTTACGCCACGTCCGGTGATCAAGGGAGAACCCATGGATGAGCACCGCCGGATCACCTGTCCCCATCACTTCGTAATAGAGCGATCCGGCAGCGTCCTCCAGATAGCCGTTGGGCATCATCTGACCCGCGCCAACCGCATCCGTCCGTACGCCACGGTCGTCCTCGCGCCCGTACCGGTCGCGGTGTCGACGCCGCCGAACGGCAAGGAGACGACGGCATGAGCGACCGCACCGTTGACACGGCCGTCCCGGACCGGGTCGGCGACTTGCCCACCGAGGCCGTCAACTTCCTTCGGCAATGTGCCGACGAGCTGCACTGGTCCGATAGCGAACAGACGGAGCGCCGGGCCCAGGTACTCGCCGAGATCGACCGATCCGGCACATACGTCCACCGGTCCGACGAACTCGCCTTCGGTGCCCGCCTCGCCTGGCGCCACCACACCCGGTGCATTGGCCAGCTCTACTGGCGCACCCTTCAGGTACGGGACCGCCGCCACGTACACACCGTAGACGGCGTGGTCGACCAGCTGAACCAGCACCTGGCTGACGCGTTCGACGGGGGCCGGATCCGACCGGTGATCACCGTGTTCGCCCCGCAGGGCGCCCCATGTCCGACCCCGACACTGCTCAGCCCCCAACTCGTCCGCTACGCCGGTTACCGGATGCCCGACGGTACCGTCCGCGGCGATCCCGCCAACCAGGCCCTGACCACACAGATGATCGCGCTCGGCTGGGCCCCCCGATGGGGCGACTTCGATCGACTGCCCGTGCTGCTGCGCTCGGTGGACAGCGACCTCGTCTGGCGCGAGGTGGATGAGCGGAGCTGCCCCGACGTGCCGATCGCGCACCCCACACACGGTCGGCTCGTCGACACCGACCTGCGCTGGTATGCCTTCCCCACCGTCGCCGACATGCGGCTGGAAATCGGCGGCATCAGCTATCCCACGGCACCGTTTAGCGGGTGGTACGTCGCCACGGAAATCGGCGCTCGAAATTTCGGCGACACCGACCGCTACGACCTTCTGCCCAAGGTAGCCGCCCGGCTTCGGATCGACACCAGCAATGACCGAACCCTGTGGAAGGACCGGGCACAGATCGAACTCACAGCCGCAGTTCTCGCCTCGTACGAGGCGGCCGGCATTCGCATCCTGGACCACCACACCATGACCGCCCAGTTCCACCGGTACGTCGAGGCGCGCCGTCGAGCCGGTGCGAGCGTGCACGCCGAATGGGCGTGGATCGTACCGCCGATCGGCGCCTCGGCCACCCCGGTCTACTTCCAGACGTACGACCCGACGGTCGTACGTCCCAACTTCTTCCGGTAGTCGACGCCTTGGACGACCTCGCCGGTTACGATTGCCGGCGGTCACCGGGCGATGGCTGCCGACCTCTCCTTCGCATGCATCGCATCCGCGCACCCGAACCAGGCAAAGGAACATGTTCTGTCCACCTCGTCTGCTGGAGCCCGGCTGACTGGTCCACCGGTTACTCGTACGCCCGGCGCCGCACCGCTTCGAGGGTTTCCCGCGATAGCACCGTGTTCGGGTGTCGGTCCCCGAACACCTGGAGCCGACCAACGAGGACAGCGCGCAAGTGGTGTTCGGCCTCGCTGAATTCGCCGAGGTCCAGCAGAATCAGACCGAGCCGGTGCCGACTCGCCAGAGTTGCCGGATGTGTCGCGCCCAGCAGTCGATCGCGAGTCTCGACAAGTGGGCGGCAGCGGGCTTCGGCCTCCCGGAGTTGGCCAAGATCGTGCAGCACCCGGACCAATGACTGGTGCACCGCGAGAGTCCGTGGGTGCTCCTTACCCCGAACCTCCGAGTTCGCCGCGATCAACCAGTTCAACTCTGCCAGCGAGGTGTCCAGGCCGTCGGTCTCGCACAAGACCTCGGCCAGATAATGCCGGGTGACCAAGGTCGCTGGGTGCCGTGCTCCCAGCACCGCCGTCCGCCGCGCCAACACCTGCTTGTAGGCATCACGCGCCTCGCCCAACCGGCCGCGCACCCGCAGCATGTCGGCTACGCCGTTGCTGCTGGTCAAGGTGTTCGGGTCGTCGTCGCCGAGGACGGACAACCTCGCCTTCAACGTGGCGGTGAACAGCCTGTCCGCCTCGTCGAGACGCCCCTGGTCACGCCATGCGCGAGCGAGATAGTGCTGGGTCGTGAGGGTGTCCGGATGCTCCGGGCCGAGGGTGGCGATTCGTGCCGCGAGCACGGCGCCGAACATCCGTTCCGCCCCGGCGAGATCTCCCTGGTCGTGGCGCACGCGGGCAAAATCGTGCCGTAGCCACAGGACCAGCGGATGCGACAGTGGAAACATGCGCTGCGCCGAGGCTAGGAGGGCGTTTTCGTACGCTGCCTGTGCCTGGCCCAGATGCCCGGCCGCCCGCAGGTAGCTCGCTGCCCGCCCGGCCAACTCGACGACGGCCGTCGGCACGGCCGTCGGTACCACCTTGTGCTCGTTCACCAGGTCGAGAGGCGCACCGCAGTGCGCGACCAGCAAATGCCACCGCTCCCAGGCATCCGGTGCCTTCGGGTCGGTGTCCTCGACTACCGGCGCCAAAAGGGACGTCATCAGGTCCAGATACCCGCCAATTCCTTGGCGGACCTCGGGATGCCGACGGGCCACATCCCGAACCAGGGGGTGCAACGTCAGCAGCCTCACGCCGTCGTGGAGCGCCAATCCCACCAAACCGAGCCCCTCGAGGCCCTGTAACGCCTCCCACACTGCCCGTCCGGTCGCCTCCCTTGAGCCACCGAACAACGGGGACGCGCTGAGCAGATCGGCTCGCAGCAGCATCTCGTACGGAATCGGCGCAGGCCCGAGGCATGCCAAGATCTGTAATAGTGGCCGAGCCAGGGCCAAGCCACGATCGTTGAGCTGGTCCAGGGACAGCTCCCAGGTCCATTCCAGAGTCCGGCGCGCTAACCGGTCTCGGTACGCTGTCCGGGGGCCGACACTGAACAGATCGTCGTGCTGGCCGCGCTGAACCGCGTCCCCGTAACTCACGAAGTCACGAGGCCTACCCGGGGCAGACAGAACCACGGGCATATCGAGCGCTTCCGCGAGATATCGGCCTGCCAGCGACAACGCCAGTGGCAGGCCGCCTAGCCGGGCCGCCAGCGTGGATGCCTCGGTCAGTGAGCCGCATCGGTCGCCGGTCAACTCCAGCAACACCTGTCCACCCTGCTCCGGCCCGAGTTCACGGATCCGATGCAACTGCAACCAAGCCGGCCGTGGTTCGCCCCACGTCGCCTTGCTGCCGTCCCGAGTGGTCACCACCACAATGCCGGTAACCGCGTCCATCGGCCTTAGCCACCCGGTACCGTCGGTGACGTGATGAGTCGGCAGGGCCAGCGTGCCCGACGGATCGTCGGCATTGTCAAAGACAAGAAGCCAGGGTTCGTCGAGGTCGGACAGTAACTGCCACAGGGTGTCCGCCAAGCTCCCCAGCCGGAGGCGGTCCGGCGATGCGCCCAACTCCAATGCCAGGGCATGCATGCTTGCCGTGACGTTCGACGCGCTGTCGGCCGAGATCCACCAACTTCGTATCCCCGCAGCCGCCGCACGTCGTGCTAGAGCCAACGCAGTTGTGCTCTTGCCGCAACCACCGAGGCCATGAAGTACATGCAGTCGAGGACGACCATGTAGGTGGGTCGACTCGGCCAGCTGACCGTCGAGCAGATTCAGCAATCGATCCCGGCCACGTACGCTCGGTTCCCGGTCCAGCAGACCCAGCGGCGGGCGGATCGACACCGCCACCGGCGGCATCCGGTCGACGGGGTATGGCAACAATGCCATGTTGCCTGAAGCGTCTGCGATTCCACCGTGAGGTTGCTCGTCTAAGCCGTTGCGGACCCGCCAGTAGGCCTGGTGCCAGGCATCGAGCGCTTCCGGCTCGTCAACGCCACACTGGCGAAGAATCCGTTCCAGGAGGTCCGGCGGCTGGAGCGAGGGAAGGTGCTGGCCGGCAAAATAGCCTCCCAGCGTGCTGGGCGGGACATCCACCGCTCGCGCCAACATCCGTACGCTCTGCCGTGCTCCGTGCCGGATCCTGGTGAGCGCTCGACCGAAGTCGCGACGAGTGACGATCTGCAGCGGGTCGGCGGATCCGGCACCGGGAGGTTCCGGTTCCCGCCTCGCGGCTGCTGCCGGCTGCCGCCGTCCGCCCCGACCCGGAGCGACAGGTCTCTCCTCGGTCACTGGGCAACTCCTCATCGCGCCTGGGTCCACCATAACGGCCGGGCTGGTCGCCAGATAGCCGTGCTGGTCATGCCTCTCACGCTCATAGGCCAAACAGCAACCGCCCGCGGTCGAGGTAGGGCCTGACCTCGACGGGGGTCTAACGGGTCATGCCGCTGACCCGAGATCCACGAATATTGCTGCTGTGGGTCCTGCTCCGTGTGGGGCTGCGGTATCGATCGCCCCTCGGACACCAGTTTGCAGCATCCATGCTGTGTATCGCGTACTGGTGGTCAAGCGCGCTTGACCACGCAAATCTCAGCGCAGCGACGCCCTCGACCGACCTTGTCTCGATCGGGGGCGGTCGTCGTGGTTGATCGTTCTGTGGCTCCTGTGATTCCGCCGGTGATGTTGGCGGATCAGGAGAAGGGCCACCGTCAACAGCCCGGGGGAGCGCGTCGTCGCCCGCCGTTGCCGCTGCCGGTGCTGCCGGCGCCGCGTGCCGGGACGATGGTGTACGGCGTGGCTGCCATCGATGTCAGTGGTCGCATCGCGGACCGGACGATCATTCGTACCCTCGGCTGGGCACCGGGTACCCGCCTGCACATCCGCGAGTGCTCCGGGGTGATCGTGATCCGGCTGGATCGGCAGGGTGTCTTCACCGTCACCGGTCAGGGTCGTCTGCATCTGCCGGTAACGGTGCGGCAGTGGTGCGGGCTCACCGCCGGTGACCGAGTGCTGCTGGCCGCGAGCCCTGCTGACGGTCTGCTGGTGGTGCATCCGCCGGCGGCTCTGGACGCGATGGTCATGGCGGTGCACGCCGATGTGCTGGGCGGTGGCCGGTCATGAGTGACACCACCGTGGGCCGGGCCGAGTTGGACGCCGCGCGGTTGCTGTTGTCGCGGATGGGGATCTCTCCGGCGGATCTTGTCGAAGCGGCGTCGGATCGTCCGCCCGCGCCGACGTTCGCCGAGTACGTGCCGGTGGTGTCGGCGGCGGTCAGTGACGGTACCCGGCGGGCGTACGGCTCGTACTGGAAGCGGGTCCTGGAACACTGGGGACAGCGGCGCCTCGACGAGCCCAGTCCGTCGGAGATCGAGCAGCTCGCCGAGTACGCCAAGACGCACGTGGTGGCCCGGCGCAACGCTCGAGGTGGACGCAGCGCGGCGGAGCACCTCATCGCGGCGTTGCGGTGCCTGTACAAGCGGGCGGTGGCCGACGGGTACATCAACGCGGCGGACAACCCGGCGCTGAAGGTGGCCAAGCCGCGGCGGCTGCCGAGCACTAGGCGGGCGGTAGCGGACAGCAGGTTGGCGGAGATCAACGCCGTCGCTGCCAGCACGGGTGACGATCCGGCATTGGACAGTCTGCTGCTGCGGTTGCACACCGAGACGGCGTGCCGTCGGGGTGGCGCGTTGGCGTTGCGGCCGGTCGACCTGGATCCCGACCAGTGTCTGATCTTGTTGCGGGAGAAGGGTGACACGGTGCGGTGGCAGCCGGTGTCACCCACTTTGATGAGGCATCTGCAGCAGCACGCCGAGGAACGCCAGGCGACGGCAACGGGCCAGTTGCTGCGTTACCGCAACGGGCAGCCGATCACCTACCGCCGCTACGACCACCTGTGGGCGCGTATCGGTCAGCATCTGCCGTGGGTGTATGTGCAGCAGATCAGCACCCACTGGCTGCGGCACACGACGCTGACGTGGGTCGAGCGGAACTTCGGCTATGCCGTGGCGCGCGCGTACGCCGGGCACTCCGACAGCGGTAGCGATGTCGGCACCACCAGTACCTACGTCCGGGCGAGTCTCCAGGAGGTCGCCGCCGCCCTGGCGGCTCTGACCAACGAAGCCCATCCTTTGGTCTGACGTGTTGACGGCGGGTGGGCCCGGTCGCTTGGTCTGGTCCACCCGTGCAGCTGGTTACGACAAGATCGATGAGCGGGACGAGGCTGGTGCGGTTCGTTCCGGCCGTTTCGCCGTTTGTCGTCTCGCCACGACCGCAGCCGGCGGAGGACCTCAGGCGCCGAGACCGGGTGGCAACGCATTCGCGGGCAGAACCAGAACCCTCCCGTCCTCCTACTGGACGAGGCCGATCTCGACATCGGGAAGCTCCGAGGCAGCCACCGTTTCCTCGGCCGCCAGCTGGCGCAGACGCCCCGGCCAGGCGAGCAGTTTGTTCACTTCGCCTTGCGTCAGCAGGCGGTCGGTGAAGCTTCTTGTGGGAGCGCGGAGCCGAAGCTCCGCCAGTTGCACCAAAAGTGCGTGCCGCTTGCCCTGGAGTTCGTCCACGCTTCGCTGCTCGTCCTGCACCATCGCCGTGAAGCGACGGAAGTCGAGCTCGGGTGACTTCTGGGCGTGCTCCACAGCTTGGAGAACCGCGACAGGTCGCTTCGTGGCGATCGCCAGCGAGGCGAGCCGGAGCTCGATGCGGAAGGCGCTGTTGGGCTGGTCGATCCCGGGGAAGGCCTTGATGAGGTCGGCGATCTCCACACCTTCCGACGAGAAGGCAGCAAGTTTCGCCCGCCACGCGTCGGCCCTGCGTTTGGCCGCGGCGATGGCGGTATCGACGGTGTGTACTGCGGCGTCCAAGCCGAGCGAATGTCCGGCCTAACCCTTGTCGATCAGAAGCGCGGTCGCTCTCTCGACCGCTGCCGTCGCGCCGTTGAGGCGATCGCGTTCTGCGTCGAGGTTGTCGGCGGTCAGCTCCTCGAGAAGCTCGGTGACTCTTTCCATGGCCTTACGACGCTGCTCCTCGGCGTACATGCTCGTGGCGGTGGCAACGGCGAGGAGCACGAAGGATGATGCGGCGGTGACCATGCCGGCTCCGGTTACGGCTTTGCGGCGCCGCTCATCGCTCCAATGGCGCCAGCAGGAGGGGCGCCGGTCGTCACCGGAACAAAAGTCGCCTTCTTCACGATTCCTGCCTCGCCGAGAATGTCGCTGTAGATCCCGCCGGCCACGGCCTTGGACGGCATGGACCGGACTCGTCCGATGCAAGTTCCGCCGGACGGGCCAGCTGCCGGAGGGGCGCGTAACACACCGTAGATGCAGAAAACTTGCGTCGGCACCGCATTTGTGGAGTCGACCGCGTGCTGCGCTGGGCGGCGCTGCGGCCCGTCATTAGGCCGACCAGAGGACCGAGCGTCGGGCGGGGGTTACCCCGTCAGCGCGAGGCCAGCACCACCGTCCACACCCCGTCGTCGGCCGCATCGAGGTCGGGCCGCCGTACCAGACCCGCCGCTTGCGCCGTCCGGATGGACGGAAGGTTGTCGGCGGTGGTGCGGGCCAGCACGGGCAGGTCCGGCGTGTGCGCGGCGGACCACTCGACGGCGTGTCGTGCCGCCTCGGTGGCGTAACCGTGTCCCCAGTGTGGCGGGGCGAAGCGGGTAGTACAGATTCAGCATGGGACGACCGAGCCGTTGGCCGCGACGGAGACCGGCGCTTGGGGACCGACGTTCGGGAAAGTCACGCTAACCGTGATGTTGGTGTGTTGATCGGATACTTTGACCTGCTCTTACGGGGTGTGCGGTGCTGGACCGCGAGTTATCAGCCAGTCACGATGGGGTGATGGGTGGTGTGCGTCCCCGGTGGGCGAAGCTGCCGCTCTGGTCAAAGGCCCGCGCCGTTGAGAAAATGGCCGCCGATGACCAACTACGACGATTTCCGGGACTGGCGGCGGCGGTCCAGCAAGTACGAACGCGAGATGGCCCGCTTCACCATCGGCGACCCGAAAGACGCCATGATCGAGGCCGAGCAGAAGGCCTGGGGCGACCTCGGCGACCCCGGCCTGGACCACTACTACGCCGGCGTGTACTTCATTGCCTGCGGGCCTCACATCAAGATCGGTAAAACCGGCAATCATCCGTACGAGCGGATGGAGGATTTTCACACCGGCAACCCCTACCTCCTGGAGTTGTTGCACGTCATCGCCATAGAGGACGAAGCGGAGCGCAGGGGGCAGGAGAGGAAGCTTCACCAGCAGTTCGCGCGCCTGCGTGTGCCCGGCAAGCGCGAGTGGTTCCGTGCCGACCCCGTGCTGACGGAGTTCATCGCCTCCAGTTGCGAGAGACAGTGCGGCCCGTCGCCGTCCCGTTGGTGATGTTTCGCTGATTGCGCAAGCGGCGAGGGAGGGCATCGGCCGGGCCGCTTCAGTTTTTAGGGGCGCAGGTCAGGGCTAGCCGCTACCCGGCCGGCCCCGGCGAGGTCATCCCCGTCGACGACTACCCGCCCGGATCGGCCCGACTGCGCCGCACCATCCTGGCCGCCCAAGCGGCGGCCGCGGCCGTCATCACCGACCTGACCGGCCGGGCCGTCGACGCTTGGGAAGAGGACGAAGACGGCGTCGGCGATCCGTACTGGACCGCCCTGCTGGTTCAGGATCCGGTCGACGACGACCAGGCGGCACTCAACGTCACGCTGGCCCGGTTGCCGCCGGACCGGCACACCCGGGCCCCCGTCGCTGGCCAAGTACGACCAGCTGCTTACCGCCGCACCGGAGGACTGACCCTGGAGCGCGACGAGAAACATGGGAGTCACGGCCCGAGGATGGTTGGGCCACACCAGCATCACGGAGTCGATCGAACCTGCACTGCCCGGTCGACTCGTTCGATAAAGTCGCGACAGGCTGAGGTCGCTGCCGCGAGATTGGCGTCAGAGAGCACGATCCTGCCGTTGTTCAGCGAGATGCCCGCAGCCCGCAACTTGGCCCTGACGCTCTGCTCGTTGCGCAGCTGACGCTTCGTCAGCTTCCCCAAACCATGAGCGACAGCGTTTCGTGCCTCCGCAAGCCGGTCAACCGCGTTCCAGTCTTCAGTGACTCCGAGCCAGTCCTTGTATGCCTTCCTCTGGTCTTGCCAGCCGCTGGTCGCGCGGATGACGGCTTCTTCGGCAATCCTGCTCGCCGCCGTGCTCTGGGACAGAGAAACCGCTCTGTCCGCTTCGCGTGCCAGAAGGTCGGCGGCGAACGCTTCAGTGATCGAGAGCAGCCTGATGAGGGTTGCTTGGCACCGGTCTTGCACCGGATCGTCATCGGACCGCGTTCGAAGGCGAGGGCGAGGGGCCGGTTTGAGGGCCGCGATGGCGGCGCGGTGCGCTCCGAGCGTGCGAAATAGTAGCGCTGAGGCAGCCTCTGCCTCAGCGGACGGGATAGGAGGAGCGGGCGCTTTCATTCCGCAGTCTCGGCGCCGAGCAGGAGCCGATCAAGTTCGTCCTCCGCCGTGGCTTCCGCGCGAACCGGGTCGAGGCGAATCAAGCCCCAGAAGGCCAGCCGCCGCCACTCCGGTCCGACACGTTCGACGGCTGCCGACACCAGATCGACGTTCCCGCGCCCGATACGTCCCAGCGCAGCCGCCGCTGTGGCGGCAAGCCCGTCATGGCCACCTTCCAGACACCGGGCCAGCCAGAGTTCGTAGCCGTGCGTACTTTCCGCACGCCGGATGCCGCCAGCTGCCTGTGCGATCCACATTCCTTGCCATGGGCTGAGGATGTCGCTGGTGATGGTCTCGTCGAGCGCTCGACGAAGCTTGGTGCGTGCGCTGCGCCCGGTACGCGCGAAAGCTTCGATGTATGCGACGACTTGGGGGGTAAGGGCGGGCTCGAAGCGAAGCAGCTCAGATAGATAGTCGAGCGGCCCTTCGTCACCGGCCGTGCCGAGGGTCGACAACGCCCGGCCAAGAAGAGACTGAGTGATCGCGGCGTCTTGCCCTGCCTGGGCTTCCTCAGACTCGTCCTCGTGGACCCACATCTCCCACGCCCGTGAGGCGGCCTGAAGGCGTCGCGCGTC
Source organism: Micromonospora sp. NPDC047793 (assembly GCF_040642635.1). Taxonomy (NCBI): domain Bacteria; kingdom Bacillati; phylum Actinomycetota; class Actinomycetes; order Micromonosporales; family Micromonosporaceae; genus Micromonospora; species Micromonospora sp. NPDC047793. The sequence goes on along the minus strand of NZ_JBEYSG010000025.1, from coordinate 21,602 downwards.
AACTTCTTCGGAAGGATCGCCGCCGTCCTCGGTGAACGCGTCCTCCTCGTCGACATCGCTGCCTATCGGGGTTGCGCCCAGGCTCCCTGCGCTGTTGACAGCGTCGTCGTAGTCAGGGTCGAACAGTGAACTCGCCGTCGCGAACGGATCATCAGGGTCGCCTACGTCCTGGAACAGTCGTTGTTCCGCCTCAGCGAATGAGGTCAGGGAGGCTCGGTAGTTCTCTGATCCGTAGGTATAGGTCTTGCGTTCGTTGAGAACCAGGCCGAGAGTGCGCGCCTCGGTCGCGCACGCCTCCAGCGAAGCACGGGCGTCGCCGAGCGAGGGCGACGCGATGCGGAAATCATCCGAGTACGAGAACGCCACGTGGCCACGACGGAGCAGACGCCGGCGAACCGGGTCGATATAGGTATCGCCGAGGACGTCACTCGACGGGTGCACCTGCGGCAAACCGATACGCCGCCCGAGGACCGAGCCCAGTAGATCCACCAGCGCATCGACAGCGAGCTCTTCGCCGGTCTGGGCGATCAGCTCTGCGCTCAGAAGGTCATGATCGACGAACTCGTAGTATGCGGTGACGTCTGTTTTGCTGATGTACTGCACGTTTGGGACGTCGAGGGGTGCTTGCTTGAACTGCCCGATCGGCACCCGGCTACGGAGCCGTTCCGGCAGCGTTTCGCTGAGGAGCTTGACGAGAGCCCGGAACAGCACTCTGTCTTCGAGCGTCATGATGTGCAACGGACGTGCGCCTCGCCACCCCTTGTCCGCGAGCACCACGTTGGCAGCGTGCCCGGAGGGCCCGCGGCGGACCTGTGGGCGTAGCCACCTCTCTACGGCGGAGGGATCGGAGGCTAGAGCTGCGAAGTCCCAGCGGCGGGGCAGAAGACGATTGCGTGACGACAGTTCGCGCTCGACGGCGTCATGTAGATCCAAACGCCGCAAAAGGTCGCGGTCGATCGGCATGATCATTCTCCTTGTCGAGCCCGCCCTGAGTTGACCGTGCCGTAACGCCGGGCACGGCTGGGCATAGACGGTACCGCGAGATAGGAACACCGCCGACAGAAGCCGTTCCACTCCTGCTTGGAAGCCGTTGACGACCTGCAGCGAACGAACCCACTACCAGGAGTCAGTCCTGGTCGTCGGGGTCGCTCTGGTCGGGATCGCGCAGTGGACGCCACGCGCCGCCCAGGTCGGGCAGCCGGAATGAGTATTGGCCGTGGACGTTGATGTGCCGGCGCGTGTACGCCGACAGTCGGGCCACATCGTCATCCAGGACCGGGTAGCCCTGGGCGCGGAGCTCGGCCAGCGCCCGGTTCAGGTAGGCGGTGTTCCACAGCGTGACGCAGTTGAGGACGAGGCCGAGCGCGCCGAGCTGGTTCTCCTGCCCGTCGCGATAAGCCCGGTGCAGATCGCCCTTACGGCCGTGGAACAGCCGCCGGGCCAGGTCGTGGCGGCCCTCGTTGAGGTTGCGCATCCCCTTCATCTCCCGCCGGTAGGCGGGTTCGTCGACGAGGGTGAGCACGTGCCGAGCCTTGAAGATCCGCCCGTACATGCCGAACGCCTCACCGAGCTGGGTGGGCCGGCCGTCGCGTTGCAGCATCCGGATCACGTCGTGCGCCGAGACGGTGCGGGTGTGAATCGAGCAGACCACCCGCAGGATGTCCGGCCAATGCCTGGTGATCTTCTCCAGGTCGATCTACCCGCGAGCGGCCCTGTTCAACCCGGCGTAGTCGGCGCCCCGGCTGATGCGCCCCAGCTTGGTGTTGGGCAGGTCGGCCAGCACCGGCCGGTAGTCGAACCCGAGCAGGGTGACGATAGCGAACACGATGTCGGAGTACGACCCCTGATCGGTGATCAGCACCTCCGGCCGGCGGTCGCTGTCGGGGTTGAACACCAGATCCACGAAGTGTTCGAAGAGCCACGATCACCGGAAGCGAGGTGTGTCCGGACTGCGCGAATGCTCTGTTCATGGGCTCCGCCGCCGGGGCGATTACCGGTGATGTCGGTTCCGGGTACGGCGTCTGGGCGATGCTCATGCGTAAGGTCCGACGCTCCGGCTGACCGCACGGCGGTCTGTCCATCCGCGGTGAGGGCCCGCAAGATTTCGGACTGGCAGGCTTGAGTATTCGTGTCACGCGAGTTCGATGGACGGTCGCCCCTACAACCGCCGTCAGTAACCGTCCTCGGGTCTCGGCGGTACAGAGCCCGGGCTTCCCGCAGTGGCTCGGAGGGCGATCTGCAGGGCGGCTTGGGCGGGCGTGAGGTGCGTGGTGTCGATGACATCGGCCTCGGCATGTAGCCACGTGCGGGACGCCTCGGCGTAGGGCTGGAGGTACTTCAGGCGGAACGGGGAGGGGACGGGGTGTTCCCCCTCGATACGCCTGCGGAGGGTGTCTTGGTCGGCGTGAAGGACGAAGTGCCTTACCGGGATGGCATGTTGGGCGAGGCCTGTGCTGATCTCGCGCCAGTACTGCTCGACCAGGACGGTCATGGGGATTACCAGAGTGCCGCCGGTGTAGTCGAGCACGCGGCGGGCGGTCTCGACGACGAGGTGCCGCCACGGCGGCCAATGCTGGAAGTTGTCCGTCTCGGGCAGCCCTGGCGTGATGTCCATGAGCGTCTCGCCGACCTTCTCGGCGTCGAACACTCGCGAATCTGGGATCAGTTGCTGCACGAGCGCGCTGGTCGTCGTCTTGCCCGCGCCGTGGGTGCCATTGAGCCATACGATCACGGGACACATTCAAGGCGTGCCGGCGCCACGGTCAGTCGGAGGGTGAGCCAGATTGGCCGGGTGACCCGCTTCCGCATCGTCACTGCCAGCGGGTGGAAGCGGGTAGCGCGCTACGCCGACGGCGGCGCGAGGGCGGACGGTTCGGTGGTACGCGCGACTCGCTTGCTTGCACGGCTGGGCCTGCGGCTCGGCTTCTAGATCAACAATCCCAGGTCACCGCTTGCTGGTGCCGGATTGCTGATGACTACGGCGGGCGAGGGCGTCATTCGGAGAGGCCCTCGGAGGTTGGAGCAAGATATGGCCATTGCTTATCAATCTGCGACCGGGCGCGGTCGCAGATCGGCAATGGGGACGAGCCCTGCCCGCCGCGTCGTCCTGGCCGACGCCGGTAGCCGCTGCCGTTGATGTCGCCGGTAACGCCCAAGGCGCACAGTGGCGGCGATGGACAGCGAACAGCCCACCCCGCCCCACAAGGGGCGGCACCGTGCCCACAATCGGCCGGCTCGCCCGCACGCCGTGTTGCTGAGGCTGTCCGATGAGGAGAAGACCGCGATCGATGTGGCGGCGGAGGCCGTTGCGCTGACCCCGACCGGCTATGCCGCCAAGGCCGCTGTCGCCGCCGCCTCCGCCGGCCAGGCATCGAGTGAGGCGACTGGTGACCTGCGTGAGCTGCAGCACGAGTTGTTCGCCGCGCGCCGCGCGGTGGTGATGTTCGGTAACAACGTCAACCAGGCTGCTGCGGCGTTCAACGCCACCGGCCAGCTCCCGGACTGGGCCGCCGACGCTGTCCGCTTGTGCGCGGCCGCGGTGGCCCGGCTCGACGAGGTGATCTCCCTGATTGACCGGAGATTGCGGTGATCACGCGAGTACACCGACGAGGTTCCCAGGTTGGAGGACTACTGCGCTACCTGTGGGGCCCGGGCAAGGCAGAGGAACACGTCAACCCGCGCCTGGTAGCCGCCTGGGACGGCGCAGCCCCCCTGACGGACCTGGAGCCCAAGGTCACCGCCAGCGGCAAGCGGAACCTTCGTGCGCTGACTGAGTTGCTGGAGCAACCTGTCCGCGCCGGCTACCGGCCGCCGAACAAGTTCGTGTGGCATGCCAGCATGCGACTCGCCCCAGAGGACCGCCACCGCACCATCAGCGACTCGACGTGGGCGAACATGGCGGTGCAGATGCTCACCGAGGTCGGCGTCGCCACCACCGCCACCGATCCGGGCTTGCGGTGGATCGCGATGCGTCACGCGGACGATCACGTGCACATCGTCGCCACGCTAGTGCGCGAGGACGGCCGCACCAACTGGATGCGCAACGACTACCCGCGCTGCGTGAAGGCCACCTATGAGGTCGCCCGCCGCTACCACCTGCACCGCCGGGTCGCGCCCGCTGACCGCACCGCCCATCGGCGCCCGCACCCGGTCGAGGTCAGCAAGGCCCAGCGCACCGGCCGCGCCCAAACGCCCCGCGATGAGCTGCGTCGGCGCGTACGCAGGGCGGTGGCCGCCGCCGGCTCGGAGGACGAGTTCTTCGCCCGGCTACGCGACGCGGGCGTGCTGGTCCGATTCCGGAACAGCAGCACCGACCCCGATCAGGTCACCGGGTACGCGGTGGCGCTGCCCGGCGCCCGTACCGCAGCCGGGCAGCCGGTGTACTTCGGCGGAGGCCGGTTGGCACCCGACCTGACCCTGCCCAAGCTGCGGCTGCGGTGGGGCATCCCGATACCGCCGCTGGCCCCGCCGACGGTCGGCACGGCCGAGCGTGTTGAGGCGCTGCGCCAGGCCGCCACGGCGGTCACTGCGGCCGCCGACGACATCCGCCGCGACGCCCGTACCGCACCCGGCCGGGCGCAAACCACTGCAGTCGCCGCAGCGGACCTGCTGACGAGCCTGGCGTACGGGATGGAGGGTGACCGGCGCGGGCCGCTGCACCGGGCAGCTGAGGTGTTCGACCGAGCAGCCCGCGGTCTGTACGGGCGGGTCCGTCAGACCACCGGCCGGTCGCAGGAGATGCGTGCGATGTCGCGGCTGGTAGCGCTGATGGGCCGCATCTCCGGCGACGACGACCTGGTTGCCGCGCTCGCGTTGGTGATGGACCTCTCCCGCCTCGCGGACACTGTCGAGCAGCTGCGGAAGGCCCAGCGGCGTCTCCACCAGGCCGAGGCGGCTCGGACCGCTGCCGACGCGCTGCGGCTGGTAGCGGGTGGCCGGCGACCGGTGGTAACGCCGCCGCTAACGGTCACGGCAACACCAGTACCGACAGTGGGAGGCGGCCGGCGTGCCGCGCGTGGCCGCTGACGCACGCACTGGAGGTACACGTGCCGCACCCGCAGCACCACGACGACCCGGTGGCCGAGACCCGCCAGCAGTTCCTGCAAGGGCTGGCGACGATGGCGACTGTCGGCGAGGCCGGCGCCCGCTGGGCCGCCGTCGGTATCCAGAACAAGGCCGCCGAACGAGAACGCCAGGCCCAACGCGACCAGGCCGCCACGACGGCCCGCCGTGAAGCCGACCGCTTGGCCGCCAAGGTACGCGCAGACCGCGAACGGATGGCCGCCGCGCTCGACGGGGACTGGCTGGTCACCAGGGCCACCTTCGCCGAAGCCGCCGGCGTGTGGCGGACCGCAACGATCCACGCCGGCACCGACCCGGTAGCCCGTCGGGCCGCCGAGTTCGCCGAGCAGCGACTCCGTCAGTTCCGCCCGGATTTGATGGCCGCCTACCAACGCCACCGGCAAACCGGAACCCCGATCTCCGAGGCCATGCGCGCCGCCGCCCGCGAAATATGGGAACACGACGCCCGGTCCGGCTACCGCCAGCACGGCGCGCGTCCGCACGGCGGCACCCCCGACCGGCCGGGAATCACCCCGGAGGGGCCGGTCGCGTTGCCGCCGGGTGGTTGTGGGGTGGTCGACGACTTCGACGCCGCTGTCCGCCATGAGGCCATGAAACTGGCGGAGCACGTACGGCCCGAAGCCCTCGACGAACTCCAACGCCAGTGGCGCGCCACCGGCAGACTCCCCGCAGGCGAACCCGTGCAACTCCTTCGCGACCTCGCCGCGCAGATGAACCAGGCCATCAGGGCCGGCGAAGCCGACGGGCAGCCGGTCGAGGCGATCCGCCTCGCACAGAACCACGTGGAAGAAGCCCTGGCCCGCGATCTGTACAGCCGGGCGGCCGCAGAGCGCGGCGAAGGAGTCCGTGCCGGCGGAACGGTGGACGATCCCCGTACCCCGGTCGATGAGCACGCTGCCGGGCAGTCGGCGAGCGTGTTCCACGACAACAGCGCCGATCACACCGCCGCAACGGCGGCTGCCGTCCATCACGCCGAGACAGTCACGACGCCGGCCTGGGCACAGGCCTTCCCAAAGCTTCGCGTAGCCCAGGTCACCCCGGTGGTCGCCGGGAAGCAGCCTGCGGTAACGGTTACTGCGGTGCCGATGCGGGGCAGGGCCCGATGACGGCCACCGCGTCACAGCAGCCCGGCACTGACGCAGCTACTCGACTCGATGAGCTCGCCGCTGAGGTAGCGAGACTAGCGGCGCAGGTCGCCGACCTGCAGCAGACCCACGCCGAACGCACCCAGGCCGGCGATGGGGATGATCAGCCGCCGCTGTACTCGACGGTCGAGGAGTGGGTGACTATGTACCTGCTGCCGACCTTCCCGCGGCCCGTCGGTGAAGTCGGCATGACAAGGTGGCGCTGGTGCGAGCAGTGGTGGCGCCACGACGAAACGGTAACCCGGCTTACAGCCTTGTGGTACGGCTGGGAACAAGCCCGCCTACAGATGACCGGCATGCTGCCCTGGCTGCGAGAACTCGACCACCAACTACCCATCCTGTACGGCGACGACGGACCATTCCGCAACTGCGCTGCAGGCGGCGACCTCGGAGAGACACGACACCAGTTGTTGGCGGAGATGCCAGCCGAGCCCGCGCCAGAGGACTGGTGGCTGTGGTGGGACTGACACCGCTTCGGGCCGGCAGCTTGTGGCCTCTCATCGCTTGCCGTAGCGCACGTGGCAGCGATGTTAAATTTAGACAAGCACCGTGCCTCGGCTGCCGACGCCGCACTGTCCGCCGGTGCCGCTTTCGCGACCACTTGCGGCCTCGGGCTCGGCATCCTTGGGGCGCTGGGTGCAGTAGATGGCCGCAGATCGGCTGTTCACGCGCCACCGGCTAACAACGCGCGCCGTTGCGTTGGTGTCTGTGGCGGGCGCCGCAGCCAAGCTATGCTCGGCCATATTGATGGCCTCGGTAACAACTCGAATCGCCGGCTGACTGTCGCCATAGCGACCGGCGCTGTGATAGCCATGGCTGGTGCCGTAGTGCTGATCACCAAACATGAATCTGCTACCAAAGCTGTGGGCGTTGAGGGGTACAAGACGCTGCTGCAGTTCCTTCTGGTCGCGGTGCTCGGCGGCGGTGTGTCCCTCGTCTACCAAGCGTTCAACCGCCAGGCCGAGCAGCGCGCCGAACGCGCGAGGCTGGCGGAGGAACGCGCCACGGTCGTACGGGAGACGCGGCAGCGGTACCTCGGCGAGCTCATCGGCCTCTACAACTCCGTGAAGCGGACACGGCGGCTTTTACGCGCCCGCGCCCAGGTCTACACGGCATCAGGCGACAGTCACCTGCGTGTGGCGATGTATGACGAGCACCTTCAACTTCTCGTGGACGCTCAGCTGAGCCTTGAGATGGTGGTACGCAACGTGCGCGCCGAGGGCACCCTGTTCGACGCCGAGCCCGACCTTCTTCCCTCGTTAAGGGAGACCGAGGAATACGTCCGCGATTTGATCAGCGAGTACGAGACGGTTATGCCCGAGGTGACGCAGGGTGCTACGGAAATCCCTACGCCTCCGCAACTTGCAGACTTTATCGGGTCGTACGAGGGCTCCGCGTTCCGCGTTCGATTCATTCGTCCCGTCCAGGCCGCGATGGCGGCAATCGAGCGTCTCATCACAGCGCCTGCACCGTGACCTTTGCCCGGCGCCCCTCTTATCCCCAGACGTTTAGGAGGACCCGATGAACCATGATGACGGCCTAGAGCGAGTTCTAGCGCGGGTCGGACTGCGATCGGCGCGGCGAGACCTAAGGCAGTGGGCAGAGGACAACGAAGTTTCGCTCTTTCCCTCGAACTGGTCAGCGTCGGGATTCACCTCCGCGCAGGTTTTCGGTGTATACGTGCACGAGGACGATTCCAAAGGAATCATTATCAAGGTGGACACCTCCGGCCACCGCGGGCTAAGAGAGTCCAAAGCCCACGAGAAGGTTCTGAGGAAGTCCGGTGATTTTGGGAAGAAGCACTTGGCCCAAGTCGCCTACTCAGCCCAGCCGATGTCGGACGGTGGATGGATCACGTTTCAAAGCGTCGCTGGTGGCGGCTTCGGCACGCTCGTCAGCTTTGACGAGATGCTCCGCCGGCACGACGACCCTGCGGCAACGTGCCAGAAGATCGTTTCGTCGCTGCTCTCCGAGTGGAACGCCAAGACGGTCAAACCCGGCCCTGCCTCCGCAGGGCAGCTATTGCGAGAGCTGCTCGACGACCGCATAGAGCCCGGCGGTACCCTCCACGAGTGGGCCAGCAGGCACAACGGTCTCCTGGACGAGCCACACCCCTGGCTATACGGCAGCGATGGCCCGCTGATCAATCCCTTCGCGCTGGCAAAGAATGATCGCATCGGAGGAGCGCTCCTCCTAACCCCCTTTCGCGGGCACTCCCACGGCGATCTCCATCCCGGCAACCTGCTGGTCGCCGAAACGGCAACCGAACCCGTCGATTACGCGCTGATCGACCTGTCTCGTTACCGGACTGATGGGTTGCTGGCATGGGACCCCTGCTACCTGATGTGCACCACCGTCGCAATGCGCTTGCAGAAGGGCGACAGCATCAACCGGGCAAGATTGCGAGAGGTGCTACTGACGCCGAACCCGGACAAGATTGATGGTTCCATTCCCCGGGACCTCCGCCATACGATCTCAGGCATCGCTCAGGGCGAGCGGGACTACGCTGAGCGGAAGGGCCTGCTCGAGGAATGGCCGCAGCAGCGGCTCGTCTGCCTCACCGCTATCGCCCTGATTCTTTCAGGCCGTACTCTACTTGAGCCTCCTGAAAGACAATGGTTTTTCTGGCTAGCCGCACACGCCGCCACCGAAATGCTCCGACCCTTGAGAATCGATGTTGAGAAGCCGCTGCCGCTCCGTGTGGAGCTCATCCGACATCCCGCCCTCGACTCGAATACTGCGACGGGAGGCAGGCCAGGCGCTAGGGAAGACAGGTTAGCCGCCGGACAGGGATCGGGCACCGGACCGATTTATCACGACGCGGCGTGTGAAGCGCTGCGCAAGCGCCTGACGGAAGGCCCGTCCGGCGTGGTCGTCGTAACCGGACCGCGCGGAGTGGGTAAGACTACGCTGGTAACGGCGTCCTTGTCGGACATGGGCGTCGGCCGACCTCAGGTGTATTGGACGCCGACCGTCGAAGGGCTGCGCCTGGACGCGAAGACCCTCATCGACTGCATCGAGGGCGCCGCCCCTGCGCTCGCGGACGGCGCGGTCCCGACCGTTCACCTGCGGCGCGAGGCGTCGTCGCCGGCCCGGCTACAGGCGGCACTCGACGCCGCAGTTAACCAACAGGTCATCATAGTGGTGGAAGACGCGGAGCGGCTGTTGGCGCCCGACGGGGCGCTGGCAGACGCGGAGCTAGACGAGACGTTCGAATCTTTGACGACGCGCGTCGATCACCGGGTGTCGGTGATCCTAGTCAGCGGCGTAGTCCCGAAGTCGCCCACTGGCGGTACCTGGCCTGCAGCCGAGCCGCCGATCACGATCAGCCGGCTACGATATGACCACTTCGTGAAGATGCTCAGGGATCGTCCCGGCGGATTTTCCCGCCTGCGACGCCTAGACGACGATGCATTCGGCGTGCTGTACCGGGCTCTTCAGGGCAATCCGCGTCTGACCAACCTGTTCCACGCGGTCTGCGTGTTGGCCGCGCATCGCGTCCGGCTCCAGGCGCTTGTCGACGAGCTGTCCTGCCTGGAGCCGAAAGAAGTGCCGGACGCCTTGCTGTGCCGACTCATCGACGATCTCGACGAGCCGACTCGACGAGTCCTGGAGGGCCTCGCCGCCTTCCGCGTTCCGGTTCCCGAGGAGAGCATCATGGCCCTGCTCGAGGAGCATCAGCCAGAGGAGGATACCCTGCATGGACTCGAGCGGCTGGTCGACAGCATGCTGGTGCGGCGGGTTGGCGATCGCTACGAGTTGACCGAGGCCGACGCCGCATGGGTTCTCGACCGCATGCCCGAGGAGACCCGACACGGCTACGAGGGCCGGTTTGATTTGCAGGAGAATGCTGCGACCTGCCTGCATGTCCTTCGTGAACAGAATCCACGCACCGTCGGGGACCTTCACATTCATTTTGCCGAGGTCCACGCGATGATAGGCGCGCGCCGATTCGAGGCGGCCTACGAAATGATCGAGGCACTTGATGAGCGTCTGCGTGAGTGGAACAGCCGCTACCTCCTGCTGGAATACCGCGAGGCGCTGTGCGGCCGCATGGAGGACAAGTACCTCGAGATGGCAAACGACAACGCGCTCGCCTGGATTCACCGTTCACGAGGGCGCTTCCATATGGCCAGGGCCGCGTACCGGCGGGCGTTGGAGCACGCAGAGACACTAGGCAACGACGTAGCGAGACTGAAGGTGAGCGCCAACCTGGCGGCGATGTCGTGGCTGGACAACGACCCCGGCGAGGCGCACAAGAAGTACGAGGAGGCGCTGGCCGGCGCGGAACGGCTCGGCGATCCAGTGGTACGGATGGGCGCGCTCGAAGGGCTAGCCGATTGCTACCGGCGCCGGGGGCAGTTCGGCGCAGCGATCAAGCGCGGTAAGCAGGCGTACGCCGTACCTGAGGAGGCCGGATACCCCGCAACGTCCGCCGCCCGGCGGTCTGCGTCCCGCAGGGTCAATCTCGCACTGAAGCTTTCGCGCTGGCACGCCGAGACCGGCCGCCTGTTCGAGGCTCACCAATGGCTCGCCAAGGCGCAGCAGGAGGTGGACGAGAACGCCGACTGGTCGCACCAAGCCGCGTTGTTGAACGGACGAGCAGACCTGCTGCTGCGCGACGGCGACATGGCCGCTGCGCTCGATTTGGGGACCAAGGCAGCGGCCTTGGCCATCAAGGTGCATGATCCGATGGTCCTGACCCAGGCTCGAACCACCCTCTGCATGGCGCATCTTGCCGCCGACCGGCCCAACGACGCGGCTCGGGAGATACAGACGATCGTCCGGTACCGGCGTTCCGGGCGCTCACTCATCGTGCTTGCTTTGGCGGCGGTGGTGGCTCGTAAACAACGGCGCATCGCCATTGCTCGGACGCGCTTCAACCAGCTGCGCCACGAGGCGGAGGAGCGCTTTCGCGACCCCGACGACTTCGCCGCGCGGGACTTCGCGGCGCTCGCGATGTGTGCTGATGTGCTGGATCACAAGTTGCCGATCGAGGATGCCTTGAACGCCTTCCGTGAGGCCCGGCTCATGGCTCCGGACAGCACCGGTCTGCGCGAGCACCTCAAATTCTTGGTCAACCAGCTCGACCTTTGCGGTCGCCCTCGGGGTCAGTTGTTGGCCGTGATCGCGGTGCTCCAGGAAGCCAGCCCAGGTCACGAGCCAGAATGATCGCCTCGATGCGTGTTCGCACGTCCATCTCCTGGTAGAGGGCCTGAAGCAGGCGGAACATCGCACGCTCCGAGTATCCGGTGCGTTGAGCGAGCTGCGCCACCGTGGAACCGGCGGCGAGCTGTCGCAGCCACTCCAGTTGACGTTTGGAGGGAGTTGGTCGCCCTGGACCGAGCAACTCCGCACCGAGCGCGAGTGCGGCGGCGACCTCGGCCGGTAGCACAGCCTGCCCGTCAAGTGTCGCTTCGACCGTACGCTGCAGCGCTGCCTGCGTTGCTTGGCGCGGGAGAATCGATTGAGCTCCGGCCCGGACCGCGCGGACGCCCAACGCCGCAAACTCCTCCTCAATCAGCGCGATCACTGGCGGGCGTGCATCGGCGTCGCGGAGTCGACCGAGCAACTCCCAGTCCGTCTGCGAGATCAGCGTCAACAGCACGACCGCGCACGGAGAGTGGCGTATCCATGTCAATGGGTCCGCGGGTGTCTCGACGACGTGGCCCAGCGCGGACAAGGTTGCGGCAACCCCCTGCTGGTACATGGGCAGCGGATCAATGACGGCGACATGACCGGTCACCGGTTATGGATGTCCCTTCTCGACCTGCGCGGGGGCTACAGCGTAGGCATTTGTTTCGCTCGCCTTTCGTTCCCACGCCCGCCAGTCAGGTTCCTGCTGACTTCTGGCAGGCTCGCGCTCGACATCAGGCAGTAACCGGCAGGCGCAATTCCATTACTCTCAGTGCACGACGCCTCCCGAGGAGTGGCCGTGGTCTACGACGACGATCCCAGCGATCCGCCCCACCACGAGTTCTCCAGCAAGGACCGCCCCTTGCCCGCCCCGGAGTGTCCGCGCACCCCCGAACTCTATGATCTCATCGCCGGGGTAGTGAAGGATCTTCCGGGCGAACCGCTGGCGCGTCTGTGCTCGGAGGCACAACGCCGTCAACGTGTCCGCCAATTCCAACTCGAGTACGGGATCACCAAAGGGATGGTCTTGTACGTCCAACGTTCCCTGCATCCAGAACTGTGAGCGCCTCTTCAAGGTGCGCGAGTGCGGCCATCGCGACAGTGTCGACCGCAGCCCCGGTCTGAGTGGCCACCTGCCGGGCCACGAGGACCGCCTCATCTGGACTCATCGCTTCGAACAACAGCGGCACCAGCAGGCGCACCGCTGTGCACCTGCCGTCGATGTCCTCGAGCAGCCGGGGATGACGTCGGACGAGCTGGGTGAGGCGATGGTCGACGACCGCGCCGAGCATGGGTCGTGCCCGCTGCTGCAAGGCGGTCCGCAGCTGGGCTGTGCCGTTCGGCCGGCGCAGTAGGTCTGCTGGGTCGGCGCCGGCCACGAACTCAGCCGTCAGCAGCGGGCCGGGTGGGCGCGGTTGTCGGAGCAGTTGCCAGGCTCGGTCCACTGCGTCACGCCCGGCGGGATCGGCATCGAATGCAGCGACGATGCCCTGCGTGGCCCCGGGCAGCTCTCGCAGGCTCGCGGCCTGGCGGCCGGTCAGCATGGTGCCGCACGGTGCGAGTGCCACCGCTCCGGTCTTGCCCGACCGGGAGTACGACAGCCACACCGCAAGGACGTCGGCAGGTCCTTCGACCAGGACCGGCGTCCACCGTGCGTTGATGCGTTCCTGCTGTTCGGCGACGCCGAAGAGCAGCTGCCCTTTGTCGTAGATCGCAGTCCCCGGGCTGTTGATGTACTTGGGTATGCCCTCACCCGAGCCAGGGCCTGACCGGCCGAGGAACGCCACGGCATGCCCGGCCGCGTCGCGCACCGGGAACATGACCCGGTCCCTGAATACGTCGATGAGTCGGTCTGGATCCGTCCGGGTGCGGGTCGATAGGCCAGCGCCAACCAGGTCCTCGGTGGTGAAGCCAGCCGCACGCAGGTGATCGGTGAGCGCACTCCATCCGGGTGGGGCATACCCGACCCGCCACGGCCACTCGCGCTGCACGACGACACCGAGGCCGCGTTCGGTGAGGTAGGCGCGGGGGCCGTCGGCGCGCGTGAGCTGGGTGCGGTAGTAGGTCACTGCGGCCTCGGCGGCCGCCAGCAGCCGCCCGGGCTCAGGCCCGGTACCGCCGATCGGCAGCCCAGGTTGACTGATTCGAGGTACGCCCATAGTCGACCTCCGATATCCAAGCTAGCTTCAGCTGGCCTGTCCCCGCCAGGAGCGCTGTCGCATGCGATCCCGCCGTGCGGTGCGGGTGCCCCGCGCGTGGCGGGTCATTTCGGCGGTGGAGGTGGCGACGGCTGTGGTCAGGTACTCGGCGTTTGGTTCGTCGTACCAGGGCAGGAGGTTGAGCATGGCGACCTTGATGCCGGTGGCGAACAGCAGCGCCGAGCCCTTCGGCAGCGCTCGGATCCGCGCGGGGTCGAGGATGCGCTGTCGGCGCACGGAGGTCTGGTACGACGTGCGGCCTCGGGCGTCGCGGGTGCGGGAGGCAACGGTGACGTCGTGTTCGCCGATGAGTCGGGACAGGTCTTCGGCGAAGCGTGCGTCGTCGATGCCGGCGCCGACCAGTTTGATCGTGGCGGCCGACCAGAGGGCGTCCATGCCCTGCTCGCCCCAGACCCGGGTGCCTTGGCGGTAGGACTGCAGGATGGTCAGCGGGATGATTCCGCGGCTGCCGAAGTGGCTGTACAGCTCCGGTAGGTCTGCGATCTTGCAGACGTTCGCGGCCTCGTCGAGGCAGGCGACCAGCGGCGGGTCGAGCCTTCCACCGTGCGCTTCTGCGACGGTGACTGCGGCGCGCAGCACCTGGTCGGTGAGGCCGGCGACGAGTGGTGCGGCGGCACCCGCGCCGTCCTTGGACAGCAGGTAGAGCGTGTCGGTGCTTTCGGCGAAGGTCTCGACGTCCAGCGCTGGTAGCGGCTGATCTGGTGGGGTGACCCAGGCCATGATCGTCGGATTCGCCAGGCACGCTGCTGCGGTGCGGGCGGTTTCGTAGAGCCCTTCGCGGGTTTCGGGGGCGCCGGCTTGGCGGCCGGACATCGCTCGGGCGGAGGCTCCGAAGCCGTGGCTCTTGAGGATGGTTGCTGGCTCGCGGGAGGTGGAGTCCGACAGCCACGTCTGGACTGAGGTCAGGGTGCGGTTTTCCAGAGCGGCGGCGAGGATCAGCGAGGTGAGTAGGTCCAACGCTCCTTGGATCCAGAAGTCGTCGCTGCTGTGGGTGTTGCGGACCTGTTGGACGAAGTGGTTGGCCAGCCGGTGTGCGTCCTCGACGTCCTCCACGGTGGCCAGGGGGTTCCACCACCAGCCCTGCGGCACATGGGCGATGGACTGCGGGTCGAACACCCAGACCGTGCCGTGGGCAGCGCGGGCGGCCGCCGTGGTGGCCCACAGGTCGGGTTTGTTGCTGGTGGCGAGGGCCGGCCCCGGAGCGTTGAGGATGGACTGGACGGCCAGTGCGGTTGTCTTTCCCGCACGGGGTGCCATCACCGCGATGATGACATCCTCCCAGGAGGCATAGACGCGGGGGCCGGAGCCGCGCCGCAGCCGGTGCGCGCCGAGCACAACGCCGGCTGCCTCGGCCGGGATCTCCTTCACCGGCACGTCCGCCGAACCTGATCGCAGACGGCGAGCTTTCGTAGCCACCGCAGGCAACGTCATGGCCCGTACCTGAGAAGGGCTGGCCAGCGAGGGTAGTGGGTCCTCGGCGTCCGGCTTGCGGCCCTGCCACCACAGAGTCGCGAAGGTGACCAGGCCGACCAGCACCAGCAGCAGCACCGCGTAGACGACGCCGACCACGGCGGGGGAGACCCCGGGCCACAGCACGGCCCAGTCAGCCCGCAGCAGGTGTTGCACGTACAAGGAACCGAAGCGGGGACCAGCAGCAGAAGAAGAAGTCACGGCGGCGGCGATTCGTCCGGCCAGCCAGGACAGCCAGATCAGGGCGAACACCGCCCACACCAGCCCGAGCACCAGGTACGGGGTGAGGGGTCCGCCAGCAGTGCCGCGCGGTTCGACGGGGCGGGTGCTCATGGGCGCACCTCACGAATCGCTGAATCGGTGTCGTAGAGGTCCCATTCGTCGCCGACCAGGGTCAGCGACACCGGCAGCCCGTTACGCTCGCCGGTCTTGATCAGGTACTTGCCTCGGCCGGGATGCACGGAGCCGGCGAACCAAGCTTCCGGGGCGGCCCAGGACGCCACCAGCTCCCGCTCGGGGCCGGAGAGCTTGATGACTTCGTTGACACGGTTCAGCTCGCGAGGTGGCAGGCCGGCGAGGATTTTGATGGCGGAGCGTTCGATGAAGCCTTGTGCTTTGGCCCGGTCTTCGGCCGTGGGCAGGGCGTCGAGGTCGGCGAGGGAGTGGGTGACCATGATGCTGGCCATGCCTCGCTGCCGGTTGAGTCGGGTGAGCGCGTCGGCGTGTTCAACCAGTCCGGATGCGCCGCGTAGGGCTCGCCATAGTTCGTCCATAACGCCGAGGTATTGGCGGCGTGGTGCGAGGCCCTGGTCGGCTAGCACGGACGCGGCATCGACCATGCCGAAGCCGTACGCCCAGGTGCACAGCATGGCGGCGGCGACGAGTTGGTCGCCGGCGGCGGCGACCTGGGAGATGTCGACGCTGACGGCGGGGGCGTCGAGGTCCAGCGGTCTGGTGGTCGGGCCGTCGAAGACCCCGCGCAGGCTGCCTTCGCACAGCAGCGCGAGGGTGGGCACCAACTGGTCGACGCGGCGGCGGTACTCGCCGTCTGTGCGTGCCCGGGCCGCGGCCTGCAACTCGCCGGTGCCGGTTTCGATGAGGCTGAGCACGTCGGGCACCGTCGGGTCGTGGTCGAGGCGTTCGGTGAGTACGTCGATGGCGCGGCCGAGGATGATCTCTTCGGTGTTGTTGAGTGCGTGTCCGCGTACGAGGGCGCAGAGTGCCAGTAGCAGGGACATGCGGCGGCCGCGGATTTCCAGGCGTAGTTGTCGGGCGTCGGCGGTGCCCATGCGAGCGAGGGCGGTGCCGAGAGGGCCGGAGTCGAGGGGGTTGAGGCGGTCTAGCCCGCGTCCGATGCGGATGACCTGTCCGCCGAGGTGTTCGACGAGTCTGGTGTAGTCGGGTTTCGTGTCGCCGAGGATGAGGGCGCTGGTGCCGAAGCCGGTCATGCCGGTGATGAGTCGTTTGACCACGGTGGACTTGCCGACGCCGGGTTGGCCGAGGACGAACACGCCGGGGTTGGTGATCAGGCCTTCGCGGAGCCATTCGAGGGGGTCGAGGCAGACGACTTCGCCCCACAGCATGTGCCGTCCGATCGGAACCCCGATGGTGGGTGCCCCGGAGCCGGCGACGAAGGGGAACAGCCCACACAGTTGGACGGTGGTGCCCTGGTACTCCATGCCGGGGGAGACGTGGCTCGCTCGGCCGGTGCCGGGCGCTCGCACTCCCCAGGCAGGGGCAGCAACGGTGCTCTTCAACGAGTTTCTCCTCGCGATCAGGTCAGTGGGGCCAGTGGCGGGCGAGCTGCGGCGGGCAGACGCCGCAGGGCAGGGTGGTGGCGAAGCCGGCGGCTTGGCTGGTGCGCAGCTGCCGTAGTCGGATCTTGGCCACGTCGGCGCGGGACTCGACGTCGGCGATGGCCCGGCCCAGGTCGTCGGCGCAGATGACGGTGGTGGTGACGAACAGCGACATCAGGCCCACCCCGGAGCCGGTGGCTTCTTCCCGCGCGGTCTGTAGGGCTCGTTCCCGGTCGGCGTGGTCGCGGGCGGACTCGTCGCGCTTCTGCGCGCGGTGGTATGCCGCGCGGAACGCCGCCGCGTTGACCTCGCTCTCCACGATCCGCGCGGCCTCACCGGCGGGGAAGGGCCGGTATAGCAGGGACACCCGTTTCGGGTACGGGCCCGGGGCGAGCAGCCGTGCGAGGACGTCGGCGTGCACGTGCTGACGCGGTGCCTCGTGCCACGCCCACGACACGGACGTGCCGGAGTCGTGGGCGTACCGGTCGATTTGCTCCTCGGCCATCACGGGCCCGGCGCTGTCCCAGTCCACCCACCGGCTCAGGTCGAGCCCGGGAGCCGCGGCGAGCCGGGCCACGTCGCCGCGGCTGGCCGGGTCGAAGGCCGTACGGACGATCGCCGAGATGTGGTCGGCGCTGGCCCGGCCGAGGACGGTCAGGCCGCAGCTGCTCAACGAGTCCTGCAGGCCCGGCAGGGTGCGGCTGATCTCCTCCAGCGCTTCGTCGAGGTTCTTCAGTTTGCCGGGTGAAGCGCCAGGTCTGAAGGTCACCGACACCCGGGTTTCCACGTCCGCGGCGGCTGCCGGGGAGACTTCCACCAGGCGTTGCAGTACCCGTCGGGCTGACGCCGGCCCGTGCGGCACGATCCGCCGGCTGACGTGATCGGCCAGCCGGGAACCGGGGTCCGGCGCGGTGTCCACGGTGATGGCGACGTGGTCGACGATCGGCAGGTAGCCGAGGTTGGCCAGCCAGCCGCCCCAGTTGGCCACCCACGCCGCGCTGGCGTCCGGGTCGGCCAGCCAGGTGGAGGTGGCCGCGCAGCGCAAGGTGACCGTCATGGTGCCGAGCCGCTGGTTGTAGACCACCCCGTACGCGCCGCCGCTGTCGTCGGTGACGGTCAGCAGGGTGGTGGGGGCGAGCACACCCGGCAGCTGCCAGGCATGCTCGCCGGTCACCATCACCCCGGATCGGTACGAGGTGTAGCCGCGGCTGGTGCCGATCAGCCATCGCACCCGCTGCGTGATCCCGGCCGACAGCGGCACGCCGTCCCAGCGCAGCACCAGCAGCGCCACGAGCAGCACACACGGCCCAGCGGCAAAAGCCAGCGCCCGCAGCCCCAGCGAGCCGGAAACGATCAGCGCGGTGATCGCCAACAACACGGTGAAGGTCTGCGCCGGTCCGAGGCCGAACAGGCCCATGCCCCGGGCCCGCCGCCAGCCCCCGTAGGTGCGCACTTGTGCCTGCTCGCTGCTCACGACGACGAACTCCCGTCCCGCATCGCCGAGCTGGCGGTGTTCGCGCCCGCCCTCGCGGCACTGACCCCGGCCTGAGCGACCACCGCGCCACCGATGACGATGGGTGCTGCCGGTCCGGTCGCAGCTCCCGCCGCCCCGGCTCCGGCCATGCTGCCGCCGGTCGCTGCGCTACCACCGGCAGCCGTGGCGGTGGATGCGGTAACGCCGGTCCCGGGCGGAACGGTGGGCGTGGGCGTTACCGGACCGGGCGGGCCGCTACCAGCGTTACCGTTCATCACGTTCGGCGCGCTACCGGTCGCAGGAGAGGAGGCCGAGGTGGTCGGCATGGCTCCGGTGGGACCGTTGCCGCCGCCGCTACCGGGTCCCCGCGAGTCGAGGTAGCGGGCGTGGTCGCTGGCGCTGTGACCACCGACCGCTCCGCGCAGCGACGACGCGGCGTGCAGGCCGGCCGCTGCTCCGGCGCCGGCCATGCCGAGGCCTGCGCCGGCGGAGGCGACGCCGCCGGTGAAGGTGGTGAAGAACTTCATCAGCGCCGGCAGGGCGATCACCGACAGGGCCAGCATGCCGAGACCCATCAGCCAGTCCCGACCGTTACCGCGCATCATCACGAACGAGGTGGCGTACACCGAGACGGCTGCCGGCTTGTACAGCGCGAGCGCCAGCGACCAGCCGAGAGTCTTGTGCAGCCACTGGCTGGTGCCTCGGGTGACGGAGCCGGCCGCCGCCAATTGCAGAATTCCGGCCAGGACGACCACCGAGCCCTCGCGGAACACCATCAGGATGGTCTGCGCCACGGCGGCGAGGATGACCACGACACCGACCAGGATCATCACGAACGGTGCCACCGCAGTGCCGGGAAGCAACAACCCGCCGAGCGCCGCGCTCATCGCCTCGTTCGGTGGCTTGTCGGAATCCTTGAAGATCGCCTCATCGAGCAGCCACATCGAGTAGCTGTCCCCGGCCTTGAGGACCAGGTGGGTGCCAGCGACGCCGATGCTGCCCCACAGCGCGGTGTTCCACACGCCGCGTACGGCCCGCAGCAGCGGCTCGCCCTTTCGACTGACGACGATGGTGATGCCCTGCCAGACCAGTCCACCGACCAGCACCAGGATCGTGATCGGCAGCATGAACCCGCGCAGCTGCTGCGCCGGACCGGCAGTCTCCTGGCACTGGACCACCCAGTCAGCGGCCCACTGACTTGGATCCGAGCCATCGGTGGGGCACAGGCTGTTCGACGGGATGAGCGTCCAACTGGTCAGCAGACCGGCGACCCACTGGATCGCTTCCCTGACCGCACTGGCCAACCCGTCGAGGATCGAGTTGACCATCGAATCGCGTACGGCTGCAGGGGCGTTGGCGCCATCGACGACGACTCCGGCGCAGGTGGCAGGAAGGAATGGATTACAGAACGGCACGAGAATCACCCGCCTGTGGTGAAGGGAAGGAACGTGGCGATGTCGGGATCCGACGCGGTGGTCACCGCCTGGTCGAACGTCCCGCCGGCGGGCGCCACCAGAACCCAGTCCGACCCGGTCCAGCGCACGCGTACCTCGGTGCTGACCGTGAGCGGGCTGCCGGTGGCGCCTGGCGCCTCAGTCAGCAGCCACAGGACCGCCTCGTCGTCGGTGTAGCTGAGGATCCGGTAACCCCGCAGGGTGGCGTACAACCGCCCGAGGGGTCGCCCGGGCGCGACGCCCGCTTGTCCGCGCAGTTCGTCGTACGCCTGCGCGACCTGGACCCGCATCGAGGCCGCATCGGGCCCGACCACCTGGTCGCGCAGG
Organism: Micromonospora sp. NPDC047793; assembly: GCF_040642635.1. NCBI lineage: Bacteria > Bacillati > Actinomycetota > Actinomycetes > Micromonosporales > Micromonosporaceae > Micromonospora > Micromonospora sp. NPDC047793. The sequence continues at coordinate 1,499 of NZ_JBEYSG010000025.1, read as the reverse complement.
GTGGGTTCGAACACAGCCGGGCCGACCTGGGGATTGACTCTCACGACGATGTGGACCGCGGCGAGTACCGCGCCGGCGCGGTCGTGCGCGAAGCCGTAAGCCAGCCCGCCTCTGCTGAAGTAGGGACCCGACCGGCCCGACGCAGGCACCGACACGCCCGCCAGGTCGACCCAGTCCAGATCGCTGGGCAGGGCCATCCGGTCACCGGCAGTCGGGCTGGCGTCAGGGCGGATTGTCAGTGCCGGATCTGCCGGTGAGGTGGCAGAGCGATCAGGGGACACGCCGAACACCGCGATAGCAACCGCGCCGGCCAGCATTGCGGTGGCCGCACACACGGCGGTGAGCATGCGGCGGCGGGTGGTGCGGCGAGCACGAGCGATAACGTCGTAGGTCATGGCTCAGCTCGGCAGAATCGCGCCGACAACGACGGCCGCGACCGCCCCGCACGTCAACCCGGCCAACACCCAGGGGATGCCGGCCGCCCCATCGGCGGCGAACGCCGAACGGTTGCGACGACCGACGGCCATCATGATCCCGCATACCAGCAGGCCGCCGACACCGGCGACGATCAGGATCCACTTCATCCAACCGATGAACAGGTTCCCGGTCGCCTCCAACCCGGGCGGCGCAGCAGGGCTCGGGTTCGGTGCGGCGGCCAGAACGCCCGTCACGGCAGCGATCGGCGCATCCGCGAGGACGGCGGCGATGGTCAGGTAGTGAACAAGCACGGCAGGTCTCCCGAAGGTCAGGACGCCCACGGTCGGGGCATCTGCCAGGGACCTTGACCAGGCATCGCTGACGGCAGAGTTGACGCTGGCGTGGCTGCCACCGCTACCGCCGCTACCAGCGACAGCCGGCAGCGGTAACGTCCCCAGCGACCCGACACCGTCGTGGCCATGGACGCGCGAATCCGAGTAACCACGGCAGTGGCGATCACGTTGGCCGTTACCAGCTGCGCCACCAGCCCACCGCCAACGCCACCCACGCCGAGCATCAACCGACCTGCGACCGGCACCGGCCCTACCTGGGTGGCCGCCCCGGTGCCGCCGCCGACGCAACCCGGCTTCTCGTACGCCGATCCGGGGCAGGTGTGTCGACGGTTCGTGACGGCCCTCTACAGTGCCGACACCCGCCGCGACGCCGGCCCGGCCGACGCCTACCAGCGAGCCATGCGCTTCGCCAGCAGTACCCTGACCGGGCAGAGCGCCGCCGCCGACCGCGACGGCCGCTGGGCGACCTGGGCTCACCACCGCGTCCACCTGACGGCGGAAGTGGAGCCCTTCGCCGACCTACCGCAACCAGCAGACAACGGAATCACCGCCCGGCGTGCGATCCGGGTGACGGTCACTCCTTTGGGCGAGGGCGGCTGGCGTGGCTGGACCGAGCACAGCATCATCGACTGCGCCCTGAGCCACCCCCGCTTTCATGGAGCTTCTTGATCATGGTCTGATGGCCGTGGGGAGGAAGTCGTCCGTGGCAGCACCGAAGAAGTACCCCGA
>NZ_JBEYSG010000024.1:0-86677 GCF_040642635.1 Micromonospora sp. NPDC047793 | reverse complement strand
CTCCGCCAACCCCGACCACGCCCGCTACGACCTCCACATCAACGACCTCGCCAACTGGATCGCCACCCGCGGCTACGCCACCACCCACTGACACCCCAACGGCCGGCCCCCACACGGGGGCCGGCCACTGGTGCAAGCACGGGCCCCCCGCTAACGCCTCGCGCATAGCAGGGGGCCCTTCCTAACGTCCGGCTCACCGCGTGGGTGCGATGGCCGCGAGGGTCAGCCGCCGGAGTCGTCCAGCTCGGCGCCGACCGGGACGGTGTCGTCGTCGCGGCTGGCCAGCCAGCCGTCCGGCAGAAAGACCTTGCCCGGGGAGTTGGTCCGCCCACGTGGCTGGCCGAGCGTCTCCACCGGGAACGGCACCGTGGGGTCGAGCTTGCCGAGCAGGTCGTCGAGCTGGGCCAGGCTATCGATCATCGCGAGTGCGCGGCGCACCTCACCGCCGATCGGGAAACCCTTGAGGTACCACGCGACGTGCTTGCGGAAGTCGGTGCAGCCGTCGCGCTCGCCCCGGGCCGGGTTGCGGGCCCCGGCAGTGAACTGCGCGACCAGCAGCTCGGCGTGCCGGCGCATGGTCGTGGCCACCTCGCCGAGGTTCGGCAGTCGCCGCTCGGCACGGCCGTCGAACGCGGCCTCCAGGTCGGCGAAGAGCCACGGCCGACCGAGACAGCCGCGCCCGATCACCACCCCGTCCACGCCGGTGTGCGCGACCATCCGCAGCGCGTCGTCGGCCTCCCAGATGTCGCCGTTGCCGAGCACCGGTACGTCCAGCGCCTGCTTGAGGGTGGCGATGGCGTCCCAGTCCGCGGTGCCCGAGTACCGCTGCGCAGCCGTACGCCCGTGCAGGGCGACCGCGACGACCCCGGCGTCCTGCGCGGCGAGCCCCGCCTCGACGTACGTCAGGTGGGTGTCGTCGATGCCCTTGCGCATCTTGACGGTGACCGGCACCCCGGCGGGTGACGCGGCGTCCACCGCGGCCCGCACCAGGCGGGCGAAGAGTCGGCGGCGCCACGGCAGGGCCGCGCCCCCGCCCCGGCGGGTCACCTTCGGCACCGGGCAGCCGAAGTTGAGGTCGATGTGGTCGGCGAGGTTCTTCTCGACCACGATCCGCACGGCGGCGGCGGTGGTCTCCGGGTCGGTGCCGTAGAGCTGGAGGCTGCGCGGGCTCTCGTCCGCCCCGAAGGCGATCATGCGCAGCGTCTTCGGGTTGCGCTCGACCACCGCGACCGTGGTGATCATCTCGCAGACGTAGATGCCGCCGCCCTGCTCGCGGCAGAGCTGCCGGAAGCCGACGTTGGTGATGCCGGCCATGGGCGCCAGCACGACCGGCGGCCATACCTGGTGCGGCCCGATGGTCAGGGGGCGCAGGACGGGAGCGGTGGTCGGCACGCGCCCAAGTGTAAGGAAGGGCCCCCTGCTAACGCCTCGTGCATAGCAGGGGACCCCTGCTAACGCGACGCATACCACATCGGCACCCGCCCGAGAGGGTTGTCCACAGGCCCGGAGGTCGTCCACAGGTACGGCCGGGAACCACCCACGGGCCACGATCGCGGTCGATGCTGTGCGGCATGCGCAGCCATCCGCCCCACTTCGCCGACCTGGCCGAACACCAGCAGCAGATCGTCAGCCGCGCTCAACTCCTCGCCGCCGGCTTCGACGACATGTACCTCTACCGGCAGGCCCGACGCGGCCTCTGGCAGCGGGTGCTGCCCGCGACGTACGCCCTGGTCACCGGCGCCCTGACCGACGAGCAGCGGCGGATCTCGGCGGCGCTGTACGCCGGGTCCGACGCGCAGCTGACCGGCCTCGCCGCGCTGACCTGGTACGGCTTCCGGCAGAGCCCGCGCACCGACGCCGTGCAGCTCGTCGTGCCGCATCACGCCCGCCGCACGTCCACCGGCTTCGCGGTGATCTCGCGGGCACTGACACTGGACGACCGGGCCCGCGCCACGCCGCTCTACCCGGTGTGTTCGCCGGCCCGCGCGGTCGTCGACGCGGCACGCGGCCTGCGGCAGCTCCGTCCGGTGCGGGCCGTCGTCGCCGAGGCCGTGCAGCGGGGGTACGCGGACCTCGCCGCCCTGGACGAGGAGATCCGTCGGGCCCGGCGCAGCCGTACGGCGCTGGTCAGGAAGGCGTTCGCCGAGGTGACGCAGGGCGTGCGGTCGGCGCCGGAGGCCGAGCTGCGGGATTGCCTCGCGGCGAGCACGGTGTTGCCGGAGATCCTGTGGAATCCCCGGCTGCGGGACGCGGGTGGCCGGGCGGTGCCGACGCCCGACGGCTACCTGTCGGAGGCGGCGGTGGCTCTGGAGGTCGACTCGCAGGAGTACCACTTCCGCCCCGGCGACTGGGCGCGCACCCTCGACCGGCACAACGAGCTGAGCCGGTTCGGCGTGTTGGTGCTGCACTTCACGCCGGCACAGATCCGCCGCGAGCCGGACCGGGTACGGCGGTCGGTGGAGGAGGCGTACGAGTCACGGCGCGGGCTCGGTGTCAACATCCGGTTGCGGGTCGACGTGTCGACGCCACCGACTCCGCCGACCGGCGATCCGCGCGGTTGACGGTGTTAGGAAGGGTCCCCTGCTATACGCCAGGCGTTAACAGGGGACCCTTCCTTTCACTTCAGCAGCCGGGGAGGTGGTCGATCAGGTAGCGCTCGACCTGGTCCAGCGGGATCCGCTCCTGGGCCATGGTGTCCCGGTTCCGGACGGTCACCGCGTTGTCGTCGAGTGTGTCGAAGTCGACCGTGACGCAGAACGGGGTGCCGATCTCGTCCTGCCGACGGTAGCGACGCCCGATCGCCTGCGAGTCGTCGAACTCGACCACCCAGCGCTTGCGCAGGTCGGCGGCGAGCTGCTTGGCCTTCGGCGAGAGCGCCTCGTTGCGGGAGAGCGGGAGCACCGCCACCTTCACCGGGGCCAGCCGGGGGTCGAAGCGCATCACGGTGCGCTTGTCCACGCCGCCCTTGGTGTTCGGCGCCTCGTCCTCGTCGTACGCCTCCAGCAGGAAGGCCAGCACCGCGCGGGTGAGGCCGGCGGCCGGCTCGATCACGTACGGGACCCAGCGCTCCTGCTTGGTCTGGTCGAAGTACGACAGGTCGACGCCGGAGTGCTTGCTGTGCGTGGACAGGTCGAAGTCGGTGCGGTTGGCGATGCCCTCCAGCTCGGCGAACTCGGTGCCGCCGAACCGGAACTTGTACTCGATGTCGACGGTGCGCTTCGAGTAGTGCGAGAGCTTCTCCTGCGGGTGCTCGAAGAAGCGCAGGTTCTCCTCGGCCAGACCGAGGTCGATGTACCAGTTCCAGCGCTCCTGCAACCAGTACTCGTGCCACTGCTCGTCGGTGCCGGGCTCGACGAAGAACTCCATCTCCATCTGCTCGAACTCGCGGGTGCGGAAGATGAAGTTGCCCGGGGTGATCTCGTTGCGGAACGACTTGCCGGTCTGCGCGATGCCGAACGGCGGCTTCTTGCGGGCGACGGTCTCGACGTTCTTGTAGTTGACGAAGATGCCCTGGGCGGTCTCCGGCCGTAGGTAGTGCAGACCCTCGTCGCTCTCCACCGGGCCGAGGTAGGTCTTCATCAGGCCGTTGAACATCCGCGGCTCGGTGAAGGTGCCCTTGTTGCCGCAGTTGGGGCAGTTCAGCTCGGTCAGGGCGGCGAGCGGCTTGCCGTGCTTGGCCTCGTACGCCTCTTCCAGGTGGTCGGCTCGGAACCGCTTGTGGCAGGACTGGCACTCGGTCAGCGGGTCGACGAAGGCGTCCAGGTGTCCGGAGGCGGCCCAGACGTCACGCGAGAGGATCACCGCGGAGTCCAGACCCACCACGTCGTCCCGCTGCTGGACCATGGTCTTCCACCACTGCCGGCGGACGTTCTCCTTGAGCTCCACGCCGAGCGGACCGTAGTCCCACGCCGACCGGGTGCCTCCGTAGATCTCGCTGGAGGGGAAGACGAATCCTCGACGCTTGGCGAGGCTGACGACGGCGTCGATACGGTCGGCTGGCATTTTTCCTCCTACGCCGACTGGCGGTCGGCGGGGACAGTGTGGGATGAATCGAACGGTCCGGGACCACGGTACGACCCCGCCGGTCCTCGGACCCAGCACATTACCTGCGGCCGGTCAGTTGACTCCGCAGACCTCCATGCCACCGGTCTGCTGGTCCTGCTGGAGTACGACCTGTTGGCGCTCCTGGCCGCCACCGCTGAAGGTCACGTCCACCGGCACGGTCAGCGTGGTGGTGTCCACCTGCCCGACCCGGTAGGAGGAGATCTGCGGTTCGGCCGCCGCCCGGCGCTCGAACTCCTGCCGCGACTCGCGGCGCCGGGCGTCCTCGCAGAGCTGGTCGTAGGCCCGGCCGAACTCGCCGTCGGACAGCGCCCGGTAGTAGTCGCCGGAGACGGTGCGTCCCTGCTCGTCGATCGCCTGCACCCCGCTGACCAGCAGGCCGACCACCGCCGTGCCGCCGCCACCGCAGCACAGCACCAGGGCCAGCGCACCGGCGCCGAGGCCGAGCCAGAGCCGGGTACGGCCGCCCTCGGTCGGTGGGGCCGCGAACGGCGGGGCCACGCCGGGCCCGGCGGGCGGTGCCGGTGTGCCGGAGTCCGATCCGCCGACCGGGGCGGGCGGCAGGCCGTGGAAACCGGCGGACGGGGACGGGCCGCCGGGAGCACCGGTGGGCGGGGGCACGCCGTGGTCGCCGGTGGGCGGCGGAGCGCCGCGGTCGCCGGTGGACGGGGACACGCCGGGGCCGCCGGTGGGCGGCGCGCCGGACGGGGCCGGCGGCCAGCCGGGGTCGCCCGGGGCCTGAGGTCCCTGCTGGCCGGGCAGCGGCTGGTGCGGTGGTGGGGCTGCCGGTCCGGGAGCGGTCATGGAAGCCAGCGTAGTGCCCGGCGGCTCACCGGTAAGGACCCGCAGCTCGATCGCTGGCGACCACCACCACGTCCCCGCCGGGTGCCGCGGTCGCCAACGCCTCGTACGCGGACGGCTCGTCGATGCTCTCGGCGAGCAGCGGGACGGCGGTGACCTTGACGTCGAAACCGCCCAGCGCCCGCCGGTATGTGCCGACCGACTCCCACTCGGTGACCAGGCACCAGTGGCGCGGGTCGTCCAGTGCCCGGACGACCTGTCCCCGCAGGTAGCCGGGCCGGGCTGCGAGCGCGGCGAGGGCCGCGTGGGCCCGACCGGCGAAGTCCTCGGCGGCGTCTTCCTCGACCACGAACCGGTTGGTCACCAGCACCGGCTCCCCCTCCTCGTAGAGTCTGTGGGATGCAGCGTACGCAGCGCGGGATCCACGAGCGGCTGGCCCGGGCCAACCCCACGACGGTGTTCCTGATCACCCTGTTCCTGATGCTGGCCGCGTTCTTCGTCCCGGGGGTGATCGGCGGGCTGTTGACCTTGACGATCGCCGCCGCGCTGGCCGCACTGCTGGTGACGACCTGGCAGGTGCAGACTCCGCCGACCCGGGCGATCCGGCTCGTCGCGCTCACCCTGCTGGTCACCGTCGGTCTGGTGAAGCTGCTCTGACATGCACTCATGCGTTTTTGACAATCATTGTCGTTGTCGCGGAGAGTCGGTGTCATGACCTACCGCACCGCTCCGCGCGCTCTGGCCACCGCCACGGCCGCCCTGCTCGCCCTGGGTGGCGTCACCGCCTGCTCGACCGAGGACAGCCCGGCCGGCGCCGACCCGAACCGGATCGACGTGGTGGCCGGGTTCTACCCGTTGCAGTTCCTCGCCGAGCAGGTCGGCGGCGACGCGGTGGCGGTGACGAACCTGGCCCGCCCCGGTGCCGAGCCGCACGACCTGGAGCTGAACCCGGGGCAGGTCGGTCAGATCAGCGAGGCGGAGCTGATCATCTTCCTGCACGGCTTCCAGCCCGCGGTGGACGAGGCGATCGACCAGAACGGCGGTGACCGCGCGTTCGACGTGGCGACCGTGGAGCCGCTGCTCGACGCCGCCGCCGGTGGCCACACCCACAGCCACGGCGACGACGACCACGGTCACGAGGACGACGACCACGGTCACGACCACGACGAGGAGAAGAAGCCGGCGGAGGAGGCGAAGCACGCCGAGGAGACCTCGGACGGCGCCAAGGACCCGCACGTCTGGCTGGACCCGACCCGGCTGGCCACCATCGGCGACAAGCTGGCCGAGCGCTTCGGCGCCGTCGACCCGGACCGGGCCGGCGAGTACACCCGGCGGGCCACCGCCCTGCGTACCGAGTTGGAGAAGCTGGACACCGAGTTCAGCGAGGGCCTGAAGACCTGCCAGCGGCGGGAGATCGTGGTCAGCCACACCGCGTTCGGGTACCTCGCGCAGAAGTACCAGCTGGAGCAGATCGGCATCACCGGGCTCTCCCCGGAGGACGAGCCGTCGCCGCAGCGGCTGGCCGAGGTCACCGAGGAGGCGCGGGAGCACGGCGCCACCACGATCTTCTTCGAGACTCTCGTCAGCCCGAAGGTCGCCGAGACCATCGCCAAGGAGGTCGGTGCCCAGACCGCGGTGCTCGATCCGATCGAAGGCCTGTCCGCCGACAACGGCGGCGACTACCTTTCGGTGATGCGCACCAATCTGCAGACCCTGAGGACGGCGTTGAGCTGCTCGTGACACCTGACGTCATCACCGTGGAGCACGGGGTGGTCGGCTACGACGGCCGCCCCGTGCTCCGCGACGTATCCCTGACCGTGACCACCGGCGAGGTGGTCGCGGTCCTCGGCGCCAACGGCTCCGGCAAGTCCACCCTGATCCGCGCCGTGCTCGGGCTCGTCCCGCTCACCGCCGGCTCGATCACCCTCTTCGGCCAGCGGGTACGCCGGTTCCGACAGTGGCAGCGGCTCGGCTACGTGCCCCAGCGGCTCGGCGCGGGCAGCGGCGTACCGGCCACCGTGGCCGAGGTGGTCGCCTCCGGCCGACTGGCCCGCCGGGGCATCCTGCGTCCGCCGGGGCGGGTCGACCGGGAGGCGGTGGCGGAGGCGTTGCGCGCCGTGGGCCTGGCCGACCGGGCGAAGGACCCGGTGGCCACGCTCTCCGGCGGGCAGCAACAACGCACCCTGATCGCCCGGGCCCTGGCCGGACGCCCGGAACTGCTGGTGCTCGACGAACCGACGGCGGGGGTGGACGCGGCCAGCCAGGAGGCGTTCGCCGGGGCGCTGCGCGGCTTCGTCGACGACGGCGGCACCGTCCTGCTCGTCGCGCACGAACTGGGCCCGCTCCGGCCGCTGATCAGTCGCGCGATCGTCGTACACCAGGGGCAGATCGCGCACGACGGCGCGGTCCCGGACCCGGCCGGGCACCACGCGGAGCCCGACCACGACCACGTGCATCCGCACGGCCCCGAGGAGCCCGCCGGCATGTGGAGCACAAGGTGAGTCTCTTCCAGTACGAATTCATGATGCGCGCTTTGATCGGCGCGCTGATCATCGGGCTGGCCGCCCCGGCGCTCGGCATCTACCTGGTGCAGCGACGACTCGCGCTGATCGGCGACGGCATCGGGCACGTGGCGCTCACCGGCGTCGGCGCGGGCCTGCTGTTCCAGACCTCGCCCGTGATCATGGCGGTGATCGCGGCCACCATCGGGGCGATCGCCATCGAGCTGATCCGCGAACGCGGTCGCACCTCCGGCGACCTGGCGCTGGCCCTGCTCTTCTACGGCGGCATCGCCGGTGGCGTGGTCCTGGTGGGGCTCTCCGACAGCACCAGCGCCAACCTCAACGCGTACCTCTTCGGTGCGTTGACCACGACCTCCCGCGACGACCTGGTCACCATCGCGGTGCTCGGTGTGGCGGTGCTGGCCGCGATGCTGGCGCTGCGGCCCGCGCTCTTCGCCGTCTGCCACGACGAGGAGTACGCCCGGGTCTCCGGCCTGCCGGTACGCGCGCTGAACCTGCTGCTCGCGATCACCACCGCGATCACCGTCACGATCGCCATGCGGGCCGTCGGCGTCCTGCTGATCAGCGCGTTGATGGTCGTACCGGTGGCCACCGCCCAGCAGGTCACCCGGGGCTTCCGCAGCACCATGACGGCAGCCATGGCACTGGGCCTGTTCGCCGCCGGGGCCGGCATCTGGATGGCGGCGCTCGCCGACACCGCACCGGGCGCGTCGGTGGTGGTCCTGGCCATCGCCTCCTTCGTGGTGGTCACCCTGCTGGCCGCCGCCTGGCGCCGGATCCGCCGCTCCCGGCCGCAACCCACACCCGATCCGGAACCGCACGAGGTGGTGCTCAGCCGGTCCTGATCACGGGTTCCGCTTCGGTATTGGTTACCGTTGCAGGGTGACCAGCGGATCCGGCTATGACGCCTTCGAGGGTGCCAGCGAGCTCCTGCGCGCTCTCTCGGCGCCGATCCGGCTCGCCATCGTCAGCGAACTGGCCGGCGGCGAGCGGTGCGTGCACGAGCTGGTGGATAAACTCGGCGTCGCGCAACCGCTGGTCTCCCAGCACCTGCGGGTGCTGCGCGGGGCCGGCGTGGTCCGCGGCTCGCGGCGGGGCCGGGAGATCGCGTACGCCCTGGTCGACGAGCATGTCGCGCACATCGTCGCCGACGCGGTCAGCCATGCCGGGGAGGAATCATGAGCGAGCCACGCGAGCGAATCATCAGGCCCAGCACAAATGCCGGACCGCAGCGAAGCGGAGTGACGGCATGAGCGAGAGTGCGGTGGTCCGCAACACCCGCCAGCGGTCGGCGGTGAGCGCGTTGCTGGCCGAGTTGGAGGGCTTCCACAGCGCCCAGGACCTACACGCGATGCTGCGTGAACGCGGCGAGCGGGTCGGGTTGACGACGGTCTACCGGACGTTGCAGGGCCTGGCCGACGCGGGCGAGATCGACGTGATGCGTCCGCCCGGCGGCGAGCACCTCTACCGCAGGTGCAGCGAGGGGCACCACCACCATCTGGTCTGCCGCGCCTGCGGCCGGACGGTGGAGGTGGCCGGGCCGACGGTGGAGAACTGGGCCGACCGGGTGGCCGCCCAGCACGGCTTCACCGACGTCAGCCACACCCTGGAAATTTTCGGCACCTGCCCGGACTGCGCCCGCTGATCCCGCCTGCCGCACGATCGGGCGTCCGTGGGAGTGCTCGCCGCGCCGGGGCGTGGCACGCTGTCCGGCGTGAAAATCTACGCTGATCGTTTCCCGACCGCGCTGCGCCAGTTCCTCACCGATCTGCTCGTCGTCGCCTGGGTGTACGTGGCGATTCGGGGTGCGCTCTGGCTGCACGATCTGGTGCAGAAGCTGGCCGTACCCGGACAGAAGCTGGAGGGGGCCGGCGGCGGACTGGCCGACAACCTGGCCGACGCGGGCGGCAAGGTCGGCCGGGTGCCGTTGGTGGGCGACGAGCTGACCGGCCCGTTCGAGCGGGCGGCCGGCGCGGCCCGTTCGCTCGCCGAGGCCGGGCGGGACCAGCAGGAACTGGTCGACCAGTTGGCGGTGGCGCTGGCCGTCGGGTTGCTGGTGGTCCCGCTGGGGTTGGTGCTGTTCGGCTGGCTGCCACTGCGGGTGCGCTGGATGCGGCGGGCCGCTTCGGCGGCGGCTCTGGCCGCCGCTCCCGCCGGCCGGGACCTGCTGGCCCTGCGCGCCCTTGCCGGTCAACCGCTGCGCAAGCTCACCCGGATCTCCCCGGACGTCGCTGAGGCGTGGCGCCAGGGCGACGACGCCACCGTCAACGCCCTGGCCGCCCTCGAACTCCGCCGCCTGGGCCTCCACGACCCCCACCGCTGACCCCCGCCTGCCGCATCCCGGGGCCGAAGGTCGACCACAACTCCATGATCGACGGAGGGAGGCAGCGTTCAGCCCGGGGAGAGCCCGCTCGGGTCCTCCTCGTCGTCGATGTCGTCGTCCCCCCAGTTGCGACGGCTGAACGGCAGGATCACCCAGAACGTGAGGAACCACAGGCCGGTGACCGCACTGAGCAGGAAGGCGATCGGCCGGGCGAGCACGAAATCGGTGATCAGCAGTACCGAGCTGACCATCGCGACCAGCATGAAGGCGAGACCGGCGCTGGCCATCTTGTGGGCGAACTGCACCAGCTCCGGCTTGCGGCCCTGACGGAACAGGGCCCGGTGGAACGCCACCGGCGAGATGATCATCGCGGTGGCGCCGGCCGCCGCGATCAGCGCGACGACGTAGACGTCGCGCTGGAATTCCGTGGTACGCGTGAAACCGTTACTGAACGGCAGGGTGAGCAGGAAGGCGAAGAGAATCTGTACGCCGGTCTGCGCGACCCGTAACTCCTGAAGCAGGTCAGCGAAGTTCCGCTGCCAGCGCTGCTTCTCGGTCTCCTTGGACACCGCGAACCTCCGAGGGAACACGCTCCACCCGGTCGGCACGCCCGACCGGCGGAACGCAGATGCCCCGCCGCGCACGACCCGAAACCGACTCAGGAACCGCGCCGGATCCGCCCTGCGTAACGGGCCTCCAGCGCGTCGTTGTGCGCGTCGCCACCGGCGATGTTGGCCGACAGGTAGACCGGCGGCTGCTCGTCGGCGGCCACCAACCGGGCCACCACCTCGACCACGATCTGCTGGGCCAGCAACGCCGCCGTGATCGAGGAGACCGCGCCCACCGCGCCGCCGGACGGCAGTGGCAGCGTCGCGTCCCCGTACGGGGCACCGTTGTCCAGCACCACGTCGGCGAAGTCGGCGAGCTTGCGCCCGGACGGGTGGCGGGACTCCATCCGGGCCGAGTGCGCGGCGGAGGTGATCGCGACCAGCGGATGGCCCCGCGCGACGACCAGCGAGGCGAACTCCACCATCGCCCCGTTCACGCCCGAGTTCGAGGCGAGCACGAAGACGTCACGCGGGCCGATCGGGGCGAGGTCGTAGAGCCGGTGCGCGACCGACGGGTCCCGCTCCAGCTTCGGGCCCAGCACGTCGACCGGCTCCCCGCCGTGCAGCACCAGGTCCCGCAGGGCGATCCGGTTGGTCGGCACCAGCCCGCCGGCCCGGCCGGCGATCTCCATCGCCAGGGCCTCCGAGTGGCCGGTACCGAAGGCGTGCACCACCCCGTCGGCCCGGATCGCCTCGGCGATCAGGTCGGCCGCGCGGGCCACCTGTTCCCGCTGGCTGCCCGCCACCCGGGTCATCGTCGCGGTCACCTCGGCCAGGTAGCCCTCGGCACTCAGCGTCATGCTCTCTCCCGCCTCCCTCGGATCGCCGCCACCCGACGACCCCGACCAGCTTCCCGCACGGCCCGTACAGCCGTCCGGCCGGTCGGGCGGCCCGTCAGGCGGTCGGGCGGGCGCGGGCCAGGATCGCCTCGGCCAACGGCGTGGGCGCCTCGTCCGGGATCCAGTGGCTGACGCCGGACAGCTCGACGAGACGGTAGTCACCGGTCACGTGTGCGGCGCAGGCGTCGGCGGCGGTCCGTCCGATGGCGACGTCACGGTCGCTCCAGACGAAGGTGGTCGGTACCGACACCGGGCCGACCGCCGCCAGCTCGGAGCGGGACATCGCCCGGTACCAGTTCAGCGCCGCGGTGAGCGCGCCCGGTTCGCGCAGCGGGTCGGCGTACGCGGCCACCCGGGCGTCGTCACCGACGTCGCGCAACAGCCGCCGCAACCCGAGTGCGTCGAGGGCCAGCAGCGTCTTCTCGGCCATGCCCTGCTGCCGGAACAGCAGCATGTACGCCGAGCGCGCCTTCTGCTGCGGGTCGTGGGCCAACGCGTGCGCCATGGCGGCCGGGTGCGGCACGGAGACCGCGGTGAGCGTGCGTACCCGGTCGGGGTGGCCGGCGGCGAGCGCCCAGGCGACGATGGCGCCCCAGTCGTGGCCGACCACGTGCGCCCGCGTCACGCCGAGGGCGTCGAGCACCGCCACCGCGTCGGCGACCAACTCCCCCAGCCGGTACGCCGCCACCTCGGTCGGCCGCGCCTGCGGCGAGTAGCCCCGCTGGTCCAGCGCGTACGTGCGCAGGCCCGCGCCGTGCAGGACGGGCGCCAGCGCGTCCCACTCGCCCGAGTGCTGGGGGAAGCCGTGCAGCAGCAGCACCGGGTCACCCGAGTCGGGGCCGCCGGGGTGGATCTCGAACCGTAGACCTCGGGCGTCGACCTGCATGTCCGGAACGCTACTCGTACTGACGCTTGGGCACCGGCACCTGCCGCCACGACTCGATCTCCAGGTACGGGATCTCGGCGTCGTTGACCGGGTCCCGGCCGATCCGGTCGCTGTAGCGGCCGACCACCTCGACCCAACTGTCGTTGGGCAGCCCGACCGGCACGTCACCGGTGAGCCCGAGTTTGATCGGCCGACCGTCGGCGGCGCAGCAGGAGAGCACCATCCGGGCGAGGATCGGCTCGCCACCGGCACCGGTGGCGAGGAACCCGGTGAGGACCACCCGCCGGTCACCGATCGAGGTGCCCCGGTCGAACAGTGCCCGGGAGGCGTAGTCGAGCACGCTGACCTGCACCGGGTCGCCGTCCGGCAGGGGCGGGTAGTCGGACTCGCGGGGGGCGTTCAGCGCGGTGCCGGCCTGCCCCGCCGCGTACGACCCGAGGGCCGGCGGGGCGACCAGCAGCAGCCCGAGCACGGGCAGGATGAGCAGCCAGCCGATCCGGGGCTCGTGGTGGCCGTGGTCGTCGTGCTCGTCGGTCTGGCCCGTCGCCACCGGGGCGGGACCGCCCACCGGGCCGGTGGACCCGCCGCCGGTCGGGGCCGTCGCGCGGGGCGCGGAGGGACGCAGTTCGTGCCAGAGGGTCATCACCGCGGCGACCACGAGCAGCAGACCGGCGGCGATCAGGAACGGGCGCAGGCCCTCCTTGACGTACCGCAGATAGAGGTCGGTGACGCTGGCCCGGATCACCGCCCCGCCGAGTAGCAGCAGGATCACCGCTTGCGCCTGTCGATTCACAGCAGCACCATCCCGACTCCGGTGGCCATCAGCAGGGCGACCGCGAACGTGGCCGGCGCGAACCGGAAGGCGAACCGCCGGCCGAAGACACCGGCCTGCATCGAGATCAGCTTGAGGTCGACCATCGGCCCCACCACCAGGAAGACCAGTCGGGACGTGAGGGAGAACTGCGACAGCGAGGCCGCGACGAAGGCGTCCGCCTCGGAACAGAGCGAGAGCAGGACGGCCAGCAGCGCCAGCGCCAGGATCGACAGCCAGGCGTTGTCCGCCAGGGTCTGGAGCCAGCGTTCCGGCACCAGCACGTTGATGCTGGCGGCGGCCATCGCGCCGAGCACCAGAAAGCCACCGGCGTGGGTGACGTCGTGCCGGACGGCGGCCCAGAAGGCCCGGCTCCGCCGGGGATCGTCCAGCTCCGGGCGACGCGGCATCTTGATCCACTCGGTGCGACCGAGCCGCAGCCAGAGCCACCCCATGATCATTGCCACGATCAGGCTGGCGACCCCCCGGGCGAGGACCATCTCCGGATTGTTGGGGAAGGCGACCGCCGTGGCGACGAGCACGATCGGGTTGACCGCCGGGGCGGCCAGCAGGAAGGCCAGGGCCGCCGCCGGCGTGACGCCCCGGCGGATCAGCGAGCCCGCGATCGGCACCGACCCGCACTCGCAGCCCGGCAGCACCACACCGGCCGCGCTGGCCGCCGGCACCGCGAGCGCCGGGTGCCGGGGCAACGCCCTGGCCCAGAACGACCGGGGTACGAAGACGGCGATCACGGCGGAGAGGAGGATGCCGAAGACCAGGAACGGCACCGCCTGCACCATGATCGAGACGAACACGGTGGTCCACGTCTGGATGCGGGGATCGTCGAGCGCCCCGGCCAACGGATCACGAAAGATGATCAGCAGGACCAGCAGCGCCGCCAGGATCTCCACCGAACCGATCCGGTCGCCGAGCCAACGTCGGGGCGGCTCGCCGCCGCCCGGCCCGGCCGGACGTTCCTCGGTGGCCACGCCCGTCGGACGACCCTCCGGTTCACCGGCCGGCACGGCATGGTCCGTGTCTGTGCTCACCCTGCCGCCTCTCGGCCCTCGTGGATCGGCGGCCTGAGATTACCGTCCGGAGCCGATGACGTCGATGGATGTCACGAAACCGGGCGGGTTCCCCCGCCCGGTGGGCGCCTCCGGAACCAACGGTCGTCGGCAACCGGCATGACCTGCGTAGATCACATTGTCCGTCGATCTTCGAAGGTGTTAGCGTCGGCGGGACAACACCACCTCCGACAGGGGAGCGCACAGCGCTGAGAGTGCGGGTCCGCCCGCAGACCCTCCGTACCTGATCTGGGTAATGCCAGCGCAGGGAGTTCGGTCCACCTCCAGCCCGCCACGCCCGGCCACGCCGGACGCG
Organism: Micromonospora sp. NPDC047793; assembly: GCF_040642635.1. Taxonomy (NCBI): domain Bacteria; kingdom Bacillati; phylum Actinomycetota; class Actinomycetes; order Micromonosporales; family Micromonosporaceae; genus Micromonospora; species Micromonospora sp. NPDC047793. The sequence continues at coordinate 72,442 of NZ_JBEYSG010000024.1, read as the reverse complement.
GCGTGCGTCTTGCCTGGTTCGACACTGGACTGGGAGCACTCATGAGCCAACCGACCACCACCCGGTGGCGCACCGTCGACATCGTCGTGGCCGCGGTGATCGCCGTCGGCTTCGGTGTCATCTTCTGGGCCTGGGGCCTGCTCTGGCGGGCGGTCGACCCGGCCTTCGCCTTCTTCCCGGCCAGCCAGGCCGTCATGTACGGCGTCTGGCTGGTCCCGGCGGTGCTCGGCGGGCTGGTGATCCGCAAGCCGGGTGCCGCGCTGTTCTGCGAGGCGGTCGCGGCGACGGTCTCCGCGTTGCTGGGCTCCGAGTGGGGCGGTGTCACCATCGTCCAGGGCCTGATCCAGGGCCTCGGGGCGGAGATGGCCTTCGCCGCCTTCCGGTACCGCTCGTTCCGGCTGCCGACGGCGCTGCTCGCCGGCGCGATGACCGGCCTCGGCGCCGCCCTGTTCGACTTCTTCACCTGGAACGCCGCGTACGAGCTGGGCACCTACCGCATCCCGTACGCGCTGCTCACCGTGCTCAGCGCCACCGTGATCGCCGGTGCCGGCGGCTACGCGCTCACCAAGGCGCTCGCCGGCACCGGCGTCCTGGACCGCTTCCCCGCCGGTCGCGAGCGGAACCTGGTCTGACCACGCCCGGTGGAGCCGGTCCGACCGGCTCCACCGGGCCACCGGCGGGTCGGGGACGAAAGCGGGGGTGGCGGATGGGTGAGGTGCGGCTGCGCGGCTTCGGCTGGCGCCACGCCGGGCGGCACGCCTGGGCGGTGCGCGGCGTGGACCTGCGGGTACGCCGAGGCGAGCGGCTGCTGCTGCTCGGGCCCTCCGGCGCCGGCAAGAGCACCCTGCTCGCCGCGCTGGCCGGGCTGCTGCCGGAGGACTCCGGCGAGCGGGAGGGCAGCATCGAGATCGACGGCCGGCCGCCCGCCGATACCCGCGAACGGGTCGGCATCGTCTTCCAGGATCCGCAGTCCCAGCTCGTCATGGCCCGCAGCGGCGACGACGTGGCGTTCGGGCTGGAGAACCGGGGCGTACCCGCCACGCAGATCTGGCCCCGGGTGGACGAGGCGCTGCGCCGGGTCGGCTTCCCGTACCCCCGCGACCGCCCCACCGCCGCGCTCTCCGGCGGCGAACAGCAGCGGCTCGCCCTGGCCGGCGTGCTCGCGCTCCGTCCCCACCTGCTGCTGCTCGACGAACCCACCGCCAACCTCGACCCGGCCGGGGCCGACCTGGTCCGTGCCGCCGTGGGCCGCGCGGTCGACGGCGACACCACCCTGATCCTGGTCGAGCACCGGGTGGCCGACGCCCTGCCGCTGGTCGACCGGGTGGTGGTGCTCGACGCCGGTGGCGGCGTCCGCGTCGACGGCCCGCCGGAGGCCGTGTTCGCCGCCCACGGCGACGCCCTCGCCGCCGACGGCGTCTGGGTGCCCGGCCGCCAGATCCCGCCGCGCCGGGCCACCACCGGCCCCGGCGAGGTGTTGCTCACCGCCGACCGGCTCGGCCACCCGCCCCGGCTGGCCGCCACCGACCTGGCGGTACGCGCCGGAGCGGCACTCGCCGTGCTCGGCCCCAACGGCGTCGGCAAGTCCACCCTCGCGGTGCTGCTCGGCGGGCTGCTCAAGCCGGGCACCGGGCGGCTGGCGGCCGGCGTCGAGCTGGCCGGGGCCGACGCCCGCACCCCACCGCACCGGTGGCGGGCACCCGCGCTGGCCCGCCGGATCGGCTCGGTGTTCCAGGACCCGGAACACCAGTTTGTCACCGGCACGGTCTTCGACGAACTGGCACTCGGCCCCCGACGGACCGGCGCCACCGAGACGGCGGTCCGCCGACGCGTCGACGAGTTGCTGCAACGGCTGCGGTTGGACCGCCTGGCCGGGGCGAACCCGTACACCCTCTCCGGCGGCGAGGCGCGGCGGCTGAGCGTCGCGACCGCCCTGGCCACCGCGCCCCGGCTGCTGATCTGCGACGAGCCCACCTTCGGCCAGGACCGACGCACCTGGCGGGAGCTGGTGGACCTGTTCGCGGAGCTACGCGACGCCGGTCACGCCCTGGTGACGGTCACCCACGACGCCGAGTTCGTCGCCGCGCTCGCCGACCGGACGCTGACGCTGACGCGCCCACCGGCCGCCGAGGCCCCGTCGTCTTCTCCGGCGGCGGACCGATGATCGACTTCGAACCGGTCGCCCGGCCGGACGCGCCACTGGCCCGGCGCAATCCGGTGGCCAAGCTGGCGGCGGCGCTGCTGTTCGCGTTTCCGCTGCTGGCGACACTGGACCCGGTCGCACCGGCGATCGCGATCGCGATCGAGTTGGCGGTCCTGCCGCTGTTCGGCGTGCGCTACCGGGTGCTGCTCCGCCGGGTGTGGCCGTTGCTCGCCGCCGCCGTCGGCGTACTGGTGACGCTGGTGCTCTTCGCCGCGGACCGCTCGGGCCGGGTCCTGCTCGACGCCGGACCGGTCGTGGTCACCTCGGCGGTGCTGCTCACCGCGCTCGGCCTGGTGCTGCGGCTGTTCGCGGTGGCACTGCCCGGCGTGATCGTCTTCGCCACCACCGATCCGACCGACCTTGCCGACGCGCTGGTGCAGAACGCCCGCGCACCGGCCCGGTTCGCGATCGGCGCGCTGGCGGCGTTCCGGCTGCTCCCGTTGCTCGGGCAGGAGTGGCAGATGATCGTCATGGCCCGCCGGGCACGTGGTGTCGAGGCGGGACGCAACCCGGTGGCGAAACTGCGGCTCTTCGTCTCCACCGCGTTCACGCTGCTGGTCGGCGCGATCCGCCGGGGCACCCGGCTGGCGGTCGCGATGGACGCGCGCGGCTTCGACGCGGGAGTGCCGCGTACCGTCGCCCGCTGGCAGTATTTCGGCGCGGCCGACTGGCTGCTGATGGTCGTCGCGGCGACGCTGGCCGCCGCCGCGTTGGGCGTCAGCGTCGCGCTCGGCACCTTCCGTCCGCTGATCGGCTGAGCCGCGGGCCGGAGGTGGGTGGATCTGTTGTCGTCGGAGCGACAACAGATCCACCCACCTTTCAGCCACACCGTACGGTGCCCCGGTCGCTCACTTGCGCCGGAAGGCGTACTGCCGGCCCGCTCCGACACGCTGTCCACGGTCGGAACGGACCCCCTTGCCCCGGCCGGAGGCTGTCGGACCGGTGGTCGGCGCGGGCGGTGCGCCCGGCGGCTCCCGGTCCTCGAGGTCCGACCTGGACGTGTCGACCGGAGGCAACGGCGCCGCCGGGGACGTGAGCCCGGCGGAGGGCCCTACCAGGGGCGGCAGTCCGAGCGGTGGGGTGACCGCGTCGGTCGACGCGTCGACGTGGGGCGGCGTCACCGTGGACACCCGGGCGGCACCACGGGACTTCTTCGGTTTACGGCTGGCAGGCATCGGAGCCTCCTCGCTCGGCGGTGTCGGCGCGTACGCCACGCCACCGCCGTCGGTGGGGACCGCCGGACGGCGGTCGGGCGGGATCAGCGGAAGGTCGTTCCGGAGCGGCCACGGAGGACGTCGCGTCAACGGCGACGAGAAGGACGCGCGGACACCCGGAAGCGACGGGTCCACGGCCACAGGGGCGGCGGACCGGCTCGATGAAGCGGGTGTCAGTAGCGCATGCCCGCATGCTATCCGGCCGGAGAGCGGAACGCATCCGAATTATCGGCAACCCGGTGCCGTGCGCTACGCGACCACCTGATGACCAGCGGTGGGGGGACGGCGCGGTCCGGGGGCCGGCCGCGATACCGTCGCAGCACTACAGGTAGACGGCGGAAGGTGGCGACGAGGATGGCGGATCGGGCTACGGCGCAGATCGGTGTGACCGGGCTGGCGGTGATGGGTCGGAACCTGGCCCGGAACCTGGCCCGCAACGGGTTCACCGTGGCGTTGCACAACCGCTCGCCGGAACGGACCCGGTCGCTGGTGGCCGAGCACGGCGACGAGGGCACCTTCGTGCCGACGGAGTCCCTGGCGGACTTCGTCGCCGCGCTGGAGCGCCCGCGCGCGGTGATCGTCATGGTCAAGGCGGGCGGCCCCACCGACGCGGTGATCGACGAGTTGGTGCCGCTGCTCGAAGAGGGCGACATCATCATCGACTGCGGCAACGCGCACTTCGCCGACACCCGTCGCCGGGAGGAGGCGCTGCGGACCAAGGGCCTGCACTTCGTCGGCACCGGCGTCTCCGGCGGCGAGGAGGGCGCCCTCTGGGGGCCGAGCATCATGCCGGGCGGGTCGGCCGAGTCGTACCGCAAGCTCGGGCCGATCTTCGAGAAGATCGCCGCGCAGGTCGAGGGCGAGCCCTGCTGCGAGCACGTGGGGCCGGACGGTGCCGGGCACTTCGTGAAGATGGTCCACAACGGCATCGAGTACGCCGACATGCAGCTCATCGCCGAGGCGTACGACCTGCTGCGCGCCGGACTGGGCGCGACCCCGTCGGAACTCGCGGAGATCTTCCGGGAGTGGAACTCCGGCGAGCTGGAGTCCTTCCTGATCGAGATCACCGCCGACGTGCTGGCGCACACCGACGCCGCCACCGGCGAGGCGTTCGTGGACGTGGTGCAGGACCGGGCCGAGCAGAAGGGCACCGGCCGGTGGACCGTCCAGATCGCCCTCGACCTGGGCATCCCGATCACCGGCATCGCCGAGGCGACGTTCGCCCGGTCGCTCTCCGGTCACGTCGACCAGCGTGAGGCCGCAGTGCGGGCGTTCCCGGACTCCGGGGAAAAGTGGCAGGTCGCCGACCGCGAGGCGTTCATCGAGGACGTACGCCGGGCGCTGCTCGCCTCCAAGATCGTGGCGTACGCGCAGGGCTTCGACCAGATCCGGGCCGGCAGCGCCGAGTACGACTGGGACATCGACCTGGGCGGCACGGCGAAGATCTGGCGGGGCGGCTGCATCATCCGGGCCCGCTTCCTGGACCGCATCAAGCAGGCCTACGACGAGCAGCCGGAGCTGCCCACGCTGCTGGTGGCGCCGTGGTTCGCGGACACCGTGCGCGACGGTGTGCCGAGCTGGCGGCGGGTGGTGGCCGAGGCGGCCCGGGTCGGCGTGCCGGCACCCGCGTTCGCCTCGTCGCTGGCCTACTTCGACGCGCTGCGCGCGCAGCGTCTCCCGGCCGCGCTCATCCAGGGCCTGCGGGACAACTTCGGCGCGCACACCTACCGCCGTGTCGACCGCGACGGTTCCTTCCACACCCTGTGGGCCACCCCCGACCGCGCCGAGACCCCGGCCTGACGTCTTCCCGCCGGTCTTCCGCGTTAGGAAGGGTCCCCTGCTATGCACCAGGCGTTAGCAGGGGACCCCTCCTTACACGCACACCCGCCATATACGACGCCGCCCCTGGCTCCACGTGGAGCCAGGGGCGGCGTCGTGTACGTCAGTCAGAAGAAGCGGCGACGCCGGGCCTTCTGCGGGCGGATCAGGTCCGCTCCCTGCGTGAGCAGGCGACTGGCCCGGGACGGGCCCCGCCGGGATTCCATCGAGTGGCTGAGCCGGCGGGCACCGGCGGCCGCCAACGGAACCGCAACGGCCATCACCGCCCACTGGGCGACACGCTTGCGCATCATGTGGGTTCACCTCCGTCAGTGGCTGCTGACGACACTGATACCCACTCCGGTCCGCCGTTAAGCGTCAGACCGTCGGGGCCACCGGGTTGGGCAGCGCACCGCCGAATCGGCGGTCCCGTTGGGCGTACAGCTCGCAGGCGTACCAGAGGTGGCGGCGGTCGAAGTCGGGCCAGAGCGTGTCCAGGAAGACCAGCTCCGCGTACGCGCTCTGCCAGAGCATGAAGTTCGAGGTGCGCTGCTCGCCGGAGGGCCGCAGGAACAGGTCCACCTCGGGCACCTCGGGGTGGTAGAGATACCGCTCGATGGTCTTCTCGTTGACCTTGCCCGGGTCCAGTCGGCCGGCGGCCACGTCCCGGGCGATCGCGGCGGCGGCGTCGGCGATCTCCGCCTGCCCGCCGTAGTTGACGCAGAACTGGAGCGTCAGCGTCGAGTTCCCCCGGGACATCTCCTCGGCGGTCTGCAACTCGGAGATGACGCTCTTCCACAACCGTCCGGACCGGCCCGACCAGACCACCCGCACCCCGAGGTCGACGAGCTGGTCGCGGCGACGGCGGATGACGTCCCGGTTGAAGCCCATCAGGAAGCGCACCTCGTCCGGCGAGCGTCGCCAGTTCTCGGTGGAGAAGGCGTACGCCGACAGGTAGGGGATGCCCATCTCGATGGCGCCCTCCACGGTGTCGAAGAGGGAGAACTCCCCCGCCTCGTGGCCCTTGGTGCGGGGCAGCCCGCGCTCCTTGGCCCAGCGGCCGTTGCCGTCCATCACCACGGCGACGTGCCGGGGCACCGCCTCCGACGGCAGCGCCGGAGGTCGGGCGCCCGACGGGTGCGGCGTCGGGGGCACCGGCGCGCGCCGGACGGCCCTGGTGGATCGGATCACTCGGCTCTCCCTGCTCGACTCCATCGACGCCCGGTCGGGCGTCAGCCCTCGCCGGCCGGGTCGCGCGGCGGGGCCGCCCCGGCGCGTCCGCCACCGGGTCGGACCGTGCCGGTGGCCGGACCGCCCCGGTCCACCAGCGGCAGCGAGCGTAGCGCGCGCTCCAGGTGCCACTGCAGGTGCGCCGCGACCAGGCCACTGCACTCCCGGCGTACGCCGGTCTCGGTGGCGTCGGCGACCCGCCAGTCACCGGTGGTCAGGGCGTACATCAGGTCGATCGTGGCCGGGGCGGGATGGGCCGCGCCGGGCGGGCGGCAGTCCGGGCAGACCGCGCCTCCGGCCGGTACGGAGAAGGCCCGGTGCTGCCCGGGAGTACCACAGACCGCGCAGGCGGTCAGTGCCGGTGCCCAACCGGCCAGCGCCATCCCGCGCAGCAGGTACGCGTCGAGCACCAGCGTCGTCGCGTGGGTGCCCTCGGACAGTGCCTTGAGCGCGCCCAGGGTGAGCTGGAACAGCCGCAGCGACGGCTCCCGCTCCACCGGGGTGAGGCGTTCGGCGGTCTCGGCGATGGCGCTGGCCGCGGTGTAGCGGGGGTAGTCACCGAGGAACCGCTTGCCGTACAGATCGATCCCCTCGACCTGGCTGACGCTGTGCAGCGAGCTGCCCAGCTCGCCCTTGGGGTCACCGGCGAGTTGCAGGTCGACGTGGCCGAAGGGTTCCAGCCGGGCGCCGAACTTCGAGGTGGTGCGGCGTACCCCCCGGGCGACCGCGCGCAGCCGGCCGTGCCGCCGGGTGAGCAGGGTGATGATCCGGTCCGACTCGCCGAGTTTCTGCACACGCAGCACCACCGCGTCGTCGCGGTAGAGCTGTCGGCGGTACCCGGCCATCGCGCCATTCTCCCTCCCCGCCGGAACTCGGGTCTGCCCCCGGGTCGGATCTCAGGGTCCGCTCGGGGTCGGCGGGCCTTCTTACCCCGATGTGCGCCGCCGGCACCGGACGTAGCGTGCTCGGCATGGCTCTGCACCTGACCACCCCGGCGCGCCGGACCGCCACCCCGCGCCCGGCCGCCGCCGCACCCCCGGCGGCCACCGCACACCCGGCCGACGCTACCCGCCGGGGCGTCACCACACGTCGCATCACCGGCCGTCGAGCCACCGTGGCGGCGGTCGCGGCCACCGCCCTGATCGTCCTCGCCGGGTGTGACAACCTCTCCTTCGGCCGGCTGGACTTCGACACCACCGAGTCCACCCGGATCACCGCGATCCGGCTCCTGCCCGGCGCCGGTGACGTGGTGGTCCGCGCCGACGGCGGAGTGGACGGCGTCCGCATCAAGCGCGTGGTGCGCTACCAGGGCAACCAGCCGCGTACGTCATACGAGATCACCGGCACCGAACTGGTGCTGGACACCTCCTGCGGCAACCGGTGCAGCGTCTCCTACGAGGTCACCACCGGCGAGGGGGTCAGTGTGCGGGGCGAGACCGGCTCGGGCGAGGTCGACCTGAGCCGGGTCGGCACGGTGGAGGTCACCGTCGGCTCCGGCGACGTCCGGGTGGCCGGCGCCGCCGGCCCGGTCAGGGTGGAGTCCGGCTCCGGCAACATCGAGGTGTACGACGTGACCGAGCCGGTGGTGCTCCGCAGCGGGTCCGGCAGCATCACCGCGAACCGGCTCGGTGGCGAGGTGGACGCGGAGGCGCGGTCCGGCAACGTCACCGTGAAGCTGAATCGACCCGCCTCCGCCCGCGCGCACGCATCCAGCGGTCACGTCGAGTTGACCGTGCCGGCCGGCGCGTACCAGGTGGTCTCGTCGGTCGGTTCGGGTTCGGCCGACCTCGGCGTACCGCACGACCCCACCGCGAAGCTCGTGCTCGACGTCGCGACCGGTAGCGGCGATCTCGCCGTCACTTCCCGCTGACGCCGCCACTGGGCCCACGGGGGCCCGGCACGGACTCCTCCCGTCGCGGGTCGGCCCGACCTGCGGCGTGGCCGGCACCGACCGGCTGCTCCCCGCCGGTCCACGGTTCGGCACCGGTGGACGGCCCCCGGTCGGCATGCCCGCCACCGGTCGGCACCCTCCCGCCGGGCCGGTCCGGACCGGCCGGTGGTCGGCCCGTGACCGGACCTCCGAGCGGGGTCTGGTCGCTCTCCGACCGATGCAGCGCGGCCTTCGGACGGGTGGACGGCGACGGGCGTCCCCCGGGGATCAGCTCCGGTGGACGCTGCGCCGCCACGTCCTCGACCCACCCGAACGCCGCGGTCACCACGCCCACCAGGGCGAAGACCAGGACCACCCGGATCGCCTGACCCAGCAGGTTCTGGTGCGACCAGCCGACCACGTCCACCAGCGGCGTGAGCGCGACCACGAAGGCCATGTGCCAGAGATAGACGGTCAGCGCCCGGCGGTTCAGCACGGTGACCGCCCGCCCGACCATCTCGTTGCGGTCCACCCAGGCTGCGGCCGACGGCGCCCGGCCGAGCGCCACCAGGATGAACGCGGCCGACCAGAGGGCGTTGCCGAGCGGGATGTCGTTCAGGTCGTAACCACGCGGGCCGGGATTGGCGAGGATCCAGGCGCCGCCGGTCGCCGCAAGCGTCAGGACGACCGGCACCAGCACCCGGTTCGTCATCCGGCGCAGCATGCCCGCCTGGTGGGCGAAGCCCAGCAGCCACGCGCCGAAGTAGAGGCCGAACTCGCGCAGCACGCCGTGCGGGTTCTGATAGATGCCGAACTCGATGCAGATCAGCAGGAAGTAGGGGGCGAGCAGGGTGGGCAGCGGGAACCGCCGGAACAGCCAGATGGCGATCGGCGAGGCGAGCACGAACCAGAGGTAGTCCCGCAGGTACCAGATCGGGCTCAGCGCCAGCGCACCCCAGTAGTTCGCCGGTGGATCGACGACCGGGAACAGCCAGAACAACACCTTGGGGGTCAGCGGCAGCCCGGTGAGCAGCATCGCCGGTACGAAGATGGCGGCGACCACCCAGAGCGACGGAAGCAGTCGCCGCAGCCGCCGCCCCACCGCCGACGGGCCGACCCGGTACAACGTGGCGGCCATCAGCGACCCGGCCATCGCGAACATCACCGACATCGCCGGGAACAGCACGGTCAGCGACGCCCAGCCAGTGACGTGGTAAACGACGACCCGCACGATGGCCAGTGCACGCAACAGGTCAAGGTAACGGTTTCGCATCAGCCTGCATCTATGTCCGGGGGCAGAGGCATACCCTCCCTACCCTCTGATGCGCGTCGCGGAAACGACCAACTACCCAGCGGTATAGTGAAACTTCCCATATGCCTGACCGGTACCGATCAGACGCTGAGGCGCTCGTCGTCCATTTCGTCCGGTACGCGTCGGAGCCGTTCAGAAACCGAGCTTGCGCAACTGCTTCGGATCGCGCTGCCAGTCCTTGGCCACCCGGACGTGCAGGTCGAGATAGACGCGGCTGCCCAACAGCTCCTCGATCTGCCGCCGGGCCGCAGTGCCCACCGCCTTCAGCCGAGCGCCACGGTGCCCGATCACGATCGCCTTCTGGCTCGACCGCTCGACGTACACGTCGGCGAAGATCTTCATCAGACGGCCCTCGGGGAACATCTCCTCGACCACCACGGCGATGGAGTGCGGCAGCTCGTCGCGTACGCCCTCCAGTGCCGCCTCCCGGATCAGCTCGGCGACCAGCACCTGCTCCGGGTCCTCGGTGAGCATGTCGTCCGGATAGAGCTGAGGAGACTCGGGGAGATACCCCGTCATCACCTCGACCAGGGTGTCCACCTGGTGTCCGGAGACCGCGCTGACCGGCACCACCGCCGCGAACTCGCCCAGCTCGCTGACAGCCAGCAACTGCTCGGCCAGCCGCTTCTTGTCGACCAGGTCGGTCTTGGTGACCACCGCCAGCACGGTCGCCTTCAACTCGGCCAACTCCCCGGTGATGAACCGGTCACCACGACCGACCGGCTCGTCCGCCGGGATGCACAGGCCGATCACGTCGACCTCGCTCCAGGTCTGCCGCACCAGATCGTTGAGCCGCTCCCCCAGCAACGTCCGGGGTCGGTGCAGACCCGGCGTGTCGACCAGCACCAGCTGCGAGTCCGGCCGGTGCAGCACCGCGCGGATGACGTGCCGGGTGGTCTGCGGCTTGTTCGAGGTGATGGCGATCTTCTGGCCGACGATCGCGTTGGTCAACGTGGACTTGCCGGCGTTCGGCCGCCCCACGAAACACGCGAACCCGGCCCGGTAGTCCCGCTCGCCCGGACCGGCGTCCCTCGCGCTCATGCCCGCACTCCGCTCGCTCATGCCGGCACTCCGACGTGGTCGCGGCTCATGCGGTCACCGTGCCGAGGACCGTGCCGTCGGGGGCGGCGAGGTGCACCGGGGCGTCGGCGGCCAGGTCGCGTACGGCCGCGTAGCCGGCGCCGTCCAGGGTGGACGCCTCGGTCACCACCACGGCGGCCTCCAGCCGCGTGGCGCCCGCCGCAGCCGCCGAGGCGACCGCCAACTGGAGCGCGGTGATCGTCAACGAGGGCAGCGACACGCTCGCCGCCGCGTACGTGCGACCGTCCTGGTCCCGGACGGCCGCGCCCTCCACGGCACCCACCCGACCCCGGGCACCCCGGGCGAGGATGACCAGCTTGCCGTCCTCGGCGCTCAGTTCGGCCTCGGCGGGCAGGGCGGTCGGCACGGCGGGTGACTCAGGCATCGGCGGGCAGCCTCTCCTCGGATCGGTCGGTGTCGCCCCGGGAGGCCGTCGCCTCGCCACCCGGGTTCTCCTGCGTGTCGGACGGCTCGACCCGGTGCACCAGCACCGTGTCGATCCGGTTGCGGCGGCCGGTGGTGCCCTCGGCGATCAGCCGGAGGCCGGACACCTCCGCCTCGGCGCCGGGGATCGGCACCCGGCCGAGGGACTGGGCGAGCAGACCGCCCACCGTCTCGACCTCGTCGTGCGGCAGCTCGGTGTCGAACAACTCGCCGAGCGCCTCCACCGGCAGCCGGGCGGTGACCCGCACCGCGCCGTCCGGCAACTGCTCGATCGGCGGGCGCTCGACGTCGTACTCGTCGGTGATCTCCCCGACGATCTCTTCGAGGATGTCCTCGATGGTGACCAGACCACCGGTGCCGCCGTACTCGTCGACCACGATGACCAGGTGGTTGCGGGCAGCCTGCATCTCGGAGAGCAGGTCGTCGACGGGCTTGGACTCCGGCACGAAGGTCGCCGGCCGCATCAGCTCGGCGACCGGAAGCTGCCGGTCCTCGGCGGCCCCGCCCTGGGTACGCCGGATCAGGTCCTTGAGATAGAGGATGCCGAGCACGTCGTCGACGCTCTCGCCGATCACCGGGATCCGGGAGAACCCGGAGCGCAGGAACAACACGAGCGCCTGGGACAGGTTCTTGCCCGACTCGATCCACACCATCTCGGTCCGGGGCACCATAACCTCGCGGGCGATGGTGTCGCCGAGCGCGAAGACCGAGTGGATCATCTGCCGCTCGCCGTGCTCCACCACGCCCCGCTGCTCCGCGAGGTCGACCAGTTCACGCAGCTCGACCTGGGTGGCGAACGGTCCCTCGCGGAAACCGCGCCCGGGCGTCACCGCGTTGCCGATCAGGATCAGCAGCGACGCCAGCGGGTTGAGCACCCGGCCCAGCCAGCGCACCAGCGGCGCGGCCGAGCGACCCACCGCGTACGCGTGCTGCCGGCCGAGGGTACGCGGACCGACGCCGACCACCACGAAGCTGACCACGGTCATCGCCCCGGCGGTGACCAGTGCCGCCCGCCAGCCCGCGCCGAAGGTGTCCACCGCGACCAGCGCCACCAGCGTGGTGGCGGTCAGCTCGGCGAGCAGCCGGAGCAGCAGCAGGAGGTTGAGGTGCCGGACCACGTCACCGGCGACCGCCTGGAGCGTACGGGCTCCCCGGGCTCCGTCACGGGCCAGTTCGGCGGCGCGGGCCGGGGAGACCGCGGCCAGGGCGGCCTCGGTCATCGCGATCAGGCCGGCGAGCACCACCAGCCCGGCCGCGAAGACGAGCAGTTGCAGATCGGGTAGGCCGGTGGCGGGCGCGGCCAGCACAGTGTCCATCACCGGGAGCGGGTCGACCGCCAGCTGGACAGCAGCCGGGCCTGGAGCCCGAACATCTCCCGCTCCTCCTCCGGCTCCGCGTGGTCGTAGCCGAGCAGGTGCAGCACGCCGTGCACGGTGAGCAGGTGCAGCTCGTCGGCGGCACCGTGCCCGGCGGTCGCGGCCTGTTTCGCCGCCACCTCCGGGCAGAGCACGATGTCACCGAGCAGGGCCGGCTCGCCACCGGCGGCGGCGTTCTCCCCCGGCCCGTGGTCGACACTGCCCTCGTCCATGGGGAACGCGAGCACGTCGGTCGGACCGTCGCCGCCCATCCAGCGATGGTTCAGCTCGGTCATGTAGTCGATGTCGACCAGCAGCACGGAGAGTTCGGCGAGGGGGTTGACCCCCATCTCGTCGAGCGCGTGCCGGGCGACGGCGAGCACGGCGTCGGTGTCGACCTCGACACCGGACTCGTTGGCGATCTCGATGGACAACTGTCTTCCCTCGGTCTAGCGGCGCCGGCCGGCGCGGTTGCCCTGGGCAGTGCGCCCGGCCACCGCGTGCACGCCCTGGGCCTGCTGGTTCTCGCGCTCGGCGTCCCACCGGGCGTACGCGTCGACGATCTCACCGACCAGTCGGTGTCGCACCACGTCGGCGCTGGAGAGCTGCGCGAAGTGCACGTCCGGCACGCCTTCCAGGATCTCCCGGACCACGCGCAGCCCGCTGGTGGTCCCGCCGGGCAGGTCCACCTGGGTGACGTCACCGGTCACCACGATCTTGGAACCGAACCCGAGCCGGGTGAGGAACATCTTCATCTGCTCGGGCGTGGTGTTCTGCGCCTCGTCGAGAATGATGAACGCGTCATTTAACGTCCTACCGCGCATGTACGCCAGCGGGGCGACCTCGATGGTGCCCGCCGCCATCAGCTTCGGAATGGTCTCCGGGTCCAGCATGTCGTGCAGCGCGTCGTAGAGCGGGCGCAGGTAGGGGTCGATCTTCTCGTTGAGCGTGCCGGGCAGGAAGCCCAGCCGCTCCCCCGCCTCGACCGCCGGTCGGGTCAGGATGATCCGGTTGACCTGCTTGGCCTGCAACGCCTGGACCGCCTTCGCCATGGCGAGGTAGGTCTTGCCGGTGCCGGCCGGGCCGATGCCGAAGACGATGGTGTGCGCGTCGATCGCGTCGACGTAGCGCTTCTGCCCGAGCGTCTTGGGGCGGATGGTCCGCCCGCGCCGGGACAGGATGTTGAGCGTCAGGACCTCTGCGGGCCGCTCCGCGCCGCCCTGTTCGAGCATGCCGACGGTACGCCGGACGGCGTCTGTGGTCAGGGTCTCGCCTTTCTCGATCAGTTCGAGGAGTTCGCTGAAGATCCGCTCGGCGAGGGCGTTGTCGGCGGGAGCACCGGTGATCGTGATCTCGTTGCCGCGTACGTGCACGTCACTGTTCACGGAGCGCTCGACCAGTCGCAGGATCTCGTCACCCGCGCCGAGGAGGTTGACCATGATCTTCGAGTCGGGGACCGTGATCTTGGTCTGCACCCGGGGCGGGTCGGGAGGTGGGGTGCCGGTCATAGGTCGGGCCGAGGGGCCCTGCGCCACCTGCTCTCGATCTCGGCGCCGGGCCTGCTGCCACGGCGTGCGGACGTTGACTCCATCGTATCGTTTCCCCGCCGGGGACACGCCGCCCATTTACCTCGGGGCGGCCGGTCGCGACCCTCTGGTGCGCCTGCCCACCCCGGCGCGGACCGGTGACCGCAACGGGATCCGACGACTGGCGCACAAGTAGACAAAAGAGTCAGCCGTCGGCCCGGAAGTCGTACCCGTCGAAGGTCTCCTGCCGTCGGGTGAACCGGTAGGTCGCCCAGTGCATCCGGACCACCTCGCCGGCGGAGTCCCGGGTCAGCCGGAGCAGTTCGCCTACCTCCCGGCCGGAGACCGTCCGGAACACGTCCGGCTGCTCCGGCACCGGTGCGAAGACCGCCGGCGGCCTCTCCGTCGGGTCACCGGCACCCCGCGCTTGCAGGGCACCGTCGTGCCAGCCGAAGACGTACTCGAAACCCTCGCCCCACCAGCGGCCGAGCAGCCCTCGCAGGTGCTCCGGGGCCGGCGTGCCCGGCCGCCACGGCACGATGTCGGCCGGGTCGTGCTCGACCGCGGCGGCGAGCAGCCGGTGCGGCAGTTCCAGCAGGTCCACGGCGGTACCGGAGGAACCCAGCACGGCGGCGCCGAACGCGGCGGGCGCCCCCTCGCCGCCCCGCCGGCCGTACACCCCGGCCAGGAACCCGGGCATCGCCCCGTCGTGCCCGACGTGCACCACCCGCTGTCCCTGCGGCACCAGGATCAGGCCCAGGCCGAAGCCGGCGGACCACGTCGTCTCGTCGGTGACCGTCACCGGCCAGCGCATCTCCTCCAGCGTGGCCGGCGCGAGCACCCCGCCGGTCGGGTCCAGGGCCGCCGGGTCGGCCAGGTACGCGGCCCAGCGGGCCATGTCACCGGCGGTGCTCCACAACTGCGCGGCGGGCCCGACCGCGCCGAAGTCGGTCGGCGGCTCCGGGCGCGCCTCGTCGGAGTACGCGTCCACCAGGAACCCGGTCGCCGCGCGGGGACCCGGCTCGACCGTGGTCGCGGTCAGCCCCAGCGGAGTGAGCACCCGCTCGGTCAGCACCTCGGCCCAGGTCCCGCCCCGCACCCGGCCGACCAGCCGGCCCAGCAGCGCCATGCCCAGGTTCGAGTAGTGGTAGCGGCGACCCGGCGGCAGCACCCGCTCCGCCCGGGCCAGCTCGGCGACCAGCCGGTCGGCGTCCGGCGCCCGCAACGTGTCCCAGACGTCGCCGTACGGCTCCCGTTGCAGGCCGGCGGTGTGCGACAGCAACCGGCGCACGGTCAGCTCGCCGTGCGCCGGCAGGTCCAGGTGCCGGTCCAGCGGGTCGTCGAGGTCGAGCAGGCCGTCGTCGCGGCACTGGAGGGTGAGCACGGCGGTGAACGTCTTGGTCACCGACCCGATCCGGAACCGGGTGTCCTCGTCCAGCGCGGTGTCGTTGCCGGTGCCGCCGACCACGCACGTCCACAGCGGGCGGTCCGCCCGGTGCACCGCCGCCGCCACGGCCGGCACCCGTCCCCGCGCCTGGACCTCCCGGACCATCCGGTCGAGTCGACCGGTGGCGGCTGTGGTCACGCCACGCTCCGGGCCAGCATCGGCCCGAGCGGCGCACCACCCAACAGGTGCGCGTGCACGTGGAAGACCTCCTGACCGCCGTACGCCCCGGTGTTGAACATCAGCCGGAAGCCGTCCCCGAGCAGCCCCTCGTCCTCGGCCACCGCGGCGGCCGTGGCCAGTACCTCACCGGCCAGCGCCGGATCGCCGGCGGCCAGGGTGGCCACGTCGGCGTAGTGCTCCTTGGGGATGACGAGGACGTGCACCGGCGCCTTCGGGTCGATGTCGCGGAAGGCGAGCGTGGTGGGGGTCTCGCGGACCACGGTGGCCGGGATCTCCCCGGCGACGATCCGGCAGAACAGGCAGTCAGGAGTACTCACCGGGGCAGTGTAAGGAAGGGCCCCCTACTAACGCCTCGTGTATAGGAAGGGTCCCTTCCTTACATCTGGGCGGGTGCGGCAGGATGGCGCGCATGTCGGGGCGGGCGGTACTGGTCACGGGTGGGTCACGCGGCATCGGACGGGCGGTGGTCACGGCGTTCGCCGCCTCCGGCGACCGGGTGGCGATCCACCACCGCGACTCGGCAGACCTGGCCGAGGCGTTGCGGGCCGCGCTTCCCGGCGACGGCCATCTGGTGGTCCGCACCGACCTGGCCGACCCCGACGCGGTACGGGCGATGGTGGACGAGGCGGCGGAACGACTCGGCGGGCTCGACGTACTCGTCAACAACGCCGGGGTGTTCGGCCCGGCCGATCCACCGCACCCGGTCTTCGAGAGCAGCTACGAGCAGTGGCAGAGACGGTGGCGCGAGATTCTCGACACCAACCTGCTCGGTGCCGCCAACGCCGCCTGGTGCGCGGCCCAGCACATGCGCTCGGGCGGCGGGCGCATCGTCAACGTATCGTCGCGCGGCGCGTTCCGGGGCGAGCCTGCCAACCCGGCGTACGGGGCCAGCAAGGCCGGGCTCAACGCGATGGCCCAGTCGCTTGCGGTGGCCCTGGCGCCGTACGGCATCGCGGTCGCCACGGTCGCGCCCGGTTTCGTGGCGACCGACATGACCAACGAGCACCTGAAGTCGCCGCGCGGCGACGCGGTCCGGGCACAGAGCCCGTTCGACCGGGTGGCCCGCCCCGAGGAGATCGCGGCGGCGGTGCACTGGTTGGCCAGCCCCGAGGCGGAGTGGGCCTCCGGCACCATCGTGGACCTCAACGGCGCCTCCTACCTGCGCACCTAGAGACCCCCGGCCGGAGAGCGCCGCGTCCGGCCGCAAACCGTTGCGTCCGTTGAAGCAGAGCAAAGGGGCCGAGGTGCATTACCCCGGCCCGGCCACGACCCGTCGGGCAGGGCGTACCGGCCTCGCCGCGCGGGCGTGGCCGGTGACGGTCACCAGCGCAGCAGTCGGGTGGCGAGCACGGCCAGCGCGGCCACCCCGGCCGTGGAGGTACGCAGCACCGACGGGCCGAGCCGGACCGGACGCGCGCCCGCCTCCTGGAAGGCCGCCAGCTCGGCCGGAGTGATGCCGCCTTCCGGGCCGACCACCAGCACGATCTCGCCCCGGTCGGGCAACTCGACGGTGGTCAGCCGGTCGCTCGCCTCCTCGTGCAGCACATAGCCGGCGGCGGCCCCCGCGATCCGGCGGGCCACCGACGTGCCGGACTCGTCCGGGGCACCGGCGACCACCGGCAGCCACGCCCGACGGGCCTGCTTCGCCGCCTCCCGGGCGGTCGCCACCCACTTGGCCCGGGCGCGTACGCCTCGTTCGCCGCGCCACTGCACCACCGAGCGGGACGCCGCCCAGGGGACGATCTCGTCCACGCCCGTCTCGGTCATCGCCTGCACGGCCAGCTCACCCCGGTCGCCCTTGGCGATGCCCTGCACCACCACCAGTCGCGGGTGCGCCGCGTCGACGTACCCGCGAGCGGTGATGTCCAGGTCGAGGGTGCCCCGGCCGACGGCGGTGACCACCGCCTCGGCGGTGCCGCCCCGACCGTCGGCGAGCAGCAGCTCCTCGCCGACCCGGAGCCGCTGCACGGTGGCCGCGTGGTGGCCCTCCGGCCCGCCGAGCACCGTCGAGTCGGTGGTGGGCAGCGACTCGACCAGGAAGAGCGGAGCGGACACCTCAGGCGTGGCCGTTGAAGGCGTCGCGCATCCGGGAGAAGAACCCGCCCTGCTTGCTGAGCTCGGCGACCTCCTCGCCCCGGGTCACCGCGAACTCCCGCAACATCCGCTCCTGGTCGGCGTCGAGCTTGGTCGGGGTACGCACGTCGAGGTGGACGTAGAGGTCGCCCCGACCGGCACCGCGCAGGTGCGGTACGCCCCGGGCCCGTAGCCGCAGCGTGCTGCCCGGCTGGGTGCCCGGCTTCACGTCGACCGGCTCCTCGCTGTCCAGCGTCTTGATGGTCAGCCGGGTGCCGAGCGCGGCGGCGGTCATCGGCACGGTGACCCGGCAGTGCAGGTCGTCGCCCTTGCGGGAGAAGACGTCGTGCGGCCGCTCGTGGATCTCCACATAGAGGTCACCGGCGGTGCCGCCACCCGGGCCGACCTCGCCCTGCTGCGCCAGGCGGATCCGCATCCCGTCCTCGACGCCGGCCGGGATCTTCACGGTCAGCGAGCGGCGGGTGCGGACCCGGCCGTCACCGGCGCAGGTGGGGCAGGGGTGCGGGATGGTCGTGCCGTAGCCCTGGCAGACCGTGCACGGCCGGGCGGAGACCACCTGGCCGAGGAAGGTGCGCTGCACCGACTGCACCTCGCCCCGACCACCGCACGCCTCGCAGGTGGCCAGGTGGGTGCCGGCGGCGGTACCGGCCCCGGTGCAGGTGGTGCAGAGCACGGCGGTGTCGACCGTGATCGGTGCCTCGACCCCGAAGGCGGTCTCCTGCAGGTCCAGTTCGAGCCGCAGGATCGCGTCGGCCCCGGGCCGGGTACGCGGTCGCGGGCCACGCCCGGCGCCGGTGGCCCCGCCGAAGAAGGCGTCCATGATGTCCTGGAAGCCGACGAAGGGTCCGGCGCCACCGGGGCCGCCCGGCCCACCGGCACCGCCGCCGCCCGGGGCGAGCGGGTCGCCACCGAGGTCGACGATCTGCCGTTTCCGGTCGTCGGACAACACCTCGTACGCGGCGTTGATGTCCTTGAACTTCTCCTGGGCCTCCGGGTCCGGATTCACGTCCGGGTGGAACTGGCGCGCCAGCTTGCGGTAGGCGCGCTTGATCTCGTCGTCGGAGGCCCCTCGGCTCACGCCGAGAATGCCGTAGTAGTCCCTGGCCACTGGGTTCCGTGTCCTCGTGTTCGTCTCGCGTTACGCCGGTCGGTGGCGGCAGCCTGCCGTCGGCCCTGACTGGTCAGTTCTGGGCCAGCAGCTCGCCCACGTAGCGTGCCACGGCCCTCACCGTGGCGATTGTTCCGGGGTAGTCCATCCGGGTCGGACCCAGCACGCCCATCCCCCCGACGATGGTCGCGCCCGGGCCGTATCCGGTGCTGACCACGGACGCCGCCCGCAGGTTGTCGATCTGGTTCTCGTCGCCGATGCGGACCCGCAGCGTGCTCGGCTCGACCTCGCCGATGAGCTTGAGCAGCACCACCTCCTCCTCGAGCGCTTCGAGGATGGGGCGCAGCGACCCCTGGAAGTCGAGCAGGCCGCCCCGGGCCAGGTTGGCGGTGCCGGCCAGGGCGAGCCGCTCCTCGTGCCGTTCGACGAGGGTCTCCAGCAGGACGGTGGAGAGCGTGGTCATGGCCGCCCGCAGGTGCGGCGCGCACTCGTCGATGAGTGTCTGCACCAGCGGTGGCGTGTCGGACAGGCGGGTGCCGACCAGCTTCTCGTTGACGAGTCGGCGCAGGTCCAGGACGTCGTCGGCGGGGACCGGCGCGGGCAGTTCGACCAGCCGCTGCTCGACCCGGCCGGTGTCGGCGATCATCACCAGCGTCAGCCGGGTGGTGGAGATCGGCACGAGTTCCAGGTGCCGGACGGTGGAGCGGGCCAGGCTCGGGTACTGCACCACGGCGACCTGACGGGTGAGTTGCGCGAGCAGGCGTACGGTGCGGTGCACCACGTCGTCGAGGTCCACCGCGCCGACCAGGAACCGTTCGATCGCCCGCCGTTCGGCGGGGCTGAGCGGCTTGACCCGACTGAGCCGGTCGACGAAGAGTCGGTAGCCACGGTCGGTGGGCACCCGCCCGGCACTCGTGTGCGGCTGGCGGATGTAGCCCTCCTCCTCCAGCACGGCCATGTCGTTGCGGACCGTGGCGGGGGACACACCGAGTTGGTGCCGTTCGACGAGGGCCTTGCTGCCGACCGGCTCCTGGGTGGCGACGTAGTCCTCGACGATCGCCCGGAGCACGGCGAGTTTCCGGTCGTCGAGACCCATCCTCCCCACCTCCTGTCGCAGGTCAGCCCGGAGCGCCCGGAGTGCCAGAGGAACACTCTGGCACTCGACTGTAGCGAGTGCCAGTCTACGTCGGCGTTCCCGTGCCCGCGATGATCAAGACTTCCCGGATGTCCGGAAACCGATCGGCGGGTTGACACTCCCCGGTGTCGCTATGGTGCGCCGTTGCCGCTGGCACCTACCGTGACCACATGACTGAACCACCTCGTCCCCCAGGATCCGGCGACGACCCCACGTCCCCACTGTCGGGCTCGTCGGGCCAGCCCGGCTATCCCCCGCCCGGCGGCTATCCGCCGCCCACCGGCGACCAGCCCCCGTCGCCCGGCGGCTACGGCACTCCGGGTGACTACCCCCCGCCCGGCGGCTACCCGCCGCCCGGCGGTTATCCCCCGCCGGGTGAGTACCCCCCGCCGGGCGGCGCGCCCGGTGTCGGGTACCCGACGGGCGGTTACGGTCCCCCCGGCGGCGGCTACGCCAGCAACGAGGACAAGACCTGGACCCTGATCGCCCACTTCGGCGGCCCGCTCGGGGTGGTCGTGGGCGGCGGTCTGCTGGGCTGGGTCGCGCCGCTGATCGCGATGATGACCCGGGGGCAGCAGAGCCCGGTGGTCCGGGCGCACTCGGTGGCCGCCCTGAACTTCCAGCTCACCTGGGCCATCGCCGGGCTGC
Source organism: Micromonospora sp. NPDC047793 (assembly GCF_040642635.1). Lineage (NCBI taxonomy): Bacteria > Bacillati > Actinomycetota > Actinomycetes > Micromonosporales > Micromonosporaceae > Micromonospora > Micromonospora sp. NPDC047793. The sequence goes on along the minus strand of NZ_JBEYSG010000024.1, from coordinate 51,778 downwards.
TCAGCTGGGTGCTCACCGCGATCACCTGCGGGCTGCTGTTCTTCGTGCCGTTCCTGGTCTGGATCGTGCCGGTGATCTTCGGGATCATCGCCGGGGTCAAGGCCAACGAGGGCGCCCTCTACCGGTACCCGATGACCTACGCCTTCGTGAAGCGCTGATCTCGGCTTCGTGAAGCCCTGACCTCGGGGACGGCGGTCAGGGCAGCAGGTCCCGCACCACGGCGTCGGCGAGCAGCCGGCCGCGCACCGTGAGAACGGCGCGGCCGGCCGCGTGGGCGGGCGCGGCGAGCAGTCCCTGCGCCACCGCCCGCGCGGCAGCGGCCCGACCGGCGTCGTCGAGGACGTCCAGCGGCAGCCCGGACGCGAGCCGCAGCCGGAGCATGACGTCCTCCATGTGCGCCTCGCCGTCGGTGAGCACCTCCCGGGCCGACCCGGGAGGCTCACCGGCGGCCAGCCGTCTCGCGTACTCGCGGGGGTGTTTGACGTTCCACCAGCGCACGCCACCGACGTGGCTGTGCGCCCCCGGGCCGAGGCCCCACCAGTCGCCGCCGGTCCAGTACAGCAGGTTGTGCCGGCACCGGGCGGCCGGCGTCCGCGCCCAGTTGGACACCTCGTACCAGGAGAAACCGGCCGCGCCGAGGGCGGCCTCGGCGGCCAGGTAACGCTCCGCGGCGACGTCGTCGTCCGGGTACGGCAACTCGCCGCGACGCATCCGCGCGGCCAGCCGGGTGCCGTCCTCGACGATCAGGGCGTACGCGCTGACGTGGTCGACGCCCGCCGCCACCACCTGGGCCAACGACTCGGCGAAGTCCTCCGCCCGCTCCCCCGGCGTCCCGTAGATCAGGTCCAGGTTGACGTGCGCGAAACCGGCGTCACGCGCCTCCAGTGCGGCGGCCGGTGCGCGACCGGCCCGGTGCCGACGGTCGAGCACGGCGAGCACCCCGGGCGTGGCCGACTGCATGCCGAGCGAGATCCGGGTGTAGCCGGCGGCCCGCAGCTCCTTGAGCGAGACGGGGTCGACCGACTCCGGGTTGGCCTCGGTGGTCACCTCGACGTCGGGTGCCAGCCCCCAGGTGCGGTCGATCGCGTCGAGGATGCGGGCCAGGTCGTCGGCGGGCAGCAGGGTGGGGGTACCGCCGCCGACGAAGACCGTCTCCACCCGGCCCGGTGGTGTCCCGTCCAGCACCCGCGCGGCCAGCGCCAGCTCGGCGAGCACCGTGTCCGCGTACCCCTCGCGACTCGCGCCGCCGCCGAGTTCCTCCGCGGTGTACGTGTTGAAGTCGCAGTAGCCGCAGCGGCTGGCGCAGAACGGCACGTGCACGTACACCCCGAAGCCCCGCTGCCCGACGTGGGCGCGGGCGGAGGCGGGCAGCGACCCGTCGACGGGTACGGGTTCGCCTGCTGGAAGGAGGCCGGGCATGGCCACTAGTGTGCCCTCACATGACCTCTCCCGACGCGTTCGTGCGGGTCGCCACGGCCCGCGGGGTGACCACCCTCACCCTGGACAGTCCGCACAACCGCAACGCGCTCTCCACCCCGTTGATGACCGAGCTGCTGGCCGGGCTGGCCGCCGCGGTCGCCGACGACGCGGTCCGGGTGATCGTGCTGGACCACACCGGCCCGGTCTTCTGTTCCGGGGCGGACCTGAAGGAGACGGCGGCGGCGTACGCCAGCGGGACGGTCCCCGCCGGGATGCTGGGTGACGTGCTCGCGGCGGTCCGGGAGTGCCCGAAGCCGGTGCTGGCCCGGGTGGCCGGTCCCGCGCGGGCCGGCGGGCTGGGCCTGATCGCCGCGGCCGACCTGGCGGTCTGCGCGGCGGAGGCCACCTTCGCCTTCACCGAGGTACGGATCGGGGTGATCCCGGCAGTGATCTCGGCGACGGTGCTGCCCCGGCTGCTGCCCCGGGCGGCGGCCGAGCTGTACCTCACCGGGGACACCTTCGACGGCCGGCGGGCCGCCGAGATCGGCCTGGTCACCGCTGCGGTGCCCGGCGACGAGCTGGACGCCACGGTGCGGCGCTACCTCGACTCGCTGGTGCGCGGCGCGCCGACGGCGCTGGCCGGCGCGAAGGACCTGCTGCACCGCCCGGCCGGCACCGACCTGCGCGCCGAGCTGGCGGAGCTGTCCGCGCTCTCCACCGGCTACTTCCTCTCCGGCGACGGCATCGAGGGGGTCACCGCGTTCCGGGAAAAGCGCCCACCCCGCTGGGTCGCCGAACTCGACAGGTGAGGACTGGCTGCCCCGGGGAACCTCATAGGGCACCGGCGACGGGGGAAACCGGTCGGAGCGCCCGTTCCGTTCGACGCGGGACGTACGCTTGGCGGACCTTGATACCGGGAGGTGTGGGTGCGGACTCGGGCAGTCGTGACGGGTTTCGTGGTCCTCGTGCTGATCGCCGCGATCGGGATCGTCCTCGGGCTGCGGCAGGTCGGTGAGCAGTTGCGGCTGCCGTTCGCCGGTCGGGCGTGCACGGTGCAGGCCGACGGCGAGGTGACGCTGGACTCGCAGCAGATGGCGAACGCGGCGACGATCGCGGCCATCGGTGCCCAGCGCGAGATGCCGGAGCGGGCGGTGGTGGTGGCGCTGGCCACCGCGTACCAGGAGTCCGGTCTGCGCAACCTGGCCGGCGGCGACCGCGACTCGGTGGGGCTGTTCCAGCAGCGGCCGAGCCAGGGCTGGGGCACGCCGGAGCAGATCGGCGACCCCCGGTACGCGGCCCGGAAGTTCTACGCGGCGCTGAAGAAGGTGCGCGGCTGGGAGGACATGCGGGTCACCGACGCCGCCCAGAAGGTGCAGCGTTCCGCCTTCCCGGAGGCGTACGAGAAGTGGGCCGACGAGTCGGAGGTGCTGACCCGGGCGCTGCTCGGTGACGCCACCACGGCGGTCACCTGCACGGTCGGGGGCGACCCGGTGCTGCGCGGCGCGGCGGCGATCGCGAAGCTTGCCGAGGGGCTGACGCTCGACTGGGGGTTGAGCGACTTCGTGGAGAGTCCCGCCGGTCTGACGACGTCCGCCGACGGTGAGCGCGCCGGCTGGCGGTACGCGCACTGGATGGTCTCGCACGCCAAGGAGCACGGGGTGAAGCGGGTGACCTTCGACGGCCGGGAGTGGACCGCCAAGCGGGGCACCTGGAAGCAGCTGCCGGAACGGGAGCGCGAAGACTCGCAGGTCTCCGCCGAGGTCCACGCCGACGTCTGAAAGACCCCGATCTCCTTACCCGCAGTCACCGCGAAATCCGGCTATTCGCCCGTAGCGCCCACCCGGTGCGACACATCGTGACCCCTTGTGGTCGATCCGCGCCCCTGGGTCGCGATGACGATGAGATCGCCCCGGGGCACTCCCGGAGGCGTGTCGACGGGAGTTACGATCGGCGGCCTGTGCCAGAAATGGTTTCACCTCTTGGGGAGGGGTACGACGTGGCTTTCGACTACGGCGACCGGACCGGCTACGAACCGATCAGCGACGTCGATCGCAAGGAGTTCCACGAGCAGGGCTTCCTCCTGCTGCGCAACGTCCTGACCGAGGACCACCGGGCCGCTCTCGAGGCCGCGGTCGACCGGGTGTACGAGGAGGAGAAGGCCAAGGGCAAGACCACCAAGGACGGCACCCTGCACCTGCTGGGCTTCCTCGAGCGCGACGAGCTCTTCGGTGATCTGCTCACCCACCCGATCGCCTTCCCGTACATGTGGGGCCTGGCCGGGTGGAACATCTACTCGCACCACAACCACCTCGACGTCACCCCGCCGGCTGCGGAGCCGGAGAAGCCGTACTGGGGGTGGCACCAGGACGGGTACCGGCAGAACTCCGACCCGGAGACGATGGACCCGAACCTGCCCCGGCCGATGTTCTCGCTGAAGGTCGCCTACGTGCTCTCCGACCTCTCGGAGAACGGTCGCGGCGCGACCAAGGTGATCCCGGGCAGCCACCTGTGGAACTCGCTGCCCCGTCCGGCGGACACCACGGTGCACAACCCGGACCCGGAGGGCACCGTCGAGATCACCGCCAAGCCGGGCGACGCGTTCATCTTCGACCGCCGCCAGTGGCACTCGCGGTCGACGAACCTGTCGACGATCACCCGCAAGATGCTCTTCGTGGGCTACACCTACCGGTGGATCCGCCCGCTGGACGAGCTGCACATCGACCAGAACGGCGAGTGGTGGAACAACCGCACGCCGGTGCAGCGCCAGCTCTGCGGTGAGGGCACCCACACCGCGAACTACTGGGGCATCAACTGGGACGGCTACATCGACGACGAGATCCCGCTGCGCAAGGAGCTCAAGGAGCGCGGTCAGCTCAACCGCAACATCCCCTGGCTCCGCTGACCTGATGTGAAAGGAAGGGTCCCCTGCTAACGCCTCGTGCATAGCAGGGGACCCTTCCTAACATCCAGGCAGCGCGCGCGGCACGCCCGGCGGCGCGCGGCACGCCCGGCGGGGCTCAGCCGGTGGGCGTACGCAGCCGCCGGTGCACCTTGGCGCGGGTCGACTCGGGCAGGTCCTCGGCGTCCAGCAGCCGGGGCAGCAGTGCGGGTTCCAGGCTCAGCGCCCGGAACACCTCACCGATGGTGACCCCGTGCGTCGGCCGGTGCACCACCTCGACCGGATCGCCGGCGCCCACCGTGCCCGCCCGCAGCACCCGCAGGTACGCCCCGGGCGCCGCGCGTACGGTGAACCGCTTGATCAGGTCCGGTTCGCCCCAGAACCCGGCGAACGTCCGGCACGGCGTACGCGGCTTGGTGACCTGCAACAGCGCGGACCCGATCGCCCACTGCTCCCCGATCACCGCGCCGGTCACGTCGACCCCGAGCGTGCTCAGGTTCTCGCCGAAGCGTCCCGGTGGCACGGGCCGGCCCAACTCCGCCTCCCACCACTGCGCGTCCTCCGTGGCGTACGCGTACACCGCCTGGTCGGGACCGCCGTGGTGGGCCCGTTCGGCGATGAAGTCACCGACCACCTCGTCGGCGCGTACGGTCACCCGCTCGGCGGCCGGCCGCTTGTCGATGCCGCTGCGCCCGCTGGCGTCACCGGCCCACTCCGCCTCGGTGATCACCGCGAGGTTCACCGAGATCAGTTTCGCCGTCATACCGGCCAGCGTACGACCGGCTCAGCCTTTGACCGCGCCGGCCACCAGGCCGGAGACCATCCGCCGTTGCACCAGCAGGAAGAAGACGATCACCGGCAGGGTGAACAGGGTGGAGGCGGCCATCACCGGTCCCCAGGCGGTCTCGTCGCGCCCGAAGAAGAAGGTCATCGCCACCGGCAACGTGTAGCGGTCCTGCCGGTTGACGAAGGTCAACGCGAAGATCAGCTCGTTCCAGGCGGTGATGAAGGAGAAGATGCTCGTCGCGACCAGGCCCGGCGCCACCAGCGGGAACAGGATCCGGCGGAAGATCTGCGCGCGGTTGGCGCCGTCGATGGCCGCGGCCTCCTCCAGTTCCTTGGGTACGGCCGCGACGAAGCCGCGCAGCATCCAGATCGCGAACGGCAGCGAGAAGCCGAGGTAGGTGAGGATCAGGCTGGGCAGGGTGTTGTAGAGGCCGAGCCGCTGGATCATCAGGAACAGCGGGATGACCAGCGCCTCCAGCGGGATCATCTGCACCACCAGCAGCATGATCAGGAAGCTGGTCCGGAGGGTGAAGCGGAACCGGGCCACGGCGGTGGCGGCGAGCAGGGCCACCAGGCCGCTCAGCAGCACCGTGGTCACCGCGACGAGCAGGCTGTTGAGGAAGAAGTCGGTGTAGCTGACCCCGGGGATCAGGTTTCCGGTGAGGATCTGGCGGTAGTGCGCCAGCGTCGGCTCGGCCGGGAGCGGGCGCGGGGTGCTGGCGAAGATCTCACTGCTCGGCTTGAGCGAGGTGGTGATCATCCAGTAGACCGGGAAGGCGGCGAAGACCGCCACCAGCAGGCCGGCGCCGTTGAGGGCGATCCGTCGGGCGGTACGGCCACGTCGCCCACCGCTCCCCCTCCGGCGCGCGGGAGTACGCGCCTCGGCGTCCTGCGGGGCACCTCCGGTGGTTGGTGCCGTGTCGGCCGTCACGACTCCTCCTCCTGCCTGAGCACCATCCGCACGTACACGCCGGTGACGACCAGCAGGATCAGCGTGAGGATCACCGCGACCGCCGCGCCGAGGCCGTACTTGGGCGGGGGTGAGAACGCCTCGGCGTACGAGTAGACGGAGAGCATGAAGGTCGGTCGGTCCTGGGTGCCGCCGGCGAGCACGTAGTACTGGGTGAAGACCTTGAAGTCCCAGATCGTGGAGAGCACCACCAGGATGCCGAAGACCGGCCGCAGCAACGGCACGGTGACCTGCCAGAACACCCGCCACGGCCCGGCACCGTCGACCCGGGCCGCCTCGTGCAGCTCGCTCGGCACGCTCTTGAGGCCGGCCAGCACGCTGACCGCCACGAACGGGAAGGAGTGCCAGACCACCACCAGCGTGAGGATCGCGAAGAACAGCAGCGGGGAGTTGAACCAGCCGTACCCGGTCCAGTCGGTGCGGCCGAAGATCGTCTGCGAGAGCCCGTCCGGCAGGGCGTTGAAGGCCCAGGTGACCAGCCCGCTGGTGTCGTTGAAGATCCACTTCCAGACGATGGTGCCGGTCAGTGCGGGGGTGGCCCAGGCGAGCATCACGCAACCGGCCACGAACGCCGCCATCCGCCGGCCCAACCGGTGGAGCAGCAGCCCGACCAGGGTGCCGAGGAGCATCGTCAGCGCCACGTTGGCCGCGGCGAACAGGACCGTGTTGCGCAGCACGGTCCAGAAGAACGGGTCACCGAGGATCTGGGCGTAGTTGCCCAGCCCGACCCAGGGCCAGTCCCGGTCACCGCGTACCTGGCGGACGTTGTCCAGCCGGTGGAAGGACATCACCACCACCTGGCCGAGCGGCCAGAGCAGCAGGACGCCGATGACCACCAGGCAGGGCAGCAACAGCAGGTACGGCAGGCGGTCCACTCGGCGGCGCCGCCGCACGGGGGTCTCCTGTGCGGCAGCGGCCTCCGGTGTCTCGGTCAGCGTGGTCACTTGGCGTTGAGGATGCTTTCCATCTCCGCGGCCGCGTCGGCGGTGGCCTGTTCGACCGTCTTCTGACCCTTCATGACCGAGCTGTTCATCGCCTGGGTCACCGTCTTGGTCCGGCTGACCTCGACCCACCTGGGGGTGAGCGGCGTGAGCTTGGTGTTCCGCATCGTGGTCGCGAACGCCGCCATGATCTTGTCATTCGCGTACCGGTCGCCGCCCACCAGGTCGGAGTAGACCGGGAAGAAGCCGAGGCTGTCCGCGAACTTTTGGGCGTTCTTCTTGTTCAGCAGGACGGTGAGGTAGTCCCAGGCGAGGTCCTGACGCTGACTGTCCTGCCAGACCGCCAGGTCGGAACCACCGGCGAAGGCGGGTGCGGGCCGCCCGTCCGGGCTCGGGATGGGGAAGGTGCCCCAGACCTTCTCGATCTCCGGGTTGTCCTTGGCGATCGCGCCCTGCTGCCAACTCCCGGCGAACGCCATCGCCGCTTTGCCGGTGGCGAACTGGGTCCGCGCGTCGATCTCGTTCCAGCCGGCGGCGGCCGGTGGGGCGACCTTGTGGACGGTCACCAGGTCGGTCCAGAACCTCACCGCCTGTTGTGCCTGCGGCGAGGTCAGGCCGGAGGTCCAGGCGTCGCCCTGCCGGGTGGCGATCTCGCCGCCGGCGCCCCAGAGAAACGAGTAGAACGGCAGCTCGGAGTTGCCGGGCAGGGCGATGCCGTACGTGTCGGGTTTGACGGCTTGCACCGCCTTCGCCGCCGTCACCAGCTCGTCCCAGGTCGTCGGCGGTTGCACGCCGGCCTCGGCGAACCAGTCGGTACGGTAGTAGATGCCCCGGACTCCGGCGTACCAGGGCACGCCGTACTGCCGTCCGTCGAGCTGGGCGTTGCGCACCAGGTCGGGCAGGATGTCCTTGCCCTCGGCCCAGCCGTTCATCCGGTCGGTCACGTCGGCGAGGGCCTCCTGCGCCGCCCAGCCCTGCGTCTCGGTGTTGCCCAGCTCGGTGATGTCGGGGCCTTCGCCACCGGCGAGCGCGGCCTGGAACTTCGTGGGCGCCTCCAGCCAGGGGACGTACTGCACGACCACGTCGGTGTCCGGGTGCATGGTGCGGAACTCGGTCTCCACGGCGTCGAGGAACGCGGTCTGCGCCTCGCTACCCTCGCCCATCATCCAGACCGTCAGCCGGCTGGGGTCGGCCGCGTCGTCGCCGGAGCCACCGCAGCCGGCCAGCACCATGGCGGTCGTGGCCACCACGGCGGTGACCGGGACCAGCCGTTTCCACCTGTTCACGCGACACCCCTCCCGCCTGGCATTTACCTTCCGCGTCGCACCCTAATACGAAGAATTCCTTTACAACAGTGGGCGGACCCGCCGGTGTCGCGGGGCAGAGCGGTGAGGGCGCCGTACGCCACCGGCAAACCGGGGCGTACGACAACGAAAGGCGCCCGACCTCGACGGTCGGGCGCCTTTCGTCAGTGAACTGTTACCGGGTGACACCCCGGCGGCCGCGGCCCACCCCTGCGACCAGCGCCACCGCGACGGCGGCCAGCAGGACCTGGAGCATCAGCTCCCGCCAGTCGATACCGGCGGTCTCGGCGAAGCCCGAAGCACGGGCGATGACCGTGCCGAGCAGAGCCGCACCGACACCGATCAGCATGTGCAGCCAGATCGGCATCGGCTGCCGGCCCGGCACCACCAGGCGCCCCAGCGCGCCGATGATCAGACCGACGATCAGCGCGGTGATGATGCCCCAGACGGTGAACTCCATGGTCGTTCTCCTTCACAAAAGACTTCCCACGGTATTCGTGGTTTTCTGTCGTCGAGAGAGCTAATTCCCGACCCCGCCGAACCCCAAACCGAGTTTCTGCGCCCAGACGGCACGAGATCACCCAGAAGTACGGTTCACGCAGCTCGGGAAGGGCGATCCGCCGGACGAGATCCGGCACGGCCCGGGGGCCGACCACAGCGGGCGCGGCCGCCGGGGCAAGGAAGGGTCCCCTGCTAACGCCTCGTGTATAGCAGGGGACCCTTCCTTACCTCCGGGAGTCGGGGTGCCGCCGACAGACGCCAGCGGGCGCCCGGCCGGATGGCCGAGCGCCCGCGAGGCGTATGGGGGTGTTACCGGTGGCTGACACCACGGCGACGACCGCCGACCCCGGCCACCACGGCCACGGCGATCGCTGCCACCGCGACCTGCACCAGGAGCTCGCCCCAGTCGATGCCGGCGGTGGACGTCGCGATGCCCGCGGCCCGGGCGAGAACGGTGCCCAGCAGCGCGGCGCCGACGCCGATGACCATGTGCAGCCAGATCGGCATGTCCTGCCGGCCCGGGACCACGAGGCGGCCCAGCGCGCCGATGATCAGACCCACGAACAGTGCGGTGATGATGCCCCAGACGGTGAGCTCCATGGTGGCCCTCCTCAAGCAGAAGATGTCAATCGGCGGGTTTTCTGTCGGGCGACTCAGTTCCCTCGACGCCGAATTCCCAAACCGATCGGAGCACCACCGGACGGCATCCCGGCCATGTCGCCTGTCGATGCCGCCACCATTCGCACACGTCGCGGCCGGTGCCGGGCCACCGACCCGGCACCCGGCGCCGACTACTTCTTGCCCGCCTGCTTCCCGTCACCGGAGTCGGAGGAGAGCGCGGCGATGAAGGCTTCCTGGGGGACCTCGACCCGGCCCACCATCTTCATCCGCTTCTTGCCCTCCTTCTGCTTCTCCAGCAGCTTGCGCTTGCGGCTGATGTCACCGCCGTAGCACTTGGCGAGCACGTCCTTGCGGATCGCCCGGATGGTCTCCCGGGCGATCACCCGGCTGCCGATGGCGGCCTGGATCGGCACCTCGAACTGCTGGCGCGGGATCAGGTTGCGCAGCTTCGCGGCGATCGTGGTCCCGTACGCGTACGCCTTGTCCTTGTGCACGATCGCACTGAACGCGTCCACCGGCTCACCGTGCAGCAGGATGTCGACCTTGACCAGGTCGGACGCCTGCTCGTCGGTGGGCTCGTAGTCCAACGAGGCGTAGCCCTTGGTCCGGCTCTTGAGCTGGTCGAAGAAGTCGAAGATGATCTCGGCCAGCGGCAGCGTGTAGCGCAGCTCCACCCGGTCGGCGGAGAGATACTCCATGCCGAGCAGATTGCCCCGGCGCCCCTGGCAGAGCTCCATCACCGCACCGACGTAGTCGTTCGGGGTGAGCACGCTGGCGCGCACCGTCGGCTCGTACACCTCGGCGATCTTGCCGGTCGGGTACTCGCTCGGGTTGGTGACGACGATCTCCACGCCGTCCTCCTGGATGGCCCGGTAGACCACGTTCGGAGCGGTCGAGATCAGGTCCAGGTTGAACTCCCGCTCCAACCGCTCCCCGATGATCTCCAGGTGCAGCAGGCCGAGGAAGCCGCAGCGGAACCCGAAGCCCAGTGCCCCGGAGGTCTCCGGCTCGTAGGTCAGCGCGGCGTCGTTGAGCTTGAGCTTGTCCAGCGCGTCCCGCAGCGCCGGGTAGTCCGACCCGTCGATCGGGTACAGGCCGGAGTAGACCATCGGCTTCGGGTCCTTGTACCCGCCGAGCGCCTCGGCCGCCGGCCGACCGTTGATGGTGACCGTGTCACCGACCCGGGACTGCCGGACGTCCTTCACACCGGTGATCAGGTAGCCGACCTCGCCGACCCCGAGCGCGTCGGACTTCACCATCTCGGGCGAGATGACGCCGATCTCCAGCAGCTCGTGGACCGCACCGGTGGACATCATCTTGATCCGGTCCCGGGCACTGATCCGCCCGTCCACCACCCGGACGTAGGTGACCACGCCCCGGTAGACGTCGTACACCGAGTCGAAGATCATCGCGCGCGCCGGAGCGTCGGCGTCGCCGACCGGTGGGACGAACTGCCGGACGATCTCGTCGAGCAGGTGCGGCACGCCGACACCGGTCTTGCCGGAGACCTTGATGCAGTCCGCCGGGTCGCCACCGATCAGGTGGGCCAACTCCTCGGCGTACTTCTCCGGCTGCGCGGCGGGCAGGTCGATCTTGTTGAGCACCGGGATGATGTGCAGGTCGTTCTCGAGCGCCAGGTAGAGGTTGGCCAGCGTCTGCGCCTCGATGCCCTGCGCGGCGTCGACCAGCAGGACGGCGCCCTCGCAGGCGGCCAGCGAGCGGGACACCTCGTAGGTGAAGTCCACGTGACCCGGGGTGTCGATCATGTTGAGCACGGCCTGCTCACCGGTCCGCTCGCCCTCGCGGATCGTCCACGGCATGCGAACGGCCTGGCTCTTGATGGTGATGCCGCGTTCGCGCTCGATGTCCATCCGGTCGAGGTACTGCGCGCGCATCTGCCGCGGGTCGACCACACCGGTGAGCTGCAACATCCGGTCGGCCAGGGTCGACTTTCCGTGGTCGATGTGGGCGATGATGCAGAAGTTCCTGATCCGCCCCGGGTCGGTGGCACCAGGAGCGTTCGCGCCGGGATCGAGCGTCGGTGGCACAGCGGTCCGTTCTGGTCGGCTGACGTGAGCGGGCCGGCACCGCCGGCCCCCTCTATGCTCCCACGTCCCCGGCGGACGACCGCCGCGCGGGCGAACCCGGACTCACTCCGGCGGCGGCTCGACGAAGAGGGCGGCCAGCCGGGGCAGCCGCCGCTGGGCCTCGTCGGAGTTGTCGAAGTCCCAGAAGTCGTTCAGGTCCGGCGTCCGCGCCGCCTCACGCGCCACCGGCATGTCGGACGCGGTCGCCTTGCGGTACGCGTCCCACGGCACGGCGAGCATGTCCTCGCATTCGAACTCCTCGCCGCTGAGCGAGGCCGCCCGGACCTCCGGCAACTCGGCCAGCGAGTCCGGGTCGGCGACCGCACGGGCGAAGACCTCCCGGCCCCGTGTCATCAGCCAGCCCCGGAAGTACTCGAAGCCGTCGTCCGAGGCACCATAGTTGATCATGTACGCGGCGCCCCACAGGTCGACCCGGTAGGAGGCGGCGAGCACCCGCCGCTGGTGCTCCGCGTACCCGACGATCTCCTCCGGGTCGCGGGCGGCGAGCAGCGCGACGGCGCGGGCCGCGATGGCGTCCGGATCCCCGCCACCGGCGCGGGCCCGGTCGATCAGCTGCCAGAAGTCCTCGGTCCTCATGACCCGGCAGTCTGACAGAGAGGTCAGACGGCGGCGGGACCCGACGAGTCCGGCGCGCGGAGCACGGCGGCGACGCCGTACCGGGCAGCATGGTCGGGTGAGCAACCCGGCCCCGCCGCCCGTGCCGTACCACGCGACCGCCCAGCGCCCGCCGTGGCACACCCTGCCGGGGGTGGTCCGCGCCGCTCTGTCGGACCGGCTCGGCGCCCCGGTCGTCGCCGCCGAGACCGCCGATGCCGGTTTCACCCGGGGCTTCGCCGCGGTGCTGCGCACCGGCGACGGCGGCAGCGCCTTCGTCAAGGCCGCGTCCCGCGTCGAGCAGCCGCATCTGGTCGACTGGTACGCCCGCGAGGCGGCCATCCTCAGCCGACTGCCCGCCGGCCTCCCCGCCCCCCGCCTGCGCTGGACGTTGTTCGTGGCCGACTGGTACGCGCTCTGCCTGGAACCGGTCCACGGCCGCCTCCCCCGGTTGCCCTGGGATCCCGCCGAACTGGCCGACACCCTCGCCGGGTACGCCGATCTCGCCGCCGCGCTCGCCGACCCACCACCCGACCTGGTCGCCCTCGGGCTGCCCCGGCTCGCCGACCTCGCCCGCGACGACATCCTCTGGTGGGACGAGGTGACCGCCGGCCGGGAACCGGTGCCGCCGCTGCCCGATCCGCTGCGCGGGCGGATCGCCGACCTGGCCGCGCTGGAGTCCCGGCTTCCCGGGTACGCCGCCGCCACGACCGGCCTGACCCACGGCGACCTGCGGGCGGACAACGTCCTGATCGACGGCGCGGGCACCGCCTGGTTCTGCGACTGGACCTGGCTCTGCCATGGCCCGGCCTGGTTCGACCTGGTCAACCTGTTGATCACCGGGTACGCCTCCGGCCTCGACGTCGACAGTCTCTTCGCCGCCCACCCGACCGTCGCCGACGCACCCGACGACGCGCTCGACGTGACGCTGGCCGCCCTGGCCGGCTATCACCTCACCGCCGCCGCGTCGGCGCCCCCGACCGCGTCGGCCCACCTGCCGGCGCACCAGCGGTGGACCGGCGAACAGGCGCTCGGCTGGCTGGCCCGCCGACAGGGCTGGACCTGAGCGCGCCCGGTCACGCGCCGCCTGCCCGCGAGGGCTGTTTTGGCCCGTGCCGACCGACCTGGTAACCTGGCTTTTCGCGCAGCGATGACGCCTGCTCGTCGTCGCGCGCACAAGCTGACCAACCCGAGCTATCAAGACGAGGCTGTCGCGTGGCGAACATCAAGTCCCAGATCAAGCGCAACCGGCAGAACGAGAAGCGCCGGCTGCGGAACAAGTCGGTCAAGTCGTCGCTGAAGACCGCCATCCGCAAGTTCCACGAGGCCGCTGAGGCCGGTGACGTCGAGAAGGCCACCAACCTCATGCAGGACGCCTCGCGCAAGCTGGACAAGGCTGCCAGCAAGGGCGTGATCCACGCCAACCAGGCCGCCAACCGCAAGTCGGCGATCGCCAAGCGCGTCACGTCGCTCGCTGCCTGAGTTCAGCGACCTCAGACCTGACGGAAGCCCCGGGGCACTGCCTCGGGGCTTCCGCACGTCCTCGTCCGACTCGGGCGCAGGTGGTTCAGGAGCCGGGTTCGGCGGTGCGGCGACGACGTCCGGGCACCTTCGGCACGTCCGGGGCGGGCACGATGTTCGTGGTGCCGGGGTGGGCCGGCCGCAGGGTGGGTACGGGCGGGCCGGGCCGACGCGTCGGTGACGACGGCTCCACGGCGGGCAGCGGCTCCGATCGGAGCACGACGCCCGGCACGCTGTGCGGCAGCCAGTCGACCCGGGCCCGTCCCACCACGGGTTCCATCTGCCGCCGGAACCGGTCGCGTTCCTGCTCCGGCACGGCCGCTGCGGAACGGACCACCACGGCCGCCACCATGTCGTTGAGCTTGACCATGACGGCCACCGCCGCCGGGAGCACCAGCACCGCCCACCACTTCACCAACTCGGCGAGCACGAGCAGGGCGGCCAGCGCGATCGCACCCTCGAAGAAGAGGAAACAGAGCACCCCGCCCGGGTTGACCACACGCAACCCGAGCACCCGGGCGTAGAGCGGTCGGTACCGCTCCTCGTCGGCCGGGATCGTGGCCCAGGAGCCACGGAGGGCTCCGCTCATCTGGCGCCGCCCTGCTGCCGCGCGGCGGCCACCGAGAAGACGGCCTTCTCCAGCGCGTACGCCCGGTCGTCGGAGCCGCCCTTCACCGCCGCGTTGCACTCGGCCGCCGCCCGCATGGCGTCCACCAGTGCGTCCGGCGTCCAGCCCCGGGCCTGCCGCTGGGCTCGTTCGACCTTCCACGGCGGCATGCCCAGACTGCTGGCGAGCTGGTACGGGCTGCCCCGGCCGGCCGAGGCGACCCGGGCCACGGTGCGGATCCCGTCGGCGAGGGCGTCGGCGATCGGCACCGGGTCCACCCCGACGTGCAGCGCCCAGCGCAACGCCTCCAGTGCGGCGGGCAGGTCACCGACCATGGTGGCGTCGGCGACGGTGAAGCCACTCACCTCCACCCGACCCCGGTAGTACCGGGAGACCGTGTCGGCACCGATCCGGCCGTCGGTGTCGGCGATCAGCTGCGAGCAGGCCGCCGCGAGTTCCCGCAGGTCGTTGCCGACCGCCGCGATCAGCGCCTCGGCGGCATCGTCGGTACACCGTGCACCGGCCCGGCGGAACTCGTCCCGTACGAAGGCCACCCGGTCACGGTGTCCCTTGAGCTTGGTGGCCGCCAGCACCTGTGCACCGGCGGCCTTCAGCCCGTCGGCGAACGCCTTGCCCTTGGCCGCGCCGAGATGCTGGACGACGAGCTGCACCTCGGGGTCGGGATTCTTGGCGTACGCCAGCAGGGCGGCGGTCAGGTCCTTGCGGGCGTCCTGACCGGACCGCAGCACCAGCACCCGTCGCCCACCGAACAGCGACGGGCTCAGCATCTCGTCGATCTCGCCCACGGTGAGCTGCCCCGCCTGGTACTCCCGCACGTCCGCGCCCGGGTCGGCGGCGCGGGCGGCGGCGACGGTTTCGGTCACCGCACGCGTGGCGAGCAGCTCCTCGTCGCCGAGGACGAGCACAATGGGAGCGGCACTGGCGGCGGTCACGCCGCCCATACTCGCACGCTCTGCGGCGAGGTCCAGTCTGCTCGTCGGTACTGTGCTGGCAGACCCCGCACTCAGCGCAAATCCAGACATATTTACAATTAGCCTTCTTTCTCCATAAGTCGGATTCGCTCATCTGTTCGCCCTGGTCAGGTCCACTCCCCCTGCCACCACAGCGAGCCCGGACGGCCCGACCACCACGGCCACGTCCCCGTCGAGGTCGGTCCGCAGCACCCGCGCCCCACCTCGACTCAGCCGGGCCAGGACCGCCTCGTTGGGGTGCCCGTAGGTGTTGCCCGCGCCCACCGGCACCAACGCGACCGCCGGCGCGATCGCGTCCAGAAAGGCCGGATCCTGGTACGCGCTGCCGTGGTGGGCGACCTTCAACACGTCGGCCCGCAGCCCGTGCGGCGGCAGGTGTTCCCGCAGCGCCTCCTGCTCCTCGGTCTCCGCGTCCCCGGCGAGCAGGATCCGCACCCCGGCCACGGTGGCCCGCAGCACCAGGGAGTTGTTGTTCGGGTCGGACCTGGTCCCCCGCATCGGGTAGGGCGGACCGAGGACCACCAGGTCGACCGTGCCCGCCTGGTACCGCCACCCGGCCGGGGCGGCCACCAGAGGCGTGCCGTTCGCGGCGGCCGTGTCGTGCACCAGGTCCCGCCCCATCTCCGGCTCGGGCCAGCGAGGTGTCACCACCGTGTCCACCCGACGGTCCCGGAAGACCCCGGCCACTCCCCCGGTGTGGTCGACGTGGAAGTGACTGATCACCAACAGCGGCACCCGCCGTACGCCGAGCCGGCGCAGACAGGCGTCCGCCGCCGCCGGATCGGGTCCGGCGTCGACCACGACGGCGCGCCCCGCCGCCACCGGCAGCAGCACGACGTCGCCCTGACCCACCGCGCAGGCGACGACCACCCACCCCTTCGGGGGCCAGCCCGGCGCCGCCACCCGCACCGGCAGGGTGCCGACCACGACGGCGGCGGTCAGCACCGCCACCAGGCGGCGCACCACCGGTCGCCGCGCCGCCACCAGCAGGGCCACCGTCAGCGCCGCCAGCAGCAGCGCCCCGGACACCCCACCGGGCCAGGGCAGGTTGCCGGCCGGCACGCGGGCCCCGTGCCGGGCCACCAGCACCAGCCACCACGCCGGCCAGTGCGCCAGCCAGGCGACGGCCTGGGCACCGGCGGGCCAGACCGGCGAGATCGTCGCGGCCAGCACCCCGAGCACCGTGGCCGGGGCGATAGCGGGCACGACCAGCAGGTTCGCCGGGACCGCGACCAGACTGACCGTGCCCGACAGCCCGGCGATCACCGGGGAGCAGGCCAGTTGCGCGGCGGCCGGTACCGCCAGCGCCTCGGCCGCCCCCGCCGGTACGCCCCGTCGACGCAACCCGTCGCGCCATCGTGGCGCGAGCAGCAGCAGACCACCGGTGGCCAGAACCGACAGCGCGAAGCCGGCGTCCCCGGCCAGGTCGGGGTCGAGGAGCACCAGCACCGCCACCCCGGCGGCCAGGGCCGGCACTGCCGCCCGAGGTCGCCCGGTGGCCAACGCGGCGAGTCCGATCGCCCCCATGGTCGCCGCACGCACCACGCTCGGCGAGGGCCGGACCAGGATGACGAAGCCCACCAGGGCGAGCCCGCAGAGGACGACGGCCAGCGTCGGGCCGGCACGGGCCCACCGTGCCGCCAACAGCACCGCCCCCACGACGATCGCCACGTTGGACCCGGAGACCGCGTTGAGATGCGTCATGCCGGTGGCCCGGAAGTCCTCCTCGACCGTGTCGGGCAGTGCGCTGGTGTCGCCGACGACCAGACCGGGCAGCAGGCCGCCCGGGTCGTCGGGCAGCGGCGCGCAGGCGCGTTGCAGACCGGCCCGCAGCAGCCCGGCAGCCCGTTGCAGCGCCGACGCCGACCCGAGCCGGACGGGTTCGCCCTCGGCCAGCAGCACCGCACCGGTCAGGTCACCGCCACGCGGCTCGGTCAGGCGGCCCTCGGCCGTGATGCGCTGCCCGGGCAGCAACCCGCGCCAGGCGGGTTCGTCGGCGAGCACCAGCACCCGGGCCGGCGCGGTGACCCGTTGCCCCGTCGGGCCGGTGACGCCCACCAGCCGGGCCGGCACCAGCAACGTCGGCGGGCGGCCGACGATGCCGCCGCGTAGCGCCCGGGGATCGTCCCGGACGACCAGCTCCGCGGTGACCTGCCCGCCCTCCTCGACCAGGGCGCGCAACGGACCGGCGTCCCGCACCGCCAGTCGGGCCGAGGTCGCCGCACCACCGCAGACGATCCCGATCAACGCCGCCACCACGATCCAGCCGTAGCGTCGGGTGACCGCACCCTGCCGCCCGGCGAACCCGAGCAGGTGCACCGCGACCAGCATCGCCACGGCCGCCGCCACCCCGGCCACCAGCAACGTCCGCCCCGCACTGAGGTGCAGTCCGGCCAGGGCGGTGAGCCAGGCCGCCACGGCCAGCCCGGCCAGCCGGAGATCGGGAACCGTCGCCTCGGCGGTCACACCGTCACCAGGTCCTTCAGCTCTTCGTACCGGGCGTCGCCGATGCCGTTGACCTGACGCAGGTCGCTGACGGCGCGAAAGCCACCGCGCTGGTCGCGGTGCTCGATGATCCGCTGTGCGAGCACCGGTCCCACCCCGGGCAGCGCGTCGAGCTGCGCGAGCGTGGCCGTGTTCAGGTTCACCCGGCCGCCGGGTACGGCACCGGGTACGGCGACACCGGGCGCCGGGGCGGCCGGTGTCGGCGCCGGTACGCCGACCACGATCAACTCACCGTCGGTCACCTTGCGGGCCGGATTCAGCATCGCCACGTCCACCCCGGGCAGCGCTCCACCGGCCGCCTCGACGGCGTCGGCCACCCGAGCCCCGGCCGGAAGCCGCACCAGACCCGGCCGACGCACCTTCCCCGCGACGGCGACGACCACCTCACCGCCGGGTACGGCCGACGGGTCGGTCACTTGCTCGTCACCGGCAGGAACGGACGGGTCCCCGGTGTCGGCGACGCCACTGGGACCGGTGACCGTGACGACCGGTTCGACCTGCGGACGGGACCGCCACGCCCAGACGGCGGCGACGACCACGACCAGAATGGCGACGACGGCGAGCACCCGGACCCCGCGCCGCCCGGGGTCGAACGCCCCGGGCCCGGGCAGCCGGGACGGTGCCGGCGTCGCGTCGGCATTCGTCTGCGCCTCGGCACTCGACCGGCCGGTTCGTGCCGCAGCAGGGTACGGATCGGTGACCACGGTGCCGTCAGGTGTCGAGGGAGACGGCTGCGGGTCGGTGGCGTAGGTCCCGGTGTCCGACGAGAACTCCGGGGCGACCGGTGTGTGGACGGGCAGCGCGACGGTCGGCCACTCCACCGGCGCGCGCCGCATCGACGACGACACCGGTGGAAAGCCGTCAGTGCTAGGGCCGAAGACGTGCACGGACATCGGGTCGACGTCCTGGCCTGCCGGTGGCGGTCGACCGGCAGGCACGACGGGACCCCGCGATGTCGTGCCGGGCATCAGCCGCCACAGGCGATCCCGGACCGCCGTCTCCTCGTCGTCGTTGGACACGGCGCGAGGCTAGGACGGCGAGCCCGCGGCGCGCCGCCGTCGAACGCCCCGGCTGTGGATGACCGGTCGTCTGTGGACAACCGCCTGATCACGCATCGTTCGTGCTATGGCCGGACCCGCCGGACCCGGCGAACCCGACGGACCTCACCGGGCCGAGGATGCTTCCGTGCTGCGCTGCCACCGAGGTCGCTGTCGCCTCCACCGCAAGATCACGCTCGATCCCGGATCGAGTGGTCACCGTCGCGCTCGGATGCCACTCGATCCCGGATCGAGCGTGATCTTCCGCTCGGAGGGCGTGCACCGTTCATTGGATATGAGCGACCGGCGACAGGGCGGTGACGGCGAGACGAATCCTGCCGAGGGCGACAGGTCGGAGGAGGAGAGCAGCCGGTGGACGACGCCTCCCGCCGACGTGCCGGGGCTCGCCTCAGCCCCGCCAGTCCTTGCTGGTCGCTGCCGCTGCCGCGACCGGCCCGGGTCAGCGGGATTCCGGGTCGAGGCCGAGGGCCGCGCGTCCGCCGTCGACCGGCAGGGTGGCGCCGGTGACGAAGCCCGCCGCCGGAGAGAGCAGGAACGCCACCACCTCGGCGACGTCCTGAGGTCGACCGATCCGGCCCACCGGGTGCAGGCGGTGTAGCTCCGCCTCGACCCGTGCCGCCTGCTCCGGCGTCTGCGCGGCCAGGAAAGCCTCGTGCCGCTCGGTGGCCACCGAACCGAGGGCTACCGTGTTCGCCCGGATGCCGCGCGGGCCGTACTCGACCGCGAGCGCACGGGTCAGCCCCTCGATGGCGGCTTTCGCCGTGGCGTACGGCAGGCAGCCGGGCACTGGTCGCGCGGCCTGGTGGGAGGAGACGTTCACGATCGCGCCGTCGGTGCCGGCGGCCAGGAAACGGCGTACCGCGGTGGCCGCGCCGACCACGGCGGGGCGCAGGTTACGGGTGATCAGGTCGACCACCTCGCCGACCGGGGCGTCGTGCACCGAGGCGTCCCGGAACACCGCCGCGTTGTTCACCCAGCCGGTCAGCGGCCCGGCGCGTTCGGCCAGGTCGGCGGCGCGCCCGGCGACGCCCTCGTCGGCGGCGTCGCCGACCACCGCCGCCAGTCGCCCGTTCGCCGCATGTTGCTCCACCCAGGACACCGTGCCGGCATCACGCTCGACGATCACGACCGCCTCACCTGTGGCGAGCAGCCGCTCCACGATCCCCCGCCCGACGCCTCGCCCACCCCCGGTCACCACACAGGACATCCGCCCCTCCTCCCACCCCCGCCCATCTTCCCGCATCCCCGCACCCACCCCGTCGATCATGAAGTGATGGCACTTTCATAACGGGACAAAACCGCACGAACCCTCGACCACAGCTCCATGATCGGCGAGCCTCGCCCGGGACGGCGGCGAACCTCACCCCGGGGCGGGGGGGGCGAGCCGCACCCGGGGCGGGGAGGACCGCCAGCCAGGGGAGGCAGGACCCTAGGGGTGGCGGTGGGTGACGACGCAGGCGAGGCCGGGGCCGGCGTGGGCGGCGACGGCGGCACCGGCCTCGGAGACGTACGTGTCGTGCAGGCGCGTGCCCAGTCGGGTCGTGAGCGCACCCAGCAACGTCTCGGCGCGCTCGGGTGCGGCCAGGTGGTGCACGGCCAGGTCGATTTCCGCGTCTCCGGCCGCCTCGACGGCCAGGTCCACCAGGCGGGCCAGACCACGGCTGGCCGTCCGCACCTTGTCGCACAGGACGATGACGCCGTCGGGCATGTACAGGATCGGTTTGACCGAGAGTGCCGTGCCGAGCAACGCCTCGGCCGCGTTGATCCGTCCACCCCGGCGCAGGAACTCCAGCGTGTCGACGTAGAAGTAGATGGTGGTCCGGTCGATCGCGGCGACGGCCTCGGCGCGTACGCCGGTCAGGTCGGCACCGCGCTGGGCGGCCCGGGCGGCGGCGATCACCGGGAAGCCGAGGCCCATGCCGCAGGAGCGGCTGTCGACCACCGTCACCCGGTCACCGAACTGCGCGGCGGCCAGTTCGGCGGCTTCCACGGTGCCGGAGAGTCCCGCCGACAGGTGCACCGACACGACGCCGTCCGCACCGGCCTCCAGCAGCTGCTGGTACGTCCGGACGAACTGTTCCGGAGACGGGCGGGACGTGCTCACCGAGACCCGGCGGGCACTCAGCGCGCGGGTGGCGTCCGCCGGGGAGGTCTGGACCCCTTCCAGTCCCTCGACGCCGTTGAGCACCACAGTCAACGGCACCACGGTGAGCTGGTGCGCGGGCACCAGCTCGGGCGGCAGGTAGGCGGTGGAGTCGGTCACGACCGCGACGGGCATGCCCGGCACGGTAGCCGATCGGTGCGGTGCGGCGTCAGACCGCTTCGGCGGAGCCCGGCCGGGCGGGTGTGACCGGCGGTACGTCGACCGGGCCGACGTTGTGCGTCCGCATCTGCCACCCACGGTCGGCGTCGTGCCGCAGCTCGGTCCAGTGGCAGTTGCGCAGCGAGCCGACGGCACGGAGCACGCTGGGCTCCCAGCCGAGCAGCTGACCGCAGCCCTGCCGGGCGGCACCGCCGTGGGTGGCCACGACGATCGTGCGGCCGGCGAGTTCGTCGGCGAGTTCCTGGAGGGCGGTGCCCATCCGCTTGCCCAACTCGCTCAACGGTTCGATCTCCGCGCCCGGGTCGGGGTCACCGGCCCGCCAGCGGGCGAACTCCGCCGGGAACTGGGCCGTCGCCTCGGTCAGCAGGAGGCCCTGCCAGCGTCCGAAGTGGCGTTCGCGCAGTCGGGCGTCGGAGCGTACCGGCAGACCGGTCAGCGCGGACAGCGCACCGGCGGTGTCCGCCGCTCGGCTCAGGTCGCTGGCGACGATGGCGTCCGGTCGCAGCGCGGCCAGTAGCGGCGCGGCCTGGCGCGCCTGCTCGCGGCCGCGGTCGTTGAGGGGTACGTCGGTCTGCCCCTGCACCCGACCGGCGGCGTTCCAGTCGGTGTTGCCGTGCCGCCAGACGATCAGCCGGGTCACTCGCCGGATCCGCTGGCGGCCTCGGCGCTGGCCAGGTCCCGGTCGACGAAGGGGATGGTGGGGCAGTCCTTCCAGAGCCGGTCGAGGGCGTAGAACTCGCGCTCCTCGGTGTGCTGGACGTGGACCACGATGTCGACGTAGTCGAGCAGCACCCACCGGCCGCCGCGCTCGCCCTCGCGCCGCACCGGCTTGGCCTTCTCGGGCAGTTCGAGCAGGGCTTCCTCGATGGCGTCGACGATGGCGAGCACCTGACGCTCGTTCGGGGCCGCGGCGATCAGGAACGCGTCGGTGATGGCGAGCTGGTCACCCACGTCGATGATGACGATGTCCTGAGCCTTCTTGTCGGCCGCGGCCTGGGCGGCGGCCATCGCCAGCTCGTGAGCGCGTTCCGAAACTGTCACCGTTCTCCCTCGATCACCCGTGCGATGCTCTCAAGCCTCTCACACCCTGCGGATTCCCGACTTGGCGGTTTCACGCAGTAATCGGGATGAAACCGGCTAATCACCCTGGTAGAGCCGCCGTTTCGCGATGTATTGCACCACACCGTCCGGCACCAGATACCAGACCGGTACGCCCCGGGAGACCCGCGCCCGACAGTCGGTCGACGAGATGGCCATCGCCGGCACCTGCACCAGGCTGACCGTGTCGGCGGGTACGTGCTCGTCGGAGAGCTCGAAGCCCGGCCGGGTCACCCCGATGAAGTGGGCCAGCTCGAAGATCTCGTCCAGGTCCTTCCAGCTCAGGATGCGTTCCAGGGCATCCGCGCCGGTGATGAAGAACAGTTGGGCCTTCGGGCCGTACTCGGCGCGCAGGTCCCGCAGCGTGTCGACGGTGTAGGTGGGACCACCCCGGTCGATGTCGACCCGGCTGACCTGGAAGCGGGGGTTCGACGCGGTCGCGATCACCGTCATCAGGTAGCGGTCCTCGGCCGGGCTGACCGGGACGTCCTCTTTCTGCCAGGGCCGCCCGGTGGGCACGAACACCACCTCGTCCAGCCCGAACCGGTCCGCCACCTCGCTCGCCGCGACGAGGTGGCCGTGATGGATCGGGTCGAACGTGCCGCCCATGATCCCGACCCGCCGGATGTCTTCCCGCACACCATGATCCTATGCCGAATCCGGTTCACGCCGGGCCGGGCCGTGACCCACGGCACCGACCCGGCGACACCAGGTCAGCTGGGCGTGCCGTCGACCGCCGATCGGGCGTGGAGCGCCCGCCGCAGGTCGTCGTCGGCGTCGGTGACCACCCGGCGCAACCCGGGGGTGAGGTCGTCGCGGGCCAGCAGGGCCTCGGCCGCCTCCCGGGTCGATCGCGCCACCGCGTACCGGGGGAACGCCAGCTTGGCCACCCGGTCGGCCACCCAGGGCGTACGCAGCCGCGCGGCGGCCGGCATGTCGTCGAAGTACCGGGGCACGTACTCGGCGGTCAGTTCCGCCTGCTCGGGGCGCCAGAAACCGGCGGCCGTCGCCTCGACCAGCCGGTTGGACAGCTCGGTGTTCGACACGATGATCTCCCACGCGGCCTGCTTGGCGGCCGGGTCGGGCAGGGCGGCCCGGCAGGTGGCGGCCCGCTCCGCGCCGGCGGCGCTCGGGTCGGTGTCCGCCTCGGCGGCGATCTCGGCCGCACCGGCGGCCCCCAGCACCACCAGCCGGGCCAGGACGGACCAGCGCAGCTCGGTGTCGACGGCCAACCCGGCCGGTACGCCCCGACCGGCGAGCCAGCCGCCCAGCAGGTCGGCGTCGGTGGTCACGGCGATCAGGCCCCGCGCGGCGGCCAACTGCAACGACTCCCCCGGCGCGGCACCGTCGAGCAACCGGCGGCAGGCGTCGGCGATCCGGGCCAGGGCCGTCTGCCGGGCCGCCGGGTCGAGGTAGCGGTCGACCAGCGACCGGCTCAGCGCCAGCACGTCCTCGGCGATGATCACCTCGGTCTCGGCGGGCAGCGCCGCCTCGATCAGGTCCACCACCGCCGGCACCGGCCGTTTCCCGTCGGTGGCGGCGTCCAGCGCCTCGCCCCAGAGCAGCGCCCGGGCCAGCGGGTCGGCCAGCCGGGGCAGCAGGAGTGGCACGGCGTCGGCCGAGGCCGGGTCCAGACGGATCTTGGCGAACGTCAGGTCACCGTCGTTGGGCAGCAGGACCGCCGCCGCCGGCTCGCCGACCAACCCGGTGAGCACGGTACGACCGTCGTCGGCCTTCGGGTCGAGGTCGACCTCCTGCCGCTCGGCGGTGCCGTCGACGGCGTACCGGCCGACGCCGATGCGGTGCGGACGCAGCACCGGGTGCGACGGCGGGGCGGTCTGCACCACGGCCACCTCGGCGTACCGGCCGTCGGCGTCCAGCCGCACCTCGGACCGCAGCGTGTTCACCTGCGCCGTACGCAGCCACGGCTCCGCCCAGTCGGTGAGGTCCCGGCCGCTGGCGGCACCCAGGCTGTCGAGCAGGTCCGCCAGGGTGGCGTTGCCGAACCGGTGTCGGGCGAAGTGATCGTTCAGACCGGCCAGGAACGCCTCGTCACCGAGCCAGGCGACCAGTTGCCGCAGCACGCTGGCGCCCTTGGCGTACGAAATGCCGTCGAAGTTGAGCAGCCCCTGCGCCGCGTCGGCCACCTCCTCGGGCGCGACGGGGTGGGTGGAGGGGCGCTGGTCGGCGGCGTACCCCCAGGCCTTGCGTTGCAGCGCGAAGGTCGTCCACGCCTGGTCGAACCGGGTCGCCTCGGCGGTGACCCGGGTGCCGAGGTACTCGGCGAACGACTCGTTCAGCCACAGGTCGTCCCACCAGCGCATGGTGACGAGATCACCGAACCACATGTGCGCCATCTCATGGGCGATGGTGGTGGCCCGCTCCTCCCGCTCGGAGTCGGTGACCGCCGAGCGGAAGACGTAGTCGTCGCGGAAGGTCACCAGGCCCGGGTTCTCCATCGCCCCGGCGTTGAACTCCGGCACGAACGCCTGGTCGTACTTGCCGAACGGGTACCGCTCGGTGAAGAGCTGGTGGAACCGGTCCAGGCACTGCTTCGTGATGGTGAAGATCTCGTCGGCGTCGGCGTCCAGGTGCTCGGCCAACGACCGGCGGCAGTACACCCCCAGCGGGATGCCGTCGTGGCTGTCCCGCCGGACGTGCCAGGGGCCGGCGATCAGCGTGAAGAAGTACGTGGCTATGGGCAGCGTGGGGGTGAACTCCCAGCGCCCGGGTGCCGGGTTGGCGGCCAGCGCGCCGTTCGCCGCGACCGTCCAGTGCTCCGGTGCGGTGACCGCGAGCGTGACCGGCGCCTTCAGGTCGGGCTGGTCGAAGGCGGCGAAGATGCGTTGCACGTCGTCCAGGAAGGACATCGCGTACAGGTAGGTCTCACCGTCGGCCGGGTCCACGAACCGGTGCAGCCCCTCACCGGTGTTCGTGTACGCCATCTCCGCCTCGACGGTCAGCGTGTTCTCCTCGGCCAGCCCGGTCAGGACGAGCCGGTTGTCGTCCAAGGCGGCCGGATCGAGGTCACGGTCGTTGAGGCGTACCGCCAGCAGGCTCGCGGGCTTCACCTCGGCGAAGGTCTCGCTGCCGGTGGCCCGGAACAGGATCGTGACCAGCGAGCGGAACCGCTCGTCGCCACCGGTGAGGTCGAGGTCCACGTGGTAGGAAACGACGGAGATCGACGCGCCACGCGCGGTCGACTCTGCACGGCTCAGGCTCGGCATCCGCTTATCCTGCCCGATGAGGCATCGAACGAGCTTCCCCAATTTCCCTGTACTGGAGGACTGACGCAATGACAGCGCACCCCAAGGGTGACTTCGACCTCTCCCGGGCGGTCTGGCAGCGGGCCGAGGGCGACACCTCGGAGGCGGCGGTGGAGGTCGCCTTCGTCGACGACCTCATCGGTATGCGTAACTCCGCCGAGCCGGACGGCCCGGTGCTGGTGTTCACGCAGGCCGAGTGGGACGCCTTCGTCGCGGGCGCCCAGGACGGCGAGTTCGACCTGGACTGAGCCCACCGCCGGTCGCCCCGGTCGGCGGGTTCGTCCCGCCGTGCCGGACCGGGGCACACGGTGCGCAGGGCCCCACCAGAGTCGTCATTTCTCCGGAGTCGCCCCCGACGGCGGCGCACATGCGAGATCGTCGGAGCCGGGGACCCACCCCGCGACGGTCGCGGGCTCACGGAGGTGACGACGATGGCGCACAGGTCGCTGGAGAAGCCGACCCGGCGCAGAACCCGCGCCCAGCTCGCCGCACTGGTGCTGGCGGTGGTCTTCCTCCTGATCGGGGTGCTCGGGTTCGTTCCCGGCATCACCACGAACTACGGCGAGTTGTCCTTCGCCGGCCACCACTCCGAGGCGAAGCTGCTCGGCGTGTTCCAGGTCTCGGTCCTGCACAACCTGGTCCACCTCGCCTTCGGGGTGGCCGGTCTGGCGCTGGCCCGCAGCGTGGCCGGGGCACGTCTGTTCCTGATCGGCGGCGGCGCGGTGTACCTGGTGCTCTGGATCTACGGCCTGGTCGTCGTCGACCAGGCGGGCGCCAACTTCATCCCGGTCAACGGCGCGGACAACTGGCTGCACCTCGGCCTGGCCCTGGGGATGCTGGCCCTCGGTCTGCTGCTCTCCCGCCGTGCGGGCACCGGCGGACGGCTGGACGATCCGCTGGACCGCCCCTGACCGGGCCCGACCACCTCGACGTGACGGTCGCCGGCAGTCGAACCCGTGTCGGCCGGTGGCGCGCTATCCGGCGTCGTCCGGTGCCGGAGCCGCCTCCACCTCGTCCTCCGGCCGCTGCCGGCGCGCCTTGCGGGCCGCCAACCGCTCCGCCGCGTTGGCCCGGTTCGTCTTCTCCTCCAGCCGCTCGTCGCGGCCCCGGGAGCCCGGCACGTAGTCGGCCCCGGCGTAGAGGGTCGGCCGCCAGTCGAACTCCCGGTCCGCGATGCGCACCAGGTCGCCCGGCTGGGCACCGGCCTTCGCCAGGTGCTCCTCCACGCCGAGTCGGGCCAGCCGGTCGGCGAGGTAGCCGACCGCCTCGTCGTTGTCGAAGTTCGTCTGGCGCACCCACCGCTCCGGACGGCCACCGAGCACCGTGTAGGAGCCGTCGTCCTGCACCTCGACGGTGAACCCGGCGTCGTCGACCGCCCTGGGCCGGATCACGATGCGGGTCGGCTCGGCCGGCGGCACCGCGGCCCGCGCCTGTGCCACCAGCTCGGCCATCGCGTAGATGAACTCCTTGAGACCCTCCCGGGTGGCCGCCGACACCTCGAAGACCCGCAGACCGCGCGCTTCCAGGTCGGGCCGGACGATCTCGGCGAGGTCCCGGCCGTCGGGCACGTCGATCTTGTTCAGGGCCACCATGCGCGGCCGGTCTGCCAGACCGCCGTACTCGGCCAGCTCCGCCTCGATGGTGTCGATGTCGGCCAGTGGGTCCCGGCCCGGCTCCAGCGTCGCGGTGTCGATCACGTGCACCAGGACGGCACACCGCTCGACGTGCCGCAGGAACTCCAGCCCCAGGCCCTTGCCGGTGGCGGCACCCGGGATCAGTCCGGGCACGTCGGCGACGGTGAAGGTGTGGTTGTCGACCCGCACCACGCCGAGGTTCGGCACCAGGGTGGTGAACGGGTAGTCGGCGATCTTCGGCTTGGCGGCCGAGATCACCGAGATCAGCGACGACTTGCCGGCCGACGGGAAGCCCACCAGGCCGACGTCGGCGACGCTCTTGAGCTCCAGCACGACGTCCAGCTGCTCCCCCGGCTCGCCCAACTCGGCGAAACCGGGTGCCTTCCGGCGGGAGTTGGCCAGCGAGGCGTTGCCCCGGCCACCACGCCCGCCCCGGGCCACCTCGAAGGTGGTGCCGGCACCGACCATGTCGGCCAGCACGGTGCCGTCGGCGGTCTGCACGACCGTGCCGTCCGGCACGGTGAGCACCAGGTCGCCGCCGTTGGCGCCGTCCCGGTTGGAACCCGCGCCACCGCGACCGTTCTGCGCCTTGACGTGCGGACGGAAGTGGAAGTCGAGCAGCGTGTGCACCTGCGGGTCGACCACCAGCGACACACTGCCGCCGTGGCCGCCGTTACCGCCGTCGGGGCCACCGAACGGCTTGAACTTCTCCCGGTGGATCGACACACAACCGTGCCCGCCGTCGCCGGCCTGCAGGTGCAGAACGACCCGGTCAACGAACGTCGTCACGCCGCAATCCTTCCAGCGGGGCGCTACCCCGCGTGAGAAATGACGAAGCGGGCCGGGACATCAGGTCCACGGCCCGCTTCGCCTCGAAGCTACTGCTGCGGCACGATGCTGACGGTCTTGCGACCGCGCCTGGTGCCGAACTGGACCGCACCGGCGGAGAGCGCGAAGAGCGTGTCGTCGCCTCCACGGCCGACCAGGTCACCGGGGTGGAACTTGGTGCCGCGCTGCCGGACGATGATCTCGCCCGCGCTGACGACCTGACCACCGAAGCGCTTCACGCCGAGCCGCTGGGCCGCGGAGTCACGGCCGTTACGCGAGCTGGACGCACCCTTTTTGTGAGCCATCTGAGAACGACCTACTTCCCGCTGGAGATGCCGGTCACCTTGACCTGGGTCAGCGGCTGGCGGTGACCCTGGCGCTTGTGGTAGCCGGTCTTGTTCTTGAACTTGTGGATCCGGATCTTCGGGCCCTTGGTGTGCGCGGCGATCTCGCCGGACACCTCGACCTCGGCAAGCTTGGCCGCGTCGGTCACCAGGTCGTCACCGTCGACGAGGAGCACCGCGGCGAGCTTCACCGCGTCGCCGGGGGCACCGGCGAGCTTCTCGACCTCGATCACGTCGCCCTCGGCGACCTTGTACTGCTTGCCGCCGGTCTTGACGATCGCGTACATCGGAGGCGGACTCCCTGTCGTTGAGGCTGCTGGCGGTCGTCCCCGCGGCGGCTCGCCGGGTAGCAGAGGCACGGCGGCGCGGGCACACGGGAACTCGGCACACCAAAGTGCGCCGCAGGCTAGCGTACGCCATGGCCGCGGCCGGTCCCAAACCGGGCCACCCCCACCGGACCGGGCCACCGCTCGGCCACCACCCGGTCACCGGCCGTGGCGTCACCCGGCCGGCCGCACCCGCGTCACGATACGCCGGAGCCCCGCCCGGCGGACGTCTCCGCGGGCGGGGCTCATCGACGTCGGTGCGGTGGACCGGTCAGGTGCACCGCAGCGTGCTCAGGGTCGGGTACGGCGGCGCGCGCCACCACGCCGGGAGCGACGGCGGCCGGTGCCACCCTCGGCACCCTCCTCCTCGTCGCTCTCGCCCAGCGCGTCCGGGTCGTCCGGAGCGGCCAGCCGGGCCGACTCGCCCTGCTGACTGTCGGCCACGTCCGGGGCGACCGGCGTGTCCGTCTCGTACCGGGACAGGTCGTAGCCCATCGTGTCGTGGTAGTCCGCGTCCGCCGTGGCGGTGGCGGTCTCCTCGGTCTCAGCGACCTCGACGACGGTCCGTTCGGCGGCGCCCTTGCGGCCCCGACGCCGCGAGCCGCTCGTCTGCTCGGCGGCCGGCGTGGCCGTGGCGACCGCCTTCACCTTCTCCGGGCCACCGGACCGTGGCTTCTCCGGCACCGGCTCGGTGTGGATGACCAGGCCGCGACCCTTGCAGCAGTCGCAGGTCTCGCTGAACGCCTCCAGCAGCCCGGCGCCGATCCGCTTGCGGGTCATCTGGACCAGGCCCAGCGAGGTGATCTCGGTGACCTGGTGCTTGGTGCGGTCCCGGCCCAGGCACTCGGTCAACCGGCGCAGCACCAGCTCCCGGTTCGACTCCAGCACCATGTCGATGAAGTCGATCACCACAATGCCGCCGATGTCCCGCAGCCGCAGCTGACGGACGATCTCCTCGGCCGCCTCCAGGTTGTTGCGGGTGACCGTCTCCTCCAGGTTGCCGCCCGCCCCGGTGTACTTGCCGGTGTTGACGTCGACCACGGTCATCGCCTCGGTCCGGTCGATCACCAGGTGGCCGCCGGAGGGGAGGAAGACCTTGCGGTCGAGCCCCTTGAGGATCTGCTCGTCGATGCGGTGCGCGGCGAACACGTCGGTGGTGCCCACGTGCCGGCGCAGCCGGGCGACCAGGTCCGGCGAGACGTGCGACAGGTACGACTCGACCATGTCGTAGGACTGGTCGCCCTCGATCACCAGCTCGCGGAAGTCCTCGTTGAACAGGTCCCGGACCACCCGGATGACCAGGTCCGGCTCCTCGTAGAGCAGCACCGGCGCGCCACCCTCGGTGGACTTGGCCTGGATGTCCTCCCACTGCGCCTGGAGCCGCTTGACGTCACGGGCCAGCTCGTCCTCGCTGGCGCCCTCGGCGGCGGTCCGGACGATCACGCCGGCACCGTCCGGCACCAGCTTCTTCAGCACGTCACGCAGTCGCTTGCGCTCGGTGTCCGGCAGCTTGCGGCTGATCCCGGAGGCGTTGCCGCCGGGCACGTACACCAGGTGCCGACCGGAGAGCGCGACGTGACTGGTCAGCCGCGCGCCCTTGTGCCCGATCGGGTCCTTGGTGACCTGCACCAGCACCGAGTCGCCGGACTTGAGCGCCTGCTCGATCGAGCGGGCCCGCCCCTCCAGGCCGGTGGAGTCCCAGTTGACCTCGCCCGCGTACAGCACGGCGTTGCGGCCCCGGCCGATGTCGACGAACGCCGCCTCCATGCTCGGCAGCACGTTCTGCACCTTGCCGAGATAGACGTTCCCGGCCATGGTGCCCGCCGAGTTGCGGGTGACGTAGTGCTCGACCAGCACGCCGTCCTCCATGACGGCGATCTGGGTGCGGTCACCGCGCTGGCGTACCGCCATCACCCGGTCGACCGCCTCGCGGCGGGCCAGGAACTCCGACTCGCTCAGGATCGGCGGGCGGGTCCGGCGCTGCTCGCGGCCGTCCCGGCGGCGCTGCCGCTTGGCCTCCAACCGGGTCGAACCGGAGACGCCCTGCACCTCGTCGACCGTGCGGCGCGGCTCCCGGATCTTCACCACGGTGGGTACGCCGTCGTCGGCGCCCCCCTCGGTGTCACCGGCCCCCCGGCGGCGGCGCCGACGCCGACGCCGGGTCATCCCGTCGCCGTCGCCCTCGTCGCCGCTCTCGTCGGACTCGGTCTCGGTCTCGTCCGCGTCGCTCTGGACGGCCTCCTCGGCCTCGTTCTCGTCGGTCTCGTCGAAGTCCTCGGCGCCACCCTTGCCCCGGCCCCGACCCCGACGGCCACGTCGACGGCGACGCCGACCCGAGCCGTCCTCGTCCTCGTCGTCGGCCTCGTCGGCCTCCGCCGCGGGCTCCTCCTCGACCTCCGCCTCGACGGCGGGCTCCGGCTCGGGCTCGCGCCGACCCCGGCGACGGCGCCGGGCCGGCTCCGCCGGCTCCTCGGGCGTCTCCTCCTCGACGGGCGGTGCGGCCGCAGCAGCCGCAGCGGCGGCGGCGCGGGCCGTGACCTCCTCCGGCGCCATGAACAACACCGTCGGCGCGCTGAGCGCGGCACGCCGTCGACGGGAGCGGGGTTCCGGCGCGGGCTCGGCCTCCGGCTCCGTCGGGGTCACCGTCTCGGCCGGGTCGCTCTCGGTCTCCTCGACCGGCGCGGCGCCCTCGGGGGGCAGCGCGGCCGCACCGAAGTCGGTACCGGCCGCAGGTGCCGGCTCCTCGACCACCGGCTCCTCGACCACCGCCGGAACCTCGGCCGGCGGCGCGGCGGCCTTCTTGCGACGGGTACGGGTCACCTTCACCGGCGGTACGACGTCCCCGTCGGCGGCCTCGACCTCGGCCACGGCCAGCGGCTCCTCGGCGGTCTTCGACGCGGTCGTGGCCTTGCGGCGTCGCCGGGGCGTCTTCGGCGCCTCGTCCAGGTCACCGGAGACCGGGGCGAAGACCTCCGCCTGCGGCGCCTCCGAGCTGCCCGGCGCCGGGTCGCTGGACGCCTCGACCGGGGCGTCGATCTGCTCCGGCTGCGTGACCGGGGTGGCCCGGCGACGGGTGGCCCGCCTGCGCGGTGGTGCCTCGGCGGCGGACGGACTGCCCAGGTCCGCCGCACCGCTCACGGTGCCGGAGGTCTCCTCCGACGCGTCGGGGGCCACCGGTGAGGCGCTGCCCGCCGTGCCGGTGGTGCTGGTCTCAGCGGTCTCGCCGGCCGGGTTCGCACCGGTCCGTTCGCCGCCCTCGGGCTCGTTCTCGAGCATGGACGTTCTCCAGTTCTGGCTTCCCCGGGCGCGGGTGAGCGCTGCCACGCAGGGTCGCCGCAAAGGTGTTTCCCCGGGCGCACGGGCGTGCGCGACCGGCGAAGTCTGCCTGTCTGAGCACCGACCGTCGGTCAGCGCCCGCCGATGGTTGCCCCGTCGCGGTCCGCGTCAAGCGGATCCACGATCGCACCCTGCGCGGTCAGCGTGCCCTGAGCCAGCCGGGTCACCTTCGGGGCTACCGGCGGCTCCAGGCCGGCCACCACGCGGAAGCCGGAAAGGACGTCATCGGGCCGTACGGACGGGGTGACCTGCCGCACGACCAGTTCGAGTATCGCACACGGTACGGCCGGGGCCACGGAAGGCGTCGCCGACGACGTGATCATATCGATGCGGGTGACGGCGACGCGAGCGTCGAAGGTCCGCCGCCCCTGCTTGGTCATCCGTTCCACCAGCACCTCGTCGGCCGCCAGGAACGCGGTCACCGCCTTGGTCAGGATCTCGGGATCCACCTCCGGCAGCTCGATCCGCCAGTGGGACGCCTGGATCCGGTCGGCCAGCCCGCTGCCGGTGGCCACCACCGCGTCGAGCACGTCGAGGCCGGGCGAGAGCGCCGTGTCCAGCGCCTCGCGCAACTGCGCCGGGTCCACCTCCTCGCGCAGGCCGATCTCCAGGTACTCCGCCTCGCTGGCGACGCCGGTCGGCGCGGCGCTGGCGTACGAGATCTTGGGGTGCGGGGTGAAGCCCTGGGAGAAGGCCACCGGTACGCCGGCACGACGCAGCGCCCGCTCGAACGCCCGGGCGAAGTCGCGGTGCGAGGTGAACCGCAGCGGGCCACGCTTGGCGTACCGGATCCGGACGCGCTGGACGACCGGCGCCTGGCCGCCCTCGGGCTGAGGTTTCCTACTGATCGTCCTGCTCCTCGGTGTCGGACCCCGCCCGGGGCCCCGGGGTCACTGTTGCGCGCCGGTGGGCAGCTTCAGACCGTTGACCGGGGCCAACGGGAGCAGCTTCCGCCCGGTCGGGCCGATCTGGATCTCGGTGTCCATGGTCGGGCAGACGCCGCAGTCGAAGCAGGGCGTCCAGCGGCAGTCGTCCTGCTCGTACTCGCTGAGGGAGTCCTGCCAGTCCTGCCAGAGCCAGTCCTTGTCCAGGCCGGAGTCCAGGTGGTCCCAGGGCAGGACCTCCAGCTCCTCGCGCTCGCGAGTGGTGTACCAGTCGAGGTCCACCCCGAACCCGGGCAGCACCTCGGTGGCCGCCTCCACCCAGCGCTGGTACGAGAAGTGCTCGCTCCAGCCGTCGAACCGGCCGCCGTTCTCCCACACCCGGCGGATCACCGCGCCGACGCGGCGGTCACCCCGGGACAGCAGTCCCTCGATCAACGAGGGCTCACCGTCGTGGTAGCGGAAACCGATCGCCCGCCCCAGCGAACGATCCGAGTTGATCGCCTGCTTGAGCAGCTTGAGCCGGTGGTCGATGACCTCCGGGCGCTGCATCGACGCCCACTGGAACGGGGTGTGCGGCTTCGGCACGAACCCGCCGATGGACACGGTGCAGCGGATGTCCTTCGAGCCGGTGGCGGCGCGACCGGCCCGGATGACCTCGTGGGCCATGTCGGCGATCTCGAGGACGTCCTCGTCGGTCTCGGTGGGCAGGCCGCACATGAAGTAGAGCTTCACCTGCCGCCAGCCGTTGGTGTACGCGGTGACCACGGTGCGGATGAGGTCGTCCTTCGACACCATCTTGTTGATCACCTTGCGGATGCGCTCCGACCCGCCCTCCGGGGCGAAGGTCAGCCCGGTCCGGCGGCCGTTGCGGGACAGCTCCTGGGCGAGATCGATGTTGAACGCGTCCACCCGGGTCGACGGCAGCGACAGCGACACGTTGGTGCCCTGGTACTGCTCGGCGAGGCCGGAGCACATGTCACCGATCTCGGAGTGGTCGGCGGAGGAGAGCGACAGCAGACCCACCTCGTGGAAGCCGGAGAACTCCAGCCCCTGCTGCACCATCTGCCCGACCGTGGTGATGGACCGCTCCCGCACCGGGCGGGTGATCATGCCCGCCTGGCAGAACCGGCAGCCCCGGGTGCAACCCCGGAAGATCTCCACCGCGTACCGCTCGTGCACCGTCTCGGCGAGCGGGACCAGCGGCTTACGCGGGTACGGCCACGCGTCCAGATCCATCGTGGTGCGCTTGTGCACCCGGAACGGCACGTCCGCCCGGTTCGGCACGACCCGCTGGATCCGGCCGTCGGGCAGGTAGTCCACGTCGTAGAAGCGCGGTACGTAGACGCTCTCGGTGCGGGCCAGCCGCAGCAGCAGCTCGTCCCGGCCACCGGGCGAGCCCTCCGCCTTCCACTCCCGGACGATCGCGGTGATCTCCAGGACCGCCTCCTCGCCGTCACCGAGCACGGCGGCGTCGACGAAGTCGGCGATGGGCTCCGGGTTGAACGCGGCGTGCCCGCCGGCCACGATCACCGGGTCGGCGTCGGTACGGTCGACCGCGAGCAGCGGGATGCCGGCCAGGTCGACGGCGGTGAGCAGGTTGGTGTAGCCCAGCTCGGTGGCGAACGAGACGCCGAACAGGTCGAAGTCACCGACCGGACGGTGCGCGTCGACGGTGAACTGCGGCACCTCGTGGGCGCGCATCAGCTTCTCCAGGTCCGGCCAGACCGCGTACGTCCGCTCGGCGAGCGTGTCGGGGAGCTCGTTGAGCACCTCGTAGAGAATCTGCACGCCCTGATTGGGTAGGCCCACCTCGTACGCGTCCGGATACATCAGCGCCCAGCGCACGGTCGCGGAGTCCCACTCCTTGACCACCGCACCCAGTTCGCCACCGACGTACTGGATGGGCTTGGTCACCTGGGGCAGCAGCGGCTCCAGGCGGGGCCAGACGGAGTTGGCCGCGACAGGACGCGGAGTGGTGGACGGGACGCTCATGATGCCCAAGGGTACGCGCCCACCCATCGGCCACCACGCCACACCTGGCCGAGAAGGGCACCAGCGGAATCGACCCTCCACCACACCGGCGACCGCCACTGATGTAAGGAAGGGACCCTTACTAACGCCTGGTGCATAGGAAGGGTCCCTTCCTAACAAGCGGGCATGGGGACCAGCCTGGTTCTGCCCCGGTGGCACACCGGTACTAGCCTCGGGTCGGCGTGAGAGGAGATTGCCGCGATGCCGGAGCCGCAGCCGGGAGCAGACCGGCCGGTCGACGGGAACCGTCCGGACACACACCGGAACGGGGAGTCAGCGGTCACCCAGGAGCAGACCCTCGACCCCGCACCGCCAGCCACCACCTCGGCGGCGGACGAGACCCAGCCGGTCGGCGACGCCGACCCGACCAGTCCCGCAGGACCGACCCACCCCGCCCCACCAGCCGTACCGCTCGACCCGACCCGAGCCGAGATCGACCAGACCCGAGCCGCGAACGCGCCCGACCAGACACGGGCCGGGACCGATCCGACACCCGACGCACACGAGGCCGACGCGACCCGACGCGTGGACGAGGCCGATCCGACTCGACGTGCGGATGAGGTCGATCCGACCCGGTCCGTGGACGAGGTCGACGCGACCCGTCCGGTCGACGAGGCCGCCGGGCGGAGCGGGTCGACACCGTCCGAGGACGACGCGCGTACCACCGTGGCGCCGCCTCCCGAGGTCGGCCCGCAGGGCACCCGGGTGATGCCCGAGGCGGCGGCCGGGCCCGACGCGACCGCCGTGCCCGATGCGACGGCCGTGGAGAAGCCCGCGCCGCGCTGGAGCGGGTCGGCCGCCGTACCGCCGCCCCCGCCGCGCCGCCGCATCTGGGGCATGTCCGCCGAGCCCACCCCGCTGCCGCCGGTGGCACCGGCCGACGCGCCGGAGCACCAGACCCCGGTGGACCCGTGGGCCGGCGCCGACACCAGTGGCTGGCACCTGCCCTCGGCGGACATGCCCGCCGTGCCGCCGCCCACGTTGTCCTACCCCGCACCGCCGGCGACCCGGTCCTACACCCCCGTGCCGCCGCCGGTCTCGCCCGCGCCACCGGCACACCAACCGCCCGGGTACCCACCGCCGGTGTCCTCGGCCCCACCGGCGCACCAACCGGCCGGGTACCCACCACCGGTGTCGTCCGCGCCACCGGCGCACCAGCCGCCCGCGTACCCACCACCGGTCTCCTCGGCCCCACCGGCACACCAGCCGCCCGCGTACCCGCCACCGGCCGCGCGACCCACCCCGCCGGCGCCGGCCGCGCCGATGCGACCGCCGGCCGCGCCGGGGCGTCCGCAGCAGGTCGCGCCGCCACCGGTGCGGCACGCCCCGCCACCGGCACCGCCGGCCGCACCGGCACCGCCGATCCGGGGCTGGCGGGGTCGGAAGACCGGGCCACCCGCACCGCCGCCGGGCTGGCAGGCGCCTCCGGGGTACGCCCGTCCCCGTAAGCGTCGCCGCTGGCCGTGGATGCTGCTGCTGACCATCGCCTGCTGCTGCGGCTGCCCGGCCTACTACGGCGTCCCGATGGCCAGCCAGTACCCGGCGAACGCCTCGCTGCCGAGCCAGGTGGCCGATCTGGAACTCCGCCAGGACGACCGCAGTACGCAGGCCGCCCGACGGCTGGAGACGCAGATGCGCCAGGCGCACCTGCTCGCCGACGACACCTTCGCCGGCATCTACACCACCGGAGCCGGCAAGCAGGTCACCGTCTTCGGCGGCACCGGCTTCCGCTTCGCCCCCTCGGCCGACGCCGACGGCGAGATCGAACGCCTCACCCAGCAGTACTCGCTCGGTGAGGCGCAGGTCGTGGAGACCGGCGTGCGGGGGCGGCACGAGCGGTGCGCGGTGGGCAACGTCGACGGCGTCGGGGTGGTGGTCTGCACCTCGGTCGACCACGGCAGCATCACCAGCGCGGTCTTCACCGGGCTCTCGGTGGACGACAGTGCCGAGCTGCTCGCCACCATGCGGCGACAGATCGTCTCGACGAAGGGCGGCTGAGCGGGGCCGTCCGCGGCCTGCGCTCAGCCTGTGGTCGGCCCGCCCGGGGTCGACCGACCCGGGGGTCTACCGGCCCGGAGCCGACTCCCCCGGCGTCGACTGACCCGGGTGCGACTCGCCCGTGGCGGGCCCACCCGTGGTCGGGCTGCCCGGCGTCGTGCTACCCGGCGTCGGCTCGCCCGGGGCGGGCGGCTTCGCGCGGGGCGGGGCGTAGCGCGGGACGTACTCCTGGCCGGTCAGTTTCTGGATCTCGGCCATCAGCTCGTCGGTCATCTCCCGCAGCGACGTCCGGTCCGCCGAGCGGCCGGTGAAGTCCAGCGGCTTGCCGAACCGCACGGTGATCTTCGCGCCCCCGGGTCGCGGCATCCGGGCGCCGATCGGCTGCACCTTGTCGGTGCCGATCATGCCCACCGGGATGATCGGGACACCGGCGGCCAGCGCCAGCCGGGCGGTGCCGGTGCGTCCCCGGTAGAGCCGGCCGTCCGGCGAACGGGTCCCCTCGGGATAGATGGCGACCAGGTCGCCGCCCTGGAGTGCGGGGATCGCCGCGTCGAAGGCGGTCAACGCCGCCCGCCCGCCGGCCCGCTCGACCGGGATGGCGCCCAGGCCGTTGAGCACGAACCGATGGAACGCGCCCTTCGCCCCGGTACCCTTGTAATAGTCCGACTTGGCCCAGAACGCCAGGTGCCGAGGCACCACCGTGCCGAGGAACAACTCGTCGGCCACGGACAGATGGTTGCCCGCGAAGATCGCGCCGCCGGTCGCCGGGATGTGCTCCAGCCCCTCCACGTTCGGCTGAAAGGCCAGCCGCAGTGCCGGGGCCACGGTGTACCTGCCGATGGTGTAGAGCAGCGGCACTGGTCCTCCGGCGGATCGAGTGAGGTAGGGGCGGTGTCACCGTAGCGGACCGTCGCACTTCGACCGGAGCGAGGTCGGGCAGGTCCGCAAGCTGGGTGCCGGATGTTAGGAAGGGCCCCCGGTACTACCGCAGGCGTTAGTAGGGGGCCCTTCCTTACACATCAACACACGTCAGCTCACACGCGACGCACCTCGACCGTCACCTGCTCGCCCTCGCCGACCTCACCGGCGAAGCCGTCCAGCTCGTCGGCGAAGTCGACGCGGTCCGCCAGCACCTCACGGGCCACGAACTCGGCGTACCCGGACACCGCCGCGCGCACCTCCGCCGAGGCCGACACCGTCACCGCGATCCGGTCCGAGACGTCCAGGTCGGCGTCGCGGCGGGCCTGCTGGACCACCCGGACGACGTCCCGGGCCAGCCCCTCGGCGGCCAGTTCGGGGGTGACCACGGTGTCCAGCACCACCACCCCCTCACCACCCGGCAGCGGGGCGGAGTGCTCGGCGTCGGCCGCGACCAGCCGCAGCTCGTACTCGCCCTCGGCCAGCGTGACCCCGGCGGCGACCGGGGCGCCGTCGACCAACTCCCACTCCCCCGCCTTGACCGCCTTGATCACCTGCTGCACCTGCTTGCCGACCCGAGGTCCGAGCGCCCGGGGCACCACGGTGAGCACCTGCTGGCAGTACGCCGACACCTCGTCGGTGAAGACGACCTCCTTCACGTTGACCTCGTCGGCGACCAGGTCGGCGAAGGGCCGCAGCTGCTCGGCCGCCGGGCTGGCCACGGTCAGCTTCGCCAGCGGCAGCCGGACCCGCAGACCCTTGGCCTTGCGCAGCGACAGCGCCGCCGAGGCGACCGCCCGGGTGGCGTCCATCGCGGCCACCAGCTCGTGGTCGACCGGGAAGTCCTCGGCACGCGGCCAGTCGGTCAGGTGCACCGACCGCTCACCGGTCAGCCCGCGCCAGATCTCCTCGGCGGTCAGCGGTGCCAACGGCGCCACCACCCGGCACAGCGTCTCCAGCACCGTCCAGAGCGTGTCGAACGCCTCCGTGTCGCCCGCCCAGAACCGGTCCCGCGAGCGACGCACATACCAGTTGGTCAGCGCGTCCAGGTAGGACCGGACGGTGGCGCAGGCCCCCGAGATGTCGTACGCGTCCATCTGCGCGCCGGCCGTCTCGACCAGCTCGTTGGTCTTGGCCAGCACGTACCGGTCGAGCAGGCTGCCGGCACCGGTCGCCACCGCGTCGGTCTTCCGTTTCGCCTGGTAGCCGTCGGCGTTGGCGTAGAGCGAGAAGAAGTACCAGACGTTCCAGAGCGGCAACAGCACCTGCCGCACGGCGTCCCGGACGCTCGACTCGGTGACCGGCATGTCCCCGCCCCGCAGCACCGGCGACGACATCAGCATCCACCGCATCGCGTCCGACCCGTACGAGTCGAAGACGTGGTAGACGTCCGGGTAGTTGCGCAGGCTCTTGGACATCTTGCGCCCGTCGGAGCCGAGCAGGATGCCGTGGCTGAGGCAGTTGCGGAACGCCGGCCGGTCGAACAGCGCGGTGGCCAGCACGTGCATGGTGTAGAACCAGCCCCGGGTCTGCCCGATGTACTCGACGATGAAGTCACCCGGGTAGTGGCTCTCGAACCAGTCGCGGTTCTCGAACGGGTAGTGCACCTGGGCGAAGGGCATCGAGCCGGACTCGAACCAGCAGTCCAGCACCTCCGGCACGCGGCGCATCATCGACCGGCCCGTCGGGTCGTCCGGGTTGGGGCGGACCAGGTCGTCCACCGCCGGCCGGTGCAGGTCGGTCAGGCGTACGCCGAAGTCGCGCTCGATCTCCTCCAGCGACCCGTACACGTCGACGCGCGGGTGGTTCGGGTCGTCCGAGCGCCACACCGGGATGGGCGAGCCCCAGAACCGGTTCCGGCTGATGGACCAGTCCCGGGCGTTGGCCAGCCACTTGCCGAACGAGCCGTCCTTGATGTGTCCGGGCGTCCAGTTGATCTGCTGGTTCAGCTCGACCATGCGGTCCTTGAACGTCGTCACCGCGACGAACCACGACGACACCGCCTTGTAGACCAGCGGGGTGTCACAGCGCCAGCAGTGCGGATACGAGTGGGTGTAGGTGTCCTGCCGCAGCACCACCCCCCGCTCCTTGAGCTCCCGGATCACCGGCTTGTTGACGTCGAAGACCTGCTCGCCCTCGTAGGGCGGGACCAGCCCGGTGAACCGGGTGTGGTCGTCCACGGTGACGATGGTCGGGATGCCGGCCGCGTTGCAGACGTTCTGGTCGTCCTCGCCGAAGGCCGGGGCGAGGTGCACGATCCCGGTGCCGTCCTCGGTGGTGACGAACTCGGCGCCGAGCACCTGGTACGCCTGCGGTCCGGCCTGCGCGGTGAGGAAGTCGAACAGCGGGGTGTACCGCCGCCCCACCAGGTCGGCGCCGCGTACCGTGCCGACCTGCTCGTACCCCTCCAGTTCCTTGGCGTACGCCCCGAGGCGACCGGCGCCGACGACGTAGCGCTCGCCGTCGCGGTCCAGCACCGCGTACTCGATGTCCGGCCCGACGGCCAGCGCCAGGTTCGACGGCAGCGTCCACGGCGTGGTGGTCCAGACGCCCAGCCGGACCGGCCCCCGGAGCAGTTCCGGCGCGGACTCGTCGGCGGTCAGCCCGAACCACACGGTCAACGTGGGGTCGTGCCGGTCCCGGTAGACGTCGTCCATCCGGGTCTCGGTGTTCGACAGCGGCGTCTCACACCGCCAGCAGTACGCCAGCACCCGGAAACCCTCGTAGATCAGACCCTTGTCGTGCAGGGTCTTGAAGGCCCACATGACGCTTTCCATGTAGTCCAGGTCGAGGGTCTTGTAGTCGTTGGCGAAGTCGACCCAGCGGGCCTGCCGGGTGACGTACCGCTCCCAGTCCTGGGTGAACTCCAGCACGGAGGAGCGGCAGGCGTCGTTGAACCGGGCCACGCCGAGGTCGAGGATCTCCGCCTTGCTGGTGATGCCGAGCTGCTTCTCGGCCACCACCTCGGCGGGCAGGCCGTGGCAGTCCCAGCCGAAGCGCCGCTCCACCCGCCGGCCGCGCATGGTCTGGTAGCGCGGCACCACGTCCTTGACGTACCCGGTGAAGAGGTGACCGTAGTGCGGCAGGCCGTTGGCGAACGGCGGGCCGTCGTAGAAGACGTACTCGTTGTCGGCGTCACCGGCCGAGGCACCGGTCGCCGTCTCCGGCTGCCGGCCGGAGGCGGGACGCTGCTCGACGCTGGCCTCGAAGGTCTTGTCGGCCGTCCAGTGCTCCAGCACCCGGCGCTCGACCGCGGGCAGGTCCGGGCTGGCCGGGACGCCGGTGGCGGTCGGGTCGTGCAACGGATAGCCCATCGGGGGTCGCTCTCCTCGCTGACGCTCACTGTCGTGTGGGTCTGCGAGGACGAGCCGTCACCGGTACGCCGTCACCGGCGCCCCGGGCCGGGCCCGCGGTACCACCCCGCTTGGTGGCCGGAGTACGACCACCCGCTCGTTGACCGGCTGTGACGGGCCGACCCGTCCGGTTCTACTGAGCCGGTCACCCGGCCGTTCTTCCGGAGGCTCACCGGTGATTGCCGGATCATCGCCATACCCACCCATGATACCCATCCCACCCGTCCCCCTCCTCCCGATAACCCCACCCCGCCGATCATGGAGTCCCGGCAGTCGCAAACCGGGCCGCACGGGGCGAATCACCGACCACGAGTCCATGATCGACGCGCACCTCCACGACGAGCCTCCATGACCGGCGTCACAGGGTGTACCTGTCACGCCCTGTGGGGTGCGCCCGTCGTGGGGGTGTCGGAGCGATCTAGCGGGAGGGTTGTCATGCAGCGGATGAACGTGGCGGAGGTGGCGCCAGGGGCGTTCAGCGCCGTGATGGGGCTGGAGAAGTACGTCCGGGCGAACGTGGACCACACCGTGCTGGAGCTGGTGAAGCTGCGCGCCTCGATCCTGAACGGCTGCGCGTACTGCGTCGACATGCACAGCCAGGAGGCGCTCGGCGCGGGTGAGTCGAGCCGGCGGCTGTTCGCGGTGGCCGCCTGGCGCGAGGCGCCCTTCTTCGACCAGCGGGAACGCGCCGCGCTGGCGTTGACCGACGCGGTGACCCGGCTCGGCGAACACGGGGTACCCGACGACGTGTGGGAGGACGCGGCGAAGGTCTGGCCGGAGAAGGCGCTCGCCGACCTGGTCCTGGCGATTGCCACAATCAACGTGTGGAACCGGATCGCGGTGACCTTCCGCAACGATCTCCCGTCGGACGACTGAACCCGGCGGAGGCGGCGGAGGCGGCCGGTGCGCTCGACGCGCACCGGCCGATGCTGCTCGGTCTGGCGTACCGGCTGCTCGGCAGCCGGCACGACGCCGAGGACGTGCTCCAGGAGACCTACCTGCGCTGGGCCCGCGTCGACCGGAGCCGGGTGACCGAGCCACGCCGCTACCTGTCCCGGGTGGTGACCCACCTGTCCATGGACCGGCTGCGGGCCCGGCAGGCCACCCGGGAGGCGTACGTCGGGCAGTGGCTGCCGGAGCCGGTACCGACGGCACCGTCACCGTTCGGCCCGTTGGAACGCGCCGAACTGCGCGACTCGCTCTCCACCGCGCTGCTGCACCTGCTGGAGCGGCTCACCCCGCCGGAGCGCGCGGTCTACGTCCTGCACACCGCGTTCGAGCTGCCGTACGCCGAGATCGCCGAGCTGCTCGACCGTTCCGTCGAGGACTGCCGTCAGTTGCACCACCGGGCCGCCGCCCGGATCGGGCGCGAGCAGCGCCGGTTCACCGCCGACCGGGCGGAGCAGGAGCGACTGCTGGAGGCGTTCATCGCCGCCGCCGGCGAGGGTGACCTGCGGAGGCTGACCGAGCTGGTGGCCGCCGACGCGATCGCCTGGAGTGACGGCGGCGGTCGGGTGAGTGCCGCCCGCAACCCGATCACCGGCGCGGACCGGGTGGTCCGGTTCCTGCTGGGCGTCCGCGAGAAGGGCTGGCCGCTCACCGTGCACCGCACCGAACTCAACGGTCAGCCGGCCGCCGTGGTGATCACCGCCGGCGGCTCCCGGTATGCGGTCATGCTCGGCACCGCCGACGGTCGGATCACCGACATCTTC
Source organism: Micromonospora sp. NPDC047793 (assembly GCF_040642635.1). Classification (NCBI taxonomy): domain Bacteria; kingdom Bacillati; phylum Actinomycetota; class Actinomycetes; order Micromonosporales; family Micromonosporaceae; genus Micromonospora; species Micromonospora sp. NPDC047793. The sequence goes on along the minus strand of NZ_JBEYSG010000024.1, from coordinate 8,901 downwards.
CTGGTCGCCAACCCGGACAAGTTGCCCTGGGCGACCTGAGCCGGCCCGTCGACGGGCCGGCTCGCCGCTGTCGTGAGCCCAACTCGGGGAGGCGGTCGTCAGCCCAGCTCGGGGAACCAGAGCGCCAGCTCGCGCTTGGCGCTGTCCGGGGAGTCGGAGGCGTGCACCAGGTTCTCCCGGTTGGACAGGGCGAGGTCGCCCCGGATGGTGCCGGCGACGGCCTTGCGTCCGTCGGTGGCGCCGATCAGACCCCGCACCACGTCGATCACCTGGTCGCCGGAGAGCACCAGCGCGACCAACGGGCCGCTGGTCATGAACGTCTTCAGCGGCGGGTAGAACGCCTTGTCCACGTGCTCGGCGTAGTGCTCGTCGGCCAGCGCGGCGTCCATCGTCCGGGACGCCATCGCGTCGATCCGCAGCCCCTTCCGCTCGAAGCGGGAGACGATCTCGCCGACCAGGCCGCGGCGGACCGCGTCGGGCTTGATCAGTACGAGCGTGCGCTCGTCCGGGCTGCTGCTGGACACGCTGGGTTCCTCCTGAGGGCGTAAGTCGGTCGGGCTGGGTACGGTCAGCCTAGCGACCCGGTCCCGGCCCCGGCGCGGTGGTCGGTCCTTCCCCCGGCCCCCGATCCGGCCTAGCCTGGGCCTGACCACCCGGGAGGTCCACTGTGGCGAACGGCGGGAACCGACCCATCGCACCGGTACGCAAACTGATCGCGGCGGTGCTCGGCACCGTGGCCAGTTTCGTCGTGCTGTTCGGGCTGGGCATGACGAGCTGGGCCATCGTGGCGCTCGGTGTGGCCCTGCTGGTGCTGGCGATCGCGCTGGCCACCGTACGCGGCGGCGGTCGCACCTGGGTCGTCGGCGCCGGGCACGTGCACAGCGCCTCCGAACCACCCACCCAGTACGCCTTCGGCCGCTGCGAACTCCAGCTCGTGATCGACGCGCCCGGGCTGCCGCCCCGGTCCAAGAAGATCATCGAGCCGCGGGTGCCGGTCGCCAAGTGGCCGTCGCTGGGCCAGACACTGCCGATCCGGGTGGCGCTGGACGACCCGCGACACGTCCGGGTGCTCTGGGACGAGGTGCCCACCCACGCCGAGGCCGGCACCGCCGACCTGCCGCCCGAGTTCGCCGACGAGTTCGTCGGGCAGGGCCCGCCGGACGAGGTGCTGATCGGGCAGCAGGCCCCGCCGTGGGCCGACCGGCCGCCGGAGGACGACTTCCACGACCCGCTGGGTGACCCGCTCGGCACCCCGCTCCGCGACGACCCGGTCGAGCCGGTCGAGTCCCGGGACCCGGTCCGGGTACGCCAGCGCCCGGGTGGACCCGTGGTGCTGGAGGGCACCGTGGTCGAGCAGAGTAGCGACGCCCCGTTGCCCCGCCGCGCCACGCCCGCGCCACGTACCCCCGCCGAGGAGCGGTTCGCCGCGACGGCCGCCGCCCCGGACGAGACCGACCTCTTCGCCGACCTGCCGCGCGACGACCACCCGGCCGGCGCGCCGGTCACCGGTACGCCGAGCACGGCACCGGCCGCCGGACGACCGGCCGATCCGCCCTCCGCCCCGACGGGCCCCCTCGACCCGCTGGACCTGCCGCTGGACGACCCGTACCCGACGACCGCCGGGCACACCCGGTCGGCACCGCACGAGGACGAGCCGGTGCACGCGGCGGCGACCGGCGCCCCGGACCCCGACGATCCGCAGGTGGACGACCGGGAACTGGACGAGGCGATCTTCGGTTTCGACCCGGACACCGCCGACCTGGCCGCCCCGATCAGCGGTGTGGGCATCACCCTGCTCGTCACCGAGCTGTCCCGATCGCTGGAGTTCTATCGGGACCGGCTCGGCTTCCGCGAGGTCGACCGGGGCAACGGCAACGCGGTCCTCTCCTCCGGGGCCACCCGGCTGGTGCTGCGCGAGGTGACCGGCGCCCAGCCGATGAACCGGCGGCTGGTGCACGTCAACCTCGACGTCGACGACATCCAGTCGGCCTACGAGCGGATGCGTGACTCGGGCGTCCGGTTCACCTACGCGCCCCGGGTGGTCAACCGGGGCACCAAGCTGGAGGTGTGGGCGGCGGCGTTCCGCGACCCGGACGGGCACGGCATCGCCCTGACCCAGTGGCGGGAACGCGCCGAGGCGTGACCCGCCGACCGGCACGGACGCCGGTCAGCCCAGGATCACCCGACGGACGTGCAACGCGTACGCCCACACCAGCGCGAAGATGACGCCCAGCGCGAACAGCGCCCAGTGCAGCAGGCCGGACAGCAGCAGCAGACCCTGCAACACGGTGCCGGCCTGCCACGCCCAGGGTCGGCGCATCAGCCCGGCCAGCAGCGCCGCCAGCACGGCCAGCGTCACCACCGCCGCGAGCGCCGGACCGCCGAGGTCACCGCCGACGACCCGGATCGGTTGGATCGCCAGCAGCAGCACCAGCGCCTCCAGCGCGAGGGTGCCTGCGCCGAGTCCGCGTACCGCCCGCTGCGGATCACGCAGCCCGGACCGGCGCTGTCCCGGCGGACCGTCACCGTCCGTCCCGGGAACGCCCTCGGGCTGCCCCGATCCGGCACCGCCACCGGTGATGGTTTCGGGGGTCTCGTCCGGCCGGGCCGCGCCCGTGGGCTCGCTCATCGCTTCAGCAGGCGGCGGGCGTCGGCCACGGTCACCACCGAGCCGGTGATCAGCACCCCGACCCCGGCCAGTTCACCCGGTACGTCCTCCTCGGCCAGCGCCACCGCCGCCTCGATCGCGTCCGGCATCTCCTCGGCGACCTCGACCCGGTCCGGCCCGAACACTTCGGCGGCGAGCGCGGCCAACTCCTTGGCCGGCAGCGCCCGGGGCGAGCTGTTACGGGTCACCACCACCTGGTCGACCACCGGTTCGAGCAGCTCCAGCAGGCTCGGCGCGTCCTTGTCGGCCAGTGTGCCCACCACCGCGACCAGCTTGCTGAACGCGAACTCCTCCTGCAGGGCGGTGACCGTGGCGGCCATCCCCTGCGGGTTGTGCGCACCGTCCAGCAGGATCGTCGGGGCGTTCCGGACCCGCTCCAGGCGGCCCGGCGAGCTGGCCGTGGCGAAGCCCTCCCGGACCGCCTCCACGTCCAACTGCCGCCGCGCGCCGGCGCCGAGGAACGCCTCCACGGCGGCGAGCGCCAGCGCCGCGTTCTGCGCCTGGTGCGCGCCGTGCAGCGGGACGAACACCTCTTCGTACACCCCGCCGAGTCCTTGCAGGGTGAGCACCTGCCCGCCGACGGCGACCGCCCGACGCAGCACGCCGAACTCGGCGCCCTCGCGGGCGATGGTCGCGCCCACCTCGGCGCAGCGTTGCAGGATCGGCTCGGCGGCCTCCTCCTCCTGCGCCGCGCAGATCACCGTGGCGCCGGGGTGGATGATGCCGGACTTGGCGACCGCGATGTCCTGGAGCGTGTCACCGAGCCACTCGGTGTGGTCCAACCCGATCGGCGTGAGTACGCACACCCCGGCCTGGATCACGTTCGTGGCGTCCTCGGCGCCACCGAGGCCCACCTCGACCACGGCGATGTCGACGGGAGCGTCGGCGAACGTGGCGAACGCCAGCGCGGTGGTCATGTCGAAGTAGGTCAGCGGCTCCGCCGACCGGTCGTCCACCAGCTCGGCCAGCGGCTTGATCTCCTGATAGACCGCGGCGAACCGGGTCTCGTCCACCGGCTCGCCGTCCAGGCTGATCCGCTCCCGGACGCTCTCCAGGTGCGGGCTGGTGTACCGGCCGGTGTGCAGCCCGAACGCCCGCAACAGCGAGTCGATCATCCGGGCCGTGGAGGTCTTGCCGTTGGTGCCGGTCAGGTGGATCGACGGGTACGCCCGCTGCGGGCTGCCCAGCAGGTCGAGCAGGGACGAGATGCGGTCCAGCTCGAACACCATCCGGGTGAAACCGCGCCCGGCCAGCTCCGCCTCCGCCTGGGCGAAGGCGGCGTGCGCGGCGCGGTCGCCGCGCGGCCGACCACGATCGGTGTTCTCGGTACGGTCGTCGCTCACGAGGGCAGGGCCTCCAGGGCGGCGTCGATCCGGGCCAGGTCGGCCTCGGCGACGGCCAGTCGTTGACGGATCTTGGCGACGACCGGTTCGGGGGCCTTGCCGACGAACGCCGGATTGTCCAGCTTCGCCCGGGCCTGCCCGGCCTCCTTCTCGGCCGCCGTCCGGTCCTTGGTCAGTCGCGCCCGCTCGGCGGCCACGTCGATCGAGCCCCGGGTGTCCAGCGCGACGTTGACCTCGCCCGCCATGGCCAGCGTGGCGCTGGCCTGGAAGTCGTCGGCGGGCGCGTCGAGCCGCGCGAGCGACCGGATCAGCGGTTCGTGCGCCGCCACGCCGGCGCCGGCCAGGCCGTCGAGCCGGGCGGCGACCCGCTGGGTCGGGCGCAGGCCCTGGTCCGAGCGGAACCGGCGGACCTCGGTGACCACCCGTTGCAGGGTGGCGACCTCCGCCTCGGCGGCGTCGTCGACGAGCGCCCGGTCGGCAGCCGGCCAGGCCGCGGTGAGCAGCGTCTCGCCGCCGGTCAGCGCGGTCCACAACTCCTCGGTGACGAACGGGATCACCGGGTGCAGCAGCCGCAGGAGGTGGTCCAGCACATGACCGAGGACCCGGCGAGTGACCTCGGCCGACTCGCCCCCGCCGGCCAGCACCGGCTTGCTCAGCTCGACGTACCAGTCACAGACGTCGTCCCAGGCGAAGTGGTAGAGCAGGTCACACACCTTGGCGAACTCGTACGCCTCGAACTGCTCGTCGACCTCGGCGGTGACGTGCGCCAGCCGGGACAGGATCCACCGGTCGACGGTCGACAGCTTGTCGGCGGTCGGCATCGGACCGCCGGTGTGCGCGCCGTTGATCAACGCGAACCGGGTGGCGTTCCAGAGCTTGTTGCAGAAGTTCCGGGAGCCCTGGCACCACTCCTCGCTGACCGGCACGTCGCCGCCCGGGTTGGCGCCCCGGGCCAGCGTGAAGCGGGTCGCGTCGGCACCGTACCGGTCGATCCAGTCCAGCGGGTCGACCACGTTCCCGAACGACTTCGACATCTTCTTGCCGTGCTCGTCACGGACCATGCCGTGCAGGGCGATCACGTCGAACGGCTGCCTGCCGTCCATCGCGTACAGGCCGAACATCATCATCCGGGCGACCCAGAAGAAGAGGATGTCGTAACCGGTCACCAGCACGCTGGTCGGATAGAACTTGGCCAGGTCCGGGGTCTGCTCCGGCCAACCGAGCGTGGAGAACGGCCACAGGCCGCTGGAGAACCAGGTGTCCAGCACGTCCTCGTCCTGGTGCCAGCCCGTCCCGGTCGGCGGCTCCTCGTCGGGTCCGACGCAGACCACCTCGCCGGCCGGGCCGTACCAGACCGGGATCCGGTGGCCCCACCAGAGCTGGCGGGAGATGCACCAGTCGTGCATGTTGTCGACCCAGGCGAAGTAGCGCTTGGCCAGCTCCGCCGGCTCGATCCGGACCCGCCCGTCGCGCACCGCGTCACCGGCCGCCTTCGCCAGCGGCGAGGTGTTGACGAACCACTGCAACGACAGCCGGGGTTCCACCGTGGTGCGGCACCGCGAGCAGTGCCCGACGGCATGCACGTACGGCCGCTTCTCGGCGACGATGCGGCCCTGCTCGCGCAGCGCCGCGACGATCGCGGGCCGGGCCTCGAACCGGTCCAGCCCCTGGAACGGACCAGGCGCGGTGATCACACCCCGCTCGTCCATCACGGTGAGCGCGGGCAGGTCGTGCCGCTGCCCGATCTCGAAGTCGTTCGGGTCGTGCGCCGGGGTGACCTTCACCATGCCGGTGCCGAAGGACGGGTCGACGTGGGCGTCCCCCACGATCGGGATCCGCCGCCCGGTCAACGGCAGCTCGACCTCGGTGCCGATCAGGTGCCGGTACCGCTCGTCGTCCGGGTGCACCGCCACCGCCGTGTCGCCGAGCATCGTCTCCGCCCGGGTGGTGGCCACCACCACGTCGTCGCTGTACCGGATCGAGACCAGCTCACCGTCGTCGTCGGAGTGCTCCACCTCGATGTCGGAGAGGGCGGTCAGACAGCGCGGACACCAGTTGATGATCCGGTTCGCGCGATAGATCAGCCCGTCGTCGTACAGCTTCTTGAACATGGTCTGCACGGCGCGGGACAGGCCCTCGTCCATGGTGAAGCGCTCGCGCTCCCAGTCCACCGAGTCACCGAGGCGGCGCATCTGGCCGAGGATGGTCCCGCCGGACTCCGCCTTCCACTGCCACACCCGCTCGACGAACTTCTCCCGGCCCAGATCGTGGCGGGACAGGCCCTGCGCGGCGAGCTGCCGCTCGACCACGTTCTGGGTGGCGATGCCGGCGTGGTCCATGCCGGGCAGCCAGAGCGCCTCGAAGCCCTGCATACGCTTGCGCCGCACCAGGGCGTCCTGCACGGTGTGGTCCAGCGCGTGGCCCATGTGCAGCGAGCCGGTCACGTTCGGCGGCGGGATGACGATGGTGAAGGGCTGCCGCTCGCTCTCCGCCGATGCCCGGAACCGACCGTCGGCTACCCACTGCTCGTACCGTCGCTGCTCTACCTCGCCGGGCAGGTACTGGCCGGCAAGGGTCGGGGCGTCGAGGCGTCGGGCATCCAGGTTCTCGGTCACCCTGGAAGTCTACGGAGCGCTTCGGCGGACCCGACGTGCGCCACCGGTGGTTCGCGTACGGTGTCGGCTATGTCCGACGCGCGCCGCAGCCTCCACCACCTCGACGACGGCACCCCGCTGGTCGACCTGACCGCCGAGCCGATCGAGCTGGACCAGCCCGAGGCGGCGACCGGCCCCGACCGCCGCGCCGTCCGGTCCCGGCGCTGGCGGATCGCGGTGGCGTTGATCGCGGTCCTGGTGTTCGCGGGCGTCGGCACGCTCGGCTCCTGGGGTTGGCGGATCATGCAGCAGAAGGACGCCCGGATCAGCACTCCGGGCGAGGTCGCCGGCCTGCGCCAGGACACCAGCGACCGCGCGGTGAGCACCGCCGACTACCTGCGCAGCGGCCTCGCGGCCGACATCCGGCTGGACAGCAGCTTCGGCGCGGTCTACCAGGATCCGGCCGACACCCGCCGCTCGGTGCTCCTCTTCGGCGGCACGACCCTGCTGTGGCAGCCGGAGCGGGACCTGGAGAGCCTGTTCACGCTGATGGGCGACGAGACCGGCGCGATCAGCGACCTGCGCAACGTCTCCCCGGGCGGTCTCGGCGGGACGATGAAGTGCGGCAGCACCAGCGGCGACGGCGGTGACTTCGCGGTCTGCGGCTGGGCCGACCACGGCAGCGTGGTGCTCGCCATGTTCCCGTCCCGCTCGGTCGACGAGTCCGCCGGGCTGCTGCGACAGATCCGCGAGACCGTGCAGACCCGGCACTGACGAGCGCCGCCGGGTCACCGCCCGCCGACCCGCGCCACCGGCGTGGCGAGCGCCGCGAGCCCGACCAGGACGCACCCACCACCCGCCAGCAGACAGACCAGGGGTACGCCGTACCCCTGCGCGCCCCACGTCACCACGGCGGCGCCGATCGGGCCGAGCGCGTAGTGGGTCGCCCAGAACACCGAGGTGACCCGGCCCAGCAGGTGGTTCGGCGTCACCTCCTGCCGTAGCGACAGGGAGCCGATCGCGCCGACCGCCACCCCGCCGAGGTACACCGCCGCCAGGGCCGCCACCGCCGGCACCGTACCCGCCGACCCGACCGCCGCGACCGCCACGCCGGCCGTCACCACACTGCCCGACCAGGTGGGCCCGAAGCCGATGCGTCGTCGCAGCGGCGCCACCACCAGCGAGCCGAGGACCGTGCCGAGCGCGGCCAGCCCCAACACCACCCCGACGGTACGCTCCGACCCGCCGAGGCCGTGCCCGACGTGATAGATCAGCACGTCGTCGAGCCCGTAGGTGAGGAACAGGAACGCCGACAGCAGCAGTGTCAGGCTCCGCAGCACCGGATGCCGCCAGAGGAACCGGGCCCCGACCAGCAGCTCGTCACGCAGCCCGGCCAGGGTCGTCGCGGTCCGCTCCCGGCGGGCCTGCCGCAGCCGAACGGCGGTCAGCCCGACCGCCGACACGGCGAAGCTCGCGGCGTTCACCGCCACCGCCGTGGTGTACCCGAAGCGCGCCGCCACCAGACCGGCCAGCAGCGGTCCCCCGATCCCGGCGACCGCGTAGCTCGCCGACAGCTTGCCGTTGGCCTCGGTGATCCGCCCGACGTCGACGAGCCCCGGCACCGCCGCCACGTACGCCACCCGGAACACCATCCCCACGGCGGCACCGGCCGGCAGTACGAGGTAGAGCAGCCAGAGCTGCGGCCCCCAGAGCCACGCCACCGGTACGGCGGCGAAGAGCACGGCCCGCGCGAGGTCACCACCGATCAGCAGGCGTCGCCGGTCCACCCGGTCGGCCAGCACTCCCGCGAAGACGGCCGTGACCACCGACGCCACCCCCGCGACGGCGGTGAGCAGGCCCATCAGCGCCACCGACCCGGTGACCTGGAGCACCAGCAGCGGTACGGCCACCGACGCGAACCCGTCGCCGACCACCGACACCGTCTGCGCCGCCCAGAACACGCCGAAGTCCCGGTTACGCCACAGCCCCGACCTCGTTCTTCCGGCGTGCGCCGTCTCCTCAGATGCCGGCACTGGGCCCGGCATCGTCCGGTCGTGTGCTGGTGGGGCGGGGCCATCGGTGGGCGCCGTCACTCGCGTGACGCTAGCGGCCGGCGGGCCGATGCGCTGTCCCGGTTCTGGCTGTCTCGGTTCAGGCTGCCACGATCGGGTTTAGCGGTCGGGCTACGGCGATCGGTCCATAAATGCGTTTAGGGCCACCCCCGTGGGGGTGGCCCTAAATCGAGAAGATGTCCGGCGGTGTCCTACTCTCCCACACCCTCCCGGGTGCAGTACCA